>NZ_JBEXJI010000007.1:0-187168 GCF_040609015.1 Nocardia sp. NPDC004860 | reverse complement strand
GGGTTTGTTTTTTTTTTTTTTTTTTTTTTGGTGTTGTGTGTTGTTCTTGGCTGTGCTGGTGTTTCTTATGTTTTGGGCCCCCCCGCCCCCCCCCCCCCCCCCCCCCAAACTCGGGTGATCGCTAATCCAGATAGTCGCGCAGGACCTGGGAGCGGCTCGGGTGGCGGAGCTTGCTCATGGTCTTGGACTCGATTTGGCGGATGCGTTCGCGGGTGACGCCGTAGACCTGGCCGATTTCGTCCAGGGTTCGGGGCTGGCCATCCGTGAGGCCGAAGCGGAGGCGGACTACGCCCGCTTCGCGCTCCGACAAGGTCTCGAGGACCGACTGCAACTGGTCCTGGAGGAGGGTGAAGGAGACCGCGTCGACGGCGACTACGGCTTCGGAGTCTTCGATGAAGTCGCCGAGTTGGGAGTCGCCCTCGTCGCCGATGGTCTGGTCCAGGGAGATGGGCTCGCGCGCGTACTGCTGGATTTCCAGCACCTTCTCGGGCGTGATGTCCATTTCCTTGGCGAGCTCTTCGGGGGTGGGCTCGCGGCCCAGGTCCTGGAGGAGTTCGCGCTGGATGCGGCCGAGCTTGTTGATGACCTCGACCATGTGCACGGGGATGCGGATGGTGCGGGCCTGGTCGGCCATGGCTCGGGTGATGGCCTGGCGGATCCACCACGTCGCGTAGGTCGAGAACTTGTAACCCTTGGTGTAGTCGAACTTCTCGACCGCGCGGATGAGACCGAGGTTGCCCTCCTGGATCAGGTCCAGGAACGCCATGCCGCGGCCGGTGTAGCGCTTGGCGAGCGACACGACCAGTCGCAGGTTGGCTTCCAGCAGGTGGTTCTTGGCGCGGTTGCCGTCGCGCATGATCCACTGGAAGTCGCGGCGCGACTGCACCGGCAGCTTCTCGCCCTTCTCGGCGAACTCGCGCATCTTCTCCGTGGCGTAGAGGCCGGCCTCGATGCGCTTGGCGAGTTCGACCTCCTCCTCGGCGTTGAGCAGCGCGACCTTACCGATCTGCTTGAGGTAGGCGCGGACCGAGTCGGCGGAGGCGGTGAGCTCGGCGTCCTTGCGGGCCTGGCGCAGCGCCTCGGATTCCTCTTCGTCCCAGACGAAGTCACCGGAGGCCTTGTCCTTCTCCGACGGCTCGTCGGCCTCTTCGGCCTCCTCACCCTCGGGGGCGGGAGCGGCCGGGCCGGCCTCCCCTTCCTCGTCCTCTTCGACCTCGTCGACCAGGTCGTCCTCGTCGAGGTCGTCCTCGTCGATCTCGATGTCACCCAGGTCGTCGAGCTCCAGCGAATCGTCGTCGATGACCTCGTCGCCCTCAGCGCCTTCGGCGCCGGGCTCCGCGGCCTTCTTCGGCGAGGCCTTCTTCGCCGCCGTCTTCTTGGCGGTGGCCTTGGTCGCCTTCTTCGCCGCGGTCTTCTTGGCCGCGGTCTTCTTCGCCGCGACCTTCTTGGCCGGGGCCTTCTTCGCGGCAGCCTTCTTGACCGGCCGTGCTGCGGTGGTGTCTGCTGAGTCGGCGGCCTCGGCCGATTCGGCGGTCTCTCGGGTATTCGTGGCTACCACGTACGCCCTTTCGTGACGGTCTCGTGCGGCGTCACGCCAGAGTGGTGATCCGGCGGAGCGGTTCTGTCGGGGGGTAAACCGGCTCTCGTGCCGGTGTCGGTTTCCGGCCTACCGCCGGGCATGTGTTCCATTGTAACGATCGAACCAGCTTACTTACGGTGCGATCCCGGCTGACACCGCCATGGCTGCTCCGACGATGCCCGCGGTGTTGCGCAGCGCGGCAGGTACCACGGGGGTTCTGTTGGTGAGCAACGGAATCCACTCCTGGTAGTCGCGGCTGATGCCGCCGCCCGCGACGAACACGTTCGGCCAGAACAGGTTTTCCAAGGTGACCAGCACCTTGCTGACCTCCCGCGCCCACTCCGGGTAGGACATGCCGACCCGGTCCTTGACCGAGGCCGCGGCCCGGTGCTCGGCCTCGCGGCCGTCGACCTCCATGTGCCCGAGCTCGCTGTTGGGCACGAGCACGCCGTTGTACAGCACGGCCGATCCGATACCGGTGCCGAAGGTGAGCAGCACTACCAGCCCGTCGAGATCCTTTGCCGCGCCGTACCGGTCCTCGGCCATGCCCGCCGCGTCGGCGTCGTTGAGGACGGTCACCTCGCGACCGCCGAGCGCCACCGAGAACAGGTGCCGGGCGTCGATGCCGATCCAGGTCGGGTCGATATTGGCGGCCGTGCGGATCTGCCCGTGCAGCACCACGCTCGGCATGGTGATGCCGACCGGGCCCTCCCAACCGGACTGGGCGACGAGCTTGGCGACCGCCTCGGCGACCGCGTTCGGAGTGGCCGGATGCGGCGTCGCGATCTTGATGCGCTCATAGACCAGCTCGCCGGTCGCGAGATCGACCTCGGCGCCCTTCACACCGCTGCCGCCGATATCGATGCCGAACGCGCGTCCGGGATCGGACATGGACCACTCCTCGTTTTCCTGGGATGCCGGCGAGTCGAAGCCACCGGCCGATGACCGCTCGATCGACCTCCACCTTGTGTCGTGCACGACAAGCCTAATGCGCCGGATGCCGGATCTGTGCTGCGATGGTGCTCGTGCCGGAATCGAATTTCACTTCCACCGTCCCCGTCCCCGTCCCCGTCCCCGTCCCCGTCCCCGCCGCCGCCACGACCACCGACACGTCCGATATCGCCGAACTGCGCCGCGTCGCGGTGTATCTGGCCGAGACCGCCGCCGCGCACGTCCGCGCGCGCCGACCGCAGGTCTTCGGACCGGGGGCGCACGAGCAGGACGCCGTGCAGTCCAAGAGCACCCCCACCGACCCCGTCACCATCGTCGACACCGAGACCGAGCAGCTGGTCCGCAAACTGGTCGCCGAACTGCGCCCCGGCGACCGCGTGGTCGGCGAAGAGGACGGCGGCACCCTGGCCGACGACCCGGATCTGGTGCACTGGGTCGTCGATCCCATCGACGGCACCGTCAACTTCGTCTACGGCATCCCGTCCTATTCGGTGTCGGTGGGCGCGGTGCGCGGCGGCCGACCGGTCGCGGGCGCGGTCGCCGATGTCGCGCACGCGGTCACCTACAGCGCCGGGCTCGGCCTGGGTGCGCACCGCGCCGACTCCAGCGTGGACGGCACCGCCCCGGGAGGCGCGCCGATTGCCTTGCGCGCCAACCAGGTCGACGCGGTGTCCATGGCGCTCGTGGCCACCGGCTTCGCCTACGCCACCGAGCGCCGGATCCGTCAGGGTGAGCTGGTGGCGCAGGTGCTGCCGCACATTCGCGACATCCGCCGCTTCGGCTCGGCGGCGCTGGACCTGTGCGCCGTGGCCGAGGGCCGCACCGACGCCTATTACGAGCACGGCCTGAACCTGTGGGACTGGGCCGCGGGCGCGCTCATCGCCACCGAGGCGGGCGCACGCCTGATCCTGCCGCCCGCACCCGACTCGCCGGGCACCGCAGGCGATTTGGTGTCCGCCGCCGCCCCCGGCATCGGTGATGAACTGTTCGGTCTGTTCAGGCGTCTGGATGTCACCACCCCTATCCCGGTGCCGTGACAGAGGGCTGGACGACTACCGGGCACCCCTGACCGCCGGTCCGGACCGGGCAAAACGAATCGCCGCGATCGAAGGATCGCGGCGATTCGTGTTATCCGGTTCATATATTTGGTTGCGCCGGTTGGAGTTACGCGCCGGGTCTGCCGGTCAGAGCACACACCCCGCGAAAGAGATTCTCAGCACTTCGCGTGCCGCGCGGCCTCCAGCAGCTTGGGGTCGATGGCCGGCGCGGTGCCGGGCGTCGGGTTCTTCAGCGACTTCAGCACCTCCTCGGCATCGGTGTCGGGCCGGATATCGCGGAACAGCGAGCCCAGCACCATGTCCACGGTGTCGTCCTGGCGCTGATCCTCGATGAGCTCGGCGCACGGCACCACCAGCTGCACCGACGCCGCCGCGGGCCGGCCCTTCACGCCGAAACGGATCTGCCCGGTACATTCGAGGTCGCCGTTCACGTACACCGGATCGTTACCTATCTGCACGTCCGGTGCACTGGCGAAACCGCGGTCACCCAGCTCGGAGGCCACGTGCGCGGCCTGGCCGCGCTGGCCGTTTGCATTGAACACGCGCACCTTCGACTGGGCGAGGGCCGCGGGCTCCACATCCCGCAATCGTGAGGCCCCCACCCGCTCGCCGAGGGGGGCGGGCTGGGCCGCGGTCGTGCTCGAGGCGGGGCTGGGGGAGTTGCAGGCCATCGCACCCTGGTCACCCTCGCTCGTGGTCAGCGCCTTGAACCACACGCCGACGCAGATGAGAGCGATGACGCCCACCATGGCCGCCCAGGGCTCCCAGCGCCGCCGAATGAAGGACCGTCCGTCCGGATCGGTCGAGTTACCTTGGGTGATCAGTGAAACCACGCCCACACTCTACGAAAACGTCGCGATTGTCGTGTGAACGGCCACGGCAAGTCGGCCGCTGGGTGTGGCGGGGAGGTCTCGGACGCCGCCAGGAAGATCTCGAAGAGTTCCCTTGTCGGTGACGATTACCCCTCAGTTTCAACTCGCAGGGGTTTTGATTGCGACTTTTGTCCCGGGGTCCGCTATTGTCTGGCGGCCCAGATCGTACAACCCGGGTGAAACTGGGGTTCGATTTCGGGAACAACAAGGGCATGTCCTGCGTTGACCGAGCGCGATCCGGTGCGGATGAGGAGTATCCGGCTCGGATCTGTGACCGGTGTACGCGTGACGTACACCACGGGCGGGGCGGCATCCCTACCCGATCCGGCTCCTGCCAGGAGCCGGGCAGGAGGGTGCCGGTCCGGGATATACGGAGTAAGGACGAGGGGAAGACGACATGGCAACCGACTATGACGCACCGCGGCGCAATGAATCCGACGACGTATCGGAGGACTCGCTGGAGGAGCTGAAGGCTCGCCGCAACGAAGCCGCGTCCGCCGTCGTGGATATCGACGAATCCGATACCGCGGAATCGTTCGAGCTTCCCGGCGCGGACCTTTCCGAGGAAGTGCTCTCGGTCCGGGTCATCCCGAAGCAGGCGGACGAATTCACATGTTCGAGCTGCTTCCTGGTGCACCACCGCAGCCGACTGGCCACCGAGTCCGGCGGTCAGATGATCTGCATGGACTGCGCCGCGTAAGGCACGGTCCCGGAGCGCAATCCGTCAGCCCGCGCTCGGTCCGCCGAGCGCGGACCGGACGGGGCTGCGGAAAATCCCCTGTGCGAAGCAGGGCGGAAAGACCGCTTCGCAGCGGGGCGCGGAATCTCGATGAATCAGGACTGCTCGGCCGCGTTCTCGAGGCCGAGTGCGGTGATGATGCGTTCCGGACGACGCGTACTGACCAGCCAGTACGGCGTCGGATCATCCGGATCATCGAGCACGAGCAACACCATGGGCCCGATCCAGGCCCGATGCTGGACGAACGCGGCGGGGTCGAGCTGTCGGCCCAGCGCCGCGCTTTTCGCACTGGTCGGCACCGGTGCGGCGCGCTTGACGAAGGTCGCGGGCAGGTGCGCGCGATCGGTGCGCAGTTCCGGGACACCGGCATCGTCGAGGGCCACTTCCACGCGATGGCGGGAGAACCACAGCAGCACCCACACGGGCACCGGGAACAGCAGCACGTACGGCAGCCACGCCCGCACTCCCGGTGCGCCCATGTGGATTTCGGCTGCCAGCAGCCCCGTCACGACGAGCGCGACGGGCCACCACCACAGCGGCACCCAGAGGCGCTCGGTGTAGAGGGGCTCGGTCTGCTGTTTGGGATCCATGGTCACCTGAGGGGGCTGGTCGGACACGACCTCAGACTAGGTCAATGACCGAGAGGCGGAACGCGTAGGCTCGGCCTACGTGACCGGTATTCCACCTATTCCCCTGCTGCGGCTCGATCCCGGCATCCCCGTACCGACGCGTGCCCACGAGGGCGACGCCGGCGTGGACCTGTGCACCACCGAGGACGTCATCATCGAACCGGGGGAGCGGGTGCTCGTCGGCACCGGCATCGCGGTGGCGCTCCCGATCGGCACGGTCGGGCTGATCCACCCGCGGTCGGGCCTGGCGGCGAAGGCGGGACTGTCGGTTGTCAATACCCCCGGCACGGTCGATGCGGGCTACCGCGGTGAGATCAAGGTGTGCCTGATCAATCACGATCCGCGTACGGCCATCGAGCTCCGGCGGGGTGACCGCATCGCGCAGTTGCTGGTGCAGAAGGTCGAATTGGTGGACTTCGTCGAGGTCGAGGCGCTCGACGACACCACGCGCGGCGCAGGAGGATACGGATCCAGCGGTGGGCACGCCAGCCTGTCCGCGCAGTCCGGTGGGGCGGGTCAGGCGACCGGCAAGGAGGCATGACGATGGTGTTCAGACGCAAGAAGAACAAGGGCGGCGACAGAGACGACGCGTCGCAGTACGACGACGAGTACACCGAGTACGACGAGTACGCGGACGCGGACGACGAGACCGGCTACGCGGCAGACGAATTCGAGGAGTTCGACGAGCCCGCCGCCCGCGGCCCGGAGACCGGTCCCTACGACTACGAGGACGTCGCCGACCGGCTCGAGTCGATCGCCGAGCAGCGCCTGGATCTGGGCTCGGTCATCGTGCCGGTGCCGCCGGGCGGGCAGCTGCAGGTCGAGATGACCCCCGAAGGCGCGCCGCAGGCGGTGCACCTGGCCACCCAGCACGGCCGGATCACGGTGGCGGCCTACGCCGCTCCCAAGACCTCGGGCCAATGGCGTTCGGTGGCAGCCGATCTGGCCGAGACGTTGCGCAAGGACGGCGCGCAGGTGTCGGTGGTGCAGGGCCCGTGGGGTCGTGAGCTGCACGCCGTGACCCAGGGCGCGGATCTGCGCTTCATCGGCGTGGACGGCTACCGCTGGATGGTGCGCCTGGTCGCGGCCGGTCCGACCGGTGCGGCCGACGAGAACACCCCACTGGTGGCCGCGGCTCGCGCGGTCATGAGCGAGACCGTGGTGCGCCGCGGGGACGAGCCGCTGCCGGTGCGTGAACCGCTGCCGGTGGTCCTACCCCAGGAGCTGGCCGACCAGCTCGCCGCCGCCCACCAGCAGCAGCTGGCCGCCCAGCAGCAGGCCATGCAGGCCCAGATGGCCGCCATGCAGGGCGGCCCGGCCTTCCAGCCCGAGCAGGCGCCTACCGAACCGCGGCGTGGCGCGGAGGGCTCGGCCATGCAGCAGCTCGGCCTGAACTGACCGGACGGTCCGGACCGGTCTGCCCGGATTCGGCTGCACGACAAGCGAAACGGGGCTCCGCCACAGTGGCGGAGCCCCGTTTCGCTCTCGGCGCGATGAAGGTGCGCAGCGCGGTCACCGGACTGTGGTGAGCGCGACCCGCCGCGAGTCACGGACGGACGTCGTGGCGGGGACGGATTCCGGTCAGGGGGTCGGGATGCGGCGGGGCAGCAGGGCGTTGATACCCCGCGCGCCGAGGACCGACGGGTCCGCGCCCAGTTCGTCCAGGGTGATCGAGTGCAGCGTGGCGTGCGGGAGCAGCGTGGCCCAGCGTTCGGCCACGACGAACGGGTGGACGGGGTCGTCGATCGCGCCGATGACCTCGACGGGGGCGGTGACGGCGGCCAGGACCTCGGGTTCGGGCCAGCGGTAGGCCGCGGCCTCTTCCAGGGCGGCGGGCAGCTCGGGCCACTGGGAGGTCCAGGAGCGGGTGAGGGCCTCGGCCAGCCAGGCGGGGCTGGATTCGCGCATGCGGGTCAGGACGGCGTCGAGGCCGTCGGCGCGCAGCTGGGCGGCGGTGGCGGCGGCGCTCAGGGCGGCGGGGCAGCCGGTGGTGTCGGCGCCGGTCCAGGCGGGCAGGGCGGCGACCACGCCGTACACCGAGTCCGGGTGGTGCGCGGCCCAGTCGACGGCGACGGCCGCACCCAGCGAGATGCCCGCGATCAGCACCGGGCCCGAGCGCGCGGCGGCGTCCAGGGCGCTGCGGTAGCTGTCGATCACCCCGCGCGGGTCCGGGTCGACCGCCAGGAACGGCAGATCCAGTGCGGCGCAAGCGGATCCGAAGGCGCGGCGGGCGAAATGGGCGTCGGAGCCGGTTCCGGGCAGGGCGACGGCGACCGCCGGACGTGGTAGATCGGGCACCGATCGAGAGTACTGGTGACCGGCGTGCGTGGCGGGTGCAGGCCGTCCCATCTACAGTGGCGGAGGTACGGCCACAGGCGGCCGGATGGCAAACCGCCGGGCGCCGTGGAAGGAACGAACGACGTGAGACCCACGCCGTCGAGCTCTACAGGAGAGCGTGCGAGATGCCATCCGCGGGTGGGAAGGACACCCCGTCGGGCTATTTCCGGCGGCTCGGCCGGCGCCTGACAGAGGACCTGGATCGTTTGGATGCCGAGGAGCTCGCCGAGACGTCGGAGGCGTCGGGCGCGTGCCGGGCATCGGAGTGCCGGCGCGGTGAGGAAGTCACCATGCTGGGCCGGCTCCGCAGTGTCGAGGCCTGTCCCAAATCGGCGGGCGCTGAGGTGGAAGCCGAGTTCTTCGACGGCACCGACAGTGTGGCGCTGGTTTTCATCGGGCGGCGTCGCATCCCGGGAATCGAGCCGGGCCGTCGTATCCTGGTCCGCGGCCGGGTCGGCGAACGCGACGGCGGCAAGGTCATCTACAACCCCTACTACGAACTCCGCGGGAACTCCTGACACTCATGCCTAACCCCACCAGCAACGGCGACCAGGGCCGTGATCGCACCGAGTCCTTCGGCGCGCCAGCCCCGTTCGATCCGCCCACGGTCCAGCTCAATGCCGTCTCGGGCGACGAACCGCCACTGCGCATGGACCACGCGCTGCTGGACGAGGACATGCAGGCGCTGGTCGACGCCGAGCGCGCCGCCCGGGACGCCGCCGACGACGAGGGCGAGCAGGAACCCGAACAGACGCTGCTCGAGCAGATGGGCGGCCTCAGCGGCCTGATCTACTCCTCGCTGCCGGTGCTGGTGTTCGTGCCGGTGAACTCGCTGCGCGGGCTGACCGCCGCCATCTGGGCGTCGCTGGGCGTGGCCGCGGCGATCCTGGTGTGGCGCCTGGTGCGTCGCGGTCCGATCCAGCCGGCCATCTCGGGCTTCCTCGGGGTGGGCGTGTGCGCGTTCATCGCCTACCGGATGGGGGAGGCCAAGGGCTTCTTCCTGTTCGGCATCTACGCCAGCCTGGTCTACGGCGGTGTGTTCCTGATGTCGCTGGTGGTGCGCTGGCCGTTGGCGGGCGTGATCTGGGGTGCGCTCAACGGGCACGGCACCGAGTGGCGGTCGGACAAGCGCGTCATGCGGCTCTACGACATCGCGACCGCGGTGTGGGCGGTGGTGTTCGTGGCCCGCTACCTGGTGCAGAACTACCTCTACGACGCCAACAGCACCGGTCTGCTGGCCGTGGCGCGCATCGCCATGGGCTGGCCGCTGACCGCCGTGGCGGCACTGGTGACCTTCTGGGCGGTGCGCAAGGCGGGCCATCTGCCCTCCTCGTCCGCCAAAGCCCCGGAATCCGCGGGCTAGACAACCGCCCGATCGGGTCCTTATCGCGCTAAATGTCCAGGGCGCAACACCTTCGGCGCCATTGGGGGACGGAAGGGGGTGACCAACCCACCCCTGGGGTACCTATTTCGGCGGGCTCCCGGCGAGCACGATCTTTCTCAGAAGCTCTCAGCAGCTCATCGGAGAAAGGATCGCGGAGTTGGTTACCGACGGCAAGGCAGTGGCAGCGCAGGACCGGGGCGAGGGGCTCGGGACCGCGGTGCAGACGGCAGCCTCGCGCCGGCACCCGGCGGGGCGGGGAGGCAAAGCAGGAAGTGTGGCGTCATCGGAGTCCCGGCGCGCCGCAGCGGAATTGGAGAAGCTGATCGGCCCGGCCGCCGCCGGTGACCGGGAGGCGGTCTCGGAGATTCTCAAGATCGTGTATCCGCTGGTGCGCCGCTACTGCGCGGCACGGATGGGCGGCGCGGGTCACCTGCAGGTGACCGCGGACGATGTGGCGCAGGAGGTCTGCCTGGCGACGGTGCAGGCCATCCCGCGCTACCGGGATCAGGGCAAATCGTTCCTGGCATTCGTCTACGGCATCTCGGCGAACAAGGTGGCCGACTCGTTCCGGCGGGCGCAGCAGCACCCGGCCTACCCGGTCGCGGAGTTCCCGGACGCGCCGATGAACGAGGCGGGACCCGAGGAGCGGGCACTGGCGATGGAAACCCGACGGGCGGCACGCGATCTCATGCAGGTGCTGTCCTCGACCCACCGTGAGGTGCTGGTCATGCGGATCGTGCTGGGGTGGACGGCGGCGGAGACCGCCGAGGCCATCGGCACCAGCCCGGGCGTGGTGCGGGTCATGCAGCATCGCGCGCTGAACCGGCTGCGCGCCGAACTGCGGGTGGCGTCCTGACGGTTCGGTGTGGACAACGGCGAGTGGGCCGGGCGCAGGGGGTGCGCCCGGCCCACTGTTGTGTCCGGATCCGTGGTCGGCGCGCGGTCAGGCCGGGGCGTCGCCCGTGCTGTTGAAACTGTTGACGCCGAGCGCTTTGCGCAGCTCGTCCTCGGCTTCGACGGAGGCGACGAACAGCAGTTCGTCCTCGCCTTCCAGGGGGTCGTCGGCCTGCGGGACGATGACGCGGCCCCCGCGCAGGATGGTGACCAGCGCGGCGTCGCGGGGCAGGGCGAGGGTGCGAACGGCCTTGCCCGCCAAGGGGGTGTCGGTGGGCAGGGTGATCTCGACCAGGTTGGCCTGACCCTGGCGCAGTGTCATCAGCCGGACCAGGTCGCCCACCGAGACGGCCTCCTCGACCAGCGAGGCGAGCAGGCGCGGGGTGGAGACGGCGACGTCCACCCCCCAGGACGAGTCGAACAGCCACTCGTTGCGGGGGTCGTTGACGCGGGCCACCACGCGCCCCGCGCCGAACTCGGTCTTGGCCAGCAGGCTGAACACCAGGTTCACCTTGTCGTCACCGGTGGCGGCGATGACCACGTCGTAGGTTTCCAGCCCGGCCTCCTCGAGGGTTTCGAGTTCGCAGGCGTCGGCGTGGGTCCAGACCGCGGTGGGCGCGTTGGTCGGGTCGATGTGGTCGAGGCGGCGTTCCAGCAGCATGACCTGGTGGCCGGCGCGTAGGAGTTCCTGGGCGATGGAGCGGCCGACGGCTCCGGCGCCGGCGATGGCTACCTTCATGCTCGAGCTTCTTTCACGATCAGTCCTCGCTCGCGGGGGGATTGGCGGCCAGTGCGACGGCCTCGCCGACGCTGCCGGAGGTGGCGGCGACATAGACCAGGTCGTCGGCCTGCAGCATGGACTTGCCATTGGGCAGTACGCCCTGTCCGAAGCGGATGATGAAGGCCACGCGCGCGCCGATGGCGTCCTCGAGCGCGTGGACCGAACGCCCGTACCAGTTCTCGTGGAGCACGAGTTCGGTGACCGCGACGGTGCCGGTGGGGTCGCGCCAGGTAGTGGTGGACTGGTCGGCGACCAGGCTGCGCAGGAAGCGGTCGGTGGTCCAGGGCACGGTGGCGATGGTGGGTATGCCCAGGCGCTCGTACACCGCGGCGCGCTTGGCGTCGTAGATGCGGGCCACCACGCGCTCCACGCCGAACGTCTCGCGGGCCACGCGGGCGGAGATGATGTTGGAGTTGTCACCGGAGGACACCGCGGCGAAGGCCCCGGCGCGCTCGATTCCGGCACGGGTCAAGACATCTCGATCGAAGCCGACGCCGGTGATGCACAGCCCCGGGAAGTCGCGGCCCAGCCGCAGGAAGGCACTCGAGTTCTGATCGATCACCGCGACCTCGTGGCCGATGCGGACGAGAGCGCGGGCGAGCGAGGAGCCGACCCGCCCACACCCCATGATCACGACGTACACCGTACGAACCCCATTCCCGAAAACCGTGGTGTGCGGTCTGGTTGCTTGCTCGGGTCGCAACCGTACCGTTCGAGTTTCACTGCGGGCACTTTCCCCCTCCGGAAGGCGTTCAAACCGGAACCGGGAAAACCTCACAACCCGCACCCGTCACCCTACGACTGTGAGGTTGCGCCCCGAACACGGTCGCTCGCGCACTGCCTTATGCTGCCTGGAGTGTCGAAGTTGACGACGGCCGCCAAGCGCATGCTGGTCGGCCGCCCATTCCGCAGCGATTCTCTCGGGCATACGCTGCTGCCCAAGCGGATCGCGCTCCCGGTGTTCGCCTCGGACGCGTTGTCCTCGGTGGCATACGCGCCGGAGGAGATCTTCCTGGTGCTGTCGGTGTCCGGACTGTCGGCCTACGCCTACGCGCCGTGGGTCGGTCTGGCGGTCGCACTGGTGATGGCCGTGGTGGTTGCCAGCTACCGCCAGAACGTGCATGCCTACCCTTCCGGCGGCGGCGACTACGAGGTCGCGACCAAGAACATCGGTCCCACCGCCGGATTGACCGTCGGCAGCGCGCTGCTGGTGGACTACGTGCTCACGGTGGCGGTGTCGATTTCGTCGGCGGCCTCCAATATCGGGTCGGCGGTGCCGTTCGTCGCCACCCACAAGGTGTTGTTCGCGGTCTCCGCGATCGTGATCCTCACCGCGATCAATCTGCGCGGCGTGCGCGAATCCGGCACGGCCTTCGCGATTCCCACCTACGCCTTCATGATCGGCATGTTCATCATGCTCATCTGGGGTTTCACCCGGCTCGGACTGGGGCAGACCGTGCACGCCGAATCGTACGGTTTCGGTCTGAAGGCCGAGGACGAGCATTTGTTCGGGCTGGCGTTCGTGTTCCTCATCGCACGCGCGTTCTCCTCCGGTTGTGCGGCGCTGACCGGTGTCGAGGCGATCAGCAATGGCGTGCCCGCGTTCCGCAAACCCAAGTCCCGCAATGCCGCGACCACCCTGCTGCTGCTCGGCTGCATCGCGGTGACGCTTTTCATGGGCATGATCGTGCTCACTCAGAAGGTCGGCATCGTGTACGCGCACAACACCGACGACCTGATCGGCGCACCCGCCGGATACGAGCAGAAGACGCTGGTGGCGCAGCTCGCGGGCGCGGTGTTCTCGGGATTCCCGGCCGGCTTCTACTTCATCACCATCGTCACCGCGCTGATCCTGGTGCTGGCGGCCAATACCGCCTTCAATGGCTTCCCGGTGCTGGGTTCGATTCTGGCGCAGGACCGTTTCCTGCCGCGGCAGCTGCACACTCGTGGTGATCGGCTGGCGTTCAGCAACGGCATCCTGTTCCTGGCGGGCGCGGCCATCGCCTTCGTGGTGTTGTTCGGCGCCGAGGTGACGCGCCTGATCCAGCTCTACATCGTGGGCGTGTTCGTGTCGTTCGTGCTGAGTCAGACCGGCATGCTGCGGCACTGGACGCGACTGCTGCGCACCGAGACCGATCCGGCGGTGCGGGCGCGGATGAAGCGGTCGCGGGTGATCAACGCGATCGGTCTCACCATGACCGCGACCGTGCTGCTGATCGTGCTGGTCACCAAGTTCCTGGCGGGGGCGTGGATCGCCATCGTCACCATGGCGGCCATCTTCGGGCTGATGAAACTCATTCGCCGCCACTACGACACGGTGTCGCGGGAGCTGGACGAGTCCGAATGGGACGGCGTGCTGCCCAGCCGCACGCACTCCATCGTGCTGGTGTCCAAGCTGCACCTGCCCACCAAGCGCGCCCTGGCCTACGCCCGCGCCACCCGGCCCGACACGCTCGAGGCCATCACGGTGAACGTCGACGAGCCCGACACCCGGGCGCTGGTGCGGGAGTGGGAGCGCAGCGATATCGTGGTGCCGCTCAAGGTGATCGAGTCTCCGTATCGTGAGATCACCAAGCCGGTGGTGGATTACGTGAAGCGGGTCCGCAAGGACTCCCCGCGCGACGTGGTGACCGTGTTCATTCCCGAATACGTGGTCGGCCACTGGTGGGAGCAGTTGCTGCACAACCAGAGCGCGCTGCGGCTGAAGGGCCGGCTGCTGTTCGAGCCCGGCGTCATGGTGACGAGCGTGCCCTGGCAGCTGTCGTCCTCGGCGGGCCGGGCCCGTCCCGGCCGGGTGGTCAATGCCCCCGGTTCGGTGCGTCGCGGATTCGGAGACGAGGCATGAGCGCCGGATCGGATTGGTACGGAGAGGTCTTCGAGGTCCGTCTGGGCCCGCCCGGCCACGGCGGCTTCTGTGTGGCCCGCCACGAGGGCCGCGTGCTGTTCGTGCGCCACGGCCTGCCCGGTGAACTGGTCCGCGCTCTCGTCACCGAGGACCGCGGCGGCTCCTTCTGCCGCGCCGACGCCATCGAGATCCTCGACGCCTCGCCCGACCGCGTCCCCGCCACCTGTCCGGTCTCCGGTCCCGGCGGTGCGGGCTGCTGCGACTTCACCTTCGCCACCCCCGCGGCCCAGCGCGAACTCAAACGCCAGGTCGTCGCCGAGCAGCTGCGCCGCCTCGCCGACTGGGAACCGGACTTCGCCGTCGAACCGATCCCGGCACCGCCCGGATTGGCGATCGGTGTGGCACCAGGAACGTCGCCCGGTGCACCGATCCCGGAGCCCGGCCATCCCGGGCGGCTCGGCAGCGTGACGACCGACCTCGGCTCGACCCTGCTCGGCGGTCGCGGCGAGCCCGCCGCGCCGGCCCCGCGCCCGACCCCGGGCGCGAACGTCCCGCCGGGTCGAATCGGCGGGGTGTCGACGCCCTCGGCGCGTGCGCTCATCGCCCGCCCCGGTGCCGGGGAAACGCCGCAGGGCGGCGAGCCTTCGGTGGGGTCGTACACCGCCGGATGGCGGAGCCGGGTGCGCCTGGTGGTGGACGCGGAGGGGCGGGCCGGGGTGCACCGGTATCGGAGCACCGAGGTGATCGCGGATCTGCGGTGCCCGCAGCCGGTGGCGGGGGCCATGACGGGGATCGGCGAGCGGGTGTGGACGCCCGGGGCGGATCTCGTTGTGGTCGTGGACGGGGACGGGGTGCGGCACGTCGTCGAACTGGCTCCGGCCGGGGCGGCGGCGGGCGGTGCGCGCGGGCGTCGTGAAAGAGGCGGTGGGGCAGGGGATTCCGGTCGGCGTGGCGGAGGTGATCGGCGCAGTACCGCCGCGCGGCGGGCGGCGGCGCACAGTGCGCGGACCGAGCGCGTGGTGGATGGCAGCGGCCGGGCGGTGCAGTACGTGGGCGAGCGGCGGTGGGAGCTGTCGGCAACCGGGTTCTGGCAGCCGCATTACGGTGCGGCGCAGTGCTATTCGGATGTGGTGGCGGAGTGGGCGGACTGCGCGCCCGGGGCGCTGGTCTGGGACCTGTACTGCGGCGTCGGCGTGTTCGCCGCGCGGCTGGCGGAACAGGTCGGGGTGACCGGGATGGTGCACGGTGTCGAGTTCGCCCGCACCGCGGTCGCCGAGGGGCGTGCCGCGCTGCGGGATCTGCCGTGGGTGGACCTGACCGCCGAGCGCGTCGAGCGGTGGATTCACGAACAGCGTGATCCCGCACCGGATGTCGTCGTGCTCGACCCGCCGCGCGCGGGCGCGGGCAAGGACGTGATCAATGCGCTGGGTGAGCGTTCGCCGCGGCGCATCATCCACATCGGTTGCGACCCCGCCGCTTTCGCCCGGGATATCGGTCTCTACCGCGCCGTCGGCTACCAGCCGGTGGATCTGCGCGTCTTCGACGCTTTCCCCGGCACCCACCACGTCGAGTGCATCGCGGTCCTGGAACGCTGACCAGGTCCTTCGAGATCGGGGAGCTGTCCCTGCGGAATGTCGCCCGACGCTCCGCACCGACAGCTTCCCGATCTCGGTGTCGGCGGGCCGGGGTCGCGGGGGATGGGTTGGGGCGCGGGCGGTTTGGGGGTGCGCCAAGATGTTGCCCATGACTACGTTGTCGGATCCGACTGTGGCGTCGGTGGTGGAGCTGATCTATGGGGATCAGTCGCGGTTCCACTCGCTCGAGGCATTGCTGCTGGGGGTGGATCTCAAGCGGCCGGAGTACGGCGTCGAGTTGTGGGTGAACGCCGACAGCTACTGGGGGCGGTTGGTGACGCCGGTGTACGGGGCGCGGCTGGCGGCGCTGGGCGGGAACGCTGAGGCGGATCGGGCGCTGCTGGATCTGGTCGAGGTGACGGTGGCGCGGTTCCTGCAGGGAGAGTCCCTGGCGCGCAAGAGCCTTCCGGGGTGGATGCCGGCGCTGCGCACGGCGCTGCTCGAGGACGGCTACCGGATGAAGATCGACCGGGTGATCGGTACGGGGCCGGAGGCGAGCGTGCGATGTCGCCTGAAACCCACGGCGCGGCTGCCGGTGCGGCTGGCCGCGCAGGTGGCGTTGCTGGAGACCGAGCTCGAGGTGCGCGGTCAGCAGACGGCGCTGGATCACCTGCGGCACGCGGTGAAACACTATGAGCGGGGCCGGTTCCCGGCGTGCGAGAAGCGGCTGCGTTCGGCGTTGCAGCAGGTGGCGGCGTATGCCGCCGGGACCGGTGATCCGGACGGCGGCCGCAATGTGCGGCACCTGGTGGACACCGGGCGTCTCACCATCGCGCAGGGTACGCGGCTGCTGCACGATCTGCGCGGAATGGTCGTCGAGGACCCGTTCCCTCATCGAAACCGGGCGGACGCCAGCCGGTTTCGCATTCAGCTCACCGCCGTGCGCGCCGGTTCCCTGCTGGCGCAGGTCGAGCTCTGAGACTCAGGCCAGCTGCCAGGTGATCCGGACGCTGGTGGACAGTTCGCTCTCGCCGAGCTCGACCGGCACCGCGCCACCCGGAGCGGCCATCTTGCTGGCGGCGAACGCGATTCGCGGCGTGGGCGCGGGACCGGAGACGTCCTCGGTGATCTCGAGCACCGGTCCCAGCCGGCGGCCCGCCCGGAACACGTACTGTTCGGCCTTGCCCAGTGCGTGGTCCCAGGCGGCGTCGCGGGCGCGGACCATCAGGCTCTCCTCGTCGGTGACGGTCAGCGTCAGCCCGCCCAGGCGCACATCGTCGCCGCCCGCGTCGACCGCGTGCGCGATGATCGCGGCGGGCCCGCCGTCGGTGGCGGGTTTCGCCTCCCCGCCGGGTCCGGCGATCTCGCGCAGCGTGACCGTCAGCGCGGTGCCGGCGATATAGCCGACCAGCTTCTCCCGATTCCCTTCGGTCCATACGGTTTCCGCGCGCACCGTGAGCCCGCTGGTCGTGATGTCGCGACCCGCCACGCCGTCCGCGCGCAGCGACGAGATCACCGCGTCGGCGTGTTCCCCGGCCCGCGCGTAGGCGGCGGCCACGGTGTCGGCGCGCGTCTCGACAGCGATCGCCACCCGCATGATGTCCGGCGTGGCACTGGCACTCCCCGAGCCGACGATCGTGATCGTGCCGGTGGCGCTCTCGCTGGTCACGTATTCCTCCTCGATCGATGCGGGCACAACCCAGCCGATGCTACCGATGGCCGCCGACCACCTGCCGCCACCGCGTCGACGAGGGGTGCCGCGGTTCAGGCGACCGGTTGCCCGGTTCCGGTCGCCTGGTCGAGGGTCGCGGCGAGCGAGCGGGCGCCGGTGGCGATCTCGCTCGCCGCGGCCAGCTCCAGCCGGATCTCCAGGTCCGGTGCGGCGGCCGGGCCGTCGTGATGGGTGAGGCCGGATTCGGTGATCACGTAGTGGAAGGCGGTGTCGCCGATGCGGACCGTGACAGTGCCGGCGGGCACCAGCTCGGCCACGGCATGTCCGAGGGGGAGTGCGAACCAGTGCGCTCGTACGGCGTCGGTCGCGCGCTGTTCGCCGAGTTGTGCCGCGCCCCAGGCCGACAGCGAGTCCAGCACCGGCCGCAGTGCCGCGCCGGAGTCGGTGAGTTCGTAGACCGCGGTTCCGGCGCGGGGGCCGACGCGGCGCTTGGTGAGAATCCCGTCACGCTCGAGGTCCTTGAGCCGGGCGGCCAGCACATCGGTGCTGATGCCGGGCAGGTCGGCGAACAGATCGCTGTATCGGCGCGGGCCCGAACACAATTCGCGGACCACCAGCAGGTTCCACCGGTCGCCGACGATGTCGAGGGCGCGGCTGACGGTGCAGTAGTGGTCGTAGCTTCGGCGTGTCACGATCCCACTCTAACCAACAGCTTGGAAATACCAAGTGCAAACTTGGAATTTCCAAGTAGAGTGTGCGGCAACCACACCGAGAAGGGGTCGTTTGATGCAGGTGAAGCAGTCGAGCAAGCTGGCGGGCGTGTCCTACGAGATCCGCGGGCCGGTCGCCGAGCACGCCGCACGGCTGGAGGCGGAAGGGCATCACGTCGTGAAGCTCAACACCGGCAACCCGCTGACCTTCGGCTTCGAGGCGCCCGCCGAACTGCTTCAGGACATGGTCCGCAATCTGCCGCAGTCCAGCGGCTACTCCACCTCCAAGGGTCTGCTCTCGGCGCGGCGCGCGGTGGTGCAGTACTACCAGACCCTCGGACTCTCCGAGGTCGACGTCGAACAGGTCTTCCTGGGCAACGGCGTCTCAGAGCTCATCATGATGGCCATGACCGCGCTGCTGGAGAACGGCGACGAAGTCCTGGTTCCCGCACCGGATTTCCCGCTCTGGACCGCCGCCACCGCGCTCAACGGCGGCCGGCCCGTGCACTACATCTGTGACGAGGGCTCGGACTGGATGCCGGATCTGGCCGATATCGAGTCCAAGATCACCGACCGCACCCGGGCGCTGGTCATCATCAACCCGAACAACCCCACGGGCGCGGTGTATTCGCCCGAGGTGGTGCGCCAGATGCTGGAGATCGCGCGCCGCCACAACCTGGTGGTGTTCTCCGACGAGATCTACGACAAGATCCTCTACGACGGCCTGACCCACACCGCGACCGCCGCGCTGGCCCCGGATCTGTTGTGCCTCACCTTCTCCGGGCTCTCCAAGTCCTACCGCGCCGCAGGCTTCCGCGGTGGCTGGCTGGTGGTATCGGGCCCGATCGAGCACGCCGAGAACTACCTCGAGGGCCTGACCATGCTGGCGGGTCTCCGGCTGTGCGCGAATGTTCCTGCGCAGCAGGCGATTCAGGCCGCGCTCGGCGGACACCAGAGCATCTACGACCTCACCCTGCCCGGCGGCCGCCTGTGCGAGCAGCGCGACCGCGCGTGGGAGGCGCTCAACGCCATCCCGGGCATCTCGTGCGTGAAGCCCCGGGGCGCGCTGTACGCCTTCCCGCGCATCGACCTCGACATGTACCGGATCCACGACGACGAGCAGTTCGTGCTGGATCTGCTGCTGCGCGAGAAGATCCACATCGTGCAGGGCACCGGCTTCAATTGGCCGCGCCCCGACCACTTCCGGATCGTGACGCTGCCGCATGCCGATGAGCTCGAGGCCATCATCGAGCGCATCGGACGTTTCCTGGCGACCTACAAGCAGTAGGTCTCAGACCGGGCGGCCCGCCGTCATACCGCCGTCGACGACGAACTCGGCGCCATTGCAATAGCTGGATTCCTGGCTCGCGAGGAACACCACGAGCGCCGTGACCTCTTCGGGCACACCGAGGCGGGCCAGGGGGTTCGCGTCGCGATCGGTGGTCGTGCCCTCGGGCACGCCGATCATCGGCGTCATGATCCCGCCCGGGTGAACGGAATTCACCCGCACCCCGTGCGGGGCGAGTTCGAGCGCCGCGGACTTGGTGAGCCCGCGCACCCCGAATTTCGAGGCGGTGTAGGCGTGCGCGCCCGGCACGCCCTGGATTCCGGCAGCGGAGGAGATGTTCACCACCGCCGCGGGCCTGGCCGCCACCAGGGCGTCGCGGGCGGCGGTCAGACCGAGGAAGGGGCCGGTGAGGTTGATGGACAGGGCACGCTGCCACTGCTCCTCGGTGTAGGTGCCGAGCGGCCCGAAGTCGAGGATGCCGGCATTGTTGACCAGCACGTCGAGCTTGCCGAAGCGTTCGACCGCGGTGTCCACGGCCGTGCGCCAGTCCTCGGCCTTGGTGACATCGAGGTGGACGTACTCTGCGGCGGCGCCGAGTTCGGCGGCCAGTTTCGCGCCCGCCTCGTCGGAGATGTCGCCGATGAGCACCGAGGCGCCCTCGGCGACGAACGCCCGCGCGTGCGAGGCCCCCATTCCCGATGCCGCGCCGCTGATCAGCGCCACCCGCCCGTCGAGTCGTCCGCTCATGCCCGCTGCCTTCCGTCGAGATCGATGATGGTCCGCTCCGGCCGGAACACGCAGCGGGTGGTGGTGTAGATGGTGGGCATGCACTTGTTGCAGTGCACGCAGGCCGACCGGGTGGCCGCGTCGGCCTGGATGCGCTGCAACAGATTCGGCTCGCGCAGCAGTGCCCGGCCCATGGCGACGAACTCGAATCCCTCGGTCATGGCCAGGTTCATGGTGTCGAGATTGGTGATGCCGCCCAGCAGGATCAGCGGCATGGACAGTTCGCGGCGGAACTGGCGGGCCCGCTCCAGCAGATACGCCTCCTGGTAGGGGTACTCCTTGAGGAAGGCACGCCCGGCCAGTTTGAAACCCATGCGCGCCGGGCCGGGCAGTACCTCGGCGAACTCCTTGCGCGGCGCGTCGCCGTGGAACAGCAGCATGGGGTTGAGAAGTGAACTGCCCGCGGTCAATTCGAGGGCGTCGAGCGCGCCGTCGGCCTCCAGCCAGGCGGCTACCTGGATGCTCTCGGGGACCGTGAGCCCGCCGCGGCGGCCGTCCTCCATGTTCAGTTTGGCGGTCACCGCCAGCCGGTCGCCCACGGCATCCCGTACAGCGCAGGCGATTTCGCGTGCCAGCCGGGCCCGGTTGGCGAGCGTGCCGCCCCACTTGTCGTGGCGGCGGTTGAGCAGCGGGCTCAGGAACGAGCTGACCAGATAGTTGTGGCCGAAATGGATTTCGACCGCATCGAATCCGGCCTGCTCGGCCAGCAGCGCCGCATTCGCGTGTGCCGCAATGAGTTCGCGGATCTCGGAGTCGCCGGGCACGTGCATGGCCTGCATGCTCAGCGGGCTGAACATACGGCTCGGCGCGAGCGCGGGGGCGCGGTTGGAGGCGGCGTTGGCGACCGGTCCGGCGTGCCCGATCTGGGCGCTGGCGGCCGCGCCCTCGGCGTGCACCGCGTCGGTGAGCTCACGCAGTCCGGGAACGGCTTCGGGCCGCATCCAGATCTGGTGCCGGTCGGTGCGGCCGCCCGGCGCGATCGCGCAGTAGGCGACGGTGGTCATGCCCACCCCGCCCGCGGCGACCTCGCGGTGGAAGTCGATGAGTTGGGGGGTGACCAGTACATCGGGGGTGCGTCCCTCGAAGGTGGCGGCCTTGATCACCCGGTTGCGCAGGGTGATCGGGCCGAGTTTCGCCGGTGCGAAGATCTCGTTCATGGTTGTTCTCCCGGTGCCGTGAGTCCGGCCACCACGAAGTTCCGCAGGGCCGTCAATGCCGGTTCGGGCATCCCGTGATCCTCGATCTCGGGAGTGCCGAACCGCATGATGATCAGGTCGAAGGCCAGCATCCAGCGCCGTCCCGCTTCGCCGGCCCGCAGTTCGGGCAGCAGCGGGGTCCAGGAATCCATCCGGAACCACGGCCCCTGCCACGAGGTCTGATGCCGGCCCAGCACGAAGCGGGCCAGCAGCCGGAGATGCAGGCGGCCCAGCGGATCCGCGGCCAGCTGCTGGAACGGCGCGAGGATGGTGTCCACCACCGCGGGCACCGAATCCCGCCCGCCCGCGGCCCGCCCCAGCCCCTCCTCCCACAGCGGCCCGAGCCGGGCCTCGATGAGGGCGGCGACCAGGGCCTCCTTGGATCCGAAGTGGTAGTGCACCGCCGCGGGATTGGCTCCCGCCGCCGCGCACACAGCACGCACCGATACCTCGTCATAGGGCTCGGTCAGCAGTAGCTGCTCGGCCGCCGCGAGCAGCCGTTCCCGCGTTCCCGCGGACACTTTCTCGACCATGGCAAGCAGTGAAACACGGTTCAATCAGTAATTCAATCATTGATTGAAAATTGCCGTTCTGGGCCGGGTCTACGTTGTGGGCCCGGTCTATTGGAAGTGGCGGCAGCACCACCGCGCCGCGCGGCAGTGAGTGGTCACTCGCTCTGCGACCAGGCCGCGACCGGCAGGGTCAAGTAGACGCCGATATGCGCGTCGACGAACTTCTCGATATCGGCGAGCAGCTGGTCACAGCGCTCCTGCCGGTTCTCGGCCCGGCTCGCGAAGTACTTCGACCGGACCTCGATGACCACATCCATCCCCGACCGATCGAACTTGCCCAGCGGATGGAAGCGGATCTCGACATCCCCCGGCTGCAGGTCGCCGTCGTAGGGCTCCTCCGGGCATTCGACGGCGAGGGACACCAGGTGCGGCAGCCATTTGCCCAGCTCACGCAGCACGGTCTCGGGAAGCTCCGGTTTGTAGGTCACCTCGACGAGGGGCATCCGGTCAGTGTATTAGCCGAGGCAAGGACCGCCGGGCCCCGGCGGCGGTACGCGCTAGCGGGCGGGGAGGGCGCGGGCGATGATCTCCTCGATGACCGCGCTCTTGGCGTTGGAGTAGTGCTGGACGTACTTCCACTGTCGTTGCGCCAGTTCGCGTTTGGTCCGTTCGTAGTGGACACGGTCGGCCGTGTGGGTGTGGAGCCGATCACGGAAGGCGAGGACTCGCTCGATCTCGGCGTCGCCGAGGCCGGGGGAGAACACGTGGAGGTTGACGTCGTGCGGCGCACCGTCTTCCACACGGCGGACGAGGCAGCGGTGCTCGTACCAGTCGGGTTCGCGTACGCGCAGGGCGTATCCGGCGGCTTCCAGGGCGGACACGTAAGCCGGTTCGTCGGCGGTGTCCGCGACCACGAGCAGGATGTCGATGACCGGCTTGGCGGCGAGGCCGGGCACCGAGGTGGATCCGGTGTGCTCGAGCCGTAAAACCTTCGGCCCCAAGGCCGTTCGGATCGTCCGGGCGTCGTCGGCGTACCAGGACGGCCAGTCGGGGTTGGGGTCCTCGAGGACCACCGGCACCGCGTAGGGCGTCAGCTCGCCGACGAACGCGGCGGAGATCTCGTCGTCGTCCATGATGGCCACGACCCGAGCCTAATCGGCGCGGGTCAGGAGGTGCGGAGACTGGCGATCACCTGCGCGGCCCGGTCGGCGGCCAGCTCGCCCTGGGTACCGCGGTCGGCCAGGATGGCCAGCACCAGCAGCGCCTTGTTCGGGCCGGAGAACGCGAAGGTGTAGATCGAGTAGCTGGTCGTGGTGCAGCCCGGCGCGCCCGGCTGCCAGCTGCCGGAGGTCTCGACCCGCTGACCGGTGATGCCGCTGGCGGTGGTGACCGCGTCCGGCGCGCCCTGGTTGCCGCCGGACGCGTCCGAATAGCCGCTCTCCGCCGAGATTCTCGCCACCTTGACGGCCGCGGCCGCGGGATCGCTGCCGTCGACGTGGGCGACGAAGGCGAGGGTCCGATACGCCGAGCCCGCGCAGTAGTCGTTGCCCTCGGTGGACTTGGCGTGCCCGATGACCGAGCCGTCGGTCCCGGTCTGCACGGTGATATCGGTGGGCTCGGCGATCGTCCACCCGGCGGGCACGTCGTAGCTGATACCCAGGGCCGGGGCGACCACGGTGGTGCCGCCGGGCTTGGGTGCGCCGGACCGGGACGGCCCGGTGGTGGACGGCCCGCCCGAGGGCGCGGCGGTCGTGCCGGACGCGGCGGTGGTGCCGCTGCCGGCGGAGTCCCGGGTCAGCGCGTACGCCGCGATACCGCCGCCGGCCAGCATGATGACCGCGGCCAGCGCGGCGAGGATCGGCAGGGTGCGACGGGGCCCGCCGCCGGGTGCGGATGGCGGTGCGTAGCCCGGAATAGGTTGCTGCCCCGCATAATTCGGGACGGAATGCTGCCCGGTGACGTACGGGTGGTGCTGTCCGGTGACGTACTGGGGCTGCTGGCCGGTGATGTACTGGGGCTGCTGGCCGGTGATGTACTGCGGGGGCGCGGGCTGGTACCCCGGCGGTAGTCGCGCGGCGAAGCCGAGATATTCGGCCGGCTGCGGTGCCTCGCCCGGGGAACCCCAGTCCTGTTGTCCCGCATCGGGATAGCCCCAGCCCTGTGGCCCGCCGTGGGGGTTCGCCCAGTGATCATTGTTGTCGGTCACGTGTTTTCACCCTCCGGCCGCACCGAGCCGCCTCGGCTTGGTCGAAGCCCGACCCTATCGGGTGTGTCCTAACCTTGCGACGTGGGCGCGTCCGGGCCGGGATCCGGCCGGGCCGGGGACACCCGGATCACCCCGGCGTCCAGATCGAGGCTGACCGTGGGCCGGTGGCCCTCGCCGGTGCCGTCCTCGCTGCCCTCGTCCTGCAGCTTCTTGCCGGGGAACAGTTCGCCTATGACGCCCACGAATTCACCCTAGCCTCACATGCGGTGGTAGCGCGGACCGCGATACCCGTACCGTCGGCGTGCGAAGACGAAGAACAGCACCGGGAACAGGAAGAACGGGAAGAAATGGGTGGTCACCGCGAACGCGATCATGAACATCAGCAGCACGGCCGCACCGATCGGGGCCAGCGGCAGCGGGCGGCCCGGGGCGGGCGGCGGGGCCGGGATCTGCGGCGCGGGCGGTTGCGGCCGGGGCAGGTCGTCGAACAGCACCGCCAGCTCGCCCGCGGTCTTGGCCGCGTATGCCCGGCCCACCCGCTCGTCGTATTCCGCGACGTCGAGCCGGCCGGCGGCGAAATGCTCGCCCAGTGCGGCGGCGGCCTGCTCGCGTTCCGCGGTGCCGACGCGGACGGTGGACGGTCCGTAGACCGCGGGATCGAAATCGGTCATGACAATCCACCTCGGGGGAGGGAAGCAATCTCGTTGTCCGCCAGCGTAGGCGCGTTCGCGGCGGCGCGCCTGCACGCCTTTGCGTAATCCCGGCTACGCCTGCCGACGTAGGCCCGCCGCGGGCTGTCCGGCGGCCAGCCCGGCGAATTCGTCGACCTTGGGATGGTCGGTGTCGGTGCGCCACACCAGCCGGACCCGTGCGTCGGGCAGGCCGGTGAGCGGGACGAATGCCACCTCCGGATGGGTGAAGTA
The DNA here is from genome assembly GCF_040609015.1 of Nocardia sp. NPDC004860. Taxonomy (NCBI): domain Bacteria; kingdom Bacillati; phylum Actinomycetota; class Actinomycetes; order Mycobacteriales; family Nocardiaceae; genus Nocardia; species Nocardia sp. NPDC004860. Next base: position 162,232 of record NZ_JBEXJI010000007.1, on the reverse strand, counting down.
GGTGGGCATGGCGGTGGTGGTGGCGAAGACGGCGTTGTTGTGGGCGACCGCGGTGAGCATCTCGGGTTCGGTGCGCGCGGGCGCGACCCGCGGGATGGGCCGCCCGCGCGGGGTGGTGGCCGGCGGCCAGAAGGCGCGCGCGAATTCGGGCGCGACATCCGGATGCGGTCCGATCACCCGCAATTCGGCCAGATCCTCGACGTCGATGCTGTCGCGGGTGGCCCACGGATGGCTGCGGGCGATGGCCAGCAGCCGCGGGAACACGCCCACCTCCGGCCCGACGGTCAGGCCGAGCTGCTCGACCGGGGCCCGGCAGATCTGGATGTCCACCTCGCCGCGCCGCAGCGGGCCGAAGATGTCGGTCCACGCCAGCTGGGTCAGCGTGATCTGGCATTCCGGATGGCGGGCCCGGAATCCGGTCAGTGCGGTGTCCAGGGTGGACGCGTAGGGCCCGAGGAATCCGATGCGCAGACCCCGTGCCGCGGTGCGGGTTTCGGCGAAGGCCCGCTGCAGCTCCTGGAAGGCCGGGCGCGCGCGGCCCAGCAGATGCTCGCCCAGCGGATTGAGGGTGACCCGGCGGCTGGTGCGCTCCACCAGCCGGCGGCCGACGCGGCGCTCCAGGCTGCGGATCAGCTGGCTGACCCGGGGCTGGGACAGTCCGAGGCGGTCGGCGGTCCGGCCGAAGTGCAGTTCTTCGGCGAGGACCACGAACGCTTCCAGTTCGGCCGGGTCGACGCGGGGTTCTCGAGGCGAGTCTTCGATCAGCATTTCTTATCGATCTTCGCGGATTTCGGCGTTGATGGCTATCCGACACGTGACGGATGCTGAGCCGGTGAGTGATCGCGTCGCTTGCCGCGGTCACCGAGATGGGCGGCATCGTCATGCGCACCCGACACCGGCGAACACCCGACGCTGAGGAAAACCCCTGTGCCGCATTTGAAGAGCCTGCGCGAGTTCATCGAGGCGCTCGATGCCATCGGTGAGGTCCAGCACATCGACACCGAGGTCGACTGGAATCTGGAGATCGGCGCGATCATTCGCCGCTCCTACGATCTGCGGCCGCCCGATCAAGGGCAGCTTCGAGAACGGCTGGCCCGCGGAGATCCAGCAGCGCGTCCTGGATCGCTGGCAGGAGTACGGCTACCGCTGATCGCGGGAACGACTACGGGCGGCATCGTGCGACCGGACGAGGGGTGTCGGACGAGCCTCGGTCCGAGGCGGGTCGGATGCCGCCGTGCGCCGGCCGCGCGCACGGCGGCATCGGCCTGCGTACAGGCGGCGCCCGCCAGGCGTTCCAGCAGTGCCGGCTCGAGACCACGCGGCCCAGTGTCGCGTTCTGATCGACCAGGGCCACACGGCAACCCGCGGCGGCCAGCTCGCACTGGAGGTCGTCGAGCATGCGGATGGCGATCCGGCTCACATCACCGACCTCGCGCAGATCCAGGACCAGGGCCTCGAGTTCGCCCGCGATCAGCCAGGGGCAGCGCATAGGTGATGGGGTTGAGATCGACCGAATCGTGAAGGCGGCGTCCAGGTCTCCGCTGCCCTAGACCGGCCCGTCCGCGGTAGCCGGGCAGACGCCGAATGAATCGGGTTGTACTGCCGCCGGTTCCGGAATGTGGTCGGCCGGTGTTCCCGACGTGTCGGCCCGGCACAGCTCGTACACTTCCTCGATGATGCGGGCGACGACGCCGCCGGACGGGACCAGTGGGCCACTGCAACCGGCGTAATCTGTGTTGAGCCTCACATCTGCTACGGATGTTGCAGGTGGCGTTTCGTTCCTGGCATCGGGGGCCGGAATGGGCTCCGTAGACTGTTGCAAACACAGGAGACATCCGGAGGGAGCAATAGCCGTGGGAGTGCTTTCCCGGGTCGACACGCCCGAGGACCTGCGTCGGCTGTCGGTACCGGAGCTGCACGAGCTGGCCGAGGAGATTCGTGAGTTCCTGGTGCGGAAGGTCGCCGTCACCGGCGGGCACCTGGGGCCGAACCTCGGCGTCGTGGAGCTGACCATCGCGTTGCACCGGGTTTTCGACTCGCCGGCCGACCCGATCATCTTCGATACCGGGCATCAGGCCTACGTGCACAAGATCCTTACCGGCCGCAAGGACGGGTTCGACACGCTGCGCAAAGAGGGCGGGTTGTCGGGGTACCCGAGCCGGGCCGAGAGCGCCCACGACTGGGTGGAGTCCTCGCACGCGTCGGCCTCGCTGTCCTATGCCGACGGCATCGCCAAGGCGTTCGCGCTGACCCGGCAGAACCGGCATGTGGTCGCGGTCGTCGGTGACGGCGCGCTCACCGGCGGCATGTGCTGGGAGGCGCTGAACAATATCGCCGCCGGGCCGGACCGCTCGGTCATCGTGGTGGTCAACGACAATGGCCGCTCCTACGCGCCGACCATCGGCGGGCTCGCCGAGCGGCTCGCGGGGCTGCGCACCCAGCCCGCCTACGAGCACGCGCTCGACGCCACCAAGCGGATCGTTCAGAGCATTCCGCGCGTGGGGGATTCGGCGTACTCGATGCTGCACGCCATCAAGACCGGCATCAAGGACGCGGTCGCGCCGCAGGAGCTGTTCAGCGATCTCGGGCTGAAGTATGTGGGCCCGGTCGACGGGCACGATCCGGTGCAGCTGGAGGCTGCGCTGCGGCGGGCCAAGGACTTCGGCGGTCCGGTCATCGTGCACGCGGTGACGCAGAAGGGCCGGGGCTACAAGCCGGCCGAGGACCACGAGGCCGATCAGATGCACGCCATCAACCAGATCGACCCGGAGACCGGTGAGCCGCTGGGCGGCCCGTCCGCGCCGAGCTGGACCTCGGTGTTCTCCAAGGAGCTCATCGCCCAGGCCGAGCAGCGCGACGACATCGTGGCGATCACCGCCGCCATGCCGGGGCCGACCGGTCTGACCCCGTTCGGAAATCGCTTCCCGGAGCGCATGTTCGACGTCGGCATCGCCGAGCAGCACGCCATGACCTCCGCGGCCGGTATGGCCCTGGGCGGTCTGCACCCCGTGGTGGCCATCTACTCCACCTTCCTCAACCGGGCCTTCGACCAGCTGCTCATGGATGTGGCGCTGCTCAAGCTCCCGGTGACCCTGGTGCTCGATCGCGCCGGCATCACCGGCGACGACGGCGCCTCGCACAACGGCATGTGGGACCTGTCGGTGCTGGGCATCATCCCCGGCATCCAGGTCGCCGCCCCGCGCGACGCCGCCCGCCTGCGTGAGGAGTTGGGGGAGGCCCTGCACATCAGCGACGGGCCCACCGCCATCCGCTTCCCCAAGGGGCCTGCGATCGAAGAGATTCCGGCGGTGGAACGCTTCGAGGGCGTGGATGTGCTGCGCCTGCCCGACGCGAAAGACGCTGCCGCGTACTCGGTGCGCGCCGATGTCCTGCTGGTCGCGGTCGGCGCCTTCGCCGGCCTCGCGCTCAAGGTCGCGGATCTGCTGGAGGCCGAGGGCGTCTCGGTGACCGTGGTCGATCCGCGCTGGGTCCTCCCGGTCTCCGACACCGTGGTGAAGCTGGCCGAGAACCACCGCCTGGTGGTCACCCTCGAGGACAGTGGCCTGCACGGCGGTATCGGCTCCACCGTTTCCGCCCGGCTCCGCAGTTCGGGCGTCGACGTTCCGGCCCGCGACCTCGGCGTCCCCCAGCATTTCCTGGACCACTCCTCCCGCGCCAAGATCCACCAGGACCTGGGCCTCACTCCGGGCGAGGTGGCCCAGCGGGTGCACGTGTGGCTCGGCGCCGCCGACGTCTCCGGCAGCGAGATCGAGCAGGCCCTGCTCCCGGCGGCCGAGTAGCACCGCCGACTGACACTCCGCTCGTGACGGGCCCGCGATCATCCGATCGCGGGCCCTTCTTTCTATACGGAGCTGGGGTTCTCGCGTAGATTCTGAAACAGGTTACAGTTTTGGGACGGGAGTTCGGATGTCGTTTGTGCTTGTCGAGAAGCCGCGGCCGGGGATCGCGTTGGTCACGTTGAACCGGCCGGACCGGATGAACGCCATGGCGTTCGACGTGATGGTGCCGCTGCGGGAGACCCTCGAGGCCGTGGCGGCCGACAACGAGGTGCGCGTGGTGGTGCTCACGGGCGCCGGGCACGGGTTCTGCTCGGGCGCGGATCTGCAGCACGCGGGCAAGGTGCCGGGGGTTGAGGGGTTGACGCGCACCAGCATTGCGCGGCGCTCGATGGAGCTGCTGAACAATGTGATGCTCACCATCAAGCGGATGCACCAGCCGGTGATCAGCGCCATCAACGGCGCGGCCATCGGCGGCGGATTCTGCCTGGCCATGGGGACCGATATCCGAATCGCCTCGGAGGACGCGTATTTCCGCGCGGCGGGCATCAACAACGGTCTGACCTCGGCCGAACTCGGCATCAGCTACACGCTGCCGCGGGCCATCGGCTCCACCCGCGCCTTCGAGATCATGCTCACCGGCCGCGATGTGGATGCCGCGGAGGCCGAGCGCATCGGCATCGTCTCCCGCGTGGTCCCCGGCGACAAACTCCTCGAGGCCGCCTACGACACCGCCGAGCAGATCATTCGCTGGAGCCGGGTCGGCGGCGAACTCACCAAGCGCCTGCTGTGGAGTGGCCTGGAGGCGGGCAGTTTCGAATCCCACATGCAGAACGAGGGCATGGCCCAGCTCTACGTCCGCCTCACCACCGACAACTTCGACGAGGCCATCCGAGCCCGCCGCGACCGCCGCCCACCCGAATTCCAGGACTGAGCGAACGGCCGCCGCGCGCCCGGCGCGTTCTAACTGCCGGAGCCGAGCAGGTTCGCGCTACCGGAGCCGAGCAGGTTCGCGCTGCCGGATCCGGTGCAGGTGCCCTGCTGCGGGGGCTGCGGGGTGCCTGATCCCGGTGGCGCGGCGACCACCGACACCGTGAACGTATACGGCTGCATCACCACGAACGGGATCGTGGAGGTGGTCGCAACGGAGAGTTCGTGTGTTCCGGCGGTGGTCGGAACCCACGCGATGGCATTGCGGCCGGTGTGTGGGTACGAGATGCTGCCGATGCATTTCCCGTTGTCGTAGAAGCTCGTGGAGCTCACGTTCGTCAGAAATGGGCCCGCGTAGAACGAGTAGGTCTGGCCGACGACGTAGGACGATGGCTCCGTGCAGGTGCCGGTCGAGCAATCGTCGACCTCGGGACCGTCGATGGAGGCGGTGCCGGTGGGCGCGGACAGCGCGGCGATGGTCGCGGCAAGTGCCAGAGTTGTTGCGCCCCAGGCGATGTGGCGTACGGGGCGGTGAGCGGCGTGCATTCGTGGACTCCTGTTTCCGAACCCCTGGGTTCGGGGTCGACAGAATCTAACTTCGACAGTTAGTGAAATGCACTCGCTTCAGAAAACCCGTGTGCCCCGGCTTCCTTGGGCGATATTCCTGGGGTCAGCTCTTCGGGTAAAGGGCTTCGCTCAGGCGCGGGACGGTCAAAGCGCGCTGCCACGGGCGGGCGCCGCCCGCGGCGAGGTAGCCCTCGATGAGGGTCGGGGCTTCACCGTTGGCGACCGATTTGGGCAGCCCGTCCCAGCACATGCGGCGCAGCAGGTCCGGGGTGAGCAGGTTCTCGACCGGGACCGACACCTCGGTCGAGAGGTCGGTCATGGCCGCGCGGGCGCACTGCAGGCGGGCGGCGGCGGCCGGGTCGCGGCGCTCCCAGCGGTTGACCGGGGGCGGGCCGTCGAAGTGCTGGGTGAGCGGCGGGAGCTCGCTGTCGGGGAGGGTGCGGGCGCGTTCCACCGCGCCGAGCCATTCGCGCGAGTAGCGGCGCTGGCGGGGGCCGCCGAAGATCGGCAGGGTCCGCAGCTGGGCGATGGACTTGGGCTCGTTGGTGGCGGCGGCCACGATGGCCGAGTCCGGGAGGATGCGGGCGGGGGCCACGTCGCGCAGGCGCGCCAGGCGGTCGCGGGTCGTCCATAGTTCGCGGACGATGGCGAGCTGGCGGGTGCGGCGCAGGGTGTGGATGCCGGAGGTGCGCCGCCAGCGGTCGGCCTTGGGGCCGGCCGGCTCCGCGGTGCGGACGTGCTCGAATTCCTCTGTGGCCCACTCGGATTTGCCCTGCTCGGCCAGGTCGGCGGCGACCGCGTCGCGCAGCTCGATGAGTAGCTCGACATCGAGGGCCGCGTAGTTCAGCCAGTCGTCGGGCAGCGGCCGGGTGGACCAGTCGGCCGCGCCGTGGCCCTTGCGCAGCTCGCGGCCGAGCAGCTTCTCCACCATGGCGGCCAGGCCCACGCGCTCATAACCCGCGAGGCGGCCGCCGAGTTCGGTGTCGAAGAGCCGGGCCGGATGCAGCCCGAGTTCGGCCAGCCCGGGCAGATCCTGATCCGCGGAGTGCAGCACCCACTCCAGATCGTTGATCGCCTCGGCCAGCGGCGTGAGCTCCCCGTCCACCGGGATCGGGTCGATGAGGAAGGTGCCCGCACCCTCGCGCCGCAGCTGGATCAGGTACGCGCGATTGGAGTAGCGGAAGCCGGAGGCGCGCTCGGCATCGACCGCGAGCGGTCCAGTTCCGGCGGCGAGCCGGCGGGCGGCTGCGGCCACCGCGGCGGCGGAGTCCAGTACCGGCGGTACACCGTCCACTGGCGCGAGCAACGGTACCGCGGCAGTGGCTTCGGGTTCATCTGGTACGGACATGGTCTTGAACTCTACGGGTTGGGCATTGGCGGGCCGCGTCACGTCGGTGAAACGACCGGCCGTGACACTGCGTCGGGCCATGGGGAATCGTACGTGGCGGCCGTCGATTTCGTTGCAGTACAGATGTTCTCGCAGGCGAGAGGGTATTTTCGGGCCACCGGCGCGGGAATTCGCGGATCGGCCGCCCCGATCTCGCGTCCAATTATTCGGTGCTCTCGTCCCGGCGCACGTCCAGCCGGGTTACCCCCGCGGGCGGCAGTCCGGCCGCGTAGGCGAGCACTTCGCAGAAGGCTTCCACGTGCGGCCGCATGACAGTGTCGGACACGGTCCAGGAGGCGCGCAGTTCGAGCTGGTGCGCGCGCGGCGGCCCGGCGATGTCGCCGTAGCGCACCGAGCTGGTGGCGGTGACCGTGCCGCCGAGGGCGGTGAAGGAGGTGCGCGAGTCCAGCGCGTCGACCAGCCAGCTCCACGCCACCTCCGGCAGCAGCGGGTCGGCGGCGAGGGCGGAGTCGATGTCGGCCTGGATGTAGGCGACCAGACGGAACACCCCGTGCCAGGCTTCCTGCCCGGCCGGGTCGTGCAGCAGGATCAGCCGGCCGAACGCGTCGCCCTCGGAGTCGACGGGCACCACATTTGTATCGGGTCGCGTGACTTCCGCACCTAGGGCGTACGAGTACGGGGCGAGGCGCTGCGGCGGGCGGATCGGTGCCAGCTCGATTCGAGGATGCACAGATGCGGTTCCCATGGCCTCGACCGCGGCGCGGAACCGGGCTGGTTCTTCGGGCTCCGGGGTGGGGGCAGCGCCGTCGCGGAAGTCGAGCGGTGTCACGAAAGGCACCGTAGACCCCTCCGGTGCCGAGTAGTGCGAGGCGCGCCGCCGGGGCCCCTTTACGATGGGCGGTGATGAGTACTCACACCCGACGCCTGCTGACCGATGCCCCGTTCCTCGCCGCCGCCACCGGTGGCGTGCCGCATCGGCGTCCGGTGTGGTTCATGAGACAGGCTGGTCGGTCCCTTCCGGAGTATCGCGAGGTGCGTGCCGGAATCGGCATGCTGGAATCATGTTTCGATCCGGAGCTGGTGTGCGAGATCACCATGCAGCCGGTCCGCCGCCACCAGGTGGACGCGGCAATCCTCTTCTCCGACATCGTGGTTCCGCTCAAGGCCGCCGGCATCGATCTCGACATCGTGGCCGGCGTCGGCCCGGTGATCGCGAATCCGGTGCGCACCGTTGCCGATGTGCGCGCGCTGCCGCGCCTGCGCGCCGAGGAGGTGGGCGCGGTCACCGCCGGTGTGAAGCTGCTGCTGGACGCCCTCGGTGACACCCCGCTCATCGGATTCGCCGGTGCCCCGTTCACTTTGGCGTCGTACCTGGTCGAGGGCGGGCCCAGCAAGAACCACGAGCGCACCAAGGCGATGATGCTCGCCGACCCCGAGACCTGGCACCAACTGCTGGGCGTGCTCACCGACATCACCATCGAATTCCTGCGCGCCCAGGTCAATGCGGGCGTGGACGCCGTGCAGCTGTTCGACTCCTGGGCGGGCGCGCTGAGCCTGGCCCAGTACCGGGAATACGTTCTGCCGCACTCGGAACGGGTCTTCACCGAGATCGCGTCCGCGGGTGTGCCGCGCATCCACTTCGGCGTCGGTACCGGAGAACTGCTGGGCGCCATGGGCGAAGCGGGCGCGGACGTGGTCGGCGTCGACTGGCGGATTCCGCTGAACGAGGCCGCGCGCCGGGTCGGCCCCGGAAAAGCGTTGCAGGGCAACCTCGATCCGGCCGTGCTCTTCGCGGGCCCGGCGGCGATCGACGCCGAGGTGCGCCGCATCGCCCGTGAAGCCGACGAGGCAATCACCTTGGGCGCCAAAGGTCACATCTTCAACCTCGGCCACGGCGTCCTCCCGAACACCGACCCCGGCGTCATCACCGAGACCGTAGCCCTGATCCACAGCCTCCCGATCCCGCTCTGACCAGCACTTCCCGCCAGCGGTGCGCGCGGTGGGATCGAAGCTCCCGTGACGTGACCGGAGCGCTTCGGCTTCGCCCCCATCGAAGGCGCGGACCTGCGGGCCCGGCCGAGGCAAGTGGGCGAGGTCACCGAAGCCCTCGGATACCCAGGCGGGTGCGCTGACCCGTAGGGGCGGACTTCGGCCGGCGGGGTGTTCGCGGCGCGGTGTCAATCACGTTCCGACGCGTGCCATTTCCGGGCCGGCGGTTCGAAAGCGCTGGTGAGCGTGGTTCGAGGCGGCCGGGCCGGCGTGGAACGGGGCCGCGATGGGCGGGCACCGGAGGCGGGGGTGGCGGGTGGCGGGAGTAGGTTGGCTCGGGGCGGCTCGAGGTCGAGGTGCGGGTCGCGGGCCGCGGGTTCGTGTGGTCGCGGCGTTCGACGAGTGGCGAGGAGTTGTCGATGCGGGTCGCGGTTGTCGGTGGCGGCATCAGTGGGCTGGTGGCCGCGTATCGGCTGCGGAAGGCGCTCGGGGAGTCGGCGGAACTGATCCTCGTGGAGCGGCGGGATCGGGTCGGGGGGATCCTGCGGACCGTGGAGATCGAGGGGGATCCGGTCGATCTGGGGGCCGAGGCATTCGTGGGCCGGCGGCCCGAGATTCCGGAACTGATGGGGGAGTTGGGGATTGCGGAGCAGCTCGTTCATCCGGCGGGCAAGCGGCCGCTGGTGTGGTCGGAAGGGGTGGGACATCGGCTGCCCGAACGGACGCTGATGGGCATCCCCGCCGCGCCGGAATCGGTTGCGGGGCTGGTGGATGCGCAGACTCTGGCCACCGTTGCGGCGGAGCCGTCCCGGCCGCTGCGGTGGGAGCGTGGCGGGGACGTGTCGGTGGGGGAGCTGGTGCGGGATCGCTTCGGAGAGCAGGTGGTCCGGCGCAGCGTGGACCCGCTGCTCGGGGGAGTGTATGCGGGACTTGCGGATTCGATCGGCGTGCGGGCCGCGCTGCCGACGCTGGCCGCCGCCCTGGATCGCGGCGCGGCCAGCCTGACCCGGGCCGTGTCCGAGGCTCTGCCCCCGCCCAGCACCACACCGGTGTTCGGCGGCATTCGCGACGGCTACCGCGCCCTGCTGGACGCGCTGCGTGCCGCCGCCGATGTGAAGGCCGAAACCGGCACGGCGGTCACCACTCTCGCCCGCACCGCACAGGGCTGGCGGCTCGACCCGGTCGGCGACGTCGACGCTGTGATTCTCGCAACCCCTGCCCCGGTGACCGCGGAACTCCTGCGCGAGGTGGCCCCGGAGGCCGCCGAGCTGGCCGCCGGAATCGACCTGGCCTCCTCGGCGGTGGTGGCCCTCGCCCTGCCGCCCGAGACCGCCCTGCCCGACAACTCCGGCATCCTCGTCGCCACCGGTGAACCGTTGCGCGCCAAGGCCTTCACCCTCTCCAGCCGCAAGTGGCCGCATCTGGCCGCCCGTGACGTGGCCCTGGTCCGCGCCTCCTTCGGTCGCTTCGGCGACCCTGCCCCGCTGTCCTGGTCCGACGACGACCTCATCACCGCCGCTGTCGAAGACCTCACCACCGTCACCGCCACGGACATCCGCCCCCTGCGTGCGGTGGTCCAGCGCTGGCCCGGCGGTCTCCCGCAGTACGCCCCCGGCCACACCACCCGCATCGCCGACCTGCGTTCCGCCACGGCCGACCTCCCCGGCCTGGCCCTGGCCGGCGCCTACCTCGACGGCGTCGGCGTTCCCGCCTGCGCTGCCACTGGTACCGAGGCCGCCGCCCGCATCATCGCGCAGCTGTCCTGACTCGCTTACCGGGTGCCCTCGCCCGTCGAGGCCCCCCTGCCGGTCGCCGCGATCGAGATCGGCATGCGTTCGATCCAACCAGTGTTGACACTGCCTACATCCTTCCCCTATGTTAGCGCTGCGCACATTATGTAAGCGCAGTCAACATTTGGAGGTGGATTGCCCGATGACGAGTGACTTGTTCTCGCCGCTGGTACTGCGATCGGGTGCGGTCCTGGCCAATCGGATCGTGAAAGCGGCCATGGAGGAGGGGATGGCGGGCTACGGGCAACTACCCGACGACCGTCTCGTGTCCCTCTACCGCCGGTGGGGAGCGGGCGGCTCGGGCGCCCTGATCACCGGCAATGTCATGGTGCACGCCGAGGCGCTCACCGGACCCGGCGGCATCGTGCTCGATGACGCCGCGCCGCTGGAACCGTTCGCGGAATGGGCGCGGGCGGGCAAGGCGGCGGGTGCGGCCATGTGGATGCAGATCAGTCACCCGGGCCGCCAGGTTGCGGCCAACCAGCCCGGCGTGGTGTGGGGTCCGTCGGATATCCCGGTCGATCTGGGCCGGCTCAGCAGCCGGTTCGGCCGTCCGGTCGCGATGACGAACGCTCAGATCGAGGACACCATCGCCCGGTTCGCCACCACCGCGCGCCGTGCCGAACAGGCCGGGTTCGACGGGGTGGAAATCCATGCCGCACACGGCTATCTGCTGTCGCAGTTCCTGTCTCCGCTGGTCAACAATCGCACCGACGAGTGGGGTGGCTCGCTGGAGAACCGGGCGCGGCTCCTGCTCGAGGTGGTGCGCGCGGTTCGCGCGGTCGTGTCGCCCCGGTTCGTGGTCGCGGTGAAACTGAACTCGGCCGACTTCCAGCGCGGCGGCTTCGACGCCGACGACGCCCGCCGGGTGATCGCCCTGCTCACGCCCCTCGGCGTCGACCTGATCGAAGTGTCGGGCGGCAGTTACGAAAGCCCCGCCATGACCGGCCGTCCCGCCGACAGCCGGACGCAGGCTCGCGAAGCCTATTTCCTGGAGCTGGCGACGGAACTGGTTGCCACCAGCCCGATTCCGCTCATGCTGACCGGCGGCATCACACGCCTCCGGACCGCCGAGGACGTCCTGGCGAGCGGCGTCGCGGTGATCGGCATGGGCACCGCCCTGTCCGTCACCCCGGACCTCCCCGCCCGCTGGCGTGACGATCTGGGGGCCGACGCCACCCCGAAGCCCATCACCTGGTCGAACAAGGCCCTCGCGTCCGCCGCGGGTATGGCCGTGGTTCGGCATCACATGCGCCGCATGGCTCGCGGCCGGAACCCCCGTCCCGCAACCGGTCCCGTTCAGGCCCTGCTGTCCGACCAGATCGTGCAGGGGCGCGCCCTCCGCCGCTACCGTTCCTGGCTCCAGTCCCGTCCGGCCCACCCCGCCTCCGTCGACACCGGGCGCTGACCCTCCGTCACCGCGATATCAGCGGGGTACCAGGTCGATCGGATCGGTGTTCGCGCCGCAGACGATGACCGCCACCCGTTCACCGGGGGCGGGGACGTAGGCGCCCGACAGCAGGGCGGCCAGGGCAGTGGAACCGCCGTGCTCGACGGCGACACGGCGGCAGTCCCACAGGGTTTGGCGGGCGGCGATGATCTGCTTGTCACTGACCAGGACCGAGCGGACATCGCCCGCGTTCGCGGCGGACAGGGCCATGGACGTGACGCGACGTGCGCCGAGGGAATCGGCTGCGACGGAGTCGATTCCGACGTCCACCGGTTCCCCGGCCTCGACCGCCGCGTTGAAGGCACGGCAGTGTTCGGGTTCGACCGCCACCACCCGCACGCCGTGATGATTGGCCGACACCGTGATTCCGGTCAGCAGCCCACCGCCGCCGACCGCGACCACCACGGTGTCGAGTTCCGGTACCTGCGAGACGATTTCGTCGAGCAGTGTCCCCGCGCCCGCCGCGATGTAAGGGTCGTCGTAGGCGTGTGAGCGCAGCGCCCCGCTGGCCGCGGCGAAGCGCTCGCACTCTGCGGCCGCGTCGGCGTAGGCGTCGCCGCCGCACAGCACCTGCGCCCCCAGTGCCCGCAGCCGCGCCACTTTCACCGCGGGTGCGGAGTCGGGCAGGAACACGGTGGCGGCGGAGTCGACCAGCCGGGCGGCCCACGCGCACGCCACTCCGGCGTTCCCGCCCGAGGCGATGGTGATCCCCACCTTGGGCAGCCGCCCCTGTTCCCGCTGTGCCAGTACGAAATTCGCCGCCCCGCGCGCCTTGAAGCTGCCGGTGTGCTGCATGTGCTCGAGCGCGAACCAGACCTCGCCGGCCACCGGGACGGTGTCGGCGTCCGCGCGGGCGAGGACCACCGGGCGGGTGTGGCCGGCGATTCGGTCGGCAGCCGCTGTCACGTCCCCATATGTCGGATGCACTGGCGCTTCTTTCGTTTCCGTCGCTGATTCTCTTCCCGCCGAGCGGCCGCGCGGCACCGCTCACGGAACACCCCCGAGCCGATGGACCCCCTTGTTCCACCGTAACTTACGCCGGTCGTATGCCCAGGAACTCGAAGTCGCTCGACGAGGCACGCCCGAGGCCATCGCCCGGGCCGGCCTGGCTCCCCTCGACCCGGACGAATACCCGGTGCTGGCAACCCATCTGGATGTCATCAGCGAACTGTCCACCAGCGACGCCGTTCTCCACGACGGCCTGCGCCGTCTCATCGCCTCCTGGGCCGCCGGCGCGAGCTGAATCACGCCGCGCGAGCCGAATCACACAGTCCGCCGTGCCCCATTTCGGGCGGGTTCGGGCGCAGTGGCACGATGGAGGCCATGGCGCGACTCGACTACAAGGCCCTCAACGACACCATCCGCTACCTCATGTTCTCGGTGTTCCAGGTGGAGCCCGGCGTGCTCGGCGAGGATCGCCAGGCGGCGATCAAGGAGGCGCGGGCCTTCTTCGACTCGCTCGAGGAGCGCGGCGTGGTGGTGCGCGGTATCTACGATGTCGCCGGCCTGCGCGCCGACGCCGACTTCATGATCTGGTGGCACGCGGAGAAGATCGAGGATCTGCAGGCCGCCTACGCCGACTTCCGCCGCGTCACCGAGCTGGGCCAGATCTCCAACCCGGTCTGGAGCAATGCGGCCCTGCACCGCCCGGCCGAGTTCAACAAGTCCCACATCCCCGCCTTCCTCGCGGGTGAGGCGCCGGGCAACTACATCTGCGTCTACCCGTTCGTGCGCTCCTACGACTGGTACCTGCTGCCCGACGAGGAGCGCCGCAAGATGCTGGCCGACCACGGCAAGGAGGCCCGCGACTACCCGGACGTGCGCGCCAACACCGTGGCCTCCTTCGCCCTGGGCGACTACGAGTGGATTCTCGCCTTCGAGGCCCCCGAGTTGCACCGCATCGTTGATCTGATGCGCGACCTGCGCGCCACCGAGGCTCGTCGCCATGTGCGCGAGGAGGTTCCGTTCTTCACCGGTCCGCGCGTCGAGATCGAGCAGCTCATCGCCGCACTCCCGTAGCGACCCGCACCGAGATCGGGCCCGGCCGCATACCGCGGCCGGGCCCGATGCCGTTAGCGGGAAGGTCGCCGGTGTGTTGCCCGCATAATTCGGGGCATGCGCGAAATCGCGCATGCCCCATAGTGTTTCTGCGACTCACTCAGCTGCGCTGTCCGAGGGGTGCAATCGGAGCGAGATCGAGTTGATGCAGTAGCGCTTGTCCGTGGGCGTGGGATATCCCTCGCCCTCGAACACGTGCCCCAGATGACTGTGGCAGTTCGCGCACAGCACCTCGACGCGCCGCATGCCCAGCGAGTTGTCCTCCACCAGCAGCACGGCCTCCGACTTCGCCGGATCGAAGAACGACGGCCACCCGCAGTGCGAGTGGAACTTCTCGGCGCTGCGGAACAATTCGGCCCCGCACGCCCGGCACGAGTAGACGCCCTCGGTCTCGGTGTCGGTGTATTCGCCCGTGAACGCCCGCTCGGTGCCCGCTTCGCGCAGCACCCGGTATTCGTCCGGGGTCAGCTTGGTCCGCCATTCCTGCGGGGTCAGCTGGATGCGCGGGACGGGCAGCCCCTCGGTCCCTGTGGAGCTGTCAGCATCGGAACTCATGGCTCCACGCTAATACGAGGCGGCCGCCTTCGTCCGGGGCGCGAGGGTGACCTCGGGTTCGTCGGCGACCCATTCGGGGTGCATCCACGCGGGATCCAGGGACTTGCCGGCCTCGAGGCGGCCGTCGCGGCGGGCGGCGAGATAGCGGTCGCCCAGCACGCAGAACACCACGATCAGCAGCAGCCCCCACCCGAAGGTCGTGCGCAGGTACTCCAGATCGCGGCCGATGCTCTGCCAGCGGTCCGAGAGCCACTTGTCGTAGGACATGAATCCGAAGATCGCCACCCATGCGGGCCAGTTGCGCAGCAGCGAGTTGCGCAACACCACGGTCATCAGCATGGGGAACAGGAACATCGAGTAGTACATCTGGCCCAGCGGGCCCAGCAGCATGGCCGCGGTGATCAGGATGCCGGAGGTGTTGCAGATGTAGAACACCTCGTCCTCGCGGTAGTACCGGTACAGCAGCCACAGCGAGATCAGCACCAGCACGCCGACGGTGATACGCATCGTCCAGGTCAGCCACTCGGCGACACCGTAGTACCCGGCATTGCCGACGATGGCGCTGTTGAAGTAGTCCCGGGCCTCCGACAGGTACGGCAGCGTACGGGTCCAGAACTGCTTGTAGTCCACGATCAGCGGCCAGGCCAGCAGGTTCAGCGCCACCGGGATGCCCAGGGCGGTGATGAACACCTTCCACTGTCCGCGGACCAGCGGAATCAGCAGCAGCGGCGCCAGCAATGGACCCTTCACCGCGATGGTCAGCCCCAATGCCACACCGGCCCACAGGTCCCTGCGCTTCAGGAGCAGGTGGATGAACACCAGCATGGCCATGAACAGGCAGCCGTTGATATTGGTGAAGGCCAGTGTGTTCGTCACCGTCTCGGAGACGAACATGGCCAGCAGCAGCGCGGGCGCGGCGACGGAGTTCAGCGTGTAGTTGAACAGCTTCAGCAGCAGATACCAGGCCAGCAGCAGAGCCATCGCATTGACCAGGATGAAGGCCCACCGCGACTTTTCCGGATCGATGATGGCCAGCGGCGAGATGAGTAGTGTGCCGCTGGGCGGATACAGATAGGCCGGATCGGTCGAGCTGAAGTTCGCGTTGTACACGGGCCGGTGGTTGAGGAACGCGAGGGACGCGTTGTACACCGGTGTGAAGTCATTGGTGATGTGGTAGTTGACAGCGTTGATGAACACCCGGTGCAACACGGTGAGGATCGCGAGCGGCCACAGTGCGAAATTCAGTACCTCGGCGGTGGTGCGAGCAGTGCGGGGCTCGAGCTGTCGAAGGAACACTCGGGCACGGTACACCGAATCGCCGCGTCACACATGCGCCGACCCACTGCTCCGCCTCCCCGGAACTTCGGCGGGCAGCTCGGGTGCCGTCGGCAGTCTCGCATCCGTGCCGGCGGCTGGGTGCCGAACCGATTCTGGGCGTACCCGGGGAGTTACCCCGACCGTTGCGAGATCAGTTGTCGCGTTGGCATACGGAGTGCCCGTACGTATCGCTATGCCGGGCAGGCGGTGCCGTCGGCGGGTAGCGTGGCGTCCTTCAGGTAGTCGGCGAGGGACTGCTGGGCGCAGCCGGAGTGCGCGAAGGTCGGGTGCCCCCAGCCCTGCCAGACGACGGTGGCGGTGCGCGCACCCGCCGCGCCGAGCGCGCCGGTGACGGTGGGCCGGCCGTCCTGGCCGGTGACGGGGTCGGCGCTGCCGCCGAGGACCAGGACCGGCAGGTTCAGCTTGTCGGGCAGGGTCATGGGGGTGGCGGCGGGCCAGGCCGAGCAGGCCATCAGGTCGATGGCGGCGACCTTGCCGAACACCGGATACTGTGTGCCCCAGGTGGTTTCGAGCCCCTTGGCCTTGTCGGGGGTGGAGGGCTCGTGATTGTCGCTGCAGCGGTTGACGAATTGACCGTCGGTGGCGATCCCCGCGGCGGCGCGCAGCAGGAACGGCGTGATCGGGGCGTGGTCGCCCTTGCCGAGGGCACTGAGGGCGTCGGCGAATTCGGTGATCTGCGCGTTGCCGGTCGCCCGGGAGTCGCCGAGGAAGCCGCTCAGGGTGGTCACCAGCACCGAGGCCGACAGGTCGCCGAGTTGTCCGGCGCCGGCCCGGTTCACCAGGTCGACGACGGCGGCCCGCGGGTCGCCCCCGAGCGAGCAGTTCAGCGACGCGCACCGCTGCCCGAATGCGGTGAGCGCGGCCTCCTGTCCTTTGACCCGCTGCTCGGCGCGCCCGTTGGCGTCCGTGCCGACTCCCTGCGGCGAGTCCAGCACCAGCCGGCCCAGGTGCTGTCCGTATTTCCGCGCGTAGTTCAACGCCACGTTGGTGCCGGTGCCGGTGCCGAGCAGCGCGAGATGGTCCACCTGCAACTGCTTGCGCAGCTGCTCGAGGTCGTCGGCGGCGTGTGGTGCGTCGAAGGTGGCCTGGGCCGGGGCCAGGAAGTCCAGGCAGGCGACGGTGGCGTCGCGCCCGGCAGTGCTCATGGTGTCCACGGCATCGGTTGCGCCCCGGGTGAATTGGGTCTGATCGGCGATGGCCTTGCGTTGCGGGTCGGTCATGCAGGTCACCGGCTGGGAGCTGCCGATGCCGCGCCGGTCCACCGCGATGATCGGCCGCGCGGCCAGCAGCGCGCTGGCGGGCCCGGCCGCGAGCCCGGCCAGGGTGGCCGTCGAGGACCGGTCGGAACCGGAGGTCAGGATGAGCGGCGCGGCGTCCTTGGGTGTCCGGTCGTAGCGGGCCCGCATGGCCGCATTGCGGAAGTTGCCCGCCACATTTCCGCCCACATCCACCTGCGAGGTGTATTCGGCGCATTCGAGCACCAGTCCCTGCGGCGGCGCGCCCAGCGACAGCAGGTTCAATGTCGGTGCGGTGCAGTCCTTCCAGGCCAGGTCGGCCTTGGGCACCTCGGGTGCGGGCGGGGTGGCGTCGGCGGGCGCGGTGGAGGTGGCGACTCCGGCCTGGTGCGGCTGTTCCACGGCGACGGCGGGCCGGTTGGACGGCCCGGCCCCACACGCGGTGGTCACCAATATCGACAGTGTCGACGCCAGCAGAGCGGCCCGAGTCCAGCGCATGCGCTACAGCCTGCCAGGTCCGGCACGCGGTTTCAGCCTCGGGTGTGCGCGCGTTCCCATCGGGTCAGGATCGTGCCGTCGGTGTCGAGCAGCAGGTGGCAGGGGTCCATCGGGGTGGGCAGGGCCTTGGGGGACACCGCGATTCGGCCCGCGGTCCCGCCCACCAGCTGCGGGGATACGGTCAGGCACAGCTCGTCCACGGCTCCGGCGGTGAGGAATTGGCCGAACAGCGAGGGCCCGCCCTCGCACAGCACCCGCCGCAGCCCGAGACGCTCCAGTGCGGTGCGGACGGCGGTCACGGTGGATTCGGTCGCGTCGGATTCGATCACCTCGGCCCCCGCGTCGAGGAGCCGCTGCTTGCGGTCGCCGGGCGCGGCGGTGGTGGTGAGGATGATCGGCCGCGCCCCGGTGTCGGTGAACAGCTTGCTCGCCGGATCCAGGGCCGCGGACCCGGTGACGACCGCGATGCGCGGCGGCGTCCCGTCCGGATCGCCGCCGAGCCCCTCCCGGTGCAGCCGCTCGCGCAGGTCCGGATCGGTGTGTGCCGCACCGTAGTTCTCCGCGCGCACGGTCCCGGCCCCGACCAGCACCACGTCGGCCAGATCCCGCAGCAGCCCGAAGACCCGCTTGTCGGCGGGCGTGCCCAGCGCGCCGGAGCGCCCGTCCACGCTGACCGCGCCGTCGATGCTGGTGACGAAGTTGACACGGACGTACGGTGCGGATGGCTCGACCGGATACGCGTACAACTCGACCAGGTCGTCGCGGGTGAGATCTGTGAGCTGAATCGCATTCGGCATACGCTGCATAAGGACCCATCCCACCACGCATCTACGCTGACGCCGTGCAACAACGCCTCGTCGATCGCCACCCGGAGGTTCCGGCAGACCAGCTCGTGGCCCAGATGGTTCCCCCGCCCACCTTCGACGAGGTGAGCTTCGGTTCCTACATCCCGGATCCGAAGGAACCGTCCCAGGCCGCGGCCGTGCTGAAGGCCGAGCTGTTCGCGGATCAGGTGACCAAGCTCCGCAAGGCCGCGGACAAGAAGGGTCTGTTCGGCAGGAAGAAGCCGGTGCACGGCATCGGCCTGTACCTGGACGGCGGCTTCGGTGTGGGCAAGACCCACCTGCTGGCCTCGATCTTCCACAGCGTGCCGGAGCCCAAGTCCTTCGGCACCTTCGGTGAGGTCACCAATCTGGTTGGCGCGCTGGGCTTCAACAATGCCGTGGAGCGGCTCGCGGGCAACAGCGTGCTGTGCATCGACGAGTTCGAGCTCGACGATCCGGGCGACACCATGCTGGTCTCGCGCCTGCTCACCGAGCTGACCGACCGCGGCGTCTCCGTGGTCGCCACCTCCAATACCCTGCCGGGCCAGCTGGGTGAGGGCCGTTTCGCCGCCCAGGACTTCCTGCGCGAGATCAAGAAGCTGGGCGCGCTGTTCGAGGCCGTCCGCGTCGACGGCCCCGACTACCGGCACCGCGATCTGCCGCCCGCCCCGGAGCCCACCGCTCCCGAGCTGCTGGCCGAGAAGGCCGCCGCCACACCGGGTTCCACGCTCGACGACTTCGACGCGCTGGTGAAGCACCTGAGCACGCTGCACCCGTCCCGCTACGGCGCCCTGATCCACGACGTCTCGGCCGTGTACATCTCGGATGTACACCCGGTGACCGATCAGGCGGTCGCGCTGCGCATCGTGGTGCTCGCCGACCGTCTGTACGACGCGGGGATCCCGGTCACCATCTCGGGCGCGAAGCTGGACCAGATCTTCACCCAGGAGATGCTCGACGGTGGCTACCGCAAGAAGTACCTGCGCGCGATCTCGCGTCTGCTGGCGCTGTCGCGGTTCGAAGCCCCGGCTCACGCGTAACGCGCGTGATCGCCGGCCCTGGCTCAGGTGTAACCGCCAGGTAGGACCCGGTTTCTCTCATAGTTTCCTTAGGTAATAAATTCCGGGGGTCAGTGAAAGCCGGGCCGGATTCGGTTTTCGGCCCCGGAAGGAGATCTGCCTTGCGTAACCGTGCTGTCCAAGCTGCCGCGGTGGTCACCATCACACTGTCCGCGAGCCTCGGGTCGGCGACCGCCTTCGCCGCCGACCCGCCCGCCGCCACCGGCAGCGTGCTCGTCGATACCGACAACCGTGCCCTCGGTCTGACCGGCGTGCTCAACGCCCGGGACGCGGGTGGCTACCGGACCGTCGACGGCCACACCGTGCGCACCGGTCTGGTCTTCCGCACCGGCGACCTGAGCAAGGCCACCGCCGCCGACCTGGCCGAGCTGGCGTCGTCGAACGTGGCGTCCATTCACGATCTGCGCACCAGCTACGAGCAGCTGTTCATGGGCGTGGACAAGGTCCCCGCCGGCGCCGCCGAGCATCACGACGACATCATCGGCCAGGCTCCGCCGCAGGTGATGGTCTCCACCCTGTCCGCGGGCACCGACCTGTATCGCGCCTTCATCACCGCACCGGGCGCGAACGAGGGCTTCGCGAACGTGTTGCGCGACATCGCCCACAACCCGGGCGGCGTCCTGTTCCACTGCACCGCGGGCAAGGACCGCACCGGCTGGACCTCGGCGGTGCTGCTGACCATCCTGGGTGTGGACAAGGACACGGTCTACTACGACTACCTGCTGTCCAACTACTACCGGGGCGCCAAGGACGGCGACATGATGAACGGCGTCACCGCCTCGGCGCTGGATTCGGCCTTCGACCAGGTGAACAAGAGCTACGGCAGCTTCGACAACTACGTGCGCGACGGCCTGAAGCTCTCCGACGCGGACGTGGCCGCGCTGAAGGCGAAACTGCTGGCCTGACAAGGTCGTTCACGAGGTGACAGCGAACGCCGGGTGGTTCTTACCGCCCGGCGTTCTCCTTTGTGATCCACGACAAAGTGGTTGACGGCCCAGTGCCGCACCGATAACGTTCCAGGCCTCATGGGTATCGGTTTCCTGTTCTTGTGATCGCTTCGCCGCGTTGAGCTTTGCTCCGCGTCGAATCCCCTCCCACGCCTATCCGCCTGTCGGCGTTCGATTTTCGCGTGGGTTCCACCCATCCGGCTCGTGCCGAGCCGAGAACAGGAGATCCCTGTGCTTACCCTCCGAACACCTGCCGTCTCCCAGCTGACCCTGTCCGGCGTCACCAAACGCTATGCCGACCGCATCGTGCTGGATGCGGTGAACCTGTCCATAAGGCCGGGTGAGAAGGCCGGCGTGGTCGGCGACAACGGTGCCGGCAAGTCGACCCTGCTGCGGCTCATCGCGGGTCGCGAAGTCCCCGACAACGGCGAGGTCGTCGTGCAGGCCCCGGACGGCATCGGCTACCTGGCCCAGAGTCTGGAGCTGCCGCCCACCGCCACCGTCGGCGCGGCAATCGACCTGGCTCTCAGCGATATTCGCGACCTGGAGACCCGGATGCGCACCGCCGAGGCCGAATTGGCCGAGCCCGGGCCGCTCGGCCGCCGCCTCGAGGCGTACACCGCCCTGGCGGCCCGGTTCGAGGCGCGCGGCGGGTACCCGGCCGATGCCCGGGTGGAGGCGGCCCTGCACGGCCTCGGGCTGCCCGGCCTGGACCGGAATCGCCTGCTGGGCACGCTGTCCGGCGGTCAGCGCCGCCGCCTGGCACTGGCGGCCACCCTCGCCTCCGCGCCGGAGTTGCTGCTGCTCGACGAGCCCACCAACGACCTCGACGACAACGCTGTCGAATGGCTCGAGGGGCAGCTGCGTGACCACCCCGGCACCGTGGTGGCCGTGACCCATGATCGCGTCTTCCTCGAACGCATCACCAGCACCGTGCTCGAGGTGGACGCGGGCGCGGTCGCCCGCCACGGCAACGGCTACCCCGGCTACCTCACCGCCAAGGCCGCCCAGCGGCACCGGCAGCAGCTCGAGCACCAGCGCTGGCGCACCGAGCTGGCCCGCAACGAGCGACTGGCCGAGTCGAATGTCGTCCGCCTGGAGGCGATTCCGCGCAAGCTGCCGCTCGCGGTCTTCGCCGCCGGTCCCTTCCGAACCCGCAGCCGCGGCCACGGCGCCCAGTCCCGCATCCGCAACGCCAAGGAGCGGGTCTCCCGCCTGACCGCGGATCCGATTGCGCCCCCACCGGATCCGCTCCGCTTCACCGCCGAGATATCCACGACCGACCCCCTCCTGGCCGTTGCCGGACCGACCGGCACCGGAACGACCGGGGTTGGATCGACCGAGACCCCGCTCGGTGTCATCAGCCCAGGCGGCGCTGTGCCGGGCGGCGCCGTACCCGTTGGCATTGCGTCGACCGCTACCGCGTCGGGCGGCACGACGCCAACGGCGTCCGGCGACAGCGGCGGGGTGGTCGCGGTCGTGCCGCCTGTCGCCGAGGTGAGTTCGGTTGTGGTGGAAGGCCGTTTGCGCATGGACGGCCTGCGGATCGAGGCCGGTGAACGGTTGCTGGTGACCGGTCCCAATGGTGCGGGCAAGACCACGCTGCTGCGGCTGCTGGCCGGCGAGCTGGCTGCCGAGGCGGGCGAGGTCGCGGTGCGCGGCCGGGTCGGGCATCTGCGGCAGGAGGAGTCACCGTGGCCGGCGGAGCTGACGGTGCTGGGTGCGTTCGCTTCCGGACGGACGGGCTATCCGGACGAGCATGCCGAGGCGCTGCTGGCGCTGGGCTTGTTCCGGCCGGACGACCTGCGCCTGCGCATGGGTGAGCTGTCCTATGGTCAGCGCCGTCGCGTCGAATTGGCGCGGCTGGTCACCGATCCGGTGGATCTGCTGCTGCTCGACGAGCCGACCAACCACCTGTCCCCGGCCCTGGTGGAGGATCTGGAGCAGGCCCTGGACGGCTATCCCGGCGCGGCGGTGCTGGTGACCCACGATCGACGGATGCGGCAGCGTTTCGCGGGTCGCCGCCTGGAGCTTCAGAATTCGTGCAGCATGACGTAGTCGTGGTGCAGCTGGTTGCCGACGGTGAAGGTCTTGGTGCCGGCGACGGTGAAGCCGTGTTTGCCATAGAAGCGCTGGGCGCGCGCGTTCTGCTGGTTCACGCCCAGCCACACGGCTTTGCTGCTGCCGGCCCGGGAGTGCTCGAGCGCGCGCCGCATCAGCGCCGCCGAGACCCCGCTGCCGTGCCGGCCGGGCAGCACGTACATCTTGCTGAGCTCGGTCACCGGGCGCAGCGTGATGACCTCCGCCACGGCGGGATCGGCCGGTTCCATGGCATTGAGCAGTGCGTAGCCGACGATCTCGCCGCCGAGCACCGCCTTCAGAACCACACGGCCGGGATCGGCGAGATACTCACGGAACCGGTCCGCGGACAGCACCTCCGCGATGAAGGCGGCCATGTCCTCGGGGGTCGATCCGGGCGGGCAGGCCAGCGGAAAGGTCGCGGCGGCGACGACGGCGAGTTCGCCGGCGTCGTCCGCGGTCGCCGGTGTGATGGCTACGGAATCGCTCACCGGTCCAGTCAAGCAGGCTCCGCGGCGGGCTCGGCGGCCGCGGGGGTGGCGTCGGTGCGGCGGTGGAAGACCCGGGCGCAGCCGATGAGCACCACCGCGAAGGCGAGCGGAATCGCGAATCCGGCACGCAGATCGGCGGCGTCGGCGACCGCACCCACCACCGCGCCACCGACCAGGGTGCCCGCGTAGTTGAACAGATTGAGCCGCGCGATGAGCACATCCAGCTCGCGTCCGCTGGTGAGCTGCCCGGCCTCGCTGAAGCACAGCGGCGCGATCACCGGCAATCCGATTCCGGCGACCAGGAATCCGAGGATCGCGGCCACCGGTCCCGGGGCGGTGACCACGATCACCAGACCGACCGATCCGACCGCCGCGGCCACCCGCACCACCGTGCGTGGTCCGAACCGGCGTACCCACAGGTCGCCGGTGAGGCGGCCGAGGAGCGACGCGCCCTGGTAGGCGGCCAGCGCCAGCGCGGCGGTCGCGGAGGAGGACAGCAGTTCATCCTTCAGGTACAGCGCTGACCAGTTGCCGACCGCGAGGTCGATGGCGAAGGCGAGGGCGATCACCGCGCCGAAGATCCAGAAGATGCGCATCGGCACCGAGCCGGCCGGTTCGTGTTCGGCCGGACCGGCTTCGGCCTCGTCGGTGCCCAGCAGTCGCGGTCCCGCCGCCAGGCAGCCGATGGCCACCACCGCCGCGGCCACCAGGATCGACGCCTGCAACGGTATCTTCAGCGCCTCGAACGCCGAGACGAACAGCGCCCCGGTGATCGATCCCGCACTCCAGGCCGCGTAGAACGAGACCAGAATGAATCGGCCATAGCCATGTTGAATGAATACCGCCTGCATATTGGTCCCGGCGTCCACGATGCCGACGGCCACGCCGTACATCCCCAGGGCCACGAAGGCCGCAATGATGTTCGGCGACAGTGCGATCGCCACCCCGGAGACCGCGATCAGCCCCAGCCCGATCCGCAGCGCGGTGCGGCTCGACCAGTGCAGCGCGATCCGCTCGGCGGTGATGCTGCCCACGCCCGCGAGCAGCGAGATGAGCGCGACGATCGCCACGATCAATCCGTCGGACAGCGTGAATTTGTCCTTCAGTTGCGGGAGCTCGGTGAGAATCACGGCCAGGAAGAACCCCTGCAGCGCGAATGCCACCGAGTTCGCCGAGCGCGCCGCCCGCAGTGTCGGATGGAGAGCGCTGAGCTGCGGCTTCGGGGACTGACTCGGGGGCATTTCGAAAGACTAGCGGCGGCGGGCCGGTCCGGCATCCCGGGCACGGGTTACGATCCACGCCGCGCTTGATCACACGCGGCTCGCGGTTGGGTAACGAATCTGGTCGCTTTCGTGTCTTCGGACGCATGCCCTGCGGCACTCTGGAAGTGACGGCTCGGGCTGGTGGTTTCCGATAGGACGGAAGCGGTCCTTCCGTGTGTGTGGTGGCTGGGGTGATCTTGTGAGCACGAGGCGAGTGGAAGTTCCGCGGGAGCGGTCGGTGGCCCTTGCCGACCCGGATCCGCGTGCGAATCCTGCGACCGCCGTGGGGGATTCGGCCGTGGACAAGTCTGTGCCCGGGACGGTGGAGAAGTCTGTGCGGGGTGACGCGGACACGGCTGTCCGCAGTGCCGACGGGCGTGGCCATGCGGCGGGGGAGCGGTGCCGGGAAACCGACTGTGCGGACTGCCGCTGGGATGTGCAGCGGCTCAAATTCTGGCTGCGCGGCCGGCTGCTGGCGGCCGGCGCCGAGGATGTCCAGCTGGATGTCGCTGTCGGTGCGCAGCTCTCGGATGTGCTGTGGCGCAAGGGTGATCGCAGCGGCGTCATCGAGGTGTCCAGTGCGCCACCCGAGTTGGCGCGCGCCCGTGTGGTCACCGCCGAGCTCCGGGCCGGCGGTGGTGGTGAAGTGCTGTGGATCTGCCCGCCGGGTTTCTGGACCGCGCAGCTGCCCGGGCTCGGCCTCGACGACTTCGCCGCCGAGGGCTGCGAGTACCGGGTGGTCGGCGGCCTGCTGTCCTCCGGCCCCGGCGGTGTGGTGTCGGCTCGCCAATCCGCCTGTGAACTCCGTGAATTCGTAACAGGCTGGGTGGACGGGGCGATAGCGTTCGGCTGCCGCGACGAGCACACGGGAGGATGGGCGACGGTGACCGACTGGGAACGCCACACTCGGACACAGGCGGCCGTCATCGCACGGCAGCGTCAGGAACTCATGAATCAGCGCACGGCTCTGGCGTTGGCCCGCAAGGCCACCCGCGACAAGACCAAGCAGCTGCTGCGCATGACCCACCGCCTGGAGCGCGCGGAGATCGCCGCCCAGCAGCAGGCCGACGATCTGGCCCAGACCCGCCGCAAGATCGCCGACCACAATCGGGTCGACGCCACGCTGCGGCTCACGGTGGCGAGTCAGAAGTCCGCGATCCTGCACTGGCAGCTGATCACCTGGTTCGCGGTGATGGTGATCATCACCTTCATCGCCGCGGGCCTGGTCCTGAAGTAGCCCACCGAACCTCACCTCAGCGGCCGAGCCCGGCGCATCCGCGGGTTCACGCGGAACACCGCTATGTCCTGGGAGTTGGGGGGCGGAGCCGCCGAGCGTTTCTGGGGTTTGGGGGGCGAAGCCCCTGAGAGCGCCGAGAGTTGGGCTTCCCCTTTCAACGTATATCGCAGTGGGGGGCTTGCGGCAAGGCCCGGGGGGTGCCGCAGAATCGTCGGCCGACAGGCGATTACCTGCGGAAATCAGGAGGATGGCGATTCATGGCCGATGTGATCATTGCGGGCGCCGGGCCGACGGGACTGATGCTGGCCGCGGAGTTGCGGTTGCACGGGGTGGAGGTGCTCGTGCTGGATCGGGACCCGGAGCCGACCAAGGTGGTGCGGGCGATGGGGATGCACGCACGCACTGTCGAGGTGCTGGATCAGCGCGGTGTGGCGGATCGATTCCTGGCGCTGGGCAAGCAGCACGATCCGAGTGCCTTCTTCGCGGGCATCGTGCCCGCGCGGCCGGTGCGCTTGGACACCACGTTTCCGTTCGTGCTGGGTCTGCTGCAGCCGATCACCGATCGCCTGCTGGCCGAGCGCGCGGTCGAGCTGGGCGCGGAGATCCGGCGCGGGTGTGCGGTGGCCGGGCTGAGCCAGGACGCGGACGGGGTGACGGTCGAGCTGGCCGACGGTTCCCGGCTGCGCTCGCGTTACCTGGTCGGCTGTGACGGCGGCCGGTCCACGGTGCGGAAATTGCTCGGCATCGGGTTTCCGGGCGAGCCGGCCCGGCTCGAGACGCTGATGGGCGAGGTGGAGCTGACCACACCGCAGGAGGAGGTGATGGCGCTGGTCACCGAACTGCACAAGACGCATCGGCGCTTCGGTGCGATGCCGCTGGGCAATGGCGTGTACCGGCTGGGCGCCCCCGCCGACGGCGTGGCCGAGGACAGTGATGTCCCGCCCACTCTCGACGAGCTCAAGCGCCAGGTCCGGGCCATCGCCGGCACCGATTTCGGTGCCCACTCACCCCGTTGGCTCTCCCGCTTCGGCGACGCCACCCGTCTCGCCGACGCCTACCGGTCGGGCCGCGTCTTCCTGGCGGGCGACGCGGCGCACATCCATCCGCCCAATGGTGGTCAGGGTCTCAACCTCGGCGTCCAGGACGCGTTCAACCTGGGCTGGAAGCTGGCCGCGGCCGTGAACGGCTGGGCCCCGGCCGATCTCCTCGACACCTACGAATCCGAACGCCGCCCGGTGGCCGCCGACGTCCTCGACACCGCCCGCGCCATGAGCGAACTCACCTCCCTCGAACCCGGCCCCCAGGCCCTGCGCCGCCTGCTCACCCAACTGATGGAATTCGAAGAGGTCCACCGGTTCCTGATCGAACGCGTCACCGCCCTCGGCGTCCGCTACGACTTCGGCCCGGGCGACGACCTCCGCGGTCGCCGCCAGCGTGATGTGGCCCTGAAGCGCGGCCGCCTCTACCAGCTCATGCACCAGGGCCGGGGCCTCCTCCTCGACCAGACCGGCCGGCTGTCGGTCCAGGGCTGGTCCGACCGCGTCGACCACGTGGTCGATGTCAGCGAGGAACTCACCACCCCCGCGATCCTGCTCCGCCCGGACGGCCACATCGCCTGGTCCGGCTCCGACCAGCAGGACCTGCTCGAAGTCCTGCCCCGCTGGTTCGGCACCGCCGCAAGCTGATTCGGCGCCATCACGAGTTGATTCGGCACCGCCGAGTGCTGGCTCAGCGCCGCGCCGAGCTGATTCGGCAGCGTCGCATGCTGGTTCAGCACCATCGTGCGTTGATCGGGCAGCGTCGCATGCCGATTCGGCACCGCCACGAGTTGATTCGGCCACGACCTCGGCCGTTCTGCGCCCCGGTAGAAGACCGCTGGCCGAGATGCTCCGGCCAGATGGTGACCACCTCGCCGGCCATCAGGCGAATGATCGAGATGCCGCCGAATCTGCCTGTGCCGATACCTGGGCCACGCCGGTCCCCCACAGGTTTTCAAGATCAGGGAGCTCACAGCGCGGGGTATCGGGCGAAATTCCTCGGTGAGAGTTTCCTGACTTGAAGCGGGTCAGCGGGTGAGGCGGAAGGGGGCGCGGTGCCAGTGCCAGTCGTGGCGTAGGACCAGGGCGGCGAGGTCGAGGAGGTCGATGCCGGTCTCGGTGCGGTAGGCATCGAGGGCGGGCCAGCTCATCGGGCCCGTGGACAGTCGGCTCGTCAGGGTGGACTCGTGGTGGGAATTCACGGTGCGCGACAGCAGTTCCGGGATGCCGTCGCGGCTGCCGGTCCAGGTGAGCCAGCCCCAGCCGCGGGAGAAGGCGTGGGCACGGGAAGCTGCCGCGCGGGCGCGCTGGGGGTGCAGGGCGGTGTGGGCGAGGGGGAGGACGTCGATGAGGACGGTGCGGCCATCGGTGAATCGCGCTGCGGCGGTGGGGTAGTGGACGCGGTCGGCGCCATCGAGTTCGTAGGTGACGGCGGCGGGGAGCTCGCGGAAGGATTCCACGCGTGGGCTGGCGTCCAGCAGGCGGAGCAGGCGCGCCTGCAGGGCGGTGTCGAAAGTGACTTCGCGGCCGAGCTTTTCGGAGTACATGCGCCCGCGGCCGTCATCGTCGTAGTCCAGGCGTCCGGCCGGGAGGACCGGGAGTTCCTCGGGGCTGCCGTCGCTCCATTCGACGCGCCGCAGCCACGTATTCCACATGTCGTCGGGTGTGTCATCGGATTGCGCCGCGGGCAGCAGATGCCAGCGCCCCTTCTGCTGCCACCCTGCGATGCGCTGAAAGACGAAGCCCGCCAGTCGTTTCGAGTCCTGCAGATCGTGCCCGGCGAGCCGCAGCTTCAGATACGCCCAGTCCTGGGCCGCGATGTCGCCGTCGGTGGCATAGGTTTCCGCGAGCAGTGTCCGCACCAGTCGCTCATCACCCCACCCCACGGGATACCGTTCCGCGAACACCCCCAGATCGTGCTGCCCGATGGCCAGTGTCTGCCGCAGCATGGTGCCCACGGCCCGCGTGTACAGCTGCCGCGCTCGATCGCGCGAGACCCCGAATCGCGCGCCCAGCAGCATGAGGGTCTCCGGACCCTCCCCGTCCAGTCCGAGCCGGCAGGTGATCAGCTCGGCATCGCGTGGCCGATCGGCCACCACATCGCCGGCCATGGCGGCCAGCACCTCGTTGACGTGCTCCAGCCCGAAGTCGACTCCCTCGGCCGGGTCGTCGCGCGGTGTGGTGCGCGCGGTGCGTGCGTTGCTCGTCGTCAAGGCCCCTACCCGTCTTCGCCAGTCGGTTCGACGAGCCTAACGGTGCCCACCGACACACGGCGCACCACGCGCTGAACGGCCGGAGTTGCCGTGGAACGGTCAGGATCCGATGACGGCATTCATGATGGTGCCCGCGCTGGTGGCGATGATTCCGCCGATCATCGCTCCGGCCACCATCTTCGGGGAGGCGAGCCCGCCGCCCGACCACTTCTCCCAGGCGAAGCGGCCACCGGCGTAGGTGATGCCCAGGACACCCGACAGCAACACGAACCAGGTGAAGTACCGGACGAGCTTCATGAGCTTGTCCGCCACCGGCGGTGTCTCCGGTGTCGGGTTGCCGAGCTGGGCGAGCACGGCGTGTTGGGAAAGCACAGTGTCGTGGAAGGCGCTGAGCAACATGGTCACTCTGACAAGGTTACCGGGAAATCGGGCCGATATGGCTGCGAATATGCTCGGGATCTACTGCGCAAGAACAACTTTCGCGGCTCGAGCGCTGCGTCTCGTTGTCTGTGTTGAGCGGATGACGGGATTCGAACCCGCGACCCTCACCTTGGCAAGGTGATGCGCTACCAGCTGCGCTACATCCGCATCGCTTCCATCCGGCCCGCTTCGGCCCGTCCGGCTGCGAGAGAGAACACTAGCCCACCCGCCCCGCATTTCCAAAACGGCTGGCAAACCCTGAGTTGCCCCGGCGTGCCGCCGGGGCGGGGTTGGCGGTGTTGCGGTCGTGGCGCGGCGGCTATTTGGGGGTGTCCTCGTTCATGGGCACGATGGCGGAGATGAGGGTCGCGTCTCCGATCTTGGTGGTGATGACCAGCTGCGGCGACCAGGTGCGTTTGGTGGCGTCGGGGTGCTGTTCGGTGACGACCATGATGTGCTGGCCGTCGAAGGGTCCGGGCATGATCTGCACGCAGTAGGTGGTGCCCACCGGGATGCTGTCGATACCGGCCTGGATCTGGTCGACGGTCGGCGTGGGTGCGTCCGGCGCGAACATCTCACGGACCGCCTTGCCCGAGCGGTCGACGTAGTAGCGGTTCTGCAGCGCGAGAATGGCGTCCGGGCCGGACTTGGTACTGCCGGGCCCGTTACCGCGGACATGGCCGCCCTTCACCTCATTGGGGCAGAGGTTGGCGGGTAGGCCCGACGCCGGTTGGTCGGTGGGTGAGGCTGCGGTGGGCGTGGATGCGGCGGGTGCGGCCTGAGGCGTGGCGACATGGGGTTTCGCCGGTGCGTCGCCACCGGTGACCTTGGCGATCTGGACCGCGATCGCGGCCGTCACCGCGAGGACGGCGAGCAGGCCGAGCAGGGGGACGGCCCACTGGCCGCCTTTCAGCGTGGGGAGCACGAATCTCGGTCGCTGCCTGGTCGGCCGCGCGGCCCGCTTCAGGGGTCGGCGGGCGGTCGGGTAGCCCGGCGGGGGACCGTCGGTGCCCGCGGCGTGCCGGGCCGGGGCGTAGGCCGTGAGCGTCCGTGGCGGATCGCCCACCCGGACGCGGCCCAGCCGGGCGTGCGACGCGCTCGCCTGCCGGGTGTCCGGCGGGTCGTCGATCGACCGAGCGTGGAACGGGCCGGAGGCCGGCCGGGCGCCGGGCCCGCTGTACTCCGAAGCGGCGGCGGCCCAGCCGGACGCCTGCTGGGGATTCGATTCCGCCGACCGCGGCTCGTAGTACTCGTCCTCGTCGTCGAAATCGTCGTACTCGTCGTCGAATTCGTCGGCTTCGTACTCGTCACGATCGGCCGCGTAGCTCTCGTGGCGGGCCGCGCTGACCCTGCCGGACTGCTCGGGGTACTCGCCGTATCCGGAGCGCACCGGCCCGGCCGCGCCGGTGATCCAGTCCGACCAGCTGCCCGTGTACGCCTGCGCGCCCGCGTGCGGCGGGGTGGGCGGCTCCGATTCCGTTGTCCGCGACTCCGATTCGGTGGTGCTCATGGCGTCGCCCGCGGGCTGAGGTCGGGGATCAGTGGCGCCCCGCTGGTGGTGGGTGTGGTCGGGGCGGGGGAGAAGCTCAGTACCGGGACGCCGCTGCTGGGCGTGCCGGTGCCGGTGCCGCCGCCGAGCGGGAACTGCCCATTGGGTGCGACGCTGGTGGGCGTCGTCGAGGTGCCCGCGAAATCCATTCCCAGCGTGGGTTTGTCGCTGCCGCCACTCGGGATGGCGCCCGGGGTGGCGGCCCCGGACAGGTCGTGGGCGACGGCCGCGAACCATTGGCCGACCCAGTCGGTCGGACTCTCGCCGAATCCCGCGCCCTGGGCGTGGGTGTAGTCGTGCTTCTGCGCGGTGTCCCAGTACCGCACCCAGGTGGTGATGTCGAGCAGATCCTTGTTGTCGGTGACGTTCTGGGTGACGGCCGTGAATGCCTGGGTGGTGAGCCGGCTGATGGTGGTGGGCGGCACCAGGTTGGTGACCGCGCCGACCAGCTTGGCCCCGAACACCGCCAGACCGGCGAGGGGGTTGGCCAGTCCGGCGGTGGCGATCTCGGTGATATTGGCCGGGGTCAGGATGTCCTTCACCACGGCCACAATGGAATTGATGGCGATGGTGCCGACCTTGAGCAGCGCCTGGAACGCGCCCGGGACGTCGACCTGGGTGTTCGGGTTGGAGGCGTCGGCGATGCGCTGCGAGATCGACTTCTGCGGCTGGTACGACAGATCCGACAGCGAGTTGCCGGACACGTCTTTGTTCACCACCGAGGTGGCGGTCTTGATCGAGGTGTAGGCCAGCGCCTCTGCGATGGATTTCAGCGACCCGATCGGGTCACCGGCCGAAATCTCCACCTGCCCAGCGATATTGGCGACGGTCCGCACCAGCGGCGCGCCCACCGGGGTATCGCAGGCCAGATCGCCCTCGGTGCAGAATTCGGCGACCCGCCCTACGAGGGTGCCGAAGTTCTCGAGGGTGGCGCTGTCGGGGGCGATGCCCGCCCCGGACGCGGTCTTGGTGGCGGGCGGATCACTCAGTGCCGCTACGGATTTGCCGTTCGTGCCGGGTGCGGCGGTGGGCAGCTTCTGATCCGGCTTGCCCGGGAACAGCGGCGCGTTGGCATTGCGGTTGGGATCGCCGAACAGCGCGACGGCCGCGATCCGGTCGGCCGGGACGGTGCCCTGGCCCGCGCCGATCTCCTGCGCGAACTGCGAGGCCACATGCGCGCCCTGCGAGTACCCGGCGATGGCCAGTTTCGTGCTGGGGCAGCGGTCGGTGACCTGTTTGGCCATGGACCGCAGCCGGTCCAGGCCGCCGGTGACCGACTGGCTGTAGGTGGTGGTGGACACCGACACCGCGCCGCCGAAGGACGCCTCGTAGGGCACGTAGGCCCGGTCCACCAGACCGGCGTCGCTGGCGGCGGCCATCATGGGCCGGAAGACTTCCGACAGCATGCCGGTGTCGGTGGTGACGGCGGCGTCGGGGGAGGATTCGCCGGTGCCCTGGACGCCGAGCGCGAACAGCGCCGGGCATTTGTCGATGGGGACCGTGGTGTCCGGCGGCCCGCCCCGGGCTTCCGCCGTATTCGGCACAGCAGGCCCGACGGCGGCCGTCGCCACGATGCAGACGGCCGCGGTCAAGAGTGCCGAGCTCCGAAACCTCACGCTGGGCAGCAGTTTTCGATGCACGTCGCACCTCGTTCAGGTTATGGACTGGCTGATTCCGCGCCGTGCTGCGCGCGTTCGGTGATCCGCGCCCCGGCAATGCGCGCCGCGGTGAGGATCTGCTCGGCCAGAAGCCGAACCGGTTGCGGGGGAGTGCGAGTGGGATCCCCGTCGTCCACCGGTGAGCCACCGGCGGCGGGATCCCATTCCGCCATTTCGTAGGGTTCGAGGGCGCGCCACTGCTCGAGCCAGCCCAGCCGCCAGGTGCGGGCGCCCAGCGCGACGGCCAGGCCCTCCATCTCCTCGCGCCGCTGCGCGACCGGAATCGGCAGCGGCCGAGCCGAATCCGACACGGTCACCACGCCGACCACCTGACTGCCGGCGGGCGTGGCCCGGGCCTGATGCGCCAGCAGCGCTCGATGCAGCGCATTCACTCCGCGCAGATGACTGCGCCCGACGAGCACCACCAGCGGCGAATCCAGATCCCCCGCCAGCCCGATCCGCGCGGGCCACCGTTGCCCCGCGTCCCCCGCCCAGCTGAGACTGGCCGCGAGACTGCTCACCCCCGCGCCGCCGTGCACGCCCACCAGCCACACCAGTGGCGGCCGCGGCGGCCGATTCGGCACCGCTCGATGCCACATGGGTACGGGAGGAGCCGTAGGCGCGGGCTGCCCGGGTGGAGGCGCGTCGGAGTATCCCGGTGCGGTTGCGTAGGAATGTCCCGGTGCGGTCGTGTCGGAGTGTCCCGGTGCGGGCGAGGCGACAGGCCCTGGTTCTGGTGCGTCGGAACGTACTGCGCCGCTGCGCCATTCGCCGCCACCCAGTGGTTGCCATG
This sequence comes from Nocardia sp. NPDC004860, assembly GCF_040609015.1. Taxonomy (NCBI): domain Bacteria; kingdom Bacillati; phylum Actinomycetota; class Actinomycetes; order Mycobacteriales; family Nocardiaceae; genus Nocardia; species Nocardia sp. NPDC004860. Next base: position 129,088 of record NZ_JBEXJI010000007.1, on the reverse strand, counting down.
CGGCGCTCGGCATAGACGGCCGACCAGGGGTTGTCTCGTCGCCATCGAAGGGACTGTGGGCGGTGTGCGGTGCTGGACCCGAGTTGTCGGTGGCGGGCGGTGCCGGGGTGTGGGCGGCGTGCGGTGCCGGGGTGTGAGCGGTGTGCGGTGCCGGGTCTGGTGGCGATGCGCGGTGCGGGTCGTGGAGCGTGGTCATCGCAGCGCTCCGAGGAGGGTGAGGTAGGCGTCACGGGTGGGTGCGGTGAGGTGATGCCAGGTGATGGGGCCGCCGGTGGCGAGGTGGAGGTCGAAGGGGATCGGGACCACGGCGCGGACCCAGGAGCCGAGGTGGGTGCGCACATGGTCGAGAACCGCTGCGGCCGAACCGGGTACCTGTTCGGTGAGGACGATGACCGCGTCGCCGACGACGAATTCGCTGAAGTTCTCGTCCAGCCAGGTGAGGGCGGGCTGGAGGCGGTTGATGGCGTCGGGACGTGCGGCCACGGTGATCACCAGCCCGACCCGGGGGTCCGCCAGCAGCGGGGCCGCCAATCGGCTGGTGACCGGTGCGCCCGCATCGAAAACCCCCAGCAATCCGGCGTTTTCGAGATGCCGCGCGACCGACACCAGGGATTCCCTGCGCGGCAACGGGTCCGGCGTCCGCCCCAGCACCCGCACTCCGGTCGACGTCTGCCCCGAGCATGCCCCCACACTCGACGCCAGCCCCGGATACGGTGTGCCGAGCCACTTCTGCAAGCTCCCCACCGGAGCCGCCGCGTCACACCCGCGCAACGCCACGTCCCCGCCCCCGAGCGTCGCGTCCACCACCACCGGCCACACCTCGCCGTCACTGTCCACGGCCGCCGCCGCGGCCAGCCCCAGCGCCGTCGTACTGGCTCCTGACGCCCCCGACCCGCCCAGCACCAGCACCGGCGGCACGGCGGCCCGCACCAGCCGCCCCTGCCCGCCCCGCAATGGCACGCCATCGGTGGGCGAACCGGCCGGCCCGGGCTGCATCAGCTCACTGAGCCCCGAATCCCCCTCGCCCCCAGCCGCACTCGCTCGCACCGCCTCCACCAGCCGCGCCTCCACCTCCGCACTCGTATTCGGCTGTGCGAGACCGGGCCGGGGTGTGGGGGGACCGGGAGGAGTGGAGCGGAGCCGGTCGTCGATGTCGACCATGGCTCACCGGCTTCCGGCGACGATGGAGGTGATGCGGACCTGGCCGTCACGGGCGGCGGTGGTGATGACCTGCTGCCAGGAGGTCTGAGTGCCGTCCGGGTGTTTCTCGTCGACGGTGACGTTCCAGCGGTCGGCGTCCGCGCCGGTAATGGTGACGCAGTGCTCGGTGCCGGCCGGGGTGGCCGAAATCGCGTCGCGGGTGGCCTGTTCCGGGGCGACGCGGGCGTCCGGGGTGAGCAGGGCGCGGACCGCGCCCACGTCGCGCAGCACGTACCAGGCGTATTCGAGGTGCATGATGACGCCGGGCCCACTGAGGAGGTCGCCGGCGGTGTCGCCGCTCACCCGCTGCGGCGTACTGATTTCCTGGCACCAGGCGACCAGCCCCGGCTGATTCCCGCCGGACGTGCTCGTGCCCGCCGCACTGGTCGCCGGAACCGCCTGTGGCGCCGGTGAATCGCCCGGCGTGAGCGCCAGCCACCCGGCCCCCGCCACCAGCACCAGCGCCAGCGAAACTCCGGCAATCGCGAGTGCCCGATTGCGGATCCGCAACCGCCGCTGCGTCTGCTCCGCCCGCCGCCGCGCCTCGGACACCAGTGCCGCCATCGGATCCTCGGCCCGCAACTCGTCCGCCCGAACCGACTGCCGCCCCGCCTCACTCGCCGCCGGCACCGCCCCCTCCGTCAGCCACGAGGCCCACCCCGGCGCCTCCGCCTCCACCGCCCCCACCGGCTCCCCACCGCCCGGAGCCAGCACCGGCATCACCGGCCGCCCCCCACTCACATTCCCGCCACCCCCATCCCGCTCCGCCGAGAACCCCTCCCAAACCTCCGCAGCCCGATGCCGCCCCGCCCCACTGGGTGTGCCGCTTTGGGTCTGGGCTGCGCCGTTATTGGCTTGTGGCGCGGCGCTTTCGGCCTGGGCCGCGCGGTCTTCGGTCCGGGCCGTGGCAGATGCCTTGACGGCGGGATCGGGGTCGAGGGCGAGGAAGTCGTGGGCGTGGTCGGCTCGGGTCGGGTCGGGATGCGGGGGTGGGGAGGTGGCTGGAGGTAAGTGGCCTGGGGTGGAGTCGGAGGCGTTGGTGTCTGGAGTCACGGCGTTGCCCGTGCCGTTCCGGTCACGCACCCGGCGGGGCGGGTTGCAGGGCGGCCATGAAGGCTTCGGGGGTGAGCGGGGGCATCTGCGCCACGGCGGCGCGGAACGAGTCGACCTGTGCGTTCACGCCGTCCACTACCTGCTCGACCACTGGCGCGGCCTGCGGCGCCACCGCGGCCACCTGCTGCTCGACGGTCGTGGCGACCTGCGCGATCGGCGCAGGCAATCCGGCGACTGTCGAAACCGGCTGCACCCCGGGCAAACCCGTAGCGGGATCCGAAACGGGCACCTGCGCAGCGGTATCGATCAGCGGTGGCGGCGCAGCCGGCTCGGGCTGCTTCGCGTTCCCTCCGCCGAGCGCACCAGCGACGATCGCGCCCAACGTCCCGACAACTCCAACTGCGGGAATTCCAACTACGGCAGCGCCGGTGAGGCAGCCAGTCACACCGCCGACCAACGCGCCAGCAGGCGCGCCAACGCCCGCTGTTGGGACGCCGCCGATGACACCGCCGGCGACCGCGCCGACTACTGCGCCGACAGCACAACCTGCCGGAACCAGGGCGACGGTTGCCGCCCCACCGGCGGCCAAACCGAGTCCGGCACCGACGACACTGGACGCGGCCAGTCGATCGGATTCATCCTCCGAGTAACCAAGATGGTCGAATGCGGCGGCAATCTGCCACTCGGCCATGTCGGCGTACGCCTGGGCTTTATTGCGAGTCTTCGTGTCGACCCAGTCCGGCAGTTGAATCGTGTTACTTCCCAGCCGGAGCTGATGCGGGTCCGCAGGCATCACTTCGGGCGCATTCGCGGCGGGCTGACCAGGCTGGGTGTCCTGCGGTTCAGTCGGCTGGACCTGTGGCTGGGTCTGCGGCTGAATGATGGTGTCCTGCTGCGGCGTTGTCTGCTGCTTCGGCCGGGGACGGTTCGGGGGCGCGATGGGTGGATCCGGGATGTAATCCGCCGGGCTGGGTGAGGAATTCGCGGGCGGCTGTTGCGGCTGGGTGCTCAGGCCCGGCTGCCCGTCGCCGGGTACGGCGAGGCCCGGCTGGCCCGGGGCCGCGGCGGCCACGCCCTGGCCGGCCACCAGCGCGATGGGCAGCATCGACAACAGGATCGAAGTTCGTGTGGTCTTCATGTCCCCAATTCCCCTTCCCCGAATGGACAGCACCGGGCGCACGGCCCGAATCCCCCCGGATGCCATGGCATTCCGCACCCCTGGCCGACTACACAGGTGGCCCACCGGAACCAGGTCCCGGTGATCCATCATGAACCCCACCACCTGCGATGATCATGTTGCGGCCCTGATCTTACCCGGATCGTGAGCCCCCACAACCGGTTCCGTGACAGGAGTGACGAATTGTTAAACCGAGCCGAGCAACACTCGTAGATCAGCGCCCGGCACTCGTAGGATCACGACACGTCGCCCGCCCGCGCGTCATCCGAACCGGCTTCACCGCAACACTTCTCGACCATGCCCAGGTCCATCCGGAGGAATCCTCATGCGCGCCAAGCCAGCACACCATGCGCAAACTTTCGCCGCCGCGGCCCCGGCCCTGCTCGTTTCCGCGGTCGTGCTCGGCGTCGCTGCCTGCGGAGTCAGTGATCAGAGCGCCGCGAAAACGACCACCACACCGGTCGATCCGGCCCGCGCTCCCGCCGACGTGCACTGGGAGAACTACCAGGGAGTCCAACTGCCCATCGGCAGTCACGACGGTCCCAGCAAACTCGGCTCCACCGCCGCGGGTTTCTCGCACACCCCGCAGGGCGCGGCGCTGGCCGCCATCAATCACAGCACCCGGCTATCACTGGCCCCGGACGGCGCATGGCCGCAGGTGGCGGCCATTTCGCTGATTCCCGGTCCGGCCAAGGACTCCTGGGTACTGGCCCGCGCGCAGGTCTCGATCACCGCCCCCGCCAATCCGGTGGTGGCCCCCCACATCACGGCCTACAAGCTCACCGCCTACACCCCCGACCGCGCCGATCTCACCGTCTATGCCACTTACTCCGACGCCAGCATCACCGCGACCACCGAGACCGTGCTCTGGGCGTCCGAGGATTGGCGGCTGCTCCTCGCGGACCCTGCCACCAAAACCCAGACCGTGCAATCGGTTCCCAGCGTCCCCGCGGACGCGGTCAAGCTGGAACCTCCGAAATAACGGCTACCCGACCAGTTTCAACCCCATCACGCACGCCACGATCCCACCCAGCAACAGCAGCTTGACCGCACTGACCGCGGTCCCGCCGATAGCCATGGAATAGACGACGGTCAACACCGCCCCGATCCCCACCCACACCGCGTACGCCGTCCCCACGGGCAGCCCCCGCATGGCATAGGCCAGCCCCGCCATACTCACCACGAGCGCCGCCCCGAACACCACCGTCGGCCCGAGCCGGGTGAACCCGTCCGACTTCCCGAGCGCGGTGGCCCACACGGCCTCGAAAACCCCGGACACGACCAACACCAACCACGACATGACAACCTCCGAAGGCCGTCTTGTCGCACACCGGGTACGGCTCCCTCGTCCGGGCCCCCAACCGGGGGCTACCTACACGATGGCAAATATTCAGCGACCAGGGCAAATTCCCCGCTGGTGATCTCCGCCTCCATCCGCCGAGATCACCAGCTGCATCTCATCGCCAGATCCCACTACCGAGGAATCGATCCCACTGCTCACCGGAGAAGACGAGCACCGGCCCACCCGGATCCTTCGAATCACGCACCCCGACGAGCCCGGCATCGTCGGCGAAGGCGATCTCGACACACTCCGAAGCGTTCGGGGACTTGCTGGATTTGAACCATTGGGCGTTGGAAAGATCGAAGCTCACGCGGTGCACTCCTTCGCGATGCGCCACACCAGATCGCGGCTGGCGTCCTCACTCAACGCTACCTGCCGGAGGGTATCGATGGCCCGCCGATGCCGTGCGATGACCTCCCGCTGTTCGAGATAGATCGCCCCTTCATAGCCTTCGATGTAGACGACCGGCGGCTCGACCAATCTGTTTGTGAGTGGCGGGAATTCGAGCAGCGTGAAAGACCGCACCACCAGACCGCAGTTGTTTTCGGTGGCGGCAGGGACCACTCGAATCGATACGTTCTCGCGCTCGCCGGCCTCACTGAGCCGCCGCAGCTGTGCGGCCATGACGGACGGTCCGCCAGGCCGATGTCGCAGCACCGCCTCCGACAGCAGCGCGTCGAGCCGGAAGTCGTCCTGTTCGAGCCGCGCCTGCCGCCGGGCGGAGAACTCGAGGCGGCGCTCGATATCGACGGCGGACAGTTCCAGCTCGGCGAAGCCGATGAGGGTTCGGCGGTACTCAGCGGTCTGCAACAGGCCAGGTACCAGCGAAAGTTGATGTGTTGTCAGGTGATCCGCCTCTTCCTCCAGTCTCAGGTAGTGATCGAAGTGCGCATCCAGCTGATCGCTGTAGGCCCGCCACCAGCCGGCGGTGCCGCCCTGCGCCTTCATGATGAGATCCTGTTGCTTGACCTCCTCCCACAACCGCAGCACCTCGTCCCGTTTCGGGCTCGGATTGGGGACGCCGTAGAACTCGAGTAGGTCCCTGATCTGTGCTGTGCACATCTTGACCCGCTGGCCGTCCTCCAGTCGTCCGACGCTCTGGGGTGACATCTCGATATGCCGACCGGCCGCGAGTTGCCCCTTTCCGGCCTGAAGGCGAAAGCTTCGGAGCACACGTCCAAATGCCCTGCGGGGCAATGTCGATCCCGCCATTTCGTTAGCCTCTCTATCTGGGAAGCTCCGTACTGGAATAGCCCTCGGTGGATGTCCGACGAATTGGAATGAATTGCACGATTCGATGGTGTCAATTCGTCCCGAGCAGTGTCTACTGAATACGGCGCGCCACACCGAATCTCGAAGAATTCCTCGCAAAAGGGAGTCCGAAATGCCCTGGGACGCATGGGCGCTGCTGTCCATCATAGTGGTCTGCACCGCCATCACCGCCCGCACCGCGTGGGACTCGTACCGGCTCGGTCGCGAGTCCCGCCACACCACCCTCCGCCTGCCCCTGTCCACCGGCGGCCACCTCGACATCCCCTGTCCGCCAGGCCATCCCACCGGCCGCCATCGCCCCCAAACCCTGAGGTGACCCGATGACTCCCGCCGAAGTAGCGGTACTTACCACCCTCCACCCGGATCGTGTTCTGACCGCCCCGCAAATCCAGCAGTCCGCCGCACTGACCAGCTGGCGCACCCGAAATGCCCTCTCCCGCCTGGAATCCCGGGGACTCATCAATCCTAGTCGCCCGCGTGGCCGCTACCGCATCACCCCGCGCGGCCGAGCTGCCCTCGTCGCCAAGGCCCGCCGCTTCGCCTGACCCGGCTCGTCTCGGGCGAGGCAGGAAGGGATGAGTCGATTTCCCCGGGCCGGGTGGCAGCGTCGGCCCGGGGGCAGGGTCTGTTGGTCACCGATCGCAGTGCTGTGAACGAACAGCGGCGGTGCCCAGGCCGAAGACCTGCGAAGCACATAATGGCTGCGCCGTATCGGCGATGTCGAATATTGGGCTGGTCGAAAGATACCTTGTGCCGTAGTGCATTCGGCGGCAGCCCGGCGTTGAGAGCTATCTCGGCAGGTAGGTTGCTCGATCCGGCCACGGAGACGAAGCCTGTAATAATGCCGTCATGCGCGTACTGATGCCGCTCCCCGACAGCGATTTCGATGTCACCGAGGTGGCGGTGCCCTGGCGGATTCTTACCGACGCTGGACACCAGGTGGTATTCGCGACCGAGCACGCCGGCACCGTTCCCCACGCCGATCCACGGCTGCTCACCGGAGTGCTGTTCGGGCAGTTGGGGGCCGAGGACGAGCCGAAGCAGTACTACCAGCAACTCACCGAATCTCCCGAATTTCGGGCGACGGTGTCCTGGTCCGACCTCGAGGTCGAGGAATACGACGGGCTCATTCTGCCCGGTGGCCACGCACCCCGCATGCGGCAGTACCTCGGTTCCGACCTGCTACGACAACAGGTCGCCAGGTTCTGGGCGCTGGAGCGTCCGGTCGGCGCGATCTGCCACGGAGTACTGGTGCTGGCCCGCGCCAACGACCCGTCTACGGGCCGTAGTGTGCTGGCCGACCGCAGCACCACCTGCCTACCGAAATATATGGAACGTACCGCCTACTTTCTCACCGCTTGGCGCTTGGGCCGCTATTACCGCACCTACTCCGCATACGTCGAGGACGAGGTTCGCGACGCCCTCGTCCATCCCGACAGCCAATTTCGAAGGGGGCCAATCGAACTCGTTCGACGCGGCACTGCCACCGACGACAACCCCGCGTTCGTCGTCTTGGATGGCAACTACCTGTCCGCCCGATGGCCGGGCGACGCCTACCTTTTCGCTCGCCGCTACCTCGACCTGCTTGCCGCGGCTGCGCCTTAACCAACCCGGGCGCCGTAGGGTGCGGCGATGGCCTATGTGCGCACCGTGGGCGCCAGGTCATTTCATGGTGGCGAGGTTGTGCCAGAGGTGTCTGAGGCTGTCGGTGCCGCCGAAGAGCGTGGTGAAGTTGGTGGAATCGATGAGCAGGATGTCGCCGGCGCGCGGGCCAGCGGGCGGCATCCAGATCAAGGTGTTGAATTCGGTGTTTCCGGCGCTGGTGAAAGGATGCGGTCGGTGGGGGTCGACGCGCTGGCTGGCCAGCACGCGGAGCGAGGCGCTTTCGGGCGCTGTGAGTTGGTAGTGCGGCAAGTGGGGGTGGAAGTTGAATGTGGTGACCTGGTCGAGAAGTTGGGGCGTGTCCAGGTCGCGGAACGCGGTGACGGGGGCGATCTGATCGGTGCCTTCGACGACTGCCGGGCGTAGGCCCCAGATGTTGTGCACCGGCACGTCGAGCGCATTCATCAGCGAGCGCGTGTACTGGCCGAATCGCTGCTGGCGGGGCACCAGCGGATCGCCGTGATGCTGGTATTCGATCTGTCGCTGCGCGTTGTCGTCGGTGAAGCCGACGTCGTGGTGTGGCGCCAGCAGCAGACAGGTGCCCTCCCGTTGCAGCCACTCACGGATGGCGTCGATCTCCTCGGGCGCGGCCTGCTGTTCGGCGAGGACATGGTCGAGCCCGAACACCATCAGGGTGTCGGTGTCGGCCAGGATGCGTTCGTCGATGGGCAGGAAGTAGCCGGCCTGATCGATGCGCTGGAAGACCGCGACGGGATGGCCGGTGGCCTGCCCCGCCAGCTGCTGGAAATCCAGTGTCGAGCGGTGGAACAGCTCGAGGGTGCCGGCGATACCTTGCAGGAAATGGTCCTTGTCGTATTCGGGGGTCTCGTAGGCCGGCCAGGTGACGTTGCGGACCTCGGTCATCGTGGAGAAGCGGTTGTAGATTTCGGCGGGGTCGCGTTGGGCTTCCCAGGGGTAGCTCCACGTCCAGTAAATGCTGACCCGCCGCCGCCCGTCGGCCATGCGCGGAATGTGGCTCTGGTTGTAGGTGCGTGCCGTCGGCAGGCTGCTCATGAGGTCACCTCTCGGTTTTCGAGCGTGGCCAGGTAGCGCAGGGCGCTGATACCGGGCAGGAAGAAGTACGCTCCGCCTTTGAGAGTGGTGAAGGCGGGCAGGCCCGTGAACACCTTTCGGATCGGGCGCTTGGGGATGGTGAATTCCAGGGTGCCGTCCTGGGCGCCGCAAATGGGGTCGTGCTCATTGCCGAGTTCGTGGAATGCCTTGTCGTTGATCCAGACGTTCTGGGCGAACTCGAACTGGCGAACCAGGCTGGCGCAGATGATGAACGCCGCGATGCCCCGGTCCGCGCCGTCGTCGGGCGCGTCCTCGGGCAGCGCCGGCCCGTAGGTGGCACCGCGGCGAATCATCCTGCGCCGGTTCATGTTCACCGCGGTGTCGCGCGGGTTGAGTCGGCGCGCATGCGAGCCCAGCGGCACCGCATAACCGTGCGGGTCCATCTGCTTGTAGTTGAAATCGTTGTTGCGCAAGGGATCTGCACCGAGCTGGGGATCGTCGTGGTCCGGTGACAGCACGAGCGGCGCGCCGCTGCGCCACCGGCCCATGATTTTGGCGGCGAGGAGCTCCTGCCCGTCCGGCGTGTCGGCGTTCTCACGCAGGAAGTCCCGGAAGGCACCCACGTGTTCTTGCAGCCGCCGGTAGGCCATGTAGCTGCCGTTGCGGGACAAGACCTCCGGCTGCGGCAGCCCGTGGGGTGGCCCGTCCTCGTCGGGGTAGCCCAGGATGAATTCACCGGGTTGCAGCGGCGCGCCCGAGCCCGGGGTCGGTTCTTCCCCGGATCCTTCCATCACCGGCTGGGACAGGCGATCTCGAAACCCGAAGTGGTCGTGGGCGTAGTTGAACGGCGGTGTCGCGTTCAAATCCAGGAACGACAACACGCGCACCCCCGGACAGCCGGCCACCAGTTTCTCGTGTTCGGCCGTGCAGCGCTGGCGTTCTTCCTCGGTGCGGGCGAACAGGATTGCGATGGCATGCAGGTCGGCGCCGGCCAGTCCGCCCACCCAGTTGTCGGGATGATTGGCGCCGGTGTCGCCCAGGATGTCGGCCCGGGCGGCCATGCCCTCGCGGAATTCGTCGGGAAAGGTGGCAAGCGCTCGGTCTGGAACCCCGAGTGCCCGCAACCCATTCCAGGTGAAGGCCAGTGTGACCCACCGCTGCGAACTGTCCATCGTGGCGCGCACGTCCGCGGCCGACTGCACCCGGTCCAGCAGCGGCGTCAACCAGGCCCGGCCCCCGGCGGGGTCGTCGAAGGACAGGAACTCATAGCGGCCGGTCACCGCCGGGGTGCGGGTCAGCAGGATGTGCTGAATATCCTCGAGTTCGAGCATGGCCCCGGGCTACTGCATCTGATCGAGCATGTCGGAGAACGCCGCCTTCGCCCGCAGCGCCTTCTTGATCTCGTCAGCGGTGGCGTAGGGGTACTCGCCGTACTCGAGGAAGCTCGGAAATTGGTGTTTGCGAACGAATTCCACGAATGACTCCGGATTCTCCTTCCAGTCCTCCGGGAATCCCTCGAGGTTCGTGAAGACGGTGTCGATACCCGTCTGCGAGAACAGCGTCACGGCGTCTTCGGTGTACTTGTCGAAATCGGTATCGAAGATGCCCTGATATTGGAAGTACAACCCGAATCCGACGTCGAACAGCAGCCACCGCAGGTAGTGCAGCCGGAGCGGTGCCAATACGTCCGGGCTTGCGGCCACCGCGTCCTGGATCCGCTGGCCGTGGGCGCGGATGGCCTCTTCCCGGCCAGGTTTCACCTTCGCGATGATCGAGAACCCGTAGCAGGCCGGGGTTCGTGGAAAAGTGGGACCGTATCGGCCGCGTTGCAGTTCGAAGTAGCCCTCCTTGGGAATGGCCAGCGCTGCTGGTTTACTCCAGTCCTGATCGGCGGATGGCATGTTGTCCACACCTTTCGCAATAAGCCACCTATTGAGACCGTGTCGTAACCTGCATTCGGCACCGAATACGGATGCCGCGAATCGGCTGAGGTCGGGGTGAAATTGTTGTCGATTTGTTAGGCTGCCCGACCGCGATACGCGGTGGCGATACCGCCGAATTCCCGGGGCAGGCAACCCATTCTGGCAGGATGACCGTATGCCGACTCCGTCGCAACAGAGCAAGCCTGCGCCGCCTCTGGGCCAACTGTCAACGCCGCGAGCCGCCGCACTGGCCGGAGTGCTCTTCGCGATATTACTCGGTACGACGTTGATCCTGATCCGCATTCAAATGCCCGACCACGTCGAGGATTCGGCGCAATGGCTGCAGAGCCGGCGCGGCGCGCTCACCACGGCGACCGTGCTGATGCCATTCGCCGGAATCAGCTTCCTGTGGTTCATCGGCGTCGTCCGCGACGGGTTCGGACGCCACGAAGACCGATTCTTCCTGACGGTATTCCTGTGCAGCGGACTGCTCTTCGTCGCGATGATGTTCGTCGCGACCGCTGGTATCGCCGGTCTTGTGACGAGTAACAACAGCGTCACCGATCCGGCCGCCCGCACCGAGGTGATCAATTTCGCCAGGATGATGGTGATCTCGGCGAGCCAAACCTACGCGCTGCGGATGGCCGCGGTGTTCATGATCTCGCTCGCGACGATTTGGTTGAAGACCAGGCTGATGCCCCGCTGGCTCGTCGCGCTCAGCTACCTGGCCGCCCTGGTGCTGCTGATCGGCAGCGAGATGAGCCGGTGGCTGACCCTGGTGTTTCCGGTCTGGGTGCTCGTGGTCAGCTGCTTGCTCCTGGCCCGCGCCGGACTGATCGGTGAGCGGCGCGACGAGGGCGATCTGTCTCGGAGGCTTTCGTGAACGAGCCATCTTCGCCGCGTTCGCCCGACCTGGAGCTGGTCTACTTCGCGGTGGCGGACCGGCACCTGCAATACGAAAATCTGCTCTGGCAGGTGCCTGCGCTCAGTCTGACCGCTCAGGCCTTCCTGTTCAGTATCGCGATGGGAGCGGGCAACGACCCCGTCGCGCGGGTCGTCTCCTCGCTCCTCGCGCTGATCGTCTCGATCATGTCGATCATGTTGATGGCGAGTCATCGCCTCGCCGGCCGCAAGGATGAGCTCTGGCTGGAGCGTTTCGAACAGAACGAACTCGACGTGGGAACCTGGGGCGCACACGGCGCCGCATTCGCGCGGCGACAAGACATCGCCGACCTGGACGCGGGGCTTGTGGGCAAGCTGACACCGATGCGGCAGATGTTCAAGGTATGGGTCGTCGGACTTGGTTGCTTCGGCGTAGCCGCCGTCTTCATGATCCTGCGGACACTGATCTGATCGGTCTCGGCAATTGAGCAGTCTCCGCTGGTCGACATGCTGGACCCGCGAATGGAGACTTCTGGCCCCTAGCGGACGCTGGCCGATCGCGGTTAGCCTGAAGATCGTCCTTTCTCAAAAACTGTGGAGAGGACGTCGCTTCGGTCGACAACAGCTACCGGAGCCGCCAGGTCGACGTGGTAGTGACAGTGCCTGGCACCGGACCATTCCCACACAGGATCTGGTTCGGCAACTTCATCGTGTGGCTATCGCTCGTCATCAGGACCATGACAAACGGTCGGGGTCGAGAACGACGAAGTGTGTCATGAGCCGCTTCCGAGAGCGGCGAAACGAGCGACAGCAGTCGTACCACTGTCTGCCTCAGCAGACTTCGCCGCTCAATCACCAGCGCAGCGGCTCGGCGGCAATCACTGAGGTTGCCCGGCTGCACTGGACAAGTCACTCGACATCGAGGAACAGATATGTCCAGCAAAATGATCAAGTTCGTGGCCGCCATCGCTATTGCCCTGCCGTTGGGCGCTATCGCAGCTCCGGCAGCTTCGGCCGCGACGCCAAGTTCGACATCGACTGCGGTTACTCCCGCTGATGGATCAATTGCTATCTGCTTCCCCCTGGGCAGTGTGGTCTGGTGCATCTGAGACCACGGGCTGACGCCTCCGCATAGTTGGAAGGAGCTGCAAGGATCCTGTGGCATCCCCGGATTCCGACGACCCAGGGCCGGGGATGCCCCCCATACTCACCAGGCAGAGATATCGAACGCGTCCGCGCTACATCGCGGGTAGCCGGTCTCCCTGGATGAGCTCTATGTCCAGTTCGATACGCACGGTGGTGCCCACCGCGGCAATGCCCGCCTGCACCATGACGTTGTAGTCGAGCGCGAAATCCTCACGGTGCAACAGGGTTTCGGCGTGGAAGGCCGCGCGGACGCCGCCCCACGGGTCGGGGCCGTAGCCGCCGTAGGTGACCGTGAGTTCGGTGAGGCGGGTGCGGCCGTGCAGGGTCAGGGCGCCGGGCATCGACCAGCCGGTAGGGCCGGTGCGGTGTAATCCGGTGCCACGGAAGGTGATCAGCGGATAGCGCTCGACGTCGAGGAAGTCCGCCGACCGCAGGTGGTCGTCGCGCATGGCGATGCCGGTGTCGACGGTGGCGGCCTTGATCTCCGCGTATCCGGTGCTGCGCTCGAAGATCTCGGCAATGTCGAGGCGGCCGCCGACCTCGGCGAAGCGGGCCTTGATGCCGGCGATGCCGAGGTGGCGGGCGGTGACCAGGACGGTGGAGTGCGCCGGGTCGATGGTCCAGGGGCCCGGGGGTGGGGTGGTGACCGTGTCGGCGGAGCGTTCCAAGCGGATTTCGCCGAGAGTGCCCGCGCCGGTGGCCGAGATGCGGGCGATCAGCGCGACCGGCTGATGGCCGGGTGCGGTGACGACCGCGGTGTGCGTGCCCGGGGGCAGCGGCGCGGTGGCCGCCGCCCCGGTCGCATCGGCGGCGGCCCGGGCGAGCTGGTGGCCGTCGAGGCCGGTGACGGTGAGTACCGCCTCGGCGACCGGCCAGCCCTCCGGATCGCGGATCTCGGCGGTCAGGCCGGTCACGACAACTCCGCGGCCGGATCGGAACTCGTTGCGTAGAGCTCGGTTTCGCCCTGTTCCTCCGGAACCCGTTCGGGCTCGGTGCTTTCCAGGTCGTAGCCGAGCTCGACGGAGTGCTCGACCTCGCCGCCGAGCACGGTCACCCGGCTGGTCACCGGCGGATAGCCGCGGGCGACGACGGTGTACGCGCCCGCGTCCAGATCGGTGAGCGTGTAGTGGCCGTCCGTGTCGGTGCGGGTGGTTCCGACCGGCGTGCCCGCCGCGTCCAGCACGGTGACCTCGGCGTTCGCCACCGCCCGGCCATCGCCCCGGACCGTGCCGGTGAGCGCCGCCGTCGGGGTCAGTGCGATGTCGTAGCGCAGCAGGCCACCGGCGGGCACCACCAGTGCCGTGGCGGTCGGGCGCAGGCGTTCGGCCGCGGCCACCAGGGTGTACGTACCGGCTCCGACGCCGTGGCAGACATAACCACCGTCGTCACCGGAGATGGCCGCGCCGACCACCTCGCCGTGCAGATCGGTCACCGTAATGGTCACGCCCGCAAGCAGTTCGCCGCCCGCGGTGCGCACGGTGCCGGACAGTTCGCCCGAACCCTCCAGCGTGAGGTCCAGTTCCGGCGACCGCCCGTTCATCGACACATTCACCGCGGTCGGCATGTGCCCGTTGGCCGAAGCGATGAGCACATAGCTGCCGGTAGCGGGCGAGTCGATGCGATAGCGGCCGTTGTCACCGCCGGTGGCGCGCGAAACCTGATGCCCGCGTTGATCGATCAGGGTGAGCGCCGCGGCCGGACGGGGCTGCCGTCCGTCCGCTGGATCCGGCCGCCGATCGACGAGCCGTCCGCTCCGCCGAGTGCGGCGGTCGCGATCCGCTGCGCCATCGGGTCGTCGGCCGTCGCCGCCTGCTCACCGGCGAGCAGGGTGTGGCCGTTCGCGATGACGCTGTGCCCGTTGGCAATCGAGCTGTGCGCCGCCGCGGCCGCGGCCAGCACCGGCTCGGGCTGGGAGATCGCCTGGGCCGCACCCTCCCATACCTGGTCATCGGCCCACTCGGCCTCGGCCTCGCGCGCCGCGACCGCCGGATCGGACTGCGCGGCCAGGGGATCGGTGGCACGGGCCGGAGCGGCCGGGGCCTCCTGGAGCGGGATCTCCTTCATGAACAGCAGCACGATGCACGCCACCAGCGCCACTCCCGCCGCCGCCCAGAACACTCCGTGCATCGAGTTGGTGAACCCGATCAGAATGGGGTCGCGCACCTGCGCCGGCAGCGCCGCGATGCCCGCGGTATTGGACTGCACGCTGGAGAGCTTGTCGGCTGAGAATCCGGGCGGCAGGTGTCCGCCGAACGCGTCGGTGATCTTGTGCGGCAACAGGTTGAACAGGATCGTCAGGAAGACCGCGACGCCCAGCGTGCCGCCGACCTGCCGGAAGAAGGTCGCCGCCGCGGTCGACACACCCATATCCGAACGCGGCCCGGCATTCTGCACCGCGATGATCAGCGTCTGCATGCAGCCACCCAGGCCGAGACCGATGATGCCGCCGTAGACCAGCGGCTGCCACAGCGCGCTGTCGTACTGCACGGTCGCGTACAGCGCACCGCCGCAGGCGATGATGAACGTGCCCAGCACCGGCAGGATCTTGTACCGCCCGGTGCGCTTGGTGACCTGACCGGAGACCAGCGATCCGATCATGATGCCCGCCACCAGCGGCAGCATGAGCAGACCCGCCTTGGTGGGCGAGAAGCCGCGCACCACCTGCATGTACAGCGGGACCATGGAGATCGCGCCGAACATGGCGATACCGACGATGAAACCGCCCACGATGCACACCGTGAAGGTGGAATTCTTGAACAGCCGCAAGGGAATCAGCGCGGCGTCCGCCATCAGATGCTCGACGATGAGGAACAACACCAGGCCGACGAGCCCGATGCCGTAGCAGACCATCGCCCTGCCCGAACCCCAGCCCCAGCTGCGGCCCTGTTCGGCGACGATGAGCAACGGCACCACACAGATGGCCAGCGCCACCGCGCCGCCCCAGTCCACCCGCAGGTCACGCCGCTGGTGCGGCACATTGAGCACACGCGCCACCACACCGAGCGCGAGCACGCCGATCGGCACGTTCACCAGGAACACCCAGCGCCAGCCCTCGATCCCCCACAGGTGGTCGAAGCCGGAGAACCAGCCGCCCAGCACCGGCCCGAGCACGGTGGCGATACCGAAGGTCATCATGAAATAGCCCTGGTAGCGGGCTCTTTCGCGGGGCGGAACGATATCGCCGATGATCGTCATGGCCAGTGACATGAGCCCGCCCGCGCCCAGGCCCTGGAAGGCTCGATACCCCGCCAGCTCGTACATGGAGGTGGCGAACGTGCAGGCCGCGGAGCCGATGACGAACAGCCCGATCGCGGTGAGGTAGAAGGACTTTCGCCCGTAGATGTCGGCCAGCTTGCCGTAGAGCGGGGTGCTGATGGTGGCCGTGATCAGGTAGGCGGTGGTGGCCCAGGCCTGCTGGTCGAACCCGTGCAGGCTGTTGGCGATCTTGACGATCGCCACGCTGACGATGTTCTGGTCCAGCGCGGCCAGGAACATACCCAGCAGCAGGCCGGACAGGATGGTGAGGATCTGTCGATGCGACAGTTGGGGTGGAGCGCCTGCCGGTGCGCCTGCGTGCGCGTCGGTCGTCGCTGTTGTCATGTGTCGATGCCCTGTTTCGAATCGATTGTTGCGGTGGTCTTTTCGATGCCGTCCACGAGTCGCGCCAGCAGACCGGTCAACGCTGCCCGGTCGGCGGTGGACCAGTCGGCCACCATTTCGGCGATCCAGAGATTGCGCAGCCGCCGGTTCTCGGCGAAGACGCGCTCCCCGTCGGCGGTGGCCTTGAGCACGCACGCGCGTCCGTCGATCGGATCGGCGCCGCGCTCGACCAGTCCGTGGCGCACCAGGTTCCGGCTCTGCCGGCTGATGCTGGAGATCTCGGCGTGCAGCATTTCGGCGAGTTTCCCGGTGCGTTGCGGCCCGTCGTGGACCAGGGTGAACAGCATGGCGTAGGCCAGCTGTTCGAGTCCTTCGGGACCGTGTTTGATCACCCGATGCTTGGCCCTGCCGACGGCTCGCAGGAGCCGAACCAGTTGCGCCCCTAGCGCGTCGGCATCCCCCAGAGCCCCGGCGTCCGACAGGTCGGTGCTGGTATCGGGATCGTGGGTGGTGTGAGCCATTATCGGTTCCTTCTCACACTTAGTTAGCACGTGCAACTACTTGCGTGTGCCAACTATACCCACGTTCGCCCGCCGGATTCCAGTCCCGGGTCAGGCGGCCATCGCCGCGAACCAGAAGCGCGGCCGGGAAATTCATACCGGCAGGCTGCGTCGCTCCCAGCGCTGCCTCACCACGCCGTGAGGCCGGCACCTGTGCATCCAACTCGCCTGTCCGATGGTCTCGATGATCGGAGCGGCAGGCTGCGTCGCTCCCGGTGCAGCCTCACCACGCCGTGAGGCCGGCACCTGTGCACCCATTCGCCCAGTCCGGTGGTCTCGATGCGAGGCGCCTGTATCCAGCACCGCGGGAACCGCCCCTGCGGCGGGCGCGATGGCTCCCGCGTCCCCGGTTGCGGGCTCAGTCGTGACCGGTGGCGCGGCGGTGCTGGATCGCCCACCAGACCTGTAGCGCGGTGCCCGCACCGCGCAGATCGGTCGCGGCGAGTTCCTCGAAACGGGACAGGCGATAGCGAACGGTGTTGGGGTGCACGATGAGTCGCTCGGCGGTGGCGTCGACCCGCATGCCGGTGTCGAGGAAGCACTCGGCGGTGTCGATCAGGGTGCGGGCGGCCTCGCCGGGGCCGAGCGGGTCGAGGTAGCGGCGCACGAGTTCGGCGCCCAGCTCGGTGTCGGCGGCAATGGCGGGCAGCAGGCCGACGCGATCGAGGTCCAGCGGGCCGGTGAGGTCGAACAGCTGGGCGGTGGCGAGGACCCGGGTGGCCAGGCGGAAGGAGCGGTCCAGGTCCGCGATGCGCGTGGCTGGGCCGTAGGCGATCAGGCGGGACCCCTCGAGCCTGCTGGAGTTTTCCACAAAGCCCGCGAGATCGCCGTCCACGGTGGTGGCGAACCCGCGCATGGTCGAAATACCTTGCAGGGCAGGCACTGTCGGTCCCTCGTCTGGGCGGGACCGGTACGCGCGATACTCGCCGTCGACGTCGAGGCCGAGCTGCTGGGCGCGAATCTGCAGCTCCGCGGGGCCGATCGTGCCCAGCAGCAGGGCGCGGGTGATCTCGGCGCGGAACTGCTCGTCATGGCGGGCCAGCGCGATCTCGACCTCGCGATGGGCGGAACTGAAGGCGATGGAGGCCTGGTCGACGAGGTCGAGGAGGTCGGTGATGGACTCCAGCAGCACGCGGTCGGGAACCTTGCCGGCATGGGCGGCCGCGGTCAGCTCGGCCAGGATCTCGCGCACCGCGATGCGCCAGCCATTCTGCACATCGGCCAGTGAAATGCCCTGGCGAGCACGGGTTTCACCGAAATCCCGAATGGCGTTCAGATCGTCGGCGAGGAGTGGTCGGGATTCGTGCAGGGCCCGCGCGAGCCGCTCCAGGATGGATTCGGTGCTGCGCACAACGGTCGTCGCGGACAGGCGGGCGTAGTCGGGCATCTCGGCGCGGGCGCGGGCGACCACGCGCTCGGACGCCTCGGGGACCCGGTCCAGGACCCCGGTGATCATCCGTTGTTTCGCGCTCACGCGACTCGAACTCATGGTGCCCCGACCCTACGACCGGTGTCTTGGAGAAATCAACAATCCGGCGACCTGGAATTGAACCCCATCTCCATGGCGCACGTCACAGTGCCCGCGAATACTCGTGACACCGACCACAGTTGTTCGACGAAGGGTTACCCGATGTACCTGACCCAGGGGCTGCACCGCGCCGCCCAGCAGCGGCCCGACGGCGTCATGACCATCTGCGGCGAGCGGACCCGCACCAATCGGGAGGTGCTCGATCGTGTGTCCCGGCTGGCCGGGGCGCTGCGCGGGCTGGGGGTCGCGCCGGGGGACCGGGTGGCCATGCTGTCGCTGAACTCGGACCGGTACCACGAGTA
Source organism: Nocardia sp. NPDC004860 (assembly GCF_040609015.1). Taxonomy (NCBI): domain Bacteria; kingdom Bacillati; phylum Actinomycetota; class Actinomycetes; order Mycobacteriales; family Nocardiaceae; genus Nocardia; species Nocardia sp. NPDC004860. The sequence goes on along the minus strand of NZ_JBEXJI010000007.1, from coordinate 110,428 downwards.
CCTGCTCGCGGTGCCCTGGGCGGACGCGGTGCTCAACCCGGTCAATATCCGCTGGAGCGCCGCCGAAATCGCCTACAGCCTCGCTGATTCCGACAGCCGCGTCCTCCTGGTGGACGACGCCTTCGCGGCTCTGGTGCCCGCATTGCGGGAGCGGTACGACGGACTGGCCACGGTGATCCACTGCGGTGACGGTGCGACGCCCGAGGGCATGGAGGCCTACGAGACGCTGATCGCCGCGGCCGAGCCCATCGCCGACGCCCGCCGCGGCGGTGGCGCGCTGGCCGGAATCTTCTACACCGGCGGCACCACCGGATTCCCCAAGGGCGTCATGCTCAGTCACGCGAATCTGATGACCTCCGCGCTCGGCGGCGTCGCCACCGGCTACCTGATGTCCCAGGACACGGTGTTCCTGCACGCCGCGCCCATGTTCCACCTGGCGGATCTGGCCGGTTGGCTGGGTGTGCTCATCGTCGGTGGCACCCATGTGACGGTTCCGGCCTTCGAACCCGTGGCGGTGCTGAGTTCCATTCGGCAGCACCGGGTCACCTCGAGCGTGCTGGTGCCGGTCATGATCCAGCTGCTCGCCGATCACCCACAGGCGGCCGAATTCGACCTGTCCAGCGTCGAGCACCTCATGTACGGTGCGTCCCCGATCTCGGAGGCGGTGCTCGAACGGGCCATGCGGCTGTTCCCCCGCGCCGGATTCACCCAGGCCTATGGCCAGACCGAGGCCTCGCCCATCATCACCCTGCTCGGCCCCGGCGAGCACCGGGCCGGCCGATTGCGTTCGGCGGGAAAGGCGGTGCCGCACAGCGAAATCCGCATTGTCGACGCCGACGGGCAGGATGTGCCGGCGGGTGCGGTCGGCGAGGTGGTGACCCGCGGCGGCCACGTCATGCTCGGCTACTGGAACAAGCCCGACGAGACCGCCGCCGCCCTCCGCGCGGGCTGGCTGCACACCGGCGACGGCGGCTACCTCGACGCCGAGGGCTTCCTGCACATCGTCGACCGGTTGAAGGACATGATCGTGTCCGGCGGTGAGAACGTCTACTCCGCCGAGGTGGAGAACGCCGTCGCCGCGCACCCCGCCGTGGCCGCGGTCGCCGTCATCGGCGTCCCCGACGACGAATGGGGTGAACGAGTCCACGCGGTCATCGTCTGCAAGCCCGGCCATTCGGTGACCCCGGGTGAGATCCGCGATCACACGCGGCAACTGATCGCCGGCTACAAGGCCCCGCGCAGCGTCGAGATCGTCGACGCCATGCCGGTGTCGGGAGCCGGAAAGATCCTGAAACGCGACCTGCGCGAACGGTATTGGGGAGACCACGCGCGCCTGGTCAACTGACGAGCCGAAGCCCTATCGGAGAATCGCGGCCGCCACCCGGACGGCTTCGCACCGCTGTGAAAGCCCGATCCGCACCTTCGACCTCCCCGTCCGAGCGAAGGTTCGAACGTATCGCGGAGGTGTATTGGGAACCAACCGAATTCGAGCCTTCAGTGGACGGGGCATCGTTGCCGGCCGGCCCTCACACTTCGGGCCGGGACACCCAGCGTGTCCCGGCCCGAAGTGTGCTGCGGAGCAGAAAGAACTACTGGCCGGTCTGGCAGACGCCGTTCAGGATCGCCGCGTTGTTACCGACCAGCGCGACGTCGCCCTTGGCCAGCGCGTCGGCGTAGTTGTCGATCGCCCACCGCTCCTGGCCGCCGGCGTCGATGGCGTGCAGGCGGTCGGCGGCTTCCTGCTTCTGCTGCGGGCTCGGGCCGAGCGAACCGTAGCTGGCGAGGATGTCGTTGGCGGCCTGGCAGGCCGGGGTGAGGGCGTTGGCGGTGCCGGCGGGCAGCACCAGCAGGGCGCCCACGGCGCTGGCGGCCAGCAGGGCGGAAGGCAGGATCTTGCGCATTCATTCACTCCCAAGAGATCGTGTGCGGTTGGCGCCTCCGAGTTTGCCCGATGCCCGCCGAAAATCGATCATCGACATCTGGTCAACGACCCACCATCGGGGCTGATTAGGGAGAAATCCCCCAATGGTGTGCAGTTCCCAGGCATCGGATAGGCGGCTCGCCGCCGTGAATCCGCGATGCGCACTGTCGGCCGCTCCCCGCATAGCGTGGGCTCGGCGTGTCGCCGAAGCGCACCGGGGCGGATCGTCTCGAGGCGGCGGGTGCGGCACGGTCCCTCAGCGTTCCCCGGCGGACCGTCCGCCCCGTCCGTTCTCGTCTGCTGCTGCCGATCCCGTTCGGCGATCCGTGCGAACAGCCGCACCACGACCTCCTCGAGCCGCAGGCCGAGCGATTCGGCCCGCAGCGCGGCCATCTCCAACGCGAACTCCCGGTCGGCGGGGGACGGATCGCTCAGGATCTCGTCCAGCGCCATCCCGTCGATGGCCTGCTCCCGGGTCAGATCCCACCCCGGCAGCCAGCTCAACACCCACGTACCACCGCCGGAACCGAACACCAGATGCGCGGTCTCGGGCGTCACATTGCTGGTAATCGCGCGACCGGATATGCGGAGCGCCATAGCCTTTCACCCTCTCGATCCCCTCGAAATCTACGGGTGCAGCCTTGAAGATCTCTATCGAATTGCTTGCCCCGCATTACAACCGAAGGTGTCCTCCGGCCTGCGGTAGCGTGCGTTCCCCTGGATCAAGATTACTTGCACGCGGCCGATGCGTAAAAGACGAATGATGTGAGGCGGGTACTGGGCACAGCGTCTGCCTATGTCGCCGAGTCCACCAGGTCACGACGGGCGGAACAACCCGCCGTGACGGTGTGGAGCGGGGACTGCGCCGGTCAGCGGAGGCCGGCGAAGAGGTCGGTTTCGCGGGTGGGTACGGCGACACGGTTGAAGTGGCGGACGAAGGATTCGGTGGCGAAGATCGTGTGCTGTAGTTCGGCGGGCAGTTGAAGGAACGGCACGCTGTCGCTCTGACTGGCGTGGGCCTCGAGCGCCTTGATCTTGCGCCGGGTATAGGGGGCTACGTCCATGACGGTGGTGATCTGATCCATGGGCGTGCCGAAGTTGTCCGGCGGCTCGAAGTCGATGAGGCCTCTCACCCGCAGATCCGCGAACATTTCGCTGGAGGATTCGCGCGGAAGCGCCGTGTAGTAGAGCTTGTCCGGGATATCGGTCGCCGCTGCCGCCGCCACCGCGACACGGTTGGCCTGGATGTGGTCAGGGTGGCCATAGTTGCCGTTTTCGTCATAGGTGACGACCACCTGTGGACGGTAGCGCCGCATGAGGTCCGCGAGTCGTGCGGCCGCCTGATCGACCGGAATATTCCAGAAGGCCTCGGGGTCGTGGTTGGCGTCCCAGCCGTCCATCCCCGAATCGCGGTAGCCGAGCAGCTCGACGTGCTGGATGTCCAGCAGCGCGGCAGACTCCTGAAGTTCGGAAAGTCGTTGTGCCCGTACCGCATTCGGATCGTGGCCGGGCGCGCCCGGCTTGATCCCGCCGGGCGCATCGCCCTGCTCGCCATTGGTGCAGGTCACCAGGACGGTCCGGATTCCTTCGGCGGCATACTGTGCGAAAACCCCACCGGTGCTGAGGACTTCGTCGTCCGGATGGGCATGTACGGCCATGATCGTCAGTTGGTCGGTCATGAGTCCCCATCCGTGTGTGCTCGGCGATTCGGTGCATTCACTCTACGAACCAACATCGCGACTCGGAGCGGTGATTCCCGTGTCTCGAGATCGCACGGCGACCAGCGCTGTGATCGGCACGTATACCGCGCGGGTATCACCGGGTGTTCGAAGTCATGAGATGGTGCCGAGGCGGGGATGGATGCTTGTTGTCGATGTGCGCGCCGCGCCATTCGCGTCTGTCCGCCGCCGAGTCGAATCGGCCGATCTTGCATGAGGTACGTTCGAAAGGGCCACGCGACAGGAGGATTCAACGATGACTGCTGTGCACGGGATGTCGGTCGACATTCGGACACCGGACGGAGTCGCGGACGCGTACGTCGTCCATCCCGACGATGGCGCGCCCCATCCGGGAGTGCTGGTGATCCAGGACGGGTTCGGGCTGCGGCCGAGCCTGCGGGCGCTGGCCGATCGTATTGCCGCCCACGGCTACACCGTCCTGCTGCCCAACGCCTTCTACCGGCACGGGCGCGCACCGGTGGTCGAGCTGCCGGACTTCATCGACCCGTCGGAGCGGCCGGAGATCTTCGAGCAGGTCTTCCCGATGATCCGCGAGCTGACACCGGAGCGAATGCGTTCCGATGCGGGCGCCTACCTCGACTGGCTGGCAGCGTCGCCGCGGGTCGCCCCGGGCAAGGTCGGTCTCACCGGCTACTGCATGGGTGCCCGGCTGGCGGTGATCATCGCCGCCATGTTCCCCGACCGGGTCGCGGCGGTGGCCGGATTCCACGGCGGACCGCTCGTCACCGACAGCCCGGAAAGTCCGCACCTGACCGTCGGAAACATCACGGGGGAGCTGTATTTCGCCCACGCCGGCGAGGACCACCACATGACTCCGGAGCACATTGCCCAGTTCGACAAGGCACTCGATGCCGCCGGTATCCGCCACCGCACCGAGGTCTACGAAGGCGCGCAACACGGCTACACCCAAGCCGACACCTCCGCCTACGACGCCGAGGCCGACGAACGCCACTACCGCGAACTACTGAACCTGTTCGACCGCAACCTGCGCTGACACCCAATTCGGCTGAGCCCAAGACCCTCGGTCCCGTACACGCGCAGCGTCCCACGATTCGCCACATCCGCGTCCTGGAACCGCAACCCCGGTCGTCGCTGCGAACATCATGGCGAGCGATGCGCTTGCGCTGCTGTGGGTCTCGACCGCTCGGACGGGCGGCGCCGGAGTGCCGGCGCCGCCCGGTGCGGGTTAACCCACCAACTCGGGGACGCGCAGGTGTGCGAGCGCGAGTTCGAACTCACCGACGTCGGTCACTTCGACGCCGGCCTGCTGGGTCGTGGATGCCCGGAGATCCGCGGCCTCCATGCTGTTGCGAGCCATGGCCTCGGCGCTGTCGAACGAGGCGCTCGAGACAGCGGTCCCGGTCGTCCGATTGACCATGAGACTGGCACTGCAGAAGCCTTCCAGCCCTTCCATGCCCGGCAGGGCAGCAGATCGGTAGACATTGATGGCCGAGTCGAGCCGATCCGGTGTGGTCCGGGTCCAGATCGCACGCACGCAGGCACCCTCCTGTGCGCGGTGGTCCCGATGCAGAACGGCGATATCCCATTCCTCGACCAGCGGTCCGCCACCCCCGAACATTTCGGCCGCGCGATCGCGAATCGGGCGAACTCGACCCTGACTGTCACGCATCGCGTCTTCGGTTTCCCACGCGGTCGTGGCGATGCACCGGCCGGAGCGTCGGTCGACCATGAGCGACAGGCCCACCCAACCGGGCATGTCCGCCAATTCGGACATCACTTCATCGCGCATGTAGGCAATCCCGGCATCAATAGAGGACAGCTGCGCCTGAATCGTGCTAGAGCGTGCGAACACGTTCGATCCACCTCCTCTGAGCGGGGGCAGCGCCTCGGTGACGCCACCGACGCCCCTCAGCCTGCCCCGGCAAGATCGCTGTGGCAATAGCCTGCCGGCAAACGCCCGGCAGCCATGGGTGAACAGCGGAAACAGATCACCCGGCGCCGCCCCGATGCCTGAGCGGATATCTCGACTTCCCGCGCATGCGGGCCGGCGGCGGCGTGGTAGGAGTACCACCGATATGGCGAATGCAGCTGCGAGACCTGGAAATCGGCAGAGAGCGAACGGTTCTCGTGCAAACCGACATGGTGTACTCCGGGCCGCACCGCGGCCGGCTGGTGAGGCAGTTCTTGCTTGCCGGTCACCGCCGAAGATCCGCGGCCGTTATCCGGTGGCGTACTGCTCTCGGCGGACTGCGGCTTCGTAAGCGGCAGTGAGTTCCGACAGGACGCCATCGGTCGGGGGCGGTGCGCCGTGTAGGTGGATGGCACGGAGTTCGGCCATGAATCGCTCCCACAGTGCGGGGCCGCCGGCGGCGAGGAGTTCGGCTCGCACGGTCAGCTCCGGGGTCGTATCGAGCCAGCGTGCGCCCCATGCGCCGAGCTGAGCCATGACCGGCACGAGCTGGATCGCCGCTTCGGTGAGATGGTATTCCACCTTCTGCCGGTGGCTCGGATCGTCGTCGCGGGTGAGCAGGCCCGCGTCGACGAGTTTCGACAGGCGAGCCGCGAGGATGTTCGAGGCGATGCCCTCGATGGATCCGGAGAGTAGTTCGCGGAAGTGGGTGGCGCCGCTGAACATGATGTCGCGCAGGACGATCAGACTCCACCGGTCCCCGAGCAGCTCGACCGTCATATTGATCGGGCAGCCCGACTTGCCCGGGGGCGTCGTCAGCTTGTCATGAGCAACTGGTTGCACCATGAGATCAGTCTAGGTACAGTCCAAACTGATTGCATATTGCAACCAGAAGGGATTGTCGATGGCGCAGATGGTTCGGGTTCACAATTTCAATCTCTCCACCGATGGCTACGGCGCCGGGGAGGGGCAAAGTCTCGCGCACCCGTTCGGTGATGCCGACGCGACCGCGCTGTTCTCCTGGTCCGGCGCCACCGCCCACGCGCCCACCCGGACCGAGCCCGGCGGCAGCTACGGCCTCGACGACTACTGCACCCGGGAATGGCACCGCAACATCGGCGCGGAAATCATGGGCCGCAACAAATTCGGTCCCCAACGCGGCCCGTGGGAGAACTACGAGTGGGAAGGCTGGTGGGGAGAGGAACCGCCCTTCCGCACACCGGTATTCGTCCTCACCCACCATGTACGGCCGTCGATCACCCGGGGCGCCACCACATTCCATTTCCTGAACACATCCCCGAAGGACGCCCTGGAACAGGCTTTCGAGGCCGCCGAAGGTAAGGACGTCCGCATCGGCGGCGGCGTGGCCACGGTCCGCCAATTCCTCGACGCCGACCTCATCGACACCCTCCATTTCGCCGTCGCGCCAGTCGAATTCGGCCACGGCGAAAGACTGTGGACAAGCCCCGGCGAACTCACCGACCGCTTCCACCTGGAGCAGATCCCGAGCCCGAGCGGCGTGACGCACCACTTCTTCTGGCGCCGATAGCTCGGATCATCTGGCGGTGCCGCCCGGGCGCGCGGGGCGGCACCGAGTCCGATGCGGTCTCGCCGGCAGCGGTGACGTTGCAGGACACTGAAATAATGGCTAATCGCTGGGTCGGGGTGACCATCGACTGCGTCGACGTCGAACGGGTGGCGGGCTTTTGGAGCGCGTTGCTGGACCGGCCGCGGGGGCCTTCCGAACCCGGCTGGGTCTATCTCGGGGATCCCGGGGATCAGCAGCCTCGCCTTGTCTTCCAGCCGGTGGCCGAGCCCAAGCGTGGCAAGGTACGGGTGCATCTTGATGTCGCAGTGGACGATATCGATCAGGGGATCGCCCAGGTTGTCGCGCTCGGCGGACGGTGGACGGGGGAGCGGCACGACTATGACGAGGGCGTGGTCGTCGTGATGTCTGACCCCGAGGAGCACGAATTCTGTCTTGTTCAGTACCGCTCGCTGTTCGGAGCAGACCCGACCGAGCGCGGTTGAACGGATCATCCCACCGATGACGGATTCGATGACCAATTCAATGCCCTACTGCGAGATGCCCAGTCCCTGTTAGAGTTCGCCGCCGTCTTTGTTTCGGGCTCGGCGGGGATTCGACAAGAGGAATGGGTTGGGGATGAAGCGTGTGTTCGGGGTGGGCTCGGCCGCCGCGGCGGCGTTCGCGATGGCAGTCGGTGTAGCGGGCGCAACCCCCGGCGATGTGAGCAACGGCGACCCGAATGTGCTTGCACAGCAGCAGATCCGGCACGTGTCGGTCGGAGTGGATATCCCCTCCGACACGTGGGTCTTCTCGCCCCCGGCCGCCGGACTCGCCTGCTACTGGGGTTACGTGCCGTACCCCGGCTATGACGCCCGGGGCAAGCCCTATTCGCCGTGGACGGACACGCTCCACGTGGTCGGACCCGGCGGCTGGACCGAACACCTCGACCCCGGTTCAGTGATCGAAACCAACTGCTACATGCACCGATCCGGTGTGTGATCCACCCTCGAAACGCCGGTGAATCAGGTCAGGGGCAGCCGGTGGCCAATGGCGCACCACGCAGCGCGGAATCGATCAACTGCTGCAATGCACCGTCGATCGGCTCTTGACCGTGGGAGACCGTACGGCCGGGGCAGAACGATTGGATACTGACATTGGTCGCACCCGGCAGCGGGCTCTTCTCCGCCCCGGCGTTGTCGGAGGAGAAGTGGTAGGCGATCAGGCCCGACGGCACCGCGGGATCCGCATTGAGCCGAGTCAGGAATGCCGAACCCGGCACCAGATCTTGGCAACCCGGGGACACCCCGGAGCATAGGGTTCCGAGGTCGTCACCTTGTTCGGGTGTGCCGTAGTCGATGTAGGTTCCGACCGAATCGATTCCGCCGAGGAATTTCACATAGGTCCGCTGTGCGAGACCGCCCATGGAGTGACCGACCAGATCCACCCGTCGCGCCCCGGTCTGTCGACGGATATCGGCGACCTTGTCGGCGACGGCCTGCGCTGACTCCGAGATCGGTGCTGTCCCCGTAGGATTCCCGGCCAGCACCATCGAAAAGGTGGAATATCCGCGTGCATCGAGCCAACCTTGGAGGCTCTCCAACCGCGCCTGATCCGCATAGATGCCGCCGATCACCAGGACCGGGTCCCGGTCACCGCCTTCCGCTGCCACTGCCCCGACCTGCCCCGTGACCAATCCTGTTGCCGCGCATAGCAGGACGATTCCTATGCGTGCGATCTGCCTGAGGGAGTGCATCGGCCCGCTTTCGTTGAAGATCCGACTGCCGTTCTACCACCGCAGTTATCAGCGTGCCGAGTCGGTGCAGCCGATCCGAATTTCTCGAGGGCGTTGCGGTGGTTCGCGACGGCGTGGCTTCAGAGCCTGGCATCGACCTGGCGGTCCAATCGGTCGCCGAGATCCTGAGCGCGGCACGCCAGGCCACCATAAGCAGGGCCGACAGCAATACCAGCGCGGGTGTCATGTAGCGGCGTTGCCTCGGCAGTGGACGTAGCCATCGAGTTCGATGATCATGACGCGCTCGTCGTGCTGGTTCGAGAGTTCGCCCTGGACGCGGACTTTCGCTCGCCCGCGCCGCGCCGGCGCGACCTCGGCGATCGTGACCCGGCCCGTAAGGGTGTCTCCGGGGTGGACCGGTTTCGGCAGCGTCATGCCCTTGACGTCGCGTCCGGCGACGATGGCCCATCGCGAGTAGACGCCGGCCACCGCGAGTCGTTGGAACACGCACAGAGTGTGTAGTCCGCTGGCGATCACACCGCCGAAGTGTTCACCATCGCCGACATGGATCGCCAGCGGATCCCATTGCTGCGCGAACGCGCGGATGGCCTCCTCGGTCAGGCTGTATCGGCCGAGTTCCTGTGTGACACCGATTATCTCGGTGAGGTCCTCGGCGTAGAGGCGCGCGCCTGTGGACTGGTTTCCGTTCATGGGATATCTCCTTGGAGTGGCTCAGGTGAGGAGACTCGGTGGGCAGCGGTGCCCCGACGGCAGGCGCATGCTCCGACTGGTGCCCGAGGTGCCGCTGAGACCGCTCGACCAGCTGTTCGAGCAACAGCGCGCCGAGTTGGCGCACGACGGCGAGGATCACTTGGTTGGCGGACCACTGATGACGCCAACCAGATGGTCCTCGCCGGCCTATGCGTCAGGCGTCGTCACCGGGTGTACAGATCGCGGGCGATGATCATCTTCTGGATCTGCGGTGTGCCGTCACCGATCTGGTAGCCCGACACGTCGCGCAGCATGGCCTGCAACGGCATTTCCTCGGACCAGCCGATGTGGCCGTGCAGGACGACACAGTCGTTGATGGCGGCCATCGCGACCTGTGGAGCCCACCATTTGAGCATCGCCGCCTGAGCGGTGTGCGGCTGGCCGGCCATGCGCAAGCCGAGGGTCTGGTAGGCCAGCGCCCGGACCGCGGTGATGTAGGTGTTGTGCTCGGCCAGCGGGAACTGCACACCCTGGTTCACGGCCAACGGCTGCCCGAAGGTGGTGCGCTGCTGGGTGTATTCCACGGTCATGTCGAGGGCGCGCTGCGCGGTGCCGATCACCATGAGCCCGATCAGGGTCCTGGTGAGGTCGAATTCGCGCATGATCCCGTGGAAGCCGGTGCCCGGTTCCATCATCACGGCGGAGTCGGGCACGAAGGTGCCGTCGAAGGTGAGCGCGCCGCGGCCGATGGCCTTGCAGCCCGGGTCGTGGAAGGCCTGGCGTGCGATCGTCGGATCGTCGAGCGGCACCACGAAGGCGCCGATTCCCTTGGCGCGCTTGCCCGGATCGGTCTGCGCGATGACAACGGCGACGTCGGCGTGCGGGGCCTGGGTGATGGAGGACTTCTCCCCGTACAGTTTCCAGCCGCCCTCCACCCGCTCGGCGCGGCAGGTCAACGCGGAGGCGTCGGAACCGGTGCCGGGTTCGGTGAGCGCGGTGCAGCCGATGGCCTCGCCGGAGATGAGTTTGGGCAGCCACTCCTCGCGCACCGCCGCCGGGGCGTGTGCGGCGAAGAAGCTGGTCTGCACATTGACGAAGAAGTACGCCAAGGCCATGGTCGAGCAGGCGTAGCCGATTTCTTCGGCGGCGATCCCGAGGGCGAGCAGGTCCGCGCCCTGTCCGCCGTACTCCTCCGGCACCGCCAATGCGGTGAGACCCGCGGCGGCCAGCTCCCGCAGCTCCGCGCGCGGGTATTCCGTGCTCGCGGCCCGTTGCAGCTGGCCGGGAATGAACTTCTCGCGGGCGAATTTGCGGATGTTGTCGCGGAAGACGAGGTGATCCTCGTCGAGGATGAACGCGTTCATGATGGGTCCGATCTGGTTGCGGAAGTAGGTGATTCAGCGGCCGACGAGGCTGCCGGTCTCGGCGGCGGCGACCAGCGAGGCGGACGGGGCGAAGCGGGGGCCGTAAGCCCAGGCGAGTTCACGGGCGCGGGCGACGAATCCGGCGGGGCCGCCGGGGTAGGTGTTGATGAACGACAATGCGCCGCCGGTCCCGGCCGGGAATCCACCCATCACCGACCCGACGTTGGCCGTGGTCGCGGATTCGACGATGCCTTCCTCGAGGCAGGCGGCCACCTCCAGCGCGATCCGGAACAGGTAGCGGTCGCGCAGATCCTGGAACGGAATGTGCCGGGCAGCTCCGAACGCCTCGCGCAAGCCCGGCCACAGCCCGAGGCGCTTGCCGTCGGCGTAGTCGTAGAAGCCCGCGCCGGCGGCGCGGCCCAGGCGCCCGAATTCGTCGACCATGCGGACCACGACGCCCTGGCCGGCGGTGCGTTTGTCCGCGCTACCCGCCGCGGCTTCCCGGTCGGCGATGATCTGCCGCGACAGCGACAGGCTTACCTGGTCGAGCACCAGCAGCGGCTGGGTCAGCATGCCGTTCTGCAGCGCCGCCTGTTCGATGGAAGTGGCGGGCACGCCGTCGGCCACCATCTCGCACGCCTCGAACGTGGCCGCCATGAACAAGCGCGTCAGGTAGAAGCCGCGACCATCGTTGACCACGATCGGCGTCTTGTTGATCAGCCGGACCGCGTCGATGGCGCGCGACACCGTTTCCCGGTTGGTCAGAGCACCTTTGACCACCTCGACCATCGGCATCCTGTCCACCGGTGAGGAGAAGTGCATGCCGATGAACGCCTCCGGCCGGGTGACTCCCTCGGCGAGTCCGGAGATCGGGATCTGCGAGGTGTTCGACGCGAGCAGCGCGCTGCCGTCGAGGACCGGCTCGACCTGCGCGTAGGTCTTCTTCTTCAGTTCGGGGTCCTCGAACACGGCCTCGATCATCAGATCCGCACCGGCGAGGTCGGCGTCGTCGGCCGTCGGGGTGATGCGGGCGAGCAGATCGTCGGCGCGCTGCTGGGTCCAGCGGCCCTTGGCGACCGCGGCCTCGACCAGCGTGTGCGAGTACGCTTTGCCGTGTTCGGCGGCCTCCAGCGAGATGTCCTTGAGGGCTACGGCCACACCGGCTCTGGCGTATTCGTAGGCGATACCCGCGCCCATCATGCCCGCACCGATCACCGCCACCTTGGTCGGACGGAAAGGCGCCAGCCCGGCGGGCCGGTCGGTGTTCCGGTTCGCCTGCTGCAGGTCGAAGAACGCCTGAATCCCGTTGGCGGTCAGCGGGTTCAACGCCAGGTTGGCCACATACCGGGTCTCGATCGCGGACGCTGCGGTGAAGTCGACGAGGCTGCCCTCGACCGCGGCGGCGATCAGGTTGCGCGGGGCCGGCAGATCGGCTCCCTTGAGCTGCTTGCGCACGCTCGCCGTCAGGGCCAGTACCTGCTGCGACAGTTCGGCTCCGTTGGGCAGGCCGCCCGGCAGCGTGTAGCCCTTGCGGTCCCACGGCTGGACCGGAGCCGGGTTGGCTGCGATCCACGCCCGTGCGGCGGGCAGCAGTTCGGCGTCGGTGTCGACCACCTCGTCGACCAGCCCGGCCGCGAGCGCTTCGTGTGGGCTGAACTTGGTGCCCTTCAACAGAACGTTCGTCAACGCGCCGGCCAAGCCGAACATGCGCACGGTGCGCACCACGCCGCCCGCGCCGGGAATCACACCGAGGTTCACTTCGGGCAAGCCGATCTGAATTCCTGGACGGTCCACAGCAATTCGGTGATGTGTGGCCAACGCGAGTTCGAGGCCACCGCCGAGCGCGGTGCCGTTGATCGCGGTCACGACGGGCTTGCCCAGGCGCTCCAGCCGACGCAGCAGCGCCTTCGCCCCGTCGAAGAAGGCGGCGATCTGTACCGCGTCCGCGCTCTGGAACAGTGGCCCGACCTCCTTGAGATCCGCTCCGGCGCTGAAGATTTCCTTACCGGAGGTGATCACGACACCCGCGTAGGTCTCCCGTTCGGCCTCCAGGCGGTCCACGGTGACGGCCAGCGACTGCCGGAAGGCGGCATTCCAGGTGTTGGCGGTCTGGGAGGGGTCGTCGATGGTCAGTACCACGATGCCGTCCGCGCCGAGTTCCCAGCCGATGATGTTCTCGCTCATAGTCTTTCCAGTCCTCTCTGGTGTGGGCGGATCAGCTCAGGCGCTCGACGATGGTGGCGATGCCGATGCCGCCGACCGCGCAGAGCGTGACCATCCCGTAGCGTTTGCCGGTGCGCTCGAGTTCGTCGATGACGGTGCCGAGCAGCATGCCGCCGGTCGCGCCCAGCGGGTGCCCCATGGCGATGGCGCCGCCATTGACGTTGATCTTGTCCACGTCGATGTCGAACTGCCGGGCGAAGGTCAGCACCACGGCCGCGAACGCCTCGTTGACCTCGATCAGGTCGATGTCGTCGATGCTCAGTCCGGCCTTGTCCAGCGCCTTGCGGCAGGCCGGGTAGGGGCCGGTGAATCCGATCGACGTGTCGGATCCCGTGACCGCGGTGACCACGATCCGGGCGCGTGGGGTGAGCCCGAATTCCGCACCGACACGGGCGTTTCCGATGGCGAGCAGCGACGCACCGTCCACGATGCCCGAAGAATTGCCCGCGGTGTGCACGTGCTCGATGCGCTCGAGCTCGTGATAGCGCTGCAGCGCGACGGCGTCGAAGCCGCCGTGCTCACCGATCGCCGCGAACGACGGCCGCAACGCGCCCAGCGACTCCACGGTGGCGTCCGGGCGAACCAGTTCGTCGTGGTCGAGCACGACGACGCCGTTGAGATCCGGGACGGGCATCACGGAATCCTTGAACCGGCCTTCGGCCCACGCTCGGGCGGCGTTCTGGTGCGAGCGCGCGGCGAATGCGTCGAGATCGGTGCGGCTGAACCCGTACTTGGCGGCCAGCAGATCCGAGGCCGGTCCCTGCGGAATGATCGGGGTGCGCTGGTAGGCATTGGGATCCGAGGCGACGACCATGCCGCCGTCGGAGCCCATCGGAACCCGGGACATGGATTCGACGCCACCGGCGAGGATGAGGTCCTCCCACCCCGAGGCGATCTTCTGGGCCGCGGTGTTCACCGCTTCGAGTCCCGAAGCGCAGTACCGGTTGAGCTGCACGCCCACGGCGGTCTCGCCCAATCCCGCACGCAGTACCGCCATTTCGGCGATGCCGAAGCCCTGTTCACCGACCGCGCTGACACAGCCCAGGATCACGTCGTCGATCCGGTTCGGGTCGATGCCCTTGTTGCGCCGCAGCAGTTCCCGGATCAGGCCGGTGGCGAGCTCGACCGGCGCGATCGTGTACAGCCCACCGGTCGGCTTGCCCAGACCTCGCGGGGTGCGAATCGCGTCGTACACGAATGCTTCTGTCGTCATTGCTCTCTGTCTTCCGTTCTGTCGCTTCGGATTCGACGCGACGGTTCATACGATTGGAAATGCCTGAGCGGCAGTGCGTTCAGGCCCGGTCGCGCGTGTAGAGCGCATCGATCTCGCCCGCGAATTTCTCGGCGATGACGTTGCGGCGCAGCTTCATCGTGGGAGTGATCTCGTCGCTGCCGGGTTCCCAGACGACCGGCAGCACGGTGTATGCCTTCACCTGCTCGACACGCGACAGTCGAGCGTTGGCGGCGGCGACGGCCGCGTCGAGCCGGCGTCGAATGGCCGGGTGGGCCGCCAGCACCTGCGGCGATCCCTCGATGCCGTGCTCGGCGGCGAACTCGGCCGCCGCCTCGGGCTCCAGGGTGATCAGCGCGGTCACGTACTTGCGCCGATCACCGATGGCCACCACGGATCCGACCAGCGGGCTGGCCGCGCGGATCGTGCTCTCGATATTGGCGGGGGACATGTTCTTGCCCGCGGAATTGATGATCAATTCCTTCTTGCGATCGACGATGGTGACATAACCGTCGGCATCGATGACCCCGACATCGCCGGTGTACACCCAGCCGCCGGCGTCGACGGCCTCGGCGGTGCGGACCGGGTCGTTGCGGTAACCCTTCATCGATCCCGGGGTGCGGACCACCAATTCACCGTCCTCGAGACAGCGAATCTCGACCCGGTTCAGCACCGTGCCGACGGTGCCCACCCGCTGCGCACCCGGACGATTGGACGTCGCCAGACCGATCTCGGACATACCCCACGCCTCGGCCACCGGAATCCCCAGTGCCAGCAGGAATTCCAGGGTCTCGGGAGTGATCGGCGCGGCGCCGCTGTAGGCAATACTCGTCTGGTCCAGACCGATTCGTTCCCGCAGCCGCGCCAACACGAGGCGCTCGGCCAGCAGATACCGCAGCCGCAGCGCCACGGAGATCGATCGGCCCGCGAGATCCGCGGCGACCTTGCGACGGCCGACCTCGAGCGCCCACGCGGCCACCGCACCGCGCCCGCCGGTCTGCTCGGCGAGCGCGGTACGCACCGCCGCCTCGATCTTGTACCAGAGCATCGGCACGGTGACGAACACCGTCGGCCGCACCACCGGCAGCGCGGCCGCGAGGTTCTTGCCGTCGGCCACCGTGTACACCGCCGCACCGGTGACGGCGGGCATGTAGTGGGCAAGCCACCGGTTGAGGGCGTGCGCATCGGGAAGATAGGACACCACCCGCCCACCGCAACCCACAGCGAACTCCGGGATTCCCAGCATCGCTTCGGTGCCGAACATGGCGTTGCGATGCGACATCTCCACGCCCTTCGGCGCCCCGGTGGTGCCGGAGGTGTAGATGATGGTGATCGTGTCATCGGCTTCAACAGCACGCCAACGGGATTCGAAATCGAACTCGGGATCGCCCAGGGCTTCGAGTTCGGCGAGCGTCATGGCGCCCGCCGGGGCGTCATCGAGGCAGATCACGTGCTCGACCCGGCCACCCTCTTGGGCTTCGAGCACACGTGCCAGGAGCTGGGACTCGCACACGACGACGCGATTGCCCGCATTGTCGAACAGGTAGGCGATCTGCGC
This sequence comes from Nocardia sp. NPDC004860, assembly GCF_040609015.1. Classification (NCBI taxonomy): domain Bacteria; kingdom Bacillati; phylum Actinomycetota; class Actinomycetes; order Mycobacteriales; family Nocardiaceae; genus Nocardia; species Nocardia sp. NPDC004860. The sequence goes on along the minus strand of NZ_JBEXJI010000007.1, from coordinate 94,551 downwards.
CGGGGCGCTGGTGTTGTAGACCGAGAACGGGATCGCGCCCAGGTGGTACGCGGCGGTATCGATCAGATGGAACTCGGGGCGGTTGGTGAGCATGATCGCGACCGTGTCACCGCGTCCGACACCGAGGGCCGCCAGCCCTGCGGCGAGCCGGCGCACTCGAGCACCGTATTCACCCCACGTCAACGCGGTCTTGCCGTCGAGTGTGCGCAGCGCGAGATCTCCGGCCCGAGTCGCGCAGGTGTGCTGGAACAGTTCGCACAGCGACTTCGCCTGCGACAGCCGCGAAAGGGTGTCTGTAGTGCTCATGACGGTCAGTGTGCTGTCATGCGCGAATGGGACGCTTGTACCGTGGATCACAAAGCGACCGGCCGCAGTTGTGCCGCCGCCGCAGTCTGTAATGTGCCACGGCCGCCATCTGTACATCGACGTACGCCGGGAGAAATTGATATGCGTCAACCCCGTGACCTCGTTGCGGAGGCCAGAGCCTGGTTCGAATCCTTCGCCGACCGTGAGGTGGCCGAGCCGGAGTTGAGCACCCTGTCCGGGCGAATGATCGATGCCATCGCCGCCGACGTGCCCGAGATCGGATCCGACGCCGCGCTCCGACAGGAACTTCGGGTCGCCGTGCACGACGGAGTCGGCGCGTACTTCAGCCAGGGGCCGCACGAACGTCCCGGCGATATCCACCTGCCCAACGCCGCCAAGGCCCTGGGCCGCGCACTGGCCCAGCGCGGCTACGACATCGCACTGCTGCAACGCTGCTACCGGACCCTGCAACGCATCAGCTGGGCCGAGATCATGACCTCCGCCTGCCGTGAGATCACCGATCCGGAGTTGTTGCCGGTGGTGCTGGATCTACGGTGGGATCACTTGAGTCGCACCATATCCGGTGCTACCGAGCGCGCTGAAATGGCCTTTCTGGACGAGACGCGGCGGCAAGCGAGCAGCGCGCTGACCCGCAGGCGCGAGCTCGTCGAGGCAATCCTGCACGAGGACAGGGTCGATATCGAGCGCAGCACACGGCAACTCGGGCACAACCTCTACATCCAGCAGACCGGCCTGATCATCTGGACTCTGGACCGCACCGAGGACGACGTCACCGCGATGCTGGAGACACTGGCGATCGACATCGCGACCGGCCTCGGCGCTCCACGTCCGCTGATGCTGCCCGCCGGCGGCCGGATGCTCTGGGCCTGGCTGGCCACACCGGAAGTGCCCGACCTCCGGAAGATCGCTCACCTGAAGGCATTTCAGCAGCGTCAACCGATCGTTCAGCTGGCCGCCGGGGTCCCCGCGACCGGAGTGGAAGGATTCCGTGTCAGCCACCAGGAAGCCCTGCGGGCCTACCGGATCGCGGCGGAGACCGAGCCCGCGCCGGTCACCCTGTACCGCGATGTCGAACTCGTCAGCTGTCTGGCCGCCGACATCGCCGCGCTGTCGCGGTTGGTGCGCCGCGAACTGGGCGGCCTCGCAGAGCGGGGCGAGGCCACCGCACGGCTGCGCGATACCGCCCTGGTCTACCTCGAACAAGGCAGTATGGCCAAGGCCGCCGAATCACTGGGCGTGCACAAGAACACAGTGCTCTACCGGATGCAGCAGGTCGAGGAATTACTGCCGCAGCCGCTCGACGAACACAAGATGGCCTTGGAGGTCGCTCTCCGGGTAGTGGCCACCCTCGGTGAACGGGTGCTCCCGCACTGAAGACCGATCGGCTTCGGTACGAAAGCCGATGGCCGTCAATAGTTCATGTTGAGTTCACGACGGTAGAAGGGCCCGGCGGGAACCGGGCCTGATCCGGTCGAATTCTGGTGCGCGATACCGAGATTGAACCAGTGACGCGCACGCCGGTCGCGCCACGGCGTCCCGGTCCGCACCGGCCCGGGATCAACCGGGCATCTTCCAGTGATGGACCGATCTGTGCACGAGGCCGAGTGCCGTCGACCCTGAGAGTGTGAGTCGACGGCGGTGACGGCCACCGGATCAGAGCGCAAACGCGATCCAGGGGTCAGTAATAGTGACTTCGGCCGCCGACGGCGTGACCCGCCATCCCCAACAGCATCAACGCGAGGCCGATGAGGAGGACAACGATTCCGATGGTCCAGAGGATCGGGACGCTGAAAATGAACCCGACGATAAGAAGGATGATTCCGAGAACGATCATGGTCAGCTACCTGGTTTCGCTGCTGTACTGGAAGGGCCTTTGAAACCCTCCGTTGCTGATGCTGGTATCGATCGTGTGCGCAATGCCGGCATGCGTCACCGCGCCCACCCAATCCCGCTGTTCCAGTAGGCGCCTCAGGCCCAGGAGCGGCCGTGATCACGGCCCCTCTTCTCGAAGGCTCCCGGCCTACTTCAGCGGTCTCCTGGCGGATAACCCGGATTCGGACAGTTAAACAACGCCGTTGATAGGGCGCACCTGTCTCCTGCTTCTTGTCATCGGACTCCGAGTCCGGACCGTCAGTCCGGATCGACCTTGTCCGCGAGCTCCCAGTCTTTGTCGGTTCGTGAATCCGCCTCGCGGGATGGACCCTCCCGCTGGGCAATTTGCTCGGCCTGCGCCGTCTCGACCCGTCTTCTGCCCTTGCTGCCCGGCTCCCGCCTGCCCCCGCACTCTCACGCTGGCCGAACTCGATTGAAGCCATCCAGATCTTGGCCGATAAGGCGGAGATTGCTGGGTATACGCCAGGTAAGGCCATTCGCAATATGGCCTACCCCGCTCATCGGGGTCTCGACCGATCCGGGGCCGCATCGGTGCAGCGGGAGTCGAGCAAGCAAGGAGTAAGCCATGCAAGGTGGCACAAGAATTGCGATAGGCGTGGGAATCGGCTACGTACTCGGCCGCACACGCAAGATGCGTTTTGCGTTGTCGCTGGCGGGTGCGGCGCTGGCGAAACGATCTTCGGGATTGTCCGGGGAGCTGCTGGGGCGAGGAACTGAATTGCTCAAATCGTCACCTGAGCTGGCGGAGCTCACCGACACCGTTCGCGGCGAGTTGGTGGGTGCGGTCCGGTCGGCCGCGGTGACCGCCGCGAGCAACCGTATCGACGCACTCAACACACGGCTACAGCAGGGCTCAACCATCGTCTCGGATACAGACCGGGACCGTTCGCACGAAACGGATTCCGACGAAGACCAGGACGCCGACGATACCTCCCGAGACGCCGGGGAATCGTCCGCCGGCGAGGACGAGGATCTCGAGGACCGCACCGAGTCCGGAACAGACCACGACGACGAGGAGCGCAGGAAGCAGCCCGCGGCGCGGGCGCGGTCGAGCAGCCCGAGAACCACCCGCGCGCGTAAATCCGGCTCCCGGACCCCGGTTCGTAGGTCCGGATCTTCGGATCGTCAGCCTGCCTCGTCCACGCGACGCCGTAGTCGCGCCGATGCCGACGAAGCGCCCGTGCGCCGCACGAGGAGATGAGATCGATGCCGAAGACGTTGCACGACAAGACCAATGGAGTCGGCAAGCTCGCTGCCGACGCTGTCGGCAAAATTGCGGACACCGCGACCCATGCGGGGGCGAAGGCCGGGAAAACCGCTCGATCGTCCACCCCGACGGGGTTGCTGCAACAATCCGTGCAGAACCTTGCCGGAACCCTGGCCGAACGCGCGGTAGCCGGGTTGTCGGACCGGGCATCGCGAACCGCGGAGCGGCTCACCGACTACGCAGAAGGTAGCGGAGGCAATCTGCTGGCGGCGGTGACCGGGGTGGAGAAACTGGCCGGGGGCGCGTCGCCGTGGCAAGCGGCGATGAGCGGAGGCGTGAGCAAGCTCGGGCACACGGTCCGGGAGACGTTCGAGGGCGTCAAGGAGTCGCTGACCGGCGGCAAGGGCAAGGGCGGCACCACGAAGCTGAAGCTGACCAATATCGTCGAGCACATCGACGTCGGCGTGCCGATCGATCTGGCCTACGACCAGTGGACCCAGTTCGCGGACTTCCCGAAATTCACCAAGAAGCTCGAACAGGTCGAACAGGTCTCCGACGAGAAGCTCAGCTGGACCGGCAAGGTGTTCTGGTCAAGACGAACCTGGGAGTCCACGATCCTCGAGCAGGTGCCGTTCGAGCGGATCGTGTGGCGTTCCAAAGGTGCCAAGGGCTATATCGACGGTGCGGTCACCTTCCACGAGATCACCCCGGATCTCACCCGCATCCTCGTCGTGCTCGCCTACCACCCCGGGGGAGTGTTCGAGAAGACCGCCAATCTGTGGCGCGCGGCAGGCCGCCGATGCCGGCTGGAACTCAAGCACTTCCAGCGCCATGTCATGACCGAGGCTGTGCTGCACAGTGACGACATCGTGGGCTGGCACGGCGAGATCCACGACAGCCAGGTCGTCGAAGACGACGAAACCGCACGGCGCAAGGAATCCGAAGAAGATCGCGCCGATGAAGAAGATGAAGAAACGGAACAGGCCGAGGACGACGAGGCCGACGAGCACGACGAGGATCAGCGCGCCACGGACGAGGAAGAAGAACCAGAGCCGCCTCCCAATCGTTCGGCCGCCCGCCGCAAGAGTCCGGCGGCCCGCCGGTCGCGTGAGCGTGAAGGAGCAAACAGATGACTATCGAACCCGCAGGCGGCGGCGCAACCAGCACGTTGGCTCGGCCGAACTCTTCCAGCCTGGCTGATGTCGTCGACACCATCCTCGACAAAGGCCTGGTCATCGATGCCTTCGCCCGCGTGTCGCTGGTCGGCATCGAACTGGTGACCATCGACGCGCGCGTCGTGGTGGCCAGCGTCGACACGTATCTGCGTTTCGCCGAAGCGGTCAACCGGCTCGAGATCTCGAGCAGTGAGCCCAAGGGCCTGACCGACATCGTCGGCGACGTCACCGAAGGCGCCTCGAAACACAAGACGAAGGGCGCACTCGAGGCGGCCGGCGAGAAGGTCGCGGACTTCCTCGGCGATGTGAACAAGCAGCGTCAGACAGCGCGCAGGCCATCCGAACGTGAGGAGGAGTGATGGCTCCCGGATCAACAGCCGTATACGTCTACGGCATCGTGCCCGCCGACGTCGAGGCCGAACCACACGCCACCGGTGTCGGCGATCCACCGAGTGAAGTCACGGTGGTGCGGCACGGCGCGATCGCCGCGCTGGTCAGCACACTCGAGTCCGACCGGCCACTGGGCACACCCGCAGACCTCACCGCCCATGAAAAACTGCTGGACGGATCGGCCGCCGTCAGTCCGGTGTTGCCGCTGCGGTTCGGGGCGGTCATGACCGACACCGACGCGGTGGAGAACGAACTGCTCGAGGCCAACGAGGACGAATTCCGCGCCGCCCTCGAGGAACTCGAGGGCCGGGTCCAGTTCGTGATCAGAGGACGCTACATCGAAGACGCGATCTTGCGAGAACTCCTCGACGAGAACGCCCAGGCCGCGCAACTGAAAGACGAGATCCGCGGCAAACCCGAAGACGCCACCCGCGACGCGCGAATCGCGTTGGGCGAGCTGATCAATCATGCCATCGAGGCCAAGCGAGCCGAGGACACCGGAAAGGTAATTTCCGAACTCGAGAAACTCGAAGCACTGGTCAACCAGCGTCAACCCAGCCATGAAGAGGACGCCGTCCACCTAGCGGTACTGGTCGAATCGGCCCGGCGAAAAGAGCTGGAGGAAATGGTGCGCCGGCTCATCGCGGACTGGGACGGCCGGGTGGAGCTGAACTTGCTCGGACCGATGGCGGCCTACGACTTCGTCACGAAACGAGCCCCCGAGGACTGAGATATGGGTCTGTTCTCATCGATTTTCTCGCTGCCCCTCGCGCCGGTTCGCGGTGTGATCTGGGTGGGCGAGCTGATCCAGGACCAGGTCGAACGGCAGCTACACGATCCCGCGGCACTACGGAGCGAACTCGAGGAGATCGACAGCGCCGCGGCGCGCGGTGACTTGTCCGCAGAAGAGGCCGAGCAGGCGCAGCGAGCGGCCCTGGATCGCATGACCGGCTCCGGGGCAGGCCCCATCGACCGGAAGGAGTGACTCACGTGGCCCGCGACACCACTTCCAACGACTCGGACAATGTTCACTCGGCATCGAATGAACAACCGGCCCTCACCGCGGCGCAAGCCGCCGCGGTGGCCATCGAACGCCTCGCAGAACTGACTTCCCACGACCTCCAGGGCGTCACGCGCGTGGAACCGACGGCGGATGGTTGGCTCGTGGAGATCGAGGCACTGGAGGATCGCCGCATCCCGCCCTCGGCGGACATCATGGCACTCTACGAGGTGGAGATCGATTTCGACGAGAATCTGCTGGCCAGCCGCAGAATCAAACGCTACACGCGCGGCAGCACCGACATCGAACTCGGGAATCAGCGATGACGGTCGTCGGAGGCGGCTCCTACGCGCCCCAGCCCTACGGGGGTGGGCACCAGTCGACCAACCTTGCCGACATCCTGGAACGGGTCCTCGACAAGGGTCTGGTGATCGCAGGCGACATCCAGGTCAACCTCCTCGATATCGAACTGCTCACCATCAAACTACGGTTGGTGATCGCATCCCTGGAGACGGCCAGGGCAGTGGGCATCGACTGGTGGGAGACCGACCCCTGGCTCAACAGCAAGGCCCACGCGCTGGAACGGAAGGAACCCGACCTCGAACTCGAGAACCGGGAACTCCGAGACCGGATCGCCGAACTGGAGGCGGCAAATGAACACCGTCAACCCATCGAACGCGGCCGCGAGCGGAAAAAAGAACGATCGTGACCGGTGATTTCGCAGTCTGGCTGTACGTGGTGGCACCCCGCCGCGACGGCGTGGCGGAACCGAGCGCACTGACCGGAGTCGCGGGCGAACCGGTGCGGACGGTCGCCGCGGGGGACCTGACAGCAGTCGTCGGCTCGGTGCCGCTGGACGTTTTCGGGGAGCAACCACTACGCCGCAACTTCGAGGATCTCGACTGGCTGGCGGCGACAGCACGAGCACACGACGCGGTCGTATCCGCCATGGTGCGCCGAGGTCCGGCCGTCCCGCTCCGGCTCGCCACCGTCTTCCGCGACGACAATCGCGTGCGTGAGCTGCTCGATGAGCGGCAAGCGGACTTCGACGCCGCCCTGCAGCTGGTGAGCGGCCGTACCGAGTGGGGTGTCAGGGCCTATGGCGATCGTGCTGCCCTCACCGCTGCTGTTGCCGAGGCCAGGTCCGCGGAAGAGGTCGGCACAATGACGCCAGGGGCCGCGTATCTGGCCCGGCGACGCGCGCAATTGTCCGCGCAGGAGAGCGTGGAACGCGATGCGGCAGAGCGCGCCGAGGAGATTCACGTGCGCTTGGTTCACCACGCTGCGGCGGGACGACGCCAGCCGCTGACCGATCCGGCGGTAAGCGGCCGCCGGGACTGGATGCTACTCAACGGGACATACCTCGTAGACGACGACCGCACCGACGACTTCACCACAACCGTCACGACGCTCGGCGCCGAATTCCCAGGCATCCGGCTCGAACTCACGGGCCCCTGGCCGCCGTATTCGTTCGCAGGCCTGACGCGAGGGCCGACATGACTCGGGCCGACTCCACCGTCGACGCCGAGCGCCGCGTCGCACTCGTCGACCTGCTGGACCGAGTGTTGGCTGGTGGCGTGGTCATTTCCGGCGACATCAAACTCGCTATCGCCGACGTCGATCTGGTTCAGATCTCACTACGAGCCCTCATCTCCTCCATCAGCACCCTGTACGCGCCGGTCGGTGCCGTGACGCGCGAGGTACTGGAAGGACCGGCCGGCGATGACTGAATTCGGCGGCATCCCACCGCGAATCGACACCGATCCGGAATCGGTCGAGCGCGGGCTGGTCACCCTGGTCCTCACCTTGGTGGAGCTACTGCGGCAACTGATGGAGCGGCAAGCGCTACGCCGTGTCGATGCGGGCGACCTCACCGATGCCCAGATCGAACGCATCGGCACCACCCTGATGCTGCTCGAACAACGTATGGACGAACTACGCGATCACTTCGGACTCACCCCGGAAGATCTCAATATCGACCTCGGCCCCCTCGGCCCGCTTCTGCCGGACCACCCCGATCGCTCTTTCGAGTGACCTCGATGGGCTAAGCCGTGAAATGCCCTGTGACGCAGTCGAACAGGACTTGGGCTCGAGCGTCACTGGAAGATTGGGGTGCCGAAGTTGGCCTGCGCGCCCAGGACCGACTCCGGCACCATCACCGGACTGCTCGTCTCGGCGCTGGAGAACGTATGGGCGACAATCCGATCCCACCATCCCGATGTGCCCGACGTCGTGCCGGTAGTGGGGTCCGGCTCGATGGTGGCAGTGACGGGCGAACCTGAGAGCCGGGCCCTCAGTTCAGATCGAGCTCACCGACCTCGGTTCATATTGAGTTCACGACAGCAGAGAGGCCCGGCGGGAACCGGGCCTGATCTGGTCGAACTCTGGTGCGTGCGCGATACTGGGATTGAACCAGTGACCTCTTCCGTGTCAGGGAAGCGCTCTCCCGCTGAGCTAATCGCGCCGAAAAAAATCCCCCGTGGAGCGGATGACGGGATTCGAACCCGCGACCCTCACCTTGGCAAGGTGATGCGCTACCAGCTGCGCTACATCCGCGTGCTCGCCCGGCCTTGTGGGCCGATTGGCTTGCGGGACAGAACATTAGCCTATGGGTGGGTGGTCAATGCAAATCGCCAGGAAAACGGGGGATTTCGGGCGTGGCGGCGATGGTCAGTCGGTGGCGGGCCGGGGTTGGGCGGGGACGGCCTGGGCGCGGGAGAGGCGCACCGCCGCAACGCACATGACGACGACCGACGCGGCGACGAAGGCGGTGCCGACGGGGCCGGAGCGCAGCCGCTCGCCGAGGACCGTCATGCCGAGGAAGGCCGCGCCCAGCGGTTCGGCCACGGTGAAGGCGGGCAGCGAGGCCGACAGTGGGCCGACCTGATAGCCGCGCTGTTGCACGTACAGGCCGAGCATGCCGCACCCGGCCAGCACGTAGAGCTCCCAGCTGGTCAGTGCGGTGCCGATGCCGACCCGGAACAGCTGGGTGACATTCTCGGTGAGAGCGGCGGAGATGCCGAAGAGCAGACCCGCGGCCGTGCCCAGCAGCAAGGCTTGCAGGGTCGGCACCCGCACGGTGGTTGCCACCGCGATGCCGGCGACAATCGCACCCAGCGTCAACCCCAGCGGCAGCATCCATCGATGCCAGGGCGCCTCGGTCACCCCCTGGGTCGGGTCCCCGACCACCAGGAAGCAGGCCAGCGCGATCGACAGCGCCGCCGCCTGCATCCACATCACCGCCGTCACCCGACGGCCGCTGTAGTGCGCGGCCAGCGGCAACGCGAACACCAGCGCCGTCACCAGGATCGGCTGGACCACCAGCACCGAGCCCAGCGCCAGCGCCGCCACCTGGAACGCGAAACCGCCCGCGTCCCCGATCAAACCCGCCAGCCACCGCGGATTCCGAATCAACTTGGCGACCAGCGCATCCCCTTCGGGCACATCCGCCGCGGCCCGCTGCTGCGCCACCGCCGACACCGCGAACAAGATCGCACCGATGAACGCGCAGATCATCGCTGCCACAGGTAGGTTTCCCACCCGGCCAGTCTGCCCGATCAGCCTATGCTGGTCGGCCGCCAGGGCCCCGCTACCAGCGGAATGTGAGGCGGTCGATAAGCAGGGCAGCCGTCAGCGGTCGATTTCCTCGGCCCAGGCTTGCAGGCCGGCCAGGAAGCCCCGGCGTTCCTCGGCGCCGAGCCGGGACATCGCGCGCAGCAGGGCGTCGGAGCGCCGGTTGATGAAGGTGGCCACATCGTCGCGGCGGTCGTCGGGGAGCGACAGCAGGGTGCGGCGATTGTCGTCCGGGTCGTTGTGGCGTTGCAGCCAGCCGGCCCGATTCAGTTCTCCCGCAAGCTGACTCGCGTTGGTGAGGCTGATGCCGAGGCGACGGGCCAGCTCGCTCACGCTGATGCTGCCCGCGGCCAGCACCTGGGCCAGGGCCGCGCCGTGGCGATTGCCCAGCCCGTCCGCCTCGAAGGACGTGCGCAGGGTCGAGGGCATATCGCCGTGGGCGCGGCGGAAATGCGTGGCGATGAGCGGCGCCAGCGCCTCGAGCCGCCGCCGCTCCTCGGCGCTCACCGGTGCGCCCGCGGTGTCCGCCGCTCGCGGTGAACGAGGCACGAACCCTCCGATCGATGTCGAACCGCTGTCTTGACAGAGTCAGGATACAGGTTCAAAAATCAGAACTGTTCAGAAATATGAACTATCTGCGCACCACTGACCTCTCGAAAGGCTCGCCCCATGCGCACCCGCCTGCTCACCGCAGCCGCTCTGCTCACCACCGGATACCTGTGCGGCGCATTCGGTTACGGCTTGATCAATGTCGCCCAGGCATTCAAGACCGTCCCCCTGGACGTCCGCTTCACCTTCCACACCGCCCTCATGAAGGTCAACGGTCCCGTCATGCAATCGACCATGGCGCTGGCCGCGCTGACCTCACTGCTGCTGGCCGTCTACAGCGGCGGTCTCGTGCGCCGTTTGGCCGCCACCTCGTTCGGCCTCGAGGTGACGAGCTTCGTCATCACGCGATTCGGCAACGTCCCCATCAACGGGAAGATCAAGCAGTGGGCGGTCGGCCCGGTTCCCGCCGACTATGCCCAGCTGCTGCACCGCTGGGAGCTGTTCCACCTCGCCCGCACCACGACGGCACTGCTGGCCTTCGTGCTCATCGTCACCGTGGCGGTCTTCGCTCAGTCCGCACCGTCGCGTCAGGCGGTTCTGGTGGCCCCCAACTGAATTCGGGCGGCCGGAGCGGCGCCGTGATAGAAGTGCCGTCCCAGCCCGACCGAGAACACCAGCATCCCGTACAGCGCGTGCTCGACGGAGGCGGTGAACAGCGACTGCGTCCGCATGTACCGCGCGGCGAACAACCACCCGCCGACGCTGCTCGCCGCCACCGAGAACCAGCTTCCGAACACGATGTGCACGTAGCCGAATGCCGCGGCGCTGGCCGCCACCATCGCCCGTCCGTCACCGAACACCGGCTGGTAGCGGTGGAACAGGAACGACCGGAAGATCAACTCTTGCGGATACACGCTCAGGGCGGGATACAGCACCATCACCGCCAGCCAGATCAGCGGATTCCGCCGCGGCAGATCGAACAGATCCTCCCGGCGCAGTGCCGCGGTCACGGCGGTCAGCGCCGCCGCGTTCGCTGCGCCGGTCACCGCCATCGACCGCGCCTGCTCCGGGAACGCCTCCGCCCGCCACAGCGACCCGCGATCGAATCCCTTCGACCGCCGCAGATACACCGTCGCCCCGGTCCCCAGCACCAGCAGCGCCGGAATCGGCGGCTTCCCCCGCAGTACCGCGTTGTAGAGGGTCGTCCCGCCGAAGAACAACGCCGCGTACTCGGCGGCCAGATAAACCCGCCGCCACCGCCGAATTCTCATGGGCTCCACCATAATTTCCCGCGCGTGAACGCGCTGATCAGAACCGATTCTCCCGATTCCCACTTCGCTGACGTCATGTCTAGTTAGTCTGTGCTGTGTTAGCGAATCTGGATTGCTAGGACCTCTCGTGAGCTACTCACTCATCATCGGCAACGGCACGATCGTCGACGGGACCGGAGCGGAACCGTATCCGGCCGACATCGCGGTGGAGAACGGACGGATCGCGGTGATCGCCGCGCCCGGGGCGCTCGCGAACGCGGTGGCGCAGAACCGGATCGACGCGACGGGGCTGCTGGTCACCCCGGGCTTCGTGGACATCCACACGCATTACGACGGGCAGATCACCTGGGACCCGCAGCTCACGCCCAGCTGCTGGCACGGCGTGACGACCGTGGTGATGGGGAACTGCGGAGTCGGGTTCGCCCCGGTCACTCCCGAGAAGCGGGAATGGCTGATCGGGCTGATGGAGGGCGTCGAGGACATTCCGGGCGCGGCGCTGTCGACCGGAATCCGCTGGGACTGGCAGTCTTTCCCGCAATTCCTCGACGCGTTGGACCGGCTGCCGCTGGCCATCGATGTCGGCACACAGGTGCCACACGGCGCGGTGCGCGCGTACGTGATGGGGGAGCGGGGCGCGAAGAACGACCCGGCCTCGCCCGAGGACATCGCCATGATGGCCAAACTGGTGCGCGAGGGCATCGAGGCCGGGGCACTGGGCTTCTCGACCTCACGCACGATCGTGCACCGCGCCATCGACGGCGAACCCGTGCCCGGCACCTTCGCCGCCGAGGAGGAACTGTTCGGCATCGGTCAGGCGCTGGCCGACGCGGGGGCGGGCGTGTTCGAACTCGCCCCCGCCGGCATCATGGGCGAAGATCTCGCCGCCCCCGATCGCGAACTGGCCTGGATGCTGCGCCTCGCCGAACAGACCGGCCGCACAGTGAGTTTCGGCCTGCTGCAGCACGACGGCGCACCCGACGACTGGAAACGCCTGCTGGACGCGGCCGCCGCCGCCTTCGACTCCGGAATCCCGGTGCGCCCACAGGTTTCCGCACGGCCGCTGGGCCTGCTGATCGGCCTGCAGACCTTCAACCCGTTCTCGTTCCGGCCCTCCTACCAGGCCGCGGTCGAGCGCGCGGGCCAGAATCTGGACGCCCTCGTCGCCGAACTCCGCGATCCCGCGCTGCGCGAGACGATCCTGACCGAGGCCGATCTCCCCGACAATCCGATGGCCTTCATCAGCATGGGACTCGACCGCACATTCACCCTCGGCGACCCGCCCGACTACGAACCGGACCCGGAAACCAGCCTGGCCGGCGACGCCGCCCGCGCCGGAGTCGAACCGTTCCACTACATCTACGACCAGCTGCTCTCCCGCGACGGCCGGGCGCTGTTCTACCGCCCGCTGCTCAACTACTCCCGCTTCACGCAGGATCCGATCCGCGAGATGCTCCTGCATCCGGCCACCGCGGTGGGTCTCGGCGACGGCGGCGCGCACGTCGGCGCGATCTGCGACGCCTCCAACACCACCTACCTGCTCACCCACTGGGCGCGCGATCGTGCGCGGGGCGAACGCATTCCGCTGCCCCTGGCGATCCGGAAGATGACCTACGACACCGCCCAGATGTACGGCCTGGACGACCGCGGCGTCATCGCCGTCGGTAAGAAGGCCGACCTCAATGTGATCGACTTCGAGGCGCTGCGCCTGCTGCCGCCCGCCATGGCCTACGACCTGCCCGGTGGTGCTCGCCGATTGTTGCAGCGCGCCGAAGGCTACCGCGCGACCATCGTCTCCGGCGAGGTCGTGCTCCGCGACGGCGAGGACACCGGCGCCCGGCCAGGAGCCCTCATCCGCTCCCAGCGTTCACATTGATTGCCGGACGTGACCGCCGGTGACGTCGGCCGGGGCGGATCAGCTCAGCTGGATCACGGCGGTGGCGCGGCCGAATACCTTGCGGCCCTCGTGCATTGCGGTGATCGCGACCGCGGCGGTGCCGGCCACCGGATCGATCGACTTGACCTTGCCGGTGAATTCGATCGCGGTCGGCCCCTCGCTGCCCACGTAGACCGGATTGCTCATGCGCACACTCAGCCGCTTCAGCGCGCCCGGATCACCCAGCCAGGATGTGACGAAGGCGCCGGCGTAGGCCATGGTGAGCATGCCGTGCGCGACTACGCCACGCTCCAGACCCACCATGCGGGCGGCGTCGGGGTGCCAATGGATCGGATTCGCGTCGCCCGCCACCCCCGCGTAGCGGACCAGATCGCCGATGGTGAGAAAGACTGTGCGACTGGGCAACTCATCGCATTCGCGGAGCGAGCCGACCGCCCGCGAGTGGGTGCTCCGGTAGGTGGCCGGCGTGGGGATCCAATCGACGAGCTCGACCCGTTCGGGCGAATGCCGCACGAACGTGTCCAGGCCGCGGTGCACCAGCGCCCCGATCCGCTGCGCCAACTCCGCGGTCTGTGCCGACCGGTCCGACCGCGAGATCATGCTGGTCGTCCCCGTGACCACCGCCTCGCCGCACTGATCGGTGACGACATTCTCGAACACCAGCATGTCCCCGCCGAACGCCTGCCGGAACGACTGCAGCACCACATTGCTGGTCAATCGATCCCCGACCAGAACCGGCCGATGGAACTCCAGCACCTGATCCGTGTGCACCGAAGCCCGCAGGTCATAACCCATCAGCAGCTCGCTCACCCCGTGCAGCACCGGGCCGCCCAGCAGCGCCACGAACGTCGGCGAAGCCGGCAATGCCGAATACCCCAGCGCGGCCGCGACCTCGTCATCCCAGTGCGCCGCATGCTCGTCCTGAACCGCTGCCGCGAACTCCAGCACCTTCTCGCGCCCGACCTCGTAGTACCCGTCCAGCCGGAAGCGCCGCCCCGCCATCTCCCGTGCGTGTTCGACCGCATCGAACCCGTCTCGGGTATCCACGCCGACCCCGGCCTCCATTACCCCACCTCCTCCACGAACCGAAAGCGAACGATCTCGAGTCATCGATGTAGGGCAACAGCCGCGTGGTCCAGCGAACCCCGGGTCGATCGAACGTGAGTCGAGCGAAACCCGTAACGGCGTGACAAGGCAGAGTAACCAACTCACGCCCATTTCTGTCGCAGCGACCCCGAAGCGGACAAAGACCACCGAGTGAGTAGACAGCTCGGCGACGGCGGGGATCCCGAATCGATGCCCAGCGAGGGAAGCGAGCCTCCGACCGATCACCGCGACCGGAATCCGCGCGGCGGCGGCCCATGAAGCGAATCGGTCGCGGGCACCGCAGGATCGGCGTGATCGAATAGGGTCATGTTGTTCCGCCAGCTCGAGTATTTCGTCGCGCTCGCGCGGGAGCGTCATTTCGCACGGGCGGCGGCCGCCTGCTACGTGTCGCAACCGGCGTTGTCGGAGGCGATACGCAAACTGGAGAACGAATTGAAGGTGCCGCTCGTGAAGCGCGGCCGCACCTTCGAGGGGCTGACACCCGAGGGGGAGCGGCTGGTGCTGTGGGCGCGCCGCATCCTGGCCGACCACGATGCGCTCAAACAGGAGGTCACCGCGCTGCGAACCGGTCTGTCCGGCGAGCTGCGGCTGGGTGTCATCCCCGCTTCCGCCGCGACCATCGCGCTGCTCACCGACCCGTTCTGCGCCGCGCATCCCCTGGTGCGGGTCCACGTCGAGACGAGCCTGGCCTCCGCGGACATCGTCGATCGGTTGCGCCGGTTCGAACTCGACGCGGGCGTCATCTACCCCGACGGGCAGGACACCTCCGGACTGACCGTCACGCCCCTGTACCGCGAAGAGCAGGTGCTGCTCGTCGGCGCCGACCTGGTCGCCGAGCGGACGAGCCCCCTCGACTGGATCGACATCGTGGAATTGCCGCTGTGCCTGCTGAATCCCGGAATGCGAGGCCGCCAGCTGGTCGACGCCGCCCTTGCCGCCCGCAATCTGGTCGCGCACCCGCGTCTCGAAACCGACTCGGTCGCAACCCTTTTCGCGCATGTCGCCACCGGTCGCTGGGCCACGGTCATCCCCTCGACGTGGCTGCGCACTACGTCGCCACCCGCCGGAGCCCGGGTCGTGCCCCTGCGAGATCCTGCCGTCGGCTCGATGATCGCGCTGGTCATCCAGTCGGACGAACCGGTCTCTACGCTGGCCCGGGCCCTGATCGAAACCGCCCGCGCCGCGCGCCCCGATGTCGTCGAGCACGAGCCCACAGATCGCCCAGCGTAGTTCAGCAGCGTGTTGATCTCCGGGGAGCGCGGTGGTTCGCGGTGGGCTGATCTCCGGGGACTGCGGTGGTCATTCAAGTGCGCTGATTGCCGGGCGGTGCACCGCCTCGCCGAGATCCGGTGGTCGCCGGGCCGGGTCGACCGGCGTTGATCGGCGCTGTTTATCGGGGGATAAGAATTGCCGTTTGAACTGGGCATTCATGATCGACGACAATGGGTTCGCGGACGAATACCCGCGGATCGGTGTCCCCTCCCATTGTCGGATCGTGAGCGTCGGTCCGCTCGTCCGTCACCACCTCGCGCGCGAACTCCGGCTCACACCGTCGGTGGGCGTGCCGCGTCTCTATGCCCGGTGGCGTCACCGGCAGGCGATGCGGAGCTGCTCGTACGACGATCGGAGACCGGCTGTGCACCTGATACGCGGACTGACACGGGACCTGCTGGTGGTCGGTCCCCGCGGCGACGACCACCACCATGCGGTGCGCGTCGCGTCCGGGCTGGCGATCCCGGGCACCGTGCTGGTGCTGGCGGGCCGGACGGATCTGCTGGTGTTCGCGGTATTCGGCTCCTTCATCGGCATGTACGGGCGTGGCCGCACGCGCTGGTCACGCCTTCGGCACCAACTGTTCGCGACCGCGCTGATCGGTGCGGGCGCGGCGATCGGCGTCCTGCTGGCGGCGATCCATGCCCGTCCGGTGCTCCTGGTCGCCGTCGAGACCGGATTCGCCGCTGCCGGTTCGTTGTTCGCCGACCGCGCCGGACTGCGGCCCGGCGGGCCCTTCTTCGGGTTGTTCGCGCTCGGTGCGCTGGCGTCGGTTCCCGCGTGTGCGGCCGCACCACTGCCGGGACTGTCGCTGTTCGCCGCCACCGCGCTGCTCTGCGTCCTGCTCGGGACGCTCCACGCCGACACCGTCGCGCCGACCGCGGAGGTCCGGGCGTTCGAGCCGGGGGAGTCGGTGCGTCACGCCGGCCGCTATGTCCTCGCGGTCGCGCTCGCCGGTGCGATCGGGGTCGGGTGGGGTGTGGCCCATGCCAATTGGGCGATGGCCGCGGCTGCGGTACCCCTGGCGGCCCAGGGTGCGCGCGGCCACGTGCTGCGCGGGATACACCGCGTACTGGGGACTTTCGTCGGCCTGGCTGCCACCGCGGTCCTGCTGTTGCCGCATCTGCCCGCGGCTCTGCTCGGGGTGCTGGTCTTACTGCTGCTGTTTCCCACCGAACTGTTCATGGCCCGCAATTACGCTCTCGCACTGGGCTTCTTCACCCCGCTGATCATGGTGATGACCGACCTCGCCGCGCCCGCCGACCCGGTTCGGCTACTGCTCGACCGCGGCACGGACACCATCCTCGGGGTGGGCGTCGGTATCTGTGTAGCCGTCGCCACCCGGCCGCGGACGACTCCCGGGCCGTCGCAGCCCGAGCTCCCGGCCGAGGATCGGGGCGGCGTCGCGCCGACGCCCGAACCTCGCCCGTGAGCCGAGTGTCGAAAGCTCTGTATTCGCGACGCCCGGTCAGCGACCCGAGGCCTCGACCCGTACATTGACGTTCTTCATGATCGGCTGGTCGCTCTGGGTGCTGTAGTCGCCGATCGCGCACAGCACATTCATCTCCGGCATGTACCCGGCCGCGCAACCTCGCGGAATGTCATAGGGAATGACCTTGTAGCCGCTCAGCTTCCGCGTGCTGCCGTCCCGGGCGATGCTGGTGATGTCGACCTCGTCGAACTCGCCGAGCCCACGCTCGCGCATATCGTCGGTGTTCATGAAGATCAGGGTGCGCAGATTCTTGATGCCCCGGTAGCGATCGTTGTCCGAATAGATGGTGGTGTTCCACTGGTCGTGTGAGCGCATGGTCGCCAGCGTCAGCACATCCGCGTTCTGTGCCAGTTGCGGCAGCGGGGCCGCGGAGAACTCCGCGCGCCCCGACGGCGTGCGGAAGACGAGTTCGCGTGCGGGCTGGCGGATCCGGAACCCGAGCGGCAACCGCACCCGGCGGTTGAAGTCCTCGAATCCGTCCAGGACGGCGGCCATGGTGTCGCGGATGCGGTCATAGTCGCCGACGTAGTCCTGCCAGGGGGTGCGGCTGTCGGGCAGCGCGGCCCGCGCGATCCCGGCGATGATCGCCGGCTCTGAGAGCAGATGCGGGGACGCGGGCTTCTTCATGCCGGTCGACAGGTGCACCATGCTCATCGAGTCCTCCACCGAGGTGGACTGGATCCCGTTGCGCTGCATGTCCTTCTCGGTGCGGCCCAGGCAGGGCAGGATGAGCGCACGGCGTCCGTGCACCAGATGGCTGCGATTGAGTTTGGTGCTGACGTGAACCGTCAACTCGCAGTTGCGCAATGCCTCGAAGGTGTAGGCGGTGTCCGGCGCGGCGAGTGCGAAATTCCCGCCCATCCCGATGAACACCTTCACCCGCCCGGCCGTCATCGCCTCGATGGTGGCGACCGTGTCCAGGCCGTGCGCGCGCGGCGGCTCGATGCCGCACACCTGGCCGAGCCGTTCCAGGAACGCCTCGGTGGGCCGGTGGTCGATGCCGCAGGTGCGGTTGCCCTGCACATTGCTGTGCCCGCGCACCGGGGACGGACCCGCGCCCTCGCGGCCCAGATTGCCGCGGAGCAGCAGCAGGTTCACGATCTCGCGCACCGTATCGACGCCGTGTTCGTGCTGCGTGACTCCCAGACACCAGCTGACGATGGTGCGGTCGGCGGCACGGTAGATGTCCACCGCCGCGCGGATTCGCGCTTCGCTGACTCCGGACAGCTGTTCGATCTCGGCCCACGAGGTCGCCTCGCACACCGCGCAATAGGCGTCGAACCCGCTGGTGTAGCGGTCGATGAATTCGTGGTCCAGCGCCTTCGGGTCCGACTTCGATTGCTCCAGAACGGCTTTGGCCATGCCCCGCAGCAGGGCCATATCGCCGCCGATGTGGGGCTGCAGGTTCAGGTTGCTGGTCGGCGTCGCCCGGAAGGTGGCCATCGCGAGGAATTCGTGCGGGATGATCGCCTTGCGCGCCGCGGCCTCGACCAGCGGATTGATGTGCACGATCCGCGCGCCCCGCTTGTGGGCCTCGACCAGCGCCGTCAGCATGCGCGGCGCGTTCGAGGCCGCGTTGACCCCCAGGATGAACAGCGCGTCCGCTGCTTCCCAATCCTTCAGATCGACTGTGCCCTTGCCGGTTCCGAGCGAGGCCTGCAATGCGCGGCCACTGGCTTCGTGGCACATGTTCGAGCAGTCCGGCAGATTGTTGGTGCCGAGCTCCCGCGCGAGCAGCTGATACAGGAACGTGGCCTCGTTACCGAGCCGGCCGGACGTGTAGAACGCCGCCCGATTCGGGTCGTCCAGTTCTCGCAGCGCCCGCCCGGCCATCTCGAACGCGTCCGGCCAGGAGATGGGGACGTAGCGGTCGGTATCGGGGTCGTAGCTCATCGGTTCCGTCAGCCGGCCCTGATTCTCCAGGTCGAACTCGCTCCACCTCGACAGCTCCGTGACGGTATGGGCCGCAAAGAATTCGCGCCCGACGCGCTTGTGGGTCATCTCCCAGGTGACGTGCTTGATGCCGTTCTCGCAGATGTCGAGATGCAGGCCCTTCATGTCGTCGGGCCATGCGCACCCGGGACAGTCGAAGCCGCCGTTCTCGTGGTTCATTTTCAGGATCGCGCGCGGCCCGATGATGGGCTCGCCCTCGCGGGCCAGGAAACCGGTCACGCTCTTGGCCGCACCCCAGCCGGCCGCGGGGTGATGGTAGGGGTGGAAAACGGGTTCGTGCTCGTCGCTCGCGCCGACGCTCTCGGGTGAAACCGTGGCCATCACGTATCCCTTCGACGATTCGATGATCCGACCGGGCCGGGCCCGAAACTGTCCTCATCCTCGCCACTGCTCGCCGATGACGTCCAAGACGCATCAACAAACCAACGATAGATCTCGCCGATCACCGCGCGCGGGCGCCCCGCCGATCTTGCCCGAGACAGCAGAAAGGCCCGGCGTGAGCCGGGCCTGATCTGTATGAAACATGGTGCGCGATACTGGGATTGAACCAGTGACCTCTTCCGTGTCAGGGAAGCGCTCTCCCGCTGAGCTAATCGCGCGGGTCTTTTGCTCTTCAAAAAGAAGAGGCGGCGACGGGAATCGAACCCGTGTGCACGGCTTTGCAGGCCGTTGCCTCACCACTCGGCCACACCGCCAAGCAGGCCGTGTTGGCCTCTCGAGCGGATGACGGGATTCGAACCCGCGACCCTCACCTTGGCAAGGTGATGCGCTACCAGCTGCGCTACATCCGCATTTCGTCCCGGGCGCCTTTCGGCTGTCCCGCTGACGAGAGAGAACATTAGCCGACGATCTGCGCAGGTAACAAATCGCCTGGTAGGAGGGGGTAAATCTGAACTACAGGCATGTAGTTCCGCCGGTCGTCCGGGGCGGAGAAGACCGGGAGAGCGCGAATCGCGATCCATCCCACCGCGCCCGGGCGACGGGCCCGTGTCGCTTCGGCAACGTGCCGGTGAAGCCTCACTCACCACACCACCCTCAGAAACCTCAGTTTTACGCTGTTGTGCACGCGATTTGGTGTGACAGCAACCGGGTGTGTAGTCTTCATTCTCGTTCGAGCGGCACCGCAAACGCCGGTCCGGACAGTCGCCTCGGCGACGCCCGCGGTTCTATAGCTCAGCGGGAGAGCACTCGCTTCACACGCGAGGGGTCGCTGGTTCGATCCCAGCTAGAACCACCATAAGGGGCTTATTCCAACCGACGTCCGCTCGCTGGTTCGGATAGGCCCCTTTGGCATGTCGAGACCGATACGGTGCACGAGCAGCCCCTGCGACGTGAGGTGATCGAGGATCTGCTGGCACGCGAACCGGACACGCGTGCATCGTGTCGCCGGCCGCCGGCCGCCGGCCGCCGGGCGGAACGGACCGGGATCGGGAGCCGTCATGCTGCGGCCCCGGACACCGGCGTCTACTGAAAGCTCCTCTTGAACCAGTCGACCAATTCCTGTTCGGACTTGGGACGGTTGTAGGGAGAATCGGGCCGGTCGGATAGGAAGCCGACGACGGTATCAGCGCTCTGATCCACAGCGAGGAGCGAAGGAAAGGGCTGCCCGGTAGATCGATCGGTGGCGCAGGCGAACCGGCCGACCGTCGTGCCCTTTCGAATCCACGATTGGTCGGGAACCGTCGCATCGTCGCACGCGTGGCCGTCGAGCAGGGTCCTGAAGAAATCGAAAACCCGGCTCGCGGCCGCATGGTCGGGAGACTGCGAGAAAGCTGCAAACGGTGCACCGGACTCGTTACCGAAGCAGAAAGCGGCCGCGGTCACATTGTTGGAGGGCGGTTCGACGTGTCGGCAGTACCGTGGGTTGTAGGAGGCGGGGAGTTTGGCGAGCAGAACGCGGTCGGCCGGAGTGTAGAAGTCAGGGTCCGCCGGAGTGGTCTTGAAGAGCGAATTCCCGTCTCCCTTGTCGCGCACCTGATAGGCCAATGCGGCGCTGCCACCGGCCGACTCGTCGAAGAAGAAAACCGCTATGACGAAGGCCGCCTCGTCTGTTTGGATCAGCGCCGGTGTCGGCGGGGTCGTCGTCGCACTCGTGAAGCAGGCCATCCGCCCGACCTCCCTGCCGGCCTTCGTCGCAGGGCCGTCGGGGCCGGGTGGATCGCCCGGACAGCTGCTGGCGTGTAGATCGCGGGTCACGCGGCGGTAGGTCAGGTGTAATGCATCGGTATTGGGAAACAGATGGAAATCGCCGCTGGCCGAACTGATTTCGGCAATCCCGTCGCATGCGAGATGGGCTTTGTCCCCGTAGGTCCCCGGGTTCTGGTGATGACAAGTGCTGCGGCTGTACGCCGCAGGCAGGAATTTCAGCAGGGTGACATCGTCGTCGGTGAATTCGGCTTTGGCCGGCCCTGTCCCTGGTCCGGACTTGTGGAGCAGCGGCCAGGCGCCGACGGCCGCGGCGGCCACGACCGCGACCGCGGCAGCGGCAGCGGCGATCCAGAGGCGGCGTGGTCGGCGCCTGCCCGCCGGCGCGGCTCGGGCCTCGGGTGTGGATGTCGCGACAGGTGCGGAACGCGCTGTAACGGTGGGCTCGCCGTCGACTGTGACAGTGGGACTGCCGTCTTCGGCGTCGCTGGGCGGGGATGCCAGTGCGGCGCGGGCGTCGGCGGCGAGTTCGCCGGCGTCGGCGTAGCGCTGATCGGCTGACTTCGCCATGCCGCGAGCAACGACAGCGTCGATCGCGACCGGTACTCCCGGTGCGCGGGTGCTCGGTCGGGGTGGAGGTTCGAATATGTGTGCGTGCATGACAGCGGCGTCGCTGCCGTCGTTCGGGTAGGGGTGGGTGCCGGTCAGGCATTCGTGCAACACGCACGCCAGCGCATACACGTCGACAGCCGCTGTGGTCGGGCCGGATTGGAAACGCTCGGGTGCCATGTAGTTGAACGACCCGATCGCCGAACCGGTCTTGGTCAGGCGTTCGTCGGTGTTCGTGTTGGCCAGGCCGAAGTCGACCAGGTAGGCGAACCCGTCGTGGGTGAGCAGGATGTTGTCGGGCTTGACGTCGCGGTGGATCAGGCCTTCGTGGTGTGCGGCATCGAGCGCGGCGGCGATCTGTCCGATCACCGCGACGGCTTGCTCGGGTGGCAGGGGGCCTGCGGTTCTCAGCACGGTGCCCAGGCTTTCGCCGCGCACCAGCCGCATGTCGATGTAGAGCAGCCCGTCGATCTCGCCGTAGTCATGGATAGGGATGACGTGAGGCTCCTGCAGCACTGCGGCGATGTGGGATTCGCGCCGGAACCGGGCCCGATAGACCGGGTCGTCGGCCAGTTGTTCGGGCAGCACTTTCAAGGCAACCACCCGGCCCTTGGTGGTATCGAGCGCCTCGAACACTCTGCCCATTCCGCCGGAACCGATCAACCGCCGCAGCCGATACTTCCCGAACGCCGACCCGGGCGTCAGCGGTAGCCGTGGGCTATTCACGCCCGCCCCGTATGTATTGCAGGTGACCTGGGCAGATCGGTTGCTGCGGCACCGTGCCGGGCGCGGTCGGGCATGTGCCCGGCTCCCAGGATCGTCCGATCGGATATCGCATTACCGCACCGACTTCCGGAATTCCCGTCGACGAGGGTCACCGATACGAAGCCTCGTAAGCAAGCATGTCACGATTCACTGCACCGGGCGACGCTTCGGACAACCTGTCCAGCAAACCCAAACGCGACTTCGGGTCAGCGCCGAGATGCGGCTACCGCTCTCAGCGGCCTGCCCTGCCAGAGCGTATCGGGCGGTTGTCACCGGACATGCCGTGCAGGCACCTTGCCGCCGTCGAAATGCACTGCGCCGGGCACGAATACGGCCTCGGCGCCGGCGGCTCGGACTGTATCGAGGAGTTTCGGCAGCAGTCCGGCACGACGAAACACGATGATCTCGGCCTGGTCGAGCCGACCCGACCTCACACAGACTGCGTTCAACGCACCCTCAGCCGTTCCATGTGGTCGGTGGTGGTCATCGACTGGAATCGTCCGAGGTGTTCGAAAGGTTCATGCAGACGTGCTTCGACGCTGTCCGTGCCGGCGCCGTGCGACCTGGGGCTCGGGCACCGCGGGCCCGATCGCGACGTGTGCGAGCAACACCGGTAGGTCGATGCCCAGATGCTGGGTGACTTCACACAGCGCGTTGTCGAGTGCCGCCCGCATGGATCCCGGCTGGGGGTGCAGCCGGACAGTGGTGCCCGCGTGGCGGATTTCGACGCGGCAGACCTTGTCACCGTGGGCGGACCCCGCGACCGGCCGCGGTGCACCGATGACGATGTGGGCCTCACCGCCGCGGCGGCTGACCCGGCCGGTGATGAACATCTGCACTCCAGCACTTCCCCTCGAACGACCATTTCCACCGTGACTGTCCAATTGCTGCTCAGGCCGAGTGAATCGAAAGAGTCTGCGGGCCGATCCACCCGGCCGCCGAGCACGATGCACCGCTCGGAGTCGGCGAAGCGGGGCATCGATTCCGGAGTCGTCCACTGTGACCCCGGTCGGATGATCCGAAGTGAGAATGCGGCGCGATAACCGCACCCTGATTCTCGCCACACTCCACGATCGGCTCACCCGCACCGCACCGTATCGAGATCCTGTGCTGGAGCGGCCCAAATGCCGCACTGGTGGCACGAATCGAGAGTGCTCAGGCACGGAAGGTCACCGATACCTCGGAATTAGCTACGTGATCGACCGTGCACGAACTGCTCGCGATGCGTCGATTGCGGATTGGAGATCCTGCACGCAGGTCGTATGCGGTGATCAGGAATTTCGCGGCGGTGACGGCTTCGCCCTGAAGTGCGAGCCGTAGGCGGCCGCGTCGTGGGCGGCGCGAGTGAGGACACTGGTGCCTCGAACGTTCGGTTCGTGAACTTGCTGCGCACGCAGGCGCACCGAAACGTCACCCGCGAATGCCGACCCGCCCGAGGTCGGGCCCCAGTTTCGGGAGGCCAGGACGGTGTGAATGCATCCGCGGGTGCGGTTTCGACGGTGGCCTATCCCTACCAGGCCGTGCTCGAGGCGGTTCGATCCTCGTATGACATCCGTCCCACGGGCCGTCTACCGAGTGTCAATCGCCGACCGCCCGCGGCGGTGCGCTGAGGGCGTGCATCGCACCGAGAGATGCGCCGATGCCGGCACCGATGGCCGCAATGGGAACCTCCATGAGGGCCATACCGTAAGCAGCGCCTACGGGAACCGCCGCAAGGCCGATGGGCGCGAACGGCAGGCCGATCGCCGTGCCCATCATGCCGCCGACGACCCCACCGAACAGCCCGAATGGGCTCGCCGCCACTGCCCCTGCCGTTACGCCGACCGCAGCGCCGCCAATAATTTCTCCTGCGACGCGGTCGGACCGGCTGCGCTCCATTCCGATCGAGTCGAGGAAGGTTGCCGTGGCCGCCTCGGCCTGGGCGGCGCCATCGTTCAGCTGGATTGCCTGTTCACGATTCAGCCACTCCGGTGAATCGACTTGCACGTCACCGAAGCGCAATTTGCCAGGCGGGGGCGCAATTGGCGGCACCGGGGCTACCGGCACGGGCGCATGCAATTCTCCCAAGGGAGCGAGGTACTTGTTTTCCGGCATCGGACGCGCCCACTGCAGCGAGCTCAGCGTGTCATCTGGAATCCGAAGGCCTTGGTACGGATGCACATTGGGTGCTTCAGCCGCGGGCCACTGCACGGGCTGGTCGGATCGAGGCTGGTCGCCCTGGAGCCGGTCAGGCTGCGATCCGTCAGGCTGAGTTCGGCCGGGCCCAGACGGGTCGGCCAGACGCTGGTCCCGTTGAGACCGGTCGGACTGTGACACTTCGGTGCTGTCAGTCGACGCGGCGTTCGCAGGCTCGGTTCCCGCCAGCCCTAACGTCACTGGAACTACCCCCACGACGGCCAACGACGCCAATTTGTATCGGGGCTGGTGGGGAACTCTATGTTTGCCTGTGCTCATTGAACGCCTTTCATATGGAAAGAGAATTTCAGCTGCTACGCCACAACTGCCGGTGTAATTCTCGCGCGTACGTTCTAATTCGATCTCGAGTCGAGCCTCATTAACTTGCGAGCGCTCGGCGAGGACGGCCGAAACGCCTGTATGGAATACCTACATCCGCTCTGTGCTATGGAAGTTCAGACTGTGTGAGTCGACACCCCCGCAGATCAGGCCCGCGAACCGCGCGATTCGGTAACCGCTGAAATCGCGGCCGTAAGCGACGCGCGGGTGGGAACCGACCGGAAACCTATCCACCGCAGACTAGGACGTCAAGCATTGCCACATGCTGGCGTGTCACCTGGCTTATTCGTGCAAAACGGGCAAAATGCGAATATTGGTCAGGATGACGCCAGGGGGCGATTCGGCTAGGGTTGCCACCACCCGATTGCGAAGTTCAAAGGCAATCTCTGACCTCGAAGACCTCATGCAATTCGGTTCCAGTCAGGATCTGATCTTGACATCCTTGTATGAGAAATCCCTTCGAACCTGGAAGGTCACAAATTCGGGCCGGGCGGTTGTTCGATCGTTCGGTGGCCCGATCGTCGGCTTGTCGATCTGCGTAGATACCGGAGTTCGCTGATGCTCGCGTGTACCAGGTGAGCTGTGCGCTGCCACGGCCGGCGGTGGCGACCCCTCTGCTGCCCCGTCGTTCATCGGCAATTGTTCATCGGCATCGGGCGACGAAAGGGTATTACTGTGGCGAGTTCACCAGGCCACCGGGAATCGTCGAGTGTGTTCAGCTCTGTCACGGATCCGGACCGCACGCGCCCCGATGCCTCGGATCTCGCCGAGCAATACCAACACCCGTCGCAGATCACCATGGTGGCTGACGGGTAGCTCTGGCGCTTCCGCAGGCGCGCCGACATCAGATCTGTGACCGTCTGTGTCCTAGCTGTCACCCACGTGCTGCCGTTCCCCCGGTCAGTCCGCGCACGTCGCCGGGCCCGCGTGTTCGCACCCTCAGGATTCATAGCAGGTGACTCTAGCCGTTCGGTCGTGGCCGGCCATGGGTTTGCAGGATTAAGCCGCATCAAATCCTTGAAATTCCTGGCGGGACTCGGGAGCAGGCCGACTGGGCCAGCCGCCGCCTCGGCGCTCTGTGGCAGAACCTCGAGGCGGCGGCTGATGCGATCTCGATGCGAATCCGACCCATCCTGGTTGTTTCGATCGAATTGTCCGATTGAGGACCGTCCTCGAAGCGGTCAGCGTTTGCCACCCATCATGACCCAGCCGAAAAACAGGCCTAGAAGCGTCCAGATGGAAATCACCTCGACGATCATCACGATGCTCATGCGATCACAGCTTTCATCGAGCGATCTTCGAACACGAGCCGAAGCTGACCAGGGGATATGTCGACGACTTCGACGGTGTGGCATCGGAATCCTTTTCCGCATGAAGTGCCCTTCGGTGTATTTCTACGGACTCGAGCGCACTACCCTGCGGAACTCACGAAAGGTCGCTGCACACCAGCACATTGCGCGCCAGGTCCTCCAGGCTCCGTCTAGCGCGCACCGCTGACCAGGGGTCTTTGGCGAACAATCCCGGATAGCGTTCACAGTAGGCAATGAAGGTAGATCTTTCGGTAACCCAGACAACCCGAAAATCGTTGAATGTTACGTGCTCGGCGTACACTGCGCTCCATCCATGCAATCGGCACCTAGACTTGCCCAAACATTTACCCTCGAGTTGACGTGTGAATCGGTGGAGCAGGCGACTCGAGCCTCGGCCGCCACTCTCCCATTGCGGCAGTCCAACGCCTCCCAAGTCCAACGCCTCCCGATCGGTGAACATGTTTTCCCCCGAGCGGTGGTGTCGTGGATAGACGACACCACCGCGGCGTTGCGGAGCGCAGAAGGGCGTTCGTTCCACAACATCAGGATCCGCCTGAGGGGGTAGCGGATCGTTCGCCACATTACAGCTATTGGGCGATAATCGATGGATAAAGAGGAAAGCTTTCCTGTTTGCCGGATTGGTGACCGTCTCTATTCGGACGAAACACCCACAGCCTCGGTCCTGGGATTCCGGCAAACCTGCCAGTCGCCCTGCGTCCGGGGTGGATCGACAAGTGTCAGGCCCATCTCATTGTGTTAGCTGAATGGTGGCCATATTGCTGCGCGCTCTCGGTGAACCAGCTTCATCGGCCCCGGTCATCGCAAGGAGTGCGTTGAACACAGCGTGGCCGGCTTCGCGGTTGGTGGCGATTCTCGTCGCGCCAATCCCCCTGGCGCGCACCCTATGTCCAATGTTCGGATTTTGTCCGTTTTGCACGAACAAGCCAGGTGACACGCCAGCCGTGTGGAAGTACTTGACGTCCTGGCCCACGGTGGTTAGGTTTCCGGTCGGTTCCCATCCGTGCATCGCGCGGTACGGAACACCGTGCAGTTCGCAGGCAAGATCTGCGGGAAGTATCGACTCGCGCGGACAGAGATGACGATGGTGTTGATCTAGTCATCCCTGGTGCGTACAGGCCATGTACGCGCCAGGGATGATTGTCTTGCTCCTGGCCACCTGCTACACGACGCAATCAATGCTGCAATTGTGAGGCGAGTATGAGCACTAACCCATTCGATGACGAAGACGGCCGGTTCTCCGTTCTGATCAACGACGAACTGGACTGATATGCGTCCGAAATCCCTGAGACAGTCGATATCTGCCAATTCCGCAGCAGCTCGGGTCGCCGAGGCTTGACCTGAGGTCGAATCAGCGCATACGTGCGATAAGGCGATAGCGCCATGGCAGTCGGCGCAGGCCACGGGAGTCCTGCGTCGCCAATTCGCCATAGTCATGCCCCGTTCTGGTGATGAAGCGGGATCAAGGCATGGCCGATCGGCGCAAGCAGCTCGTGGGCGTCCGTATCCGCCCGGCGTGCCGTTCGAATCTCTTGCACAACTCATCAGAAGTCGACAGAGAGGTCATTCATGGCAGGACAGCATCTCGCTCGTTCGACCAGGCGGTTCGGGCGTGCTGGATCACTACTGGTCCTCGCGACGGTTCCGTTGTCGGTGACGCTGTTGGAGGTCTCCCCGGCGTTGGCGGATGCGGCCAATCCTCCAACGGCGACCAGTCGCAACGATATGAGCGGGAAGCGGCCCGCTCCTGACGGTCGCCTCGCCCCGGTCGATCCGTCCAGTCTGCACCTGCCAACGGCCCTCGCCCCGCCTGTCGCGCCGATCCAGGCGCCGGACGGGACCATTCGCATCGGCTCTGTTTCGGTCGGACGGCCGGACTGGGTCGACCCCGGGTTCGTCGACGGGATCAACGACTCCTACGGGCAGACGGAGGCCATGCTGGCCCAGGGATTCGACTCGGTCGGATTCTCGCCGACGCGGTCGGACCGCATGGCCGCCGACGCTCTCGCCGGTGCACTTGCGGGCAATGTGGTGGCGGGGATCGTTTCCAGCCCGTTGACCTCGACCGGTGCGATGGTCGGTGCCGTCGCCGGTTTCATTGCCGGTATTCCCTTCCTCCCGGCGGGCTTGGTGGTCGTACCGGTAATCGGCGCTGCCATCGGTGCCGCAGTGTTCGCGATCCCCGCGGCCGTGGTCGGTTCCGCAATCGGGGCGGGGGTGGGTGCCGTTGTAGGCGCGCTGGAGCCCGCGACACCGAACCTGCCCGCCGATCAGCCGGCGCTGCAGGCATAGCCGGTATCGCATGGTCCGACTGCCGACTGCCGGACGACACACCGGGCATCAGGCAAGCGGGCTCAGCGCCGCAACTTCCCCGCCGCGGTAGGCGTGGACGAGTTCTTCGGCCATCGTGGGCAGAGGCACTGTTTTAGCAGTTCAGTGCGGTTTGAATAACGCCCAGCCAGGTCCGCAGAAGACGGCCGGTCATCGATGTTTGTCGATGACCGGCCGTTTTTCGCGCAACATACGCGCAACCAGGCCGCCGGCGGGGCGCGGCGATTCGGCTCTCTGCAGTTCGAGGACGGTCCGGTGACCTTCTGCCCTCCCGATCACCAGTTCGGTGGAGTCACAGTGAACTGAGGACATGCTCTGCGGGTACGGGATTCGGGTGCGCCGAGCGGTTCCAGGGTCTCGGATCGGAAGGACCGGCCGACGGCGCGGGCAGTTACTACGGATGGCGCGGACAATGGCTTCACTCGACTCCCATATGACACAGTCGGACCTCTTCACGTGGAGCATGGAGCAGGACCCGAGCCTTCGTTCCACGATCGTGTCGGTGCTGTTGCTGGACACCGAACCGGACTGGAATCGGTTGCTGTGCATGATCGATCGGGGGACGCGCGCGGTACCGCGATTCCGGCATCGGTTGGTTTCGGTGCCGTTTGGTCTCGCACCCCCGCGGTGGACGCTGGATCCGGATTTCGACCTGTCGTGGCATGTGCGGCATTTCGACGTTGCGGCCCCCGCTGATCTGTCGTCGGTGCTGGAGTTCGCGCGCACCGAGGCGATGGCAGCGTTCGATCCCGCTCGGCCGCTGTGGCGATTCACTGTGCTCAGCGGTCTCGCCGGTGGCAAGAGCGCCGTTGTCCTGAAGGTGCACCACAGCCTCACCGATGGTCTCGGTGGTATCCAGATCGCCGGCGAGATACTCGATTTCGACCGCGCGGGCACCGAGCGCGCGCAGATTCCGGAGACCGTGCATGCGAACGGGCGC
Organism: Nocardia sp. NPDC004860; assembly: GCF_040609015.1. Taxonomy (NCBI): domain Bacteria; kingdom Bacillati; phylum Actinomycetota; class Actinomycetes; order Mycobacteriales; family Nocardiaceae; genus Nocardia; species Nocardia sp. NPDC004860. The sequence goes on along the minus strand of NZ_JBEXJI010000007.1, from coordinate 64,816 downwards.
GGTGTTCTCGGCGATATCGTGGCATGGAACTGGACGGTTGGCGCGGAGCTGGTGCGCGGTGGGCTGTCGATCGTCCTACCGGCACTCCGGCGGACGGTCACCGAACCGGTCGCTGCGATCAAAGACGGTGCGGCGCTGGCGGGTTCGCTGCTGCGTCTCGCGTACCCCATCACCAGCACCCTGTCGCCACTGATGACCGAACGAACCCTGGGCCGGAAGCTGACGGTATTGGATGTGCCGCTCGATGCCCTGCGGCACGGCGCGCACCTTGCCGGCTGCACGGTCAACGATGCCTTCCTGGCCGGAGTGCTGATCGGTCTGCGCGCCTATCACGACCGCCACGGCGCGAAGGTGGACCAACTGCGGGTGGCCATGCCGATCAGTCTGCGGCGGGCTGCGGATCCGATCGGTGGAAACCGGATCACTCTGGCGCGCTTCGCTGTTCCGGTCGACAAGGCCGCGGCCCTCGACCTCATACACGCGCTCGACGCCACGGTCGAGGGGTGGAAGCACGAACCGGCGATCCCGTTCTCGAATGCCGTCGCGGCGACCTTCAACCGGCTACCGGTCGGATTGCTCACCGAAATGTTCAAACACGTCGACTTCGTCGCCTCCGACGTCCGGGGCTCCCCGGTGGACCTCTACCTCGCCGGCGCGAAGGTCGATCGGATCTATCCCTTCGGCCCCACCACCGGCACCGCGTTCAATATCACCCTGATCTCCCACGTTGCCACCTGCTGCATCGGAATCAACTTCGACATCGGGGCTGTCCCCGATCCGGAGGTCCTGACCGACTGCATCGCGACCGGGTTCCGGACGGTCGCCGACCTCGACGCGGACCCGCCCGACCGCTAGCCGCGGGCCCGATCGAGCCCGCCGATACCGGAGGTGGAACTGGGGCGAGTCGGCGACGGCGATGCGCGCGTCCGCGCATCGCTGGTGAGCGGAGGTCAGGCATCCGAAAGCGGCTGGAAGGGACGTTCCCCCGGCTGTACGGATCGTCGCCTCAGGCGGCGTCGGCGGGCTATCGTCGGGTATTGCAAGAAGCGGTGACGTCCCTGCAACCTTCCGGGAGGCAGGTATACCGGCATGAGCCAGTCGGCGGCGGACTCGCGGGTAGGCACGACATTCGGGCACTACCAGCTGAAAAGGCTGCTCGGGCTCGGTGGTGTAGGGGACGTCTACGAGGCGTATGACACGGTCAAAGACCGCACGGTTGCGCTCGAGCTGGTGCCTGGAGACCTGGCCGCCGATTCCCACTACCGGGAGCAATTCCGCCGCGAATCACGTCTCGCGGCGCGTTTGCAGGAACCGCATATCGTCCCGATTCACGACTTCGGCGAGATCGACGGATTGCTCTACATCGACCGGCGGCTGGTTCGCGGTGATGACCTCGGAACGCTGCTCGCCCGGCACGGCCCGATGGATGCGGCCACCGCGGTGGCCGTGGTCGGTCAGGTTGCGGCGGCGCTGGATGCGGCGCATGCCGACGGGCTGATCCACGGCGACGTCGAGCCCGCCAATATCCTCGTCGGTGACGACGACTTCGCCTATCTGGTCGACTTCGGTATCGGCCGCTCGGTCGGTGGTTCCGGATCGACCGATAGGGACGCCCAGGCAGGGGTCTCTGCTTACGCGGCTCCAGAAGTCTTGCAGGACAAAGAGATCACCAGCCGAGCGGACATCTATTCACTGGCATGTGTTCTCCACGAATGCCTCACCGGCACCCGCCCGCACCCCGGTGGCAGTGCCGAGGCCGGGATCAGTGACGATCTGCTCGAACCGATTCCGCGTCCCACAGTGGTGCATCCGGGAACTCCGGCGGCGTTCGATGCGGTGATCGCGCGCGGCATGGCTGCGGAGCCTGCCGACCGTTACCGGACAGCGGGCGAGCTGGCCCGCGCCGCCCGCGATGCGCTCGACAGCACCGAGCAGCAGTCGGCAGCCACGATCCTGGGCGATACCGAGGCCGGGCCGCCCATCGCTACCGAAACAATGCCCGCTGCCACCGCCACCGCGGCCGCGCCCATCACCACCGACGCGACACGGGCGCCGGAGTTCGAGGCGACCGAAGTGGGCGGTCCATCAGTGACCCTAGCTCCGCAGCCGCAGCCGCAGCCGCAGCCGCAGCCGCAGTCACCGGCCCGGCCCGCTCTGTCGAAACGGCGCGCGGCGATCGTCGTTCTGGCGGCGGTCGTGGTGGCTGTCGCCCTAGCGCTGGCGGGAGACGGTGCGCCAGTACCGAATCGATACTCGGCCGCGGACCTGCGGCTGCTCGAGCTCGTCCCCACCGGATACACCCGAGCGAATTGTCTACACGATGCCGGGCATTCGAATGCTTCGGTACAGATGGATGCCTTGAATTGCCAACCGGCGGCCGGAGTCCCGGCGGCCCGATTCTTTCTGTTTCCCACCGTGGATCTCGTTCGCGCGTTCTACAAGGTCGTCAATCAGCAAGTACATCCCGCGCGGTGCGCGGATGGTTCGCAAGGGGGCGACTACTACAACGGCACCCGACCCGAGCGCGACGTCGTCGGCCAGTTCGGCTGCTTCGCCTCCGATGACGATCCCCCGGTTCCGGGGATCATCTGGAGCAACGAACCCGATCTCGCCGTGGGGATCGCGTACGCGGACAAGCCGGGCGACGCGCAGGAATTGCTCGGCTGGTGGAAGAGCCGGGGTGGCTTCCAATGAGCGAGACGGCGCGAAATTCGCGGGTAGGCACGGTATTCGGGCACTACCAGCTTGTGAAGTTGCTCGGCCGGGGCGGTATGGGCGAGGTCTACGAGGCCTACGACACGACCAAGGACCGCACGGTGGCGCTCAAGCTCCTGCCGGAAAACCTGGCGGCCGATGCCCGCTATCGGGAACGGTTTCGCCGCGAATCTCACACCGCCGCACGGTTGTTGGAGCCGCATATCATTCCGATCCACGACTTCGGCGAGATCGACGGGCTGCTCTATATCGATATGCGCTTGATCCGTGGCGAGGATCTCGGCAGCATCTTGTCCCGCGATGGACCGCTGCCGCCGAGCCGGGCGGTGGGCATCATCGGCCAGATCGCGGCGGCATTGGACGCCGCGCACGCCGACGGACTGATCCATCGGGATATCAAGCCGGCCAACATTCTCGTCGCCGACGACGACTTTTCTTATCTCGTCGACTTCGGTATCGCCCGCTCCGCGACCGGTCCGGGTTTGACCAGCACGGGCACCGCGATCGGAACCTATGCCTACATGGCGCCCGAACGATTCCGTAAAGGGGAGATCACTTCTCGCACCGATGTCTATTCACTGGCCTGTGTGCTGCACGAATGTATCACCGGGACAAGGCCTTTCCCAGGAAACAGCGTCCAGGTCGTGATCAAGGCCCATCTGTTCGATCCGATCCCGCATCCCAGCCGGGCCCGCCGGGGCATCCCCGCCGCTTTCGATGACGTGATCGCGCGGGGCATGGCCAAAGACCCCGCCGATCGTTACGCCCGCGCCGGGGACCTGTTCCGCGCCGCACATGACGCTCTCGGTGACACCGACCGGCACACTGCGGCCACCATCCTGGGCAGGAACCGTGCCCCGATCCTCAGCGCCCCGCGACAGCCGTCCGAACCGCTGCGGCCGCGGAAGCGGTGGCGCATCGGGACGGCCGTGGTGGCGGTGCTGCTGGTGGTTTCCGTCGCGGCCGGGATATGGCTGGCGAATCGTTCGAACCGAAACGGCCCCACGGCAGCGATCACCGGGTCCGGGCCACCTACATCGGCCAAGCAGTTCACGCCTGCGGAGCTCGCGCTGGTGAAGCTCGTGCCGCCGGGAAACGACGAGCACACCTGCTCGCACGTCGATCCGCCTCCGGGCGGCACAGCCAAGCTGTATTGCGTGCCGGGCGGGAAACCGTTTATCCGAGACGCCTTCTTCTCCCAGTACGGCACCGTCGGCGCGCTTCGCGACGGCTATACCCAATGGACCTCCGGGTACTCCGCCGGAGACGAAAAGTGCCCGGACGGAAGCACACCGGGCCCGTACACGGCGCACGGCCAGGACCAGGCGACCGGTCAGGTCGCTTGTCTGCCGACACTCGCCGCAATCGTCTGGACCACTGAGCCCGATCTCGTCCTGAGCATCGTCTTCGGCAACGACACCGGGGACCTGCCGCAGCTGTTCACCTGGTGGCAACAGCAGGTCGGATCCACGTAGCGGAGACACCGGTGAGCGGAGACATGAACCAGGCGGCGCGAAATTCGCGGGTGGGCACGGTATTCGGGCACTACCGGCTCGTGAAGTTGCTCGGCCGCGGCGGTATGGGCGAGGTCTACGAGGCCTACGACACGATCAAGGACCGCACGGTGGCACTCAAGTTGCTGCCCGAAGATCTCGCGGCGGACAACCGCTTCCGGCAGCGGTTCCGCCGCGAATCGCACACTGCCGCAAGGTTGTCGGAGCCGCATATCATTCCGATCCACGACTACGGCGAGATCGACGGGCTGCTCTACATCGATATGCGCCTCATCCGCGGTGCGGACCTCGGCGGTTTGCTATCCGATGACGGTCCGCTGCCACCGGAACGGGCAGTGACCATCATCAGCCAGATCGCGGCGGCATTGGACGCCGCGCACGCCGACGGACTGATCCACCGAGATATCAAGCCGGCCAATATTCTCGTCACCGACGACGACTTCGCTTACCTCGTCGACTTCGGTATCGCCCGCTCGCCGACCGGTCCCGGATTGACCAGCACCGGCACCGCGATCGGGACCTGCGCCTACATGGCACCCGAACGATTCCAGAGTGAAGAGGTCACCCCCCGGACGGATATCTATTCGCTCGCGTGTGTTCTGTACGAGTGCCTCACCGGCACTTGCCCTTACGCCGGCGACGTTATCGAAAGGGTGATCAGCGCCCATTTGTTCGGCCGGATTCCGCGTCCCAGCGTGGTGTATCCAGGGGTTCCGATTGCATTCGACGAGGTGATCGCGCGGGGCATGGCGAAGGATCCCGACGATCGTTTCGAGACGGCCGCGGAATTGGCGCACGCTGCTCGGCGCGCATTGCACGGCGGGGATCAGCGAAAGGAGTGCACGGTCGCGGACAGTACCGCGGCTCCACCCATGGGTAGCAATCTGCCCGCCCGGCGCGGTCGATCGAAACGGCGCAGGTGGTTGATGGTTTCCGCGGCCGTGGTCGTATCGGCGGCCGGCCTCGGGGTGTGGATCGCCGCTCGCCCGCCGAGCCCCCCGTGGGCGGGGACTTCGAAGCTGTCCGCCGCGGAGGTCGCTTTGCTGAAGCTGTTGCCTCCCGGGTATTCCCAGGAAACGTGCACGCCCGAATGGCCGCCGACTCCCCGGATAGCCTTGGCGCAGTTGCATTGTGCGGGCGGCGATCCTCCGGGATCGGTCCCGTCGGCTCGCTATCTTTCCTTCGCCGATGTCACCTCGCTGCGCGACGCCTATACGTTGTACGCCGACCATCTTCAGATCGTCGATTGCCCGGACGGCAGTCGGCCGCACTCCTTTACGGCGCCCGGTCGAGCCGAGCCGACAGGACAGGTCGGATGCTACCTATCCACCGACAATCCGCCGATGGCCGGAGTTTTCTGGACCTCGGAGCCCGATCGCGTCCTGGGATTCGCGGTTGGTCACTCCGACCGGGCGCAGCAGTTGTTCGCCTGGTGGCAGCAGGTCTCCTCGAGGTGATCGAGCCCGGAGAACTTCGTAAGAAGTCGGCTCCGGCAGGAGCCGCTGCCCGCGGCGGTCAGCTGGTGGAACAGCCGGTCCATCGGAGATCTCCGATGGACCGGCCATCGCCGAACGGAAGAGCTAGTGGTGCTGCAGCTTCCGCTTCATCTCCTTGGTTCGGTCCTCCATGTCCGACCGCGCCCGCTGGCCCTCTCGCTTCATGCCGTCACCCACCCGGTCCATATCGCGCTTGGCGTCGTCGGCCAGCCGGTCCACGTCACGTTCCATGCGCTGGCCCTGGTCCTTCATGCCCTGCTTGGCCTTGTTTGCCATCTGGCTGGGTTTTCGGCCCTTGCGATCAGACATTTCAACCTCCGCATCGGTAGGTTCCGTCCGAACTATGAGATCGGACGCGGATGACACCGCGTCCGCCGAATCTCCGTGCGCTGTGCGGCGCTCCCCGCCGCTTCGGCGACGATCACCGACAACCGGATAACGGCAGCAACTGTCGAGACAACAATTGCGCCTCGTAAAGCCTGCGACGCCGGATCACCCTTGTCAATGATTTCGTCGAACCCGGCCGGATTCCCCCGGTCGCACACGCCGTGCGGAAAAGATCGCGATGGGCACACGGGGGAGCGCGCGCGTCGGTAGGGTGACACCTCGGTCCGGGTCCGGGACGTGCGGTGTCGGGCGTCGGTGGAGTGCTGCGCAGTATGTGGAGTGGGTTCGATGTCAGAGTCAGTGCCGATCGCCGGCGGCCGGTATGCCGCGGCGGTCGATGCCGCCGGTGCGCGGGTGCCCATCTACACGCCGGAGTTCGCGGCCGATCCACACCGGGTCTATCGGGAGATGCGAGACAAGTTCGGGGCGTTGGCCCCGGTGGAGTTGGCGCCCGGGGTGCCGGCCACACTGGTGCTCGGATATCGCACGGCGGTAAGGATTCTCAACGATCCGGACCGTTTTCCCGCCGATCCGCGGGAGTGGCAGGCAGGGGTTCCCGCCGACTGTCCGGTTCTGCCGATGATGCAGTGGCGGCCGAATGCCTTGCGTAGTGCGGGAATCGAGCACGCGCGGTACCGGCGGATCAATACCGCGGGGCTGGCCGGAATCGATCAGTACGGTCTGCAGGTCACGGTGGAGCGGGTCGCGGTGTCGCTGATCAATACGTTCTGTACGTCCGGGTCGGCAGATCTGGTGCGCGACTACGCTTTTCCGCTGGCATTCCGGGTGCTCAACCACCTGCTCGGCTGTCCGGTGGACATCGCGGGGCAGGCGGCGGAGGGTTTTCGCGCCATCTTCGAGGGTGTCGGCGCGGAGCAGGGCAACAAGCTGCTCGTGGACGCGCTGCTGCGGCTGACCCTGTACAAACGAGCGCACCCGGGCGACGACGTCACCACCCGCATGCTCCGCCATCCCGCCGAGCTGAGCGAGACCGAAATGGTGCACCAGCTGGCCACGCTCTACGGCGCGGGTATCGAGCCGCAGCAGAATCTGATCGCCAATACGCTGCTGCTGCTCCTGGTGGACGACCGGTTCCGTGGCAGCGCGCTGGGCGGCAGTCTGTCCACCCGGGACGCGCTCGACGCGGTGCTCTTCGACGATCCCCCGATGGCGAACTTCTGCATCAGCTTTCCGCCCCGGCCCGTTCTCCTGGACGACTACTGGCTCCCCGCGCACCAACCGGTCGTCATCAGCATGGCGGCCTGCAACACCGATCCGGCCATCCGCGACAAGGAGCTGGCCGGCAACCGCTCGCATCTCGCCTGGGGTGCGGGCCCGCACTCCTGCCCCGCCAATTCGCTGGCCTATCTGATCGCCCAGGAGGCCGTCGACCAGTTGCTCGACGCCCTCCCGGAAATCCAGCTGGCGATCCCGAGCCCCGAATTGTCCTGGCGGCCAGGACCTTTCCATCGCGCCCTGGCCGCCCTCCCGGTCGTCTTCACCCCTTCGCCGCCGCTGCCCGAGGTGTGAGAGCTGCGGGTGCGAGACCGAGGTTGTCGCGCAGGGTGGTTCCGGTGTAGTCGGCGCGCAGCACGCCGCGGTCCTGCAGCAGGGGCACCACCCGGTCGACGAATTCGTCGAGGCCCCACGGCACCAGATGCGAACCGAGGATGAACCCGTCGGAGCCGTCGTTGCTCACGAAATCATCGATCTGCTGTGCCACCTGTGCCGGGGTGCCGACCAGCGGTCCGCGTTCGAACTGGTCGATGACCACCTCGCGCAGGCTCAGCTTCTTCGTCTCGGCGACCTCGCGCAGTCGTCGTACGGTCGCGAAACGGTCCTGATGAACGAACGCGCGGCCCTGGATGATCGGCGGGGCATCGGGATCCGGATCGATGGCGGGCACCGGGCCGTCCGGATCGTAGCCGGACAGGTCGCGGTTCCAGATCTGTTCCAGCAGGATCAGTGCGGTCTGACCGGTGACCTGTTCGTTCCGGATGGCGTGATACTTCTCGACCGCCTCGGCCTCGGTGTCGCCGAGCACGAAGCTCGCCGACGGCAGGATCTTGATGTCGTCGGCCGAGCGGCCGGCGGCCACGGCGCGTGCCTTGATGTCGCGATAGAACTCGGCCGCCTCCGGCAGCTTGCCGTAGGGGGAGAAGATGGCGTCGGCGTTCGCGGCGGCGAAGGCCCGGCCCTGCGGTGAGACACCCGCCTGCAGGATCACCGGCCGCCCCTGGGGGCTGCGCGGAACGGTGAACCGGCCTTCGATGTCGAACTGGCTGCCGTGGAAGGAGAACGTCCCGGCGTCGGCGCGGCCCAGGAACCGGCCGGTGCTCTTGTCCGCCACCAGGTCGTCCTCGTCCCACGAATCCCACAGTGCGCGCACCACATTCAGGGTTTCCTCGGCACGCGCATAGCGGTCGGCGGGATCGAGGAAACCGCTGCGCCGGAAGTTCTGCCCGGTGAACGCGTCGAAGGAGGTGACCACATTCCAGGCGGCGCGGCCGCCGGAGAGGTGATCCAGGCTGGCGAACCGGCGGGCCAGTTCATAGGGCTCGTTGAAGGTGGCGTTGATCGTGCCCGCCAGCCCGAGGTGCTCGGTGACCGCGGCGATCGAGGCCAGCACGGTGAACGTGTCGGGGCGGCCGATGATGTCCTGATCGAAGATCCGACCGGCGCGCTCGCGCAGGATGAGTCCCTCTGCGAGGAAGAAGAAGTCGAACTTTCCCCGCTCGGCGGTGCGTGCGGTGTGTTCGAAGGTGCCGAAATCGATCTGGCTGCCGGCTCGCGGATGCCACCAGGCGGTGTGATGGTTCACGCCGCCGAGGTAGGCGCCCAGGATGACCTGCTTACGGGATGTGCTCATGGGTGGCCTCGCTCAGGCGTTCGCGTATCGATTGGGGACGGCGGTGGGCAGGCCGAGCAGCCCACGCAGGGTGGTCTCGGCGTAGCCGGTTCGGAACAGGCCGCGGCGTTGCAGGACCGGCACCAGGACATCGGCGATGGCGCTCAGGTCGTCGACGGCCACACCCGGCCGCAAGCGCACGCCATCGACCCCGGCGTCGTGCCAGGCGGCGAGCAGATCGGCCAGGGCATCCGCGCTGCCGGTGAAAATTGCTGCGTCGGAGACGAATTCGGCACCGGCGAGATCGTTGAGGCGGGCCAGACGCTTCGCTCCGGTGGCGTCGGCGGTGTCGAGGAAGACGACCAGGTCGGCGTAGACCCGCAGCGGTTCGCCGACCCGCCCGACCCGGTCGGCCGCCTCCGCCACCCTGCGCACGATCGGTGCGGGACCCTCGTCGTGCGTCGGGGTGACGAACACCAGATCCGCACCACGGGCGGCGAATTCGTAGATCAGCGGCGCGTGTGCCAGCGCCGTCACCACCGGCTGCCCCTGTGGTGGGCGCGGAGTGATGGACGGGCCGCGCACGCTGAAGAAGCGCCCCCGGAAGTCGATGTAGTGCAACTTGTCTCGATCGATGAAGCGCCGGGTGGCGACGTCGCGAATCTCGGCGTCATCCTCCCAGCTGTCCCACAATCGGCGCACCACCTCGACGGCATCGGCGGCCTCGTCGAACAACTCGTGCGCGGCGGGCGGGAATCGGCCCGAGGTCACGGCTTCGGCCAACTCCGCGGTGGTGAGTTCATCGATGGTGCGCCGTCCGAAATGGGCCGCCTCGGAGGCAGTTCCCGACACCCGGGTCTGCCAGCCGGCCCGGCCATGCGAGGTGTAGTCGAGCGTGGCTATCGCCGTGGCGACATGGAACGGCTCGGTGTGGGTGGCGGTCACCACCGGGACGAGTCCGAGGTGGCGGGTGACCGGTGCGAGGCGTGCGGCGATCAATTCGGCGTCGAGCCGGGCACGCACCCGGTCGACGGCGCGGTCGGGAGCCTGCGGTACCGTCAGACTGTCCTCGATGGTCACGAAATCCAGCAGTCCCCGTTCGGCTGTGGCGGCGAGATCGGTCCAGTAGCGGGCTCCGAAGAGCTCCGCGGGCCGGGAGTTCGGTTCCCGCCAGGCCGCCGGATGCCAGCCCGCACCGTCCAGCGCCGCGCCCAGGTGCAATGGTGTCGATGCCATAATCCTCGGTTTCCGTTCCTGCCCTCGTGTCACGCCGGATCGGCGTGCGCTCCTCTCGGGCACCTTCGTCCTTCGCGGTCACGGTGGTCAATGGTTGAGATCAGGCTGATCCTTCGGAAATACTTTGGAGCACAATGAAATTGGGTGTCGTGGCCGGTCGGCTCACCGGAGGCTGTCGCCAAATCGCTGCGCAAATACCGTGATCTCGGCATCACGCACTTCGTGCTCTCCGATACCCGTATCGGTCCGAGATCGAACGTCAGGGCAATCAGCTGTTGCCGCTACCGGGGGATACGACGATCGTTCAATCCTCGTCGCCGGTTGCGTAGTATTCGGCTCGAGCTGCGGTCAATACCTGACTTGGCCCCGCGCGGCGGTCACGATACGGTCCATGACCCAGATCTCTGCTGTTGCGGATCAGCTGGTGGCACAGCGCTACCGCGACCCCGCGCCGACCCCGGCGCCGGAATGGAACCCGGTACTGCAGGTGCTGCACGAGCACCGCTCGATCCGTCGCTATCTGGCCGATCCGGTGCCGGACGCCATCTTGCGCCTGCTCGTCTCGGCAGCCCAGTCGGCGCCGACATCCTCCAATCTCCAAGCGTGGAGCGTGATCGCGGTCCGGGATCCGGAACGCAAGGCACGACTGGCCACGCTCGCCGGGGATCAGGACCATATCCGGCAGGCGCCGGTACTGCTGGTCTGGACGGCGGATCTGGCCCGGCTGCGAGCACTGGCCGCCGAGCGCGGAGCCCCGCTCGATGGAGCCGACTACCTGGAGTCCAGCTATGTGGCGTTCCTGGACGCGGCGCTGGCCGCGCAGAACGCGGCGACAGCGGCCGAATCACTGGGCCTGGGCACCGTCTACATCGGCGCCATCCGCAACAACCCCGAGCAGATTGCGGCTGAATTATCCCTGCCACCAGGCGTGTTCGCGGTCGTCGGCCTCGTGGTCGGCACCCCGGACCCGAGCGAGGATGCCCGCGTCAAGCCGCGGCTGCCACAGGCCGCGGTGCTGCACGAGGAGACCTACGACGCGACCGGGCTCGGCGCGCATCTGGCCGAGTACGAGAGCCGGATCGCAGCGTTCTACGCCGAGCAGAACCTCGAGCACTCCTGGATCGACCGGGTACTGACCCGGCTCGGCTCGGCCGCCGCGCTCAAAGGCCGCGACCGGCTGCGTGACCAGCTTGCGGCGCAGGGTTTCCCGCTGCGCTGATGGCCGGGGACAAGAGCGCGGGGGCGGTGCTGCGTGCCGTGCTCGCCGAGGGCACGGCGCCGCGCAGCGTCATCGCGCGCGTGGCCGGATTGTCGCCGGCGACCGTGACCTCGCAGGTGCGGGCGCTGGCCGCGGCGGGATTGCTGACCGAACTGCCGGAGACGGCCGGGCCGGGCGGGATGGGCCGCCCACATTCGCCGCTGGTGCTGAACGTCGCGGGCAATGTGGTGATCGGGCTGCACATCGCCGCGGACCATTGCACGGTCGCGGTGCTGGATATCGCCGGAACCGTGCGGCTTTCGCATCGGGTGCCGCACCTCGGCCTGGATCCAGATGTGATCCTGGCGTCCGCCGCCGCCGAGGTGCGGCGGCTGCGGGGTGAGCTGACCGAACGCGTCATCGGGCTGGGCGTCGCGATCGGCGGCTGGGTGGACAGCTCCGCCGGGTCCGTGGTCGAGCACGGCACCCTGCCCTGGCGCAATGTGGCTGTGCGGCAGTATCTCTCGGAGCAGACCGGGCTGCCGGTGACGCTGGACAGTCACAGCCGGGCGCTCGTGCACGCGGAGCAGTTGTTCGGGCATGCGCGGAGTGCGGCGGCGACGGTGCTGCTGTTCGCGGGCAATGTGATCGATGTGGCGTTCGCTGTGCACGGGCGGGTGCACTACGGCCCACGGTCGGCGGCGGGTGCGATCACGCGTCTGGTCGGGGGCGACGCGGCGGAGTCGGCGCTGGCCGAGTGCACCGACCGTGCGATGGTGGCTCATGCCCGGCGGGCAGGGCTGCCGGTACAGCGGATTCCGGATCTCATCGCCCTCGCGGGTCAGGACACGACGGCGCAGATGTTGTTCGCGGAGCGTGCCCGGGTACTGGGACGGGTGGTCGCGGTCGTGATCGACCTACTGGATCCGGACGCGGTGGTGATCGTGGATCAGGCGCTGGTCAGGGTGCCGGGCGTGCGTGCGGCGTATCTCGATGTGGTGCGCCGGTTCTCGGCCTGTGAACGGCCCGAGGAGGTCATCACGGGATCGTCGTTCTTCGGGCGCGTGCTGGAGACCGCCGCCGGCGCCGTGGTGCTGCAGCGGCTGTTCACCGATCCATTGTCGGTGGTGTCCACCGCCGAGCCGGCCGCGACAGATGCCCGAGTTTGATTCGCATTTATTTTAAGTCGAACGAATGTTGCTCGGTCGCAATGGTTTCGGCGAGAGTCTGTACATGGAAAGTTACGTCCTCGCGGACCGGTCCGAGAATCTCGCTTGTCATCGCTGCCCGGATTTCCCTGATGCTCTCCGCCGCAGTCGAATCAGGAGAAAAGAATGCGATACGCGATATCCGGGTTAGGCGTTGCCGTAGCGGCCGTTGTACTGGTGGCCGGCTGCGCCACCCGCGCCGGGGATACCGATCTCTCGGCGGCGCTGCCGACCAGTGTGCCGCCGAACACCAAACTGTCCATTTCGGTGAATACGACCCGGGTCGCGCTGGATGCCGCCGGGCAGTTGAACACCTTGCCGTTCACCGTTTCCGACTGGCCGGTGGTCTCCGCCGGGCCGGATGTGATTCAAGCTTTTCGCGGCGGCGCCCTGGATGTGGCGAGCAATGCGGGAATTCCGCCGATCCACGCCCATGCCACGGGTGTGGACGCGAAGATCGTCGGTGTCAAGATGCGCTCGACGCCGCTGTATCAACTGGCGACGGCACCGAACTCGAGCATCAACAGCCTGGCCGACCTGCGCGGCAAGCGGATCGGCTTTTCGCCCGGTCAGGCGCAGGGCGTGGTGGTGCTGCGCACTCTGCAGGCCGCCGGCATCGGCCTGAAAGAGGTCGAACTCGTCGAGTTGAACAGTCCGCAATTCCTCACCGCATTGCAGGGCAGGCAAATCGATGTCGCTCCGCTCGCCGAGCCGCAGACCACCAAATACCTGGCCCAGTACGGCGATCAGGGTGCACGTGCGGTGGCAACGCCGGCCGTGGACGCCCTGACCATCCTGTGGACGCCGACCGCGGTGCTGCAGGATTCCGCGAAACTGGCCGCGGTCACGGCATTCGTGAAGGTCTGGGCGCGGGCCGACATCTGGTCCTGGGAGCATCAGGATCAATGGCTCGACGCGTATTACGTGAAGGATCAGAAGGTTTCGGCGGAGGACGCCCGCCGGATTCAGGGCACCGTCGACAAGCCCTATTACCCGGCGAAATGGGATGACGCCATCAAATGGGAACAGGAAACCATCGACCTCGTGACCCGCTCCGGCTACTTCGGTAAGAGCTTCGATGCCGGTGAACTGTTCGACCGTCGTTTCGAATCGCTGGCCTCGGACGCGGTGCCCGCGCAGTACCGGATCAAGGAGTCACAATGACACTCGCGCTGCCCCGTATCGTGGTGCCCGCGCCCCGGACGGGCGAGGAGTTCGTGGACCGGCCTCGCCTGCGTCGCCTCGGACTGCGGAAACCGGTGCCGTTCGCACGCCTGCTCGGTGTGGTCGTCGTGCTCGCGGCCTGGTCGGCGGGCAGCTATTACGGGCTGCTGGACCACCGCAAGCTGTCCGCGCCATGGACCGTGCTCGGCACCGGCTGGGACCTCGTCCGCGACGGCACGCTCGGGGACAACGTGCTCGCCTCGCTGCACCGGGCGGCGATCGGTCTCGGGCTGGGCATCCTGATCGGCACGACACTCGCTCTGGTGGCGGGACTTTCGCGTCTGGGTGAATCGCTGATCGACGGACCGGTGCAGGTCAAGCGCGCTGTTCCCAGCCTCGGGCTGATTCCGCTGATGATCCTGTGGCTGGGCATCGGTGAGACGTTCAAGATCGTGCTGATCACTCTGGGCGTGGCGCTGGCCATGTACCTGCAGACGCACGCCTCGCTCACCGCCATCGACAAGCGGTTCGTGGAACTGTCGGAGGTGCAGGGTGTTTCGCGCTGGGAGTTCATCGCCCGCGTGGTGATGCCGGGCTCGCTGCCGGGCTTCTTCCTCGGGCTGCGATTGTCGGTCACCGGCGCCTGGCTCTCTCTGGTCGTCGTCGAATCCGTCAATGCCACAGATGGATTGGGCAAGCTCATGACCAGCGCCCAGAACTATGGGCAGGCCGATGTCATCCTGGTCTGCCTGGTCATCTACGGCGTCTTCGGGCTCGTCTCCGATGCGGGAATCCGGCTGCTCGAACGCAAGGTGCTGTCATGGCGTCGAACGATCTCGACCTAGGCGTCCGGACCCGGGACCTGGTCCGGTCGTTCGGGGAGCGGACCATCCTGGACCGCATAACGCTGACCATCCCGCCGGGCCAGTTCGTCGCCCTGCTCGGCCGCAGCGGCTCCGGCAAGAGCACCCTGCTGCGGGCGCTGGCCGGGCTCGATCACGATGTCGAGGGTTCCGGTGTGCTGCGGGTGCCGGCGAAAACCGCCGTGGTCTTCCAGGATTCGAGACTGCTGCCCTGGCAGCGGGTGCTGACCAACGTGCTGTACGGGCAGCCGCGCGCCCGCGGCGCGGCGGGCCGGGCCCTGCTGTCGGAGGTCGGACTGGCCGGGCGGGAGCGCGCGTGGCCCTCGGAACTGTCCGGCGGCGAGCAACAGCGGGTGGCGCTGGCGCGGGCCCTGGTCGGAGCTCCCGATCTGCTGCTGGCCGATGAGCCGTTCGGCGCGCTGGACGCGCTCACCCGGATCAGGATGCACGCGTTGCTCCGTGATCTGGTCCAGCGGCACACCCCGACCGTCCTGCTGGTCACCCACGATGTGGACGAGGCGATCACCCTGGCGCAGCGCGTGCTGGTGCTCGATGCCGGCCGCCTCACCCTCGACCTGCCCATCGACCTGCCGGCCGAGCGCGATCCGGGCGAACCGGAGTTCCAGCGCATCCGCCGCACCCTGTTGTCCGCGCTGGGCGTCGTCCCCGCCGCAATCCGATAAGGAACCCTTCATGCCATCGAAACAGCTGCACCTCAACGCATTTCTCATGTCGACCGGACACCACGAGGCCTCGTGGCGGCTGCCGGAATCCGATCCGTACGCGAACACCAAGATCGATCACTATGTGCAGCTGGCCCGCATCGCCGAACGCGGGAAGCTGGACTCGATCTTCTTCGCCGACAGTCCGGTGCTCTACGGCGATACCGGGCGCCGCCCGGCCGGCAAGCTGGAGCCGACGGTCCTGCTCACGGCCATCGCGGTGCAGACCTCGCGGATCGGTCTCATCGCCACCGCGTCCACCAGCTACAACTCGCCGTTCAACCTGGCGCGCCGTTTCGCCTCGGTGGACTGGGTATCGGGCGGGCGCGTCGGCTGGAACATCGTCACCACCGCCGGCGCCGACGCCGCACGCAACTTCGGACTCGACGACGTCCCCGACCACAGGCTGCGCTATGCGAAGGCCGCCGAATTCGTCGATGTGGCAACGAAACTGTGGGACAGCTGGCAGGACGACGCCGTGCTGGCGGACAAGGAATCGGGTATTCACACGGATCCGGACCGGGTCCGCAGGATCGACCACGAGGGCCGGTTCTTCAAGGTCGCGGGTCCGCTGAACGTGGCGCGGCCGCCGCAGGGGTATCCGGTGCTGGTGCAGGCCGGTTCCTCCGAGGACGGCAAGGACTTCGCCGCCCGCTACGCCGAGGCGGTGTTCACCGCACAGCAGACCATCGAGGACGGGCTCGCGTTCTACACCGATCTGAAGGGTCGCGCGATCGCTCTCGGCCGCGACCCGGAGACCATCAAGATCCTGCCGGGCATCGTGCCCGTCATCGGCGATACCGAGGAGCACGCCAGGGAATTGGATGCCGAACTGGAGCGGCTGATCTCACCCGAGTACGCCAAGCGCCAGCTGGCCCGTACCTGGGGCATTCCGGTGGAGGACCTCGACCTGGACAGCGAACTGCCCGACGACCTGCCCACCGAGGACGAGATCCAGGGCGCCAAGAGCCGATTCACCCTCATCGTGAATCTCGCTCGGCGCGAACGGCTCACGCTGCGCCAGCTGATCGCCCGGCTCGGGGGCGGACGTGGCCACCACACCTTCGCCGGCACCGCTGATCAGGTCGCCGACACCATCGAGGAGTGGTTCACTCGCGGCGCCGCGGACGGGTTCAACATCATGCCCGCCGTGCTGCCCTCGGGTCTGGAGCGTTTCGTGGACGAGGTGGTGCCGATCCTGCAGCGGCGCGGGCTGTTCCGCGCCGAGTACACCGAGACGACGCTGCGTGGGCACTACGGTCTGCAGCGGCCCGCCAATCAGTTCTCCGGAGCCGGCGCGCTCGTGGTCGCGGGATGAGCTGGGGCTCCGGCTGTTCCGCGGACGCGGCCTCGAATACCCGCGCCGACGGGTGGATTCGCTATCTGCTGCGGCGTTGCGCACAGCATCGCCGCACCGTATTGCTCGCGTGCGCCGGTGCGTTGGTATCCAACGTCTGCACGGCCGTGCTGCCGCTGCTGGTACGGCATGTGGTCGACACCGTGACCACCACGGCAGCCTCGGTGCTGCCGTGGGTGCTGGTGCTGCTCACGGTCGGGGCCACCCGGTTCGTGGCGGGGTACGGGCGGCGCACCGGGTCCTCACGGCTGTCGCTGGACGTGCAGCACGATCTGCGGCGTGACCTGTTCGCGGCGTTGCTGCGGCTGAACGGCCGGCAGCGGTCGGGGCTCTACACCGGACAGGTCGTGAGCCGTGCCATCACCGACGTGACGCTGATTCAGATGTTCCTGCAACTGCTTCCGCTGGTCGCCGGCAATGTGGTGCTGCTGGCCGTTTCACTGATCCTGATGGCGTCGATGTCGCCGATGCTGAGTGTCATTGCGCTGCTGGTGGTTCCGGCGCTGTGGCTGATCACCTCCCGCAGTCAGCGAGAGCTGTTCCCCGCCAACTGGGACGCGCAGGCCCGCGCCGCCGAGGTCGCCATGCGAGTGGAGGCGGCGGTGACGGGCGTGCGGGTGGTGAAGGGTTTCGGGCAGGAATCGCACGAGCTCGAGGAACTGGCGGGCTCGGCCCGGGACCTGTACCGGTCGCGGTTGCGCATCACGCGGATCACCAGCCGGTTCACCCCCGCCATGCAGGCGGTGCCGGCCGCGGGGCAGGCGCTGATTCTGGTCGTGGGCGGGCTGCTGGCGCTTCGGCAGTCCATCACGCTGGGCACCTTCCTGGCCTTCATGACGTACCTGGGCTCGTTCGTCACCCCGATCCGCATGTTCTCCATGCTGCTCACGGTGAGCCAGCAGGGCAGGGCCTCGCTCGAGCGGGTCCGTGAGGTGATCGAGACGCCCGTACCGCGTGAGGCGGCCGCGGCGCAGTCGGCCGCCGAGGTGGCGGGCGACTCCGGCAGTGCGCCTCGGATCGAGTTCCATGGCGTGCGTTTCGCTTTCGAGGCGCAGCCACCGGTGTTGAACGGGCTCGACCTCATTGTCGGGCCGGGGGAGACGGTGGCCGTTGCCGGTGCGGCCGGTTCGGGCAAATCGATTCTGGTGCAACTGCTGCCCCGCCTGTTCGATCCCGATGCGGGCCGAATTCTGGTGGACGGCATCGATATCCGGGATCTACCGGACCTGCGCGGCCGGATCGCGATGGTCTTCGAGGACACCTCGCTGATGGCGGACACGGTGCGGGCCAATGTGTCCTACGGCCGTCGTGACGCCACCGACGAACAGGTGTGGCACGCACTGTATCTGGCTGCCGCCGACGAATTCGTCGCCGCGCTGCCCGGGGGCCTGGACACGCACATCGGCGAGCGTGGACAGCGGTTGTCCGGCGGACAGCGTCAGCGCCTGGCCCTGGCCCGCGCCTTGATCACCGACGCCCCGATCCTGGTGCTCGACGACGCTACCTCCGCCATCGACGCACAGGTGGAGGAGGAGATCTTCGCCCGCGTCGCCGCCGAGGTGCGCCGGCGCACCACCATCGTGGTGGCGCACCGGATCTCCACTCTCGCACTGGCCGATCGGGTGGCCGTGCTGGACGGCGGCCGGGTCGCCGAACTCGGCACTCTGCACGATCTGCAGACCTCCGGAGAGCTGTTCCACGCCCTGTTCACCGCGCCGGACCCGGTGAGTATCGCCGCCGATCTGAGCGCGGTGACCGACACCGTGCCCACCGCCGGACTGTGGACGGGCACCGAGACCGACGGTGACGAGTCACGTGCGCTGGAGCAGATGGCCAGAGCGTTCGCCCGGCGTGCCGCCGGCTCGCCGGGGGCGATGGGCGGTCACCTGGGCGGGGGCATGATGTCGAGCGCCCCGCCGAGCGGCGACGTGCGCGCCCTGATCGGGCGGTTGCCCGCAGCCACCGGTGAACCCGATGTGCCCGAGCATTTTTCGCACACACCGGACCCGAACTTCGATTTGACGCGCTTGCTGCGGCCGTTCGCGTTGCCGCTGCTGGCCGGACTGGGGCTGGTCGCCCTGGACGCCCTGGCACAGATCCTGATTCCGTTCCTGGTGCGCTACGGCATCGACCACGGCGTGCTGGCCGGAGCCCGCGACGTGCTGCTGCTGGCCGCCGCGTCCGCGCTGGTCGTGGTGGTCGTGGACTGGGTGATCACCGTCGCCCAGGTCCGCGTGACCGGACGGGCGGGGGAGCGGCTGCTCTACGGCCTGCGGGTGAAGGTCTTCGCCCAGCTGCAACGGCTGGGATTGCAGTTCTACGAGCGGGAACTGGCGGGCCGCATCATGACCCGGATGATCACCGACGTGGACGGGTTGTCGACCTTCCTGCAGACGGGACTGGCGGTCGCGCTGACCAGCACGCTGACCATCAGCGGCGTGGTGGTGGCGCTGATCGTGATCGACGGCCGCCTGGCGCTGGTGGTGCTCGCGCTACTGCCGGTGCTGGTGATCGCGACGGTCGCGTTCCGCCGGGCGTCGGTGCCCGCCTACAACCTGGCGCGCGAGCAGGTCAGCGCCGCGAACGCCTACCTGCAGGAGAACGTCGACACCATCGCGGTGACCCAGGCCTACCGCCGCGAGGCGATCAATCAGCGCGAATTCGAGCGTCGCTCATGGGGTTACCGCGATGCGCGGCTGCGCAGTCAGACGCTGATGGCGCTGTTCTTCCCGTTCATCGAGATCATGTCGGTGATCGCCACGGCCGCCGTGCTGGCGGTCGGGGTGCACCAGGTGCGCGAGAGTGCGCTCACCGCAGGGACATTGATCGCGTTTCTGCTCTACATCGATCTGCTGTTCGCCCCCATCCAGCAGTTGTCGCAGGTTTTCGACAGCTACCAGCAGGCGGTCGTCGGCATCGAGCGCCTCGGTGTGCTGATGCGCGAGCCCGTGTCCACCCCGGACGCGCCGGATGCGCGTCCGGTCGAGCGGCTCGCGGGCGAGATCGAGTTCCGCGGTGTGGGTTTCGCCTACCAGGGGGCCGATCGGCGAGTGCTGTCCGGCATCGATCTGCGAATCGCGCCCGGCCAGCAGGTCGCCGTCGTCGGCGAAACCGGAGCCGGCAAATCCACCCTGGTGAAACTGCTTGCGCGCCTGTACGACACGACCGACGGAGCCGTGCTCGTCGACGGCGTCGACATCCGCCGCTACCGGTTGCGCGACTACCGCAAACGGCTGGGCGTGGTGCCGCAGGAACCGTTCCTGTTCGGCGACACGGTGCATGCCACCATCGCCTACGGAAAACCCGATGCCACACCCGCCGACATCGAATGGGCGGCACGCGCGGTCGGCGCCCACGAGATGATCGCCGCTCTCGAGCACGGTTACCGGCAGCCGATCGGCGCGCACGGCGCCGCTCTGTCCGCCGGTCAGCGCCAACTGCTGGCGCTGGCCCGCGCTCAACTGGTGGAGCCCGACATACTCATCCTCGACGAGGCCACCGCTTCCCTGGACCTGGCGACCGACGCCCGCGTCCGCGCGGCCGTCGAGGTCCTCACCGCGGGCCGCACCACCATCGTCGTGGCCCACCGCCTGGCCACCGCCGCCGATGCCGATCTGATCATCGTGATGGGCGACGGCCGTCTGCTGCAAACCGGCCGCCACGCCGAGCTGCTCGAGATCGACGGCCCCTACCGCCGGTTGTGGTCGGCCTATGTCGGCGACGAAGCCCCCGCGGACCACTTCGCTGCCGAATCATCATGAGTACGGGTGCCCGCGAGTTGCGGTTTCTTCACAGACCAGCCGGGACCGGTCCTACCTGTGGTGCCGTGTTCGCGACTGAACGGCTATCTCCGCGTTGCCGAAGCTGTTGCGCGGCCGATCAGCTCGTGGATGAATCGCATCTTGTCCAATGCCGCCGGGGCCAGGACGAAGGGATAGAGGTCGGGGTGGCCCATCGACCGGTTGACCTGGTTGAGGGCCCATGACAGTGGCAGCCACTGCTCGATGAGGCGATCGAAACCGGTGTCGGCGCGCAGCCGCACTTCGGATCGGGTGCTTGCCGGGGTCATCGCGAATGCTGCTGCGGTGTCGAGGGTTTCACGGATATGGAGGTAGTGGGCGAAGGTCTCGGCCCAATCCTCGACGGGATGCGTTGCGGCATAGGCGGACACGAACCGATCCGGCCAGTCCGGTGGCGGGCCGATCCGATAGTTCCGGTCCAGTGCGGCCGCATAGTCCTCGTCGGGGTCGCCGAACAGTGCCCGGAATCTCGGCTCCCGCAGGCCGTCGCCCACCAGGACCTGCTGGTAGTGGTGGCCGAGCTCGTGGCGGAAGTGGCCCACGAGTGTCCGGTATGGCTCGTCCATCGATACGCGGAGTCGTTCGCGGTGCACATCGTCGCTTTCGGCGAGGTCCAGCGTGATCAGCCCGCTGTGGTGGCCGGTCGTCACCGCCTCACACGCGCTGGACAACAGATCGAAAGCCAGGCCATGGTGGGGATCCTCGTCTCGCCCGACGATCGGCAACCCGAGTTCGTTCAGCTCGAGGATCACCCGCCGCTTGCTCGTCTCGGCTTCGGCGAATTGGGCCAGCGCCGGGGAGTTGTCGTCCGCGGGCCGGGTTCGGGTCAACCGGCACGAACGGCATAATTCACCGCCGGCCCCGGTTGTCGCTGGGACCAGCCAATTGCACTGGGCGCGCTGCAGATTGCCGCATGTCCGCCAACGCTGACCGTCGACAGTGGTCGTCCCGCGCGTATCGAGGACGAGCAGGGTGCGACTGGGCAGGTGAAACCCCAGCGCTCCACCGCATTTCAGGCAGACCGAATTCTCGAACGACAATCGCTGTCCGCACCGACCGCACGTGAAGTCTCGCAAGGGATTCCTTCCTGTCGTACTTCCCGCGATTCCCGCGTTCATCGTTTGGATCCCTGGCTGCGGGTACCCCCGAAGAGCAGGCGTCGGGCGCGTCGCCCGGGCCGGATGTGAGGTATCGATAATGACCACGGAAGGAGCGTCGGAGTTTCCGCCGCTCGATGGCGCCGCGGATCTTTCCCGCGCAACGCAGGTGCAGCAGGGAGAGGTGCTGGCCGACAGCCGGAACTGGGCGGGCTTCGCGTTGATGTTCTGCGGCGTCCTCGCCACTGCCGTCGCGTTCCTGGCTCTCTGGCTGCATCAGCCGGCCCTGGGCCTGGTCGGCACGATCCTGGCCGCCGTCGGCCTCGCCGGCGGCGCCGCGCTCATCGTCCTGGAACGACGCCGGCGAACGACGGTGACGACCGACATCGACGAGCCGATCGTCTGGCGTCCAGCCGGGCCGCCGCGGTATTGAGCCCGACCCGGCGCAGTGATGTGGTGTCGAGATGGCGGGCTGATCCGGAGGCGAGAAGCTACCCCTCGGTCGAATCATCTTCGGCTGACGCGCTTTTGCGCAGGATGCGGAAATCCCGCTGCAGGTCGGTGAGCGATACCGCACACACCCGGCCGCCGCCGACAGGTCGAACCTCCGCGTACGGAATCGGGTTGTGTCGCACCGCTGTGACCTGGGAAGCACCGAGCGCGGTGTCGTGGATGGGGACCAGACGCGTTCCTTTTGCGATTTCCACGGTTCTCGACCTCCGGGTGTATGCCGCGATCTGTTTCGTATTCGCGTACCCGCCTCGGCGTCGGTCAAACGGCACCAGCTCGTCTTCACGCCTCGGCGCCCCTGCTCGAGCGGTGAGGGTCATGGGAAACCGCAGCCTGGCCAGGCGCGATGCACTCTGGCCAGGTGCGCAGTCGTCAGTTGATGGAGAAACTGCCCGCCATCGGGGGCGTGCCGGCCGCTCCGGCCGCCACGGTGCCGATCGGATCGCCCGAGCAGTCGATGCTGGCGTAGAAGGTGGCGTCCTGGTCGGTCGAGTTCGTCACGGTGGTCGTGTCCAGGTCGGTGAGCAGGATCCGGACGCAACCGGACGGGTTCACGAGAACCCTGCCGTTCGAGACCAGGGTGCCGGTCGACGCGCCCGCGGTCGCGGGCACCAGCACCGCCACCATCCCGGCCACCGCGGCAGCGCCGAATACTCCAGCAATACGCAACTTCATTGGATCCTCCGTGGTGAATCTGCACCCGATCGCCCGGGCACCGTAACCCTGGCAAACTACACCGGCCGAAGGCGCCGCCATGTATCCAGAAAAATACGGCCGTGTTTCGGCATGCGCCCGGATCGCCGCCCGCGAATGCCCCACCACTGCAGACGATTACCTTGGCGCCGGTCTTTTCAATTACTGTCCGATCGAGCGAGTCGCGGCGGCTGTCGGACAACCGATCCAGACCGGTCATCCGGGTTTCGTCTTCACGCCGATCACGTACTGGCCGGGGCGGTTGGGACCGGTCACCGACCCGGACCAAGCGCGAGAATGGCCCGAGCTGGTGCTGCTGTCGGCTCCCGGTCATGTGGAAGACGAGTCGCGGCGCCCAGTACTCGAGATGGTGCTGCGGGCGCTCGAGACCTTCGGGCCCGAGAGGGGCCTGATCTACTATGACTACATCAGCGCGCGACTGCCCGAGGCAGCCCGCATCGAGCTGGAGGCCATCATGTCGATTTCGGTCGAGAACTACCAGTGGGAGAGCGAATTCGCTCGGCGCCACCAGGCGATCGGACACGCCGAAGGCGTGGCGGAAGGTCGAGCGGAAGGCAAGGCCGAGGGCGTGGCCGAAGGCCGGGCCGAGGGGGAGGCTTCGGCGATTCTCACGGTTCTGGCCGCTCGGGGGATCGAGGTCGACGGAGCCGCTCGTGAGCGGATTCTGGCATGCGCTGATCTGGAGCGGCTGTCGGATTGGCTGACCCGGGCTGTCACGGTGGCCGCGGTGGCCGAGCTGTTCGATTCGCCGTAGCGCCGGCTCGCTCCTGCGGATCCGGCCATGGTCGCCCATGTCGAAGGCAACGTCGCTGCCGCTGAAATCGCCTTCACCGCAGCAGAATTCGATGCCCTGGCCGACACCGCCCGAGTCGGCTACCATGCGCCGCAGCGAGCGATGGTGCACCCGATTTGGCATGACAGTGGGTGGACGCGCTAATGTTCTCTCAGCCGGAGCGGGGGAGACCCCGACCCGGGCAGTCGCCTCGAGCGACGAGCTACGGTTCTATAGCTCAGCGGGAGAGCACTCGCTTCACACGCGAGGGGTCGCTGGTTCGATCCCAGCTAGAACCACCATAAGGGGCTTATTCCAACCAGCGTCCGCTCGCTGGTTCGAGTAAGCCCCTTTCTGCTTTCTGTGCGGTGAGGGGCTGGTGCAGGCGTGGCCGGCTTGATGGAGGGCGGCGAACAGGTCGGTTTTCTCGTCGCTGATCGTCGGTTCGATGGTGTCCTGATGATCGTCGATGTAGAAGCGTTGGTAGAAGGTTTCGTTGAGCAGGCGGCGGACGTCGGTGCTGGCGTCGCGGTAGAGGACGTAAGGGTCGGCAACGAGGTCCAAGGCGTGCCGGAGCACTCCAGCGCCGATGGTGAGCTCTTCAGAGGTGTTCGTGAGCCCGGCTTCGAGCCGTTTGCGTTGGGTCTTGATGTCGATCAGCTTCATGCGGACTTTTGCTTGGGGCATCGAGCCGTCGGCGAGCAGGTCGATCAGGCGGTTTTCCTTGGCGTCGAGCTGTTTCAGTTGACGGTTGAGGCTGGCGTGCCGGTCACGGACGGTGGTGTGTTCATCGGCGACGACTTCTTCGAGGAGCCTTCGGGTCTCGGTGGCGAAGGATGTCGAGAGCTGCAGTGTGCGATAGTGCTCGGCCACGGCCTCTTCGACCATTTCGACTGGGAGGTAGGGGAGATCGCATAACCCCTCTTTGCTTCTGCGGCACTTGAAGTATGTGTACTTGCTGCCGTTGCGGCTGGTCGACTGGTTGAACACCAGCCGTGAGGTATGCCCCTGGTCGCGGCAGCGAGTGCAGAACAGGAACCCTTTGAGGTAGTGGTTGTGAACCCGGTCGCGGTTCCCATTGGCGCTGCGCTGGCGGAGCACATCCTGAACGCGGTCGAACAGTTCATGGCTGATCAGCGGTTCGTGGCGCCCGGGATAGATCTGGCCCTTCCACGTGACGTAGCCGACGTAGTACGGGTCGCGCAGCATGTTGTGCAGGGTTGAGGCCGATACTGGTCGTTGTGCCGGGTAGCGGCTGGTCGGAGGAGAAGTCAGCCCCAGGTCGGCCATCGCCGCTTCGAGATCGTCGAGGCCGTGCTCGCCGGTTGCGTAGAGTTCCCAGGCCTGCACGACGAGCGGTGCACGGTCTTCGTCGATCTTGATGGTGTTGACCTGGCGGCCTTCGAACAGTATGCGGGTGTTGACGTATCCGAGTTTGGCTCGGCTGCAGGTGCCGCCGCTCATGGCCTTGTTCAGCATTTTGATGCTGATGTCCTGGCCGGACAGCCTGTTCTGGGTGTCGTTGAAGATGTCAGTGATGGCGGCCATCATGTCGGCGTAGATACCTTCGCCGAAGTCTTCCCGAGCCGAGATCAGCTTCACGCCCATCTTGTCGAGCTGGCGCTTGGTGACCGCGGCGTCGATGTAGTTGCGGAAGGCGCGGGACCGGGCATAGACGATGACGTACTTGATCTCGGGGTGCTCGTTAAGGTAGGCCAGCATCTCTTGGAACACGGGCCGGTTCTCGACGGACTTGGCCGATACTCCTGGCTCGACGAACTCCTTGACGATCCGGGTAGGAAGGTTGTCGGCACGCTGTTCGACGACGCTGCGTTGGGTCGCAATCGAATTGCCGTCCGGGTCGATGTCGATGGCGGTGTTCAACTGTTTCTTGTCCGAGACTCGCAGGTACGCGACGGCCGGATCGGCGGTCACGGCAGCTTTCACTGTTCCTCCTCAGCTGATTCGGATTCCTTCGCCAGCGCGATGACGGCGCGGCTGAGCCTGCGAAGATCCGGTGGCTCACGCCTGTCGCTGTCCACGACCAGGCGGTGCTCACGTCTGTCGCCGATCGGCGTCTCACCGCGGCTAGACATCCCGTACTCGCCTGCTGGGCGCTTTGGTGTTGCTACGGCCTAGCTGTTGACCGGAGCGCCCTCCAAGATTCTTGTTTTCGCCTTGCATTGCAAGAGGATTCGGTTCGCTAAAAGATAGCCATTGATGGCAATGGGGTTCACGGCCTGCGCACGAACGCCCAGCGGTGGCGGTGTCGGGAAAGGGCAAGCCTGGCCATGGGATCACTTGCCATGCATTGCATTTGCTGTGCCACGGACACATTCTGGCGGCGTTGGTCTGTCCTCCGCCTTCTTGGTGACGCTCGTATGCGCGAAACCCGAGCCTGCGACGACCGCCGGTGGAATAGATGTTGGGCGTACCAGGCTTGATTGTCATGGGTTTATGCAACAGAGCTGAGGACTTGATGCGCCAGCCGTATGCTGAACTGTGTTGTGCATGTTGAAGTTGGTTGTAGGTTCTTCTCTTCCAGCTTCAGGAACCTCAGAAGGCTGCGCTGATTGATCGTCCGAAATCGCCCTTCGATTCGGGATCGGCATTGTCCAGTCCCACAGCGATCTGACCGCAGGCTCTGGGTGACTCAGCTATGCGACGGGAACCTGTTGCGAGCGCTGGCGGGCTTCCTGGCCAAAATCCCTCCCGCAGGCCTCAATCCGCGGGCGTGACGGATTCCTTCGCTCGATGGGATGCATCGCCCATGTGGCCATGCCTGCGGGGTGTACGCCGGCAGCCGCCAATCGACACTGAACGGTATGCGTGTCGCAGATCACTGCTGGCGCCACGACCGGGGTGGCGCATGTAGTGTCTGGCCGTCAAACATGCTGAGCGATCAACATGGGCGATTACCCCCGAGCGAGCCCCAGGCTGATGTACTTCGGTCCTGGGGCTCGATTGGGTATGTGACGCGACAGCGAACGGGGGTTCCAACGGGCCGGGTCGCTCCGCGTGTCAGACGGTGCTTGGTGGTGTGCAACGGTTCTCGTCGAATCGTCGATCGCTTGACAAGGTCGCGCTGGGTCGCATTGTCACCACGGGAGACGATGGCCGGGGATCGTCCTGTTGTGGCTCGTACCGGAAGGTCGGGACGAGACGCCCGCGACCGAGGACGAACCGGTTGGGGTGCACGATCTCGTCCTCGGTTGTGCTGGTCAGCAATTCGGCGCGGGGTTCCGTGGGCAGTTCCGGTATCGGGTCTGCCCCTCGGCGGCGCTGCACCGGGTCGACCAGCACGTCGGCAATAGTGGTCACGACCGACGTGCCGGTCGGCAAAATCCCGACACAATTGTCTCAGCCGGTTGATAGCGTACTGGGAATCGCCTGCGATTGGGGTGGGGATCCACCGCAGGCTGATCAAGTCGCACCCAAGCGACGGTTACCCGAGTTCGGGTGCGAATCGCCCTTGCGAAGTTTGTTATCGCGAGGTTTTGCTAGCGGCATAAAAGTCCGGCAGCCCCCGAGCCCGGGGTAGCCCTTGTGGCGCTCGGCACATTAATGTCTGGTGTGCATCGGGCGCTATCGCGGGATGGGCTAAAGCGGGTCGGTGACGTTTTGCCTGTACGCATAGCAGACGCGGATATCGCGGGTGTCTGAGACCTCGGCGATATCGATACTGATGGAGTACGGATCGCCTGTGTCGGGGTCGCGCAGGTGGGCCAGTTCGTTGGGATGGCGCGCGTAGTCGACACGGATACTGCTGCTCCAGATACGACGGAAGTCGCGATCGCGTTTGAGGTAGTCGAAGAAAGCTTTGACACGGGGGTTGGTGCGGTAGCGGCCGAAGGCGCCGCGGAGCATCGCGACGTGGAAGAGAGCCTCCTGCTCCCATTGGAGTGTCACGTTCATCGCCGGGCGGGCATTCTTGTGGGTGCCGAAGAACCACTGGGCGACGTTGCTATTCGCCTGATCGACACCCGGCAGGGCGCGACGGAATGATTCGTTGGCGGACAGGACATTCCATAGCGGATCTGTGTAAACGCAGATCACACCTGTTCTATCCAGCTGGTCGAGCGTCTTGATCCTACTTGGCGTGTTGACTCGGTCGCGGAGCTCACCTACTGAGGGGAGCGTAGCTGGAGGCTGCCAGAGCTCGAGGGTGTGGCGAGCCTGCATGGCGTTCATGCCGTAGCCGGCGATCAATCGATGAATCATGTCTCGTCCGGGGATGTACCCGCGATCGATCTTGGCGATGTAGTCCTTGCTGATGTGGGTGAGTTCTGCCGCTTCCTCTCGGGTGAGGTGGCGGTCTTCCCTGACCCGTTGTAGCCAGGCGCCCAGGCTGGGCATCTGGATGTCGACTGGCTTCTTGTCGTGTGTGGTAGGCGGTTGCCGGCGGAGATTTCTTCCAGGAGCTGGACTCATGTCCTCTCCCCCCGTTCTGCGGTCGTGGTTCATCGCAAGGCGAACTGCGTTTTGAATGGCTCAACTCCCCCTTGAGTCGGGACCGTTCCTACCAGGGCGGGATGGTCCCGGCAACGAGGATTTCGCCATCTGGATTGCGGGACGTTTGCGATTGTGGCAGCAGTGTTGGAGGTCGTCTAACCGTGCCCGATCCATCCGTTGCGTCGAACGAATAATTTCCTTACCAGTTGGATCAACATTGCCTGCGTATTGGTCGCGAGCTCGATGGTAAGAATGTTATTTGGTAAATCCCTTACCACCTTCAGGTGTGGCGCGACGCTGTTTTCGAGGTTTTGATGAGGTTGCAAGTGCAACCGTTGAGAAAGGGAACCTTGTGGATCCGATGTCTATTCTGTCCTATCTGAATCTCGGCTCGTCGATCGCGTCGAATGGTCTGAGCCTCTTGACTCAGCTCGTTTCGATCGTGGCGTCGTTCCTGTAATTCCCGACTCTGCCTGACGGCGGTCCTGGCTGCAAAGCTGCAGCCAGGATGCCCGGCATGAGGGATTTCGAGCAATGCGCGATTTGGCGCGAAGTCATGTCTTCTCCTGATGAAGGGTCTATTCGGAATGCAAATTCCCGAGAATCACGACGCGTGCGATCGGTGGTCAAGGATGCGCCGAGCCCGTGGGGAGCGCATCCGTGCGGTGTCTACGTCGGCGAGGCCGATCATCGTCCGCTGCGGGCACATCGTTATCGCAGGCGTCGTACCGGTCTCGATAATGCTGACTGGGTCCAGCCACGCCGTCGGCGCCGCGCCCGAACAAATCTCTGATCAACCCGGTGTCACCAGTCCTTCGCAGCCCGGGACGGTGGCCCCGGCCGCCCCACCCGCACCATCCAGTGACCAGCAGGCCCAGCCCGACCAGGGCGCCCAGCAATATCCTGAGCAACCTCCAGAGGTGCGCAATGGTCCGTCGCCGAGGCCTCAGCCGTCCTCGGACCCTGCGCCGCAGGTTGATCTGCAGGATCTGCACCTGCCGGAGCCGGTACCGCCGGTAGCGCCTATTCAGCCGCCGGACAACACAATTCGTGTCGGTGAGTGGCAGACCCCTTCGCCCGACTGGATGCCCACAGACGTGCGGGACTGGATCAACACGACAGCCGCTGATGCCGAGGCGCAAGTCGCGACAGCTTTGGACTCCATCGGAGTGCCTGCCGGACGCTCCGACCGGGTCAGCGGCGCAACACTGGCCGGTGCGGGCATCGGGGGTGCGGCAGGGGCGGTCATTGCCGGAGGCCCAGTTGCCGCGATCGGCGCGGTCGTGGGTGGCCTGGTCGGTGGCACAGTCGGCGGAATCGCTGGTGCCGCAGTCGGAACCCTCGTGCCGGTTCCCGTCGTGGGAACGGTCACTTCCGGTGTTTTCGGGACCGCGATCGGAGCGGCGGCGGGTGCCGCAGTCGGTGCCGCCGTGGCGGGCATCCCTGTGGCCGTGGTCGCGGCGATCGCCGGCGGCAGCGTCGGAGCGGGATTCGGGGCCGGAGTCGGAGTGGGGCAGCCATGAGCAAACGCGCATTGCGCATGGCAGGCGGCGCAGCAATGACCTTGGTGTGTGGCGCCGTGCTGGTCGGTGGATCGGAAACCGCAGTGGTGCAGGCAGTCCCGATAGGACCTGGTTGCCCGGCCCTGTACATGCTCGGCATCCAGGGGACAGGCCAATCGTCGCCAACCGCGGATCCGACCGCGGACAGTGGAGTGATCGGTGCGTTACTCAGGCCGGTGATTGCGACGGTTCCAACGCTGGTGCAGCGCAGTTACATTCCGTACGACGCGGCTTTCGGTGGTGCGGTGCCCGGCGGCGGCGTGGACCCCTACGTGACTTCGGTCAACGATGCGCTGGCTGGGCTTGATAGTGCCGCAGTCCAGGTCGTGGCGACGTGCCCGGATACGCTGCTGGCAGCGGTCGGGTATTCACAAGGCGCGCAGGCTGTCGCAGAGTTTGCGCGATCGGTCGGTTCAGGCAATGGTCCTGTCCCGGCGGAGCGGATCGCTGGAATCGCGCTGTACTCCAACCCGACTCGCCCTTCCGGCGCTCCCGTGTTCCCTGGGCGACCAGGGCAATCGGTTCCGGACCCTGCCCCTGGCAGCAGCGGTGCGGCAGTGTCTGGAGTCCAAGTCACCAGTTCCGCCTCTGTCGGTGGGGGGATTGCCGCTGATGACGCGACCTATGGCGCGCTGACAGGCCGTGTCGCTGACATCTGCGTCGACGGTGACTTGGCGTGCTCGGCACCGGATAACGCGGCCGTACTTCATGCCGGTGCCGAACTCGCCGCCCAGGCCGACCTTCGCGATCCGATCGCAGCAGTCGGGTCGATTCACTCTCTGCTCTCGGCAGCCCTTGGAGATGCCTGGACAGAATTTGTACTCAACGACTTTCGTGTCCAGCCCGATGACGTCGACTACCTGCCGGCCGAGAGTTTGTCCCAACGGCTGATCGACGCGGCCGACCCACGCGTTCCCCGCCCATCATCCGACGATGTCGCAGCAGCTGCCGGGCGCTGGCGTGAGATCACGACGGCTGTCACGGTGGACCCGGCTGCCGTCTTGCCGAAGCTGGCAGCTCAGCTATCAGCGGCCTGGGGGCAGTTGATAGCTGATAGCAGCGACCTGGTGAACCCGGCTGTGTGGATTCGATTCGGCGACACTGTCTCTCGTCACAACGGTTACGCCGTGACCGGCCAGATGACCTCGGGCATCGCCTGGTTCATTGCTCTCGCCCGCGACATCGCGGGGAGCCGGTCATGACCGAGTTCTATGCACCGCTGGTAGTGGCGGGCGATCGACGCCCGGGTGAGCTCGTACGGACCGAGAGGACTACCATTCGAAACCTGCCCGGTGCGACGAACGCCTGGCGAATCGTCTACGTGTCCAGCGACTCTCGCGGTGAGCCCATCCCGGTCTCGGGGACTGTGATCGCGGCGGGCACGGCCGCCTCGTCGACTTCGCAGCCGCTGGTGGTGTATTGCCCCAGCTTCCACGGACTCGGCGGCGAGTGCGCGCCGTCGCAACAATTGTTGACCGGGGAGGAACCCCTCGACCAAATTCAGGCAGCTCTGGATCGCGGGTGGACGGTGGCCGTCCCCGATGGCGAGAACCTCGGCATGACCGGGCTCGGACCGCACACCTTCCTTGCCGCCCGCGCAGCCGCTCAGGTGACTCTCGATCTGGCACGCGCATCGCAGGCGATACCAGAAGTGGCGCAATTGAATCCGGGACAAGCATCGATCGTCTTATGGGGTTATGCCGATGGTGGGCGTGGTGCGGTGTGGGCAGCAGAACTGCACCAGGAGTACGCGCCGGAGCTCGACCTGCGCGGAATCGCAGCCGGTGCCGTGGTGACCGATCCGGGCGCGCTGGTCCGATCCGCGCACCGTGGTCCGTGGTCGGCGCTCACATTGGCCGGGCTGATCGGGCTCTCGCGGGCCTATCACCATCTGCCGCTGCGCCATGTGCTTACAGAAGAGGGCCTCCATGTTGTACGGCACGCTGAAAACCTCAGCGCAGCACAGCTTCTCGAACAGTATCGACAGCCATTGGAACGCTGGTGTCAGCGTGCGGATCCCTGGAACGACGCCATCTGGCGCTACGTCCTGACACGCGAAAGCCGAGCCCACGCCGCGGCGCCCTCGGTGCCGGTTCACCTCTATCACGGCACCCACGATCGGGTGGTCCCGGTCGAATCGGGCATTGGACTGTTCACCGAATACCGCAGGCGCGGCGTGGACATCACCTGGCGCGAATACGACACCAACCACTTCCGCGCAGCCACCGACAGCACGACCGAGGTGATCGCACATCTCAGCGGATTCCTGGGGCGCCCTGCGCCGAGTCGACACGCCAATCCACCCGACTGATCGTCGACCGATCTTCGCTGACACCGAGAGCCGCCCAGCAACCCGCCGATAGACCAAGAACCGAGGTGAATTGCCATGCCGCACAAGACGCGCCTCTTGCCGACTCCGTGTCGGAGTGTGGCTACAACCGCAGTCGCATTCCTGCTGGCGGCGCTGTGTGGGACCCGCGGTGAGATGACGACATCGCAAGCCGACGTGCCACTGAACGGCGACTGCCCGGCCTTGTACGTATTCGGCGTCCAAGGAACCGACGAAGGCCCCGCCGATGCTGCGCCCACCACCGACACCGGAGCACTCGGGCAGTTCTTCACTCCGCTACTGGCCCAGGCCGGAGACACCGTGCAGCGCGCGTACATCCGATACGGCTTCGCCGACAACGGTACCGAAATCGCCTACCCGCAGGCCGTGGCTGATGCGACACAACTTCTCGACAAGGATGCCGCAGAAGTCATCGCGCGATGCCCAGCCACACGCGTGGCCGCCGCCGGGTACGGGCAAGGTGCCGCGGTAGTCTCGGCCTTCGCGCACACCGTCGGCACCGGCACGGGCACCGTGGACGCGGACAAGGTGGCCGGGATCGCTCTGTTCGCTGATCCCACCCGCGGCGACCAATCCGTGCTCCCTGGCCGTCCGGGGCAGTCCACGCCCACTGCCGCACCCGGTACATCGGGTGCCGCTGTCTCCAAGATCGCGCTGACCAACACCGGCAGCGGGGGATCGGGCATCGATAGCAGCACTGCAGTCGATTACGGCGCACTGGCCGGCCGGGTCGCCGACTTCTGCACACCAGGCGATCTCACGTGCGACTCCTCGACAGATACGCCGTTGACGAAGATCGTGAAAAATATTGCAGCACAGTCGGATACGAAAGATCCCATTGCGGCGATCTCCACGATCGCGCAAGCGCTGGCCGCAACGATCTGGAAAACGACGGTCGGTGTGGTCACCGAAGATCTGTCCGGCACCAGCCTGGACCAACTGTCCTACCAGCCGACGAAAACCTTGGGGCAGCGGCTGTCCGAAGCATCCGACCCCAGCACGCCGATGCCGGGAATCAGCGACGTGCTGTCGGTTCTGTTCCGGCTGGGCACGATCGGGCTCAACACCGTGGTGTCGATCGCGCAGAAGGTATTCACCACAACAACTGTCAGCGAACTGGCCACCGTAGGGCTGACCGATCCGGTCGCCGCCCTGGCAACCCTGGGTACCAAGATCGTCGGCGCCGTCGCGGAGCTGATCCCTCCACAGACCGCATTGGGTTGGGTGAACCAGGCGTTCACCGCCATCACCTCCACCGTCACCAACAACAGCGATCTGTACAACTTGGCGACCTATACCCAGTACAGCGACACCACCGGACGTCACAACTCCTACACCAGCACCAGTGCCTCCACCGATTCTTCTGGCACCGCTCCGCTCTCAGCTGCCGCCACATGGTTCACAGCGCTAGCCCGCGATATCGCCGCGACGAACCCCGCTACCTCGCTACCAAGGCCGACTACTAGCGCGACCACTCCTTCACCTGGACCGCTGTCGCCCGGACCTGCCCCGTTCTCCGGCTCTTCGACCGTGTCGACGACCCCACCGACCCGAACTGGCACGCCGGTTCCTTAGACCCCTTCGGGGCGGACGGCGGTCTCTGCGCCAGAGAGACACCAGATCCGTCCCTCGCGGGCCGTCTCCCCGAAGGGCCCACCTACTCCACTCTTCTGACCTGCAGGAGGTGAATCGATGCCCCACGACAATTCCACCGACACTCCCAACCGCGTCGACGACGAGTGGGGCTGGCTCGACGACCAACCACCCCTCCCCTTGCTCACCACCACCGAGACTCAACGATCCGACAGCGAGGCTGAATGGAGCCGGCTCGATCGTGACGCTCGTCACCGAACCCCCGGTGCGACGGGGCGAGCAAGGCCGAACAGATCGGCTTGCCGGTGGATCGGACCAGTTCTGACCACAGCTGTCGCAGCGGTCGTGATCACCACGGCAGTCCTCGCGATGCGCTCCAATGCGCAGCAGTCAGTGGCGGTTTCACAGACAGTCGCGTCAGCCACGACCCGAGCCCCGCTGCGCAGCGCGGCGTGCGCCGGACTGTCCGCGACCACCATCACCGACGGAGCGGGGGACACAACCAGCGTCGCTGGAGTCATCGCGGCCTTCGAATACGCGTACTACCAACAGCGTTCACCCGACGCCGCAATGCGGCTGCTGGCATCGGACGCCGGGATCGCGCTCGAGCCGCTGACCGCTGGCATCGCGTCGATCCCTGCCGGAACCACGCACTGCGTGGCAATCACACCGATCACCGACAACACGGCCAACGTCCACCTGGTCGAACTTCACCTCGACCGGACCCGCACCGACTACCTACAGGTGATCAACCTCCGCCGCGTCGGGACCGGACTGCTGATCTCCAACATCCAAAAGCAGGGATAATCCCATGCACGCCAATGTTATTCGCCTACACGACACCGACCGCGTGGCACCCGGCCGACTGGATCCGGAAACGATCACCACCCCTGCCCCCGAACATCGGGCGCCGACCCGTCTGACCCCACTGCCCACAACGGGGCCGTACCCGCCATTGTTCGCCGTGCTCGGCGCGCACGGCGGCGCCGGCACCTCCACGCTGACACGCTGGTGGGCACACTCCGCCGATACCGGTATGGCGTGGCCCGCGTCGACGCGCACCACCCAGCGCGTGGTCATCGCTGCGCGCGACTGCATTCCGGGGCTGACTGCGGCCGCGGACCGACTACGCGAATGGCACGGGGGATTGGCTCCAGCTGGGGTCACCGTCGTGGGCCTGGTGGTGAGTGCCGCTCGTCCTGGCAGAGTTCCTGCTGCGGTCCGCCGCTACCGGCGCATCGTCGAGGATCTGGTTGACGGCGCAATTTGGTCGATCGAGTGGCACGAGGAACTCATCGTCTGCGAACTCGACGACCTCGCGCAATTCGCGCCGAATGACTCTCCACCGCCTCGACGAGTTGCGCTGAGCACAGCCGTACCGATGGACGTGCACCGAGCGGGCACCGCGATCACGGCTCGGATCGCAGCGTCCCGGCAGCAGATCTCGCCCAAAGCGTCGGGAACGTGACTATGACGGGTTCGCAATTGCTCGCCGATACCGTCGTCATACTCGCGCAGCAGGTTCAGATCACCCCAGAGCAGCCACCCGGCGCCAATGGTCTGATCAAGATCGTCAACTGGCTGTCGTGGTTCGTGATGCTGGCCGGAATCGCGGCGCTCATCTACGCGGGCGGCAAATTCGCATGGGAGCGCTGGCATGGCGGTGCAGTGGAAGCTCCCAAGATCGTTCTCGGTGCCCTGGTCGGCGGCATCATCGCCACCAGCGCTGGAACGATCATGACTCAGATCACCAGCGCCAAATGACGAGGACCCGCGAAACAAACTGGTGGCCTGCGTCTTTCGCTGGCGAGCCTTCGTCTGGTCTGTGCCGCACAAAACCTTCACACCCGATCAGCCTTCTTCTCGATTCCGATTCATGAGGACCAACCCCTATGACTGCATTCGATCCCTGCGCTCTCACCGTCTTGACATTCGACGACTTGCGACTTGCTGCCACTCGGATGGGTGCGCCGAGCGCGCCAGCGACTGTTGTCTACGTTCACGGGCTGCTGTGTGACGGCAGCTACTGGGCGCCGGTGAACGAACGCCTGCACAGCCTGCTGGGCGGCGAAATCATGCAGATCACCTACGACCAGCGCGGCCACGGCGACTCGGGCCGACCCGACCGCCGCACCGCCACCACCCTGCACCACCTGGTCGACGACCTCGACGCCGTCCTCGCTCACGCCACCGGCGAAGTCGTCTTGGTCACCCATTCGGCGGGCTCACTCGTCGCCGCCGCCTACGCCGAGCACCGACCCACCCAGGCCGCGGCCCTGTCCGCGCTGGTTATCTTCGGCGGGGCTGCGGAGTTTCCCGAATTCCCCAGTCTGCCAAGCCGTTACCGCAATCTACCGACGCAGATGCAGCGGATCCGGCACACCCGCTTCGACAGCGTCGTCGCGGCAACGGTTGCCGTCGCGGAGCGGCGATTCCGGACACTGAGCCGACGTCTCGGATCCAGGGCGCACCTGATGTGCGGTGCGCGCCGCGGTGATCCGCGAGTGATCGCCGATGTAATGGCCGCCTACAAAAGCTTTGCTCTCGACAGCGAGGCTGCTGCAGTTCTGCGGAGCATTCCAACATTCGTGATCGCCGGCGAGCGCGATCGAATCGTGCCACCGGCCCAGTCGGTACGCCTGGCCGACAAGATCTGGGCCGATTACGAACTCGTGCCGGGCGCAGGGCACTCCTTCCCGCATGCAGAGCCGGACCACGCTGCGCCGGCAATCCTGCATGCCCTCGAGATCGCCTACCGAAACGAGATCGACCGAACCATCAGTGGAGCCGCAACCCAAGGAGTTGACGGGGCGTGGTGAACGCGAAATCTCTTCCCCCGCAAGTCACTCAGTATCTCTATCCGATGTTGGGCTGGCTCGCGTGGATGGTGCTGTTGGTGTGCATCGCCCGCACCATCTTCCTCGCCGGCTT
This sequence comes from Nocardia sp. NPDC004860, assembly GCF_040609015.1. Taxonomy (NCBI): domain Bacteria; kingdom Bacillati; phylum Actinomycetota; class Actinomycetes; order Mycobacteriales; family Nocardiaceae; genus Nocardia; species Nocardia sp. NPDC004860. Next base: position 28,327 of record NZ_JBEXJI010000007.1, on the reverse strand, counting down.
GCTGGGAGTCCGCGTGTATCGCGACGAAGCGACCGAAGGACTGGCGGGCTCCCTGCTCGCCGCAGTCCTGGTCGGCTCGGCCAGCGGGATCGCCGCGGCGCTCTTCCCGACACATTGATCTCACCACAGGGAGTTCGGGTGAACCCTCCACGATCGACGCTTACATTTGGGGCCGCCCTTTGGGCGGGACTCTTCGGATGGTGCATCCTGCTGGCAGGTTGCAGCCAGCCCACGACGACCAGTGTCGTTCAACCCCCGTCTGAGATCGTTGATCTGGAATCGTGGCCAACCAATCTCAAAACAACTCTGTTCCAGGGTATTTCACTGCCCGTTGCCGATCAGGGGCCGCATAGTGCGTCAGGCGCGGTGGTAAGCGGATTCGATCGCAATCCGATCGGGGCTTCCCTCGCGGCCGTCCAGGCGACAGTTCGAATGTCGGTAGCGACCGACAGCCAATGGGTTCTTGTCGGCCAGCAGATGCTGGCGCCGGGCCTCGGACGTGACGCCTGGGCCACAGCGCGATCCCAAATCTCCGTGACCGACCCCATCGCCGTCAACGCGCCGAAGATCGCGGGCTACCGCGTCGTGAACTACACGCCAGATCGCGCTGACGTCGCTATCTACACCGTCCAGTCGGACGGATCGATAACCCGCAACAGCGCCACCGTCATCTGGCAGGCCGACGACTGGAAGCTGCTACTTCCCACGCAGCCCCAATCGTCGCCCGTGGCGACCGTCACGGATCTGCCAACCAATCTCATTCCCCTGTCGCTCCAATGACATACAGGACGCGCCTACCGTGAACCTCCAACGCTTCGGGCCGCTGCTACCGATCGGCATCGCCGTCGTAATCGTCACCGTCACTGTTCTCGCCGCTACCGGCCACCGCAGCACCGCCAGCCACACCTCCTCACCTCCAGGCGAGGTGGTCGCGCCGTCAGCAGGCAGCGCTGTCACGACATCAAACGTCCCGGGTCTGCCGACAACCGACATTTTCGGAAACCGACTCGAGGTGCCCACCGACCCCTCGGGCGTGCCGCTCGCGCAGGACCCGATGTCGCGGCCAAACCCAGGCCAAAGCGACTATCTCACGGTCGCGCCCACTCGCTTGCAATGGCAGCGTGGGTGGGGAGGCGCAGCGCTGCCGGTTTCAGGTAGCGATGGCCCTGTCACCATCGATGACGGCGTCGCGTCAGGGTTTGCCCAAACGCCGCAAGGTGCCGCCCTCTCGGCCTGCGACGCAATTGCTCGCGCGTTCGCTGCGCCAGATGGTGTGTGGCAAAACGTCATTCGATTCCGCTTCCGCGGCGGCGGGGCCGCCTTGACCGCCCGAATCGGCAACAGTCGCCTCGAAGCACTGAACGCGGCCACCTATCTCGTCGTCCCCGAGGGCATACGTGTTCTGCCGGGCTATCGCTCGGATTTCGCGGTGGTGCAAATCGCGGTCCGAGCCAGCACCGGCTGGGTATATGCCAACTGGCCCATGGTGTGGCGCGACGGCGACTGGCGAATTCGGGTGCCTGATGACATCGAATCCCTCTGGCAGTCAGCGGTTCCCATCAGCTCACTCACCGAGTTCGGAAACTGGAAAGGAACGCCGTCGTGAACCACTCGGTCACCCTCGCGGCACCCGCCGCCGAGACCGGGCCGGTGCATGATTCACCCGGTCAGATCCTGTGCAACCTGCCGAACGTAATCGGCGCAGTATGCCAGCTGAAGAACCTTGGAGAGAAGGCCGCAGGGTCGGCGGCGAACTCGGTATTCGACAACATCGCCAACAACTTCGGCGATGCGCTGGCCCTTTTTATCCGAATGGCGCTGACCTGGTGGGTCAATCTGCCTTCGCCGCAACTGGCGTCGAGCACTGGTGAACCGGGACCGGCACTGACTTCGATCCGCGACTACACCAGCGGACTGCAAGTTTTGTTGATGATTGCGGGAATCCTTTTCGCCGCCGCGCGACTGGCGATGGCCAAGCGGGGCGGAGTGGCCGGTGAAGCTCAAGAGAGCTTCTTGATCTTCGCCCGCGCAGTGTTCGCGTCGATGATGTTCTCGGCCCTGATCACCATGGGGACCAAGGCAGGTGATGCGTTCAGTAATTGGGTGATCTTCGACGCGACCAGGAACGACCTCAATGGTGCGGTGTCGCGGCTGGTGGACCACGACCTTCGCACTGATACCGGATTGGGTTCTGCCGTACTGCTGTTGCTCGGTCTTCTGGGTTTGATCAGCATGCTCGCACAGCTGGTGATGTTGGTCGTCCGGCAAGCCGTCCTGATCCTCGTGGTGGCGGCTATCCCGTTGGCCGGCGCGGCCGCTGGAACTGGTCCGGGCTCGCAGGCATACAAGCGAATGTTGTCCTGGGCGTTGGCATTTGTGCTGTGGAAGCCGGTAGGGGCGCTGGTCTATGCCATCGCTTTCACCGCCGCGGGCAGCGGTAACGGCGATCAGCAGGACACGCAGCTGGTTCTGCTGGGCATGCTTCTGCTGCTGTCGGTACCTATCGTGTTGCCCGCGCTGATGCGGCTGATCGCGCCCGCGGTAGCGACCTTGGGAGGCGGCGGAGGCGCGGCGGCTGCGCTGGCCGGCGGCGCGTTCGGCATGGCGATGGGGTCGCTCGGTGGCGGGGGATCGAACGCCCGCAAGGTCTCCGAAGGAGACAACGACGCCGGTGGCGGACCCGGAGGTGGTCGCGGTGGCGGACCACCGCCCCCATCTCCGCCCGGCGGTGGAGGCGGTAGGCCGATGGCAGCAGGCGGGGGAGGGTCCGGGGGCGGAGATGGAGCGGGTGCGTCGCCTACTGGTGGGGCCTCGACCGGAGTATCCGGAGGCCAGGGGCCAGCCGCTGGCCAAACCGGCGGTTCGACCGTGGCTGGGGGTGCCGCCGCGGCAGGTCCCGCCGGAGCGGCGGTGATTGCGGCGCAGGGAGTGAAACAGGCCGTGCAGCAAGCGGGTTCGGCTGTCGAGGACACGTTTCGTGAGGCCACCGAGTCCGGTTGGGATGTGGATGTGCCAGGGCCCCAGGAGGTGCGGCGATGACGTCCGCGCGCATGTATGGGCGGTGGGAGAAGCCCCGCTCGGCCGGATTCTTCGGGATGACGTGGGGGGTGAGCATGCTGGGCCTCGGATTGGTGATCGTGATCATGCTGACCTTCATGCTCACCCGCTCACTGGCCCTCACCGGTGTAGTTATCGGTTGCAGCGCAGCCGTGTTCACTCCGCTGGTGATAACGATCAAGGGTCGGACCGGCTGGGAATTCGTCGTTCTGCGTGCGCAGTTGGCTCGGGCACGCATGCGCGGTGAGCTGGAGTACCGGGCGGGTCGATTCTCTCGGATTCCGGGGATCGCGAAATTACCTGGCTTGCTGGCCGACTCGCGGTTATCGGAGTATGAGACCCCGGGTGGTCGACGGTTTGCGCTGATTCATATTCGCCGCACCGATCACTACTGCGTGGTGCTGCGGGTCCTGCCGCGCGGCAAAGAACTGGTCGATCAAGCCCAGATCGACTCGTGGGTCGAGGACTACGGGCAATTCCTGGCTGCCCAGTCGCGCGGCGGGGAAGTCGTGGCGGTGACCTCCGTGCTGGACAACATCGTCGAAACCCGGCTCAAACAACGGCGTGAAGTCGCTCGACTGGTGCGCCCCGGAGCACCCGAGTTCGCGAAAACGGTGATGCGTGAAGCCGCTACCGATATCGGTGGTCTGGGAGTCCGCATCGAAGCCAGGATCGCGATCACCTACCGCGCCATCGGCAAAGGCCGCATCCGGCGCGACACGGCCGAACAAGCTCGTGAGATCGGGCAACGCCTGCAAGGAGTGCTGTCCCAACTCGCACGCGCCGGCCTTCCCGCGACACCACTGGAAGGGTGGGAGGTCCTTGGCCTGGTGCGGTCACGCTACGACGTGGCCTCGCAACGCGATATCGAGGCCGCCGGGCGTGAGATCCTGCGAACCCAATCATGGGACAGTGTCGGGCCCGTCGCCCACGCCGACCGTTGGGACCATTACGTGCACGACGGTGCCCGGTCGATCACCTGGGAAATGGACGCACCGCCTCGTGGTGCCGTGTTGGAGACCGGTCTCGAGGAACTTCTGCGTCCGCGCCCCGACGTGCCACGCAAACGCGTCGCGGTCATCTACCGGCTGCACTCGGCAGCCGAAGCGGCAGACCTCGTCGACTCCGACTACAAGGACGCGCTGGCCGCCGAGCAGACCGAACGCGGGATCGCTTCGGCGTCAGCGTCGATCCGGGTCGACAACACCCGCGCCGCACGCCAAGAACAGGCCCGAGGCGCCGGCCTGACCAGATTCGGTGCCCTGATCACCATCACCGATTCACTCGACGGCGATCTGCCTGGCATCGAGGCGTCGGTGCGAGCGATGTCGGCAGCGGCTCGCCTGCGAGTGCGCCGCTGCTACGCAGCCCAAGCCGCCACCTTCGCCGCCAGCCTGGGCATCGGCCTGATCCTTCCCGAACACGTCTCCATCTCCAAACGGATGGCATGACCCCACGCAAACACACCGACACAACAACCCGGACAGTCCGTGCCCCGAGGACGATGACGATAGCTGGGATCCGGGTCCTGACACCGCAGGCCCGGCTGCGTGCCGAAGCTGCTGCAGCGCAGCGCGGATTGCGCGGACTACCGGCACGATGGGCGCTCTCGTCCGACGACCACCGCCGCGCGAACGCCGAACGCCGCATCAGCGATGAGCAGGACACCGACTACCACCGGCCATTGGCGACCCTCACCGATCGCGGCTATGAGGGTCTTGGTGGTGGACGGGCGTCGGTGGTGCCTGCGATGCCCGAATGGCGGTCCACTACCGTGCAGGTCGCTGGGCTGTGGCCGTTCTCCGTCGGTGCCGCCGCACCCACCGTGGGCACACCGGTCGGCACGCATTACATCACCGGCGCCCCAGTGCATTTCGACCCGATGTCCTGGTTCCTGCGCGGCTACATCACCGCCCCCATCGCATTCGTGCTGGCGCTCAACGGATTCGGAAAAAGCTCCCTCATCCGCCGACTCGTCACCGGGTCGGTCGCAACGGGGGAGACCGTGCTGTGCATGGGCGACACAAAGCCCGACTACCGCGACCTCGTCGAAAGGCTCGGCGGACAGATCATCGAACTCGGCTACGGATACGGCAGCATCAACCCCCTCGCGGTCGGCGCACTCGGGTCGGTGATCGATCGCCTACCTGCCACCGACTTGCGTCGCCGCGTCGCCGCCCGCGTCGAGGCAGGCCAGATCACCATCGTCGCAGGCCTCGTCGAACTCGTCCGCGGCTCCCGAATCGCGGACTACGAGGAGACCCTCATCGCCGCGGGACTGCGCGAACTTTATAGCCCTGCAGGAGGATTCACAGCCGCGCATCCGCCTTTGCTGTCGGATTTGCTGGCTGTCATCTCCGACGGAGCCGATCGACTACGGCAGTTCGCCGAGGAGGACGACAACGCCTCCTACCGGGCGAGTACCAAGATGCTGAGGCGTTCGCTGCGTGCCCTGATCGAGGGGCCATGGGGCGAGATCTTCGATCGCCACACCAGCACGCCGATCAACCTGAACAGCCCAGCGGTGTGCGTGGACGTATCGCGCATCCCGGAAGGCGACACCAAACTCCTTGCCGCCGTGCTCATGACGTGCTGGAGCGAAGGATTCGGCGCGGTCGCCGCCGCGCACGCCCTCGCAGACGCCGGGCTGGCGCCGGCGCGCACCTTCGGCGTCGTGATGGACGAGATCTGGCGGGTGCTGGGCGTCGGTGAATTCATGGTCGACCGGGTCGACGCACTCACCAGACTCAACCGTGTCCTGGCCTGCTGGCTGATCATGTGCAGCCACACCATCAAAGACCTTGCCAGTTTGAAAGCCCTCGGGTTCTTCGAACGCGCACGCGCCAAGATCATCGGACCCGTCGGCCCCGACGAAATCGAACGCATCCGATCCACGGTATCGATCACCGAAACCGAGAAGCTGCTGGTCACCTCCTGGGCCGCGCCGCGACCACCGACCGACGACGGCCTCGACGGTTCGACAGTGCGCGAAACACCGCCGGGCACTGGCTGTTTCCTGCTCAAGACAGGCGAGGCCGCCGAACCGGGCATCGCGTTCCGGATGACCTTCACCCCGACCGAACGACAATCCGACATCCACAACACCAACAAGCGTTTCGACCACCTCACCACCGAATCCCGGGAGGTTGGGCAGTGATTTATGAACCTGTCGAAATTAACAGTAGCGGTGGTTCTTTCGCTTCCTGTGTTCCTGATCCTGTTGTTCGTGGTGCTGATCGGCGCGGTACCCACGTCGACGTGTGCTGGCTCGCTGTCAGGGAGTGGGTTGCAGGGTGCGACCGGTGCCTCGATCGACGGACTGACCGAAGCACAGCTGCAATTGGCGCGCAACGGCGTCGCGATCGGCACACAACGCGGCGAGCCGGACACGGTCATCCTCGCCGAACTGGCGGCCCAGGCGACCGAGTCGACGCTGCGCAATCTGGCGAATCCGGCAGTACCGGAATCGTTGAATTACAGCAACGACGGGCTCGGACACGACGGCGACTCAGTAGGCCCACACCAGCTTCGCGTCAGCGTCTGGGGATCGGTCGGGATCGCGACGCTGATGAACCCGATCTACCAAATCAACTGGTTCTACGACCAGACCGACCGAATCACCGACCGCGACCGGATCTCGCCCGCCGACCTGGCGCAGGCCGTCGAGGTGGCCAAAGTCAACGCCTACGCCGGACAACTGGATCTCGCCCGACGGCTCTACACGGAATTCGCGAACATCGACCCGGCATCGATGCCAGCAGCTCAGGCCGGGCAACCAGACACAGGATGCGGATCGAATGGAGCCGGCGCCCCACTCACCGCTGGAGCCAGCGAATTCGGTGCAGCGATCATCCGGGCGGCGGAGAAGTGGATCGGCACACCGTATGTGTGGGGTGGTGGCGACCAAGCCGGGCCGACCGAGGGCGGATTCGACTGTTCCGGACTGACGCTCTACGCCGTCTATCAGGCATCCGGCGGCCGAGTGCGGCTGCCGCACTTCACCCAAGCGCAGCAAGATCACCCCGACGCGCACATTGTGCCGTTCGACCAGCGACAGCCCGGAGACCTGATCTTCTTCACCTCGCCGGGCGAGACCAGTTCTCACCACGTCGCCATCTACTACGGCCGCAACAACCAAGGCCAAGACCTCGTTCTGCACGCACCGCAAAGCGGGCAGACCGTCACCATCGCGCCGCTGTGGGACGGCGATCACCTCGACGTCCGCCGCTACTCGCTCCCAGCCGAGCCCAGCACTAGCGAAGTAGGGAAAAGCCTGTGACAGAAGACAACACACCCGGCCCCAACGGATCCGACCCCAGCCGAGTCGAACAGGTTGGACCTGGGTCTGCTGACATGGGGGACGGCAACCAGGTCGTTCGGGGAGGAAAGATCACCACCCCCGAAGATCGAATGGCGGCCCTCGCTGCCCGGGGACCGTATCTGGTGCTCTGGACCGCGGCAACACTGCGAACCTTCACAGTGTGCCGACCGGACAGAACGGTCATCTGGCATTCCCGATTCCACACCGATCTGGTCATCGACAGCGAAGTCGAGGCAGCGAAAGTGGGGGCACTACAAGCTATCTGGATCGCAGCGCGGGCCCGTGAGGAGTGGGGTGCGGACGTCGCCACGCTGCGGCTCACCGTGGCGCGGGCCGGCATCGACCGTAGTGCGGTGGAAGCCGCGGCGATCGGTAGCGGGCTGATTCTGGATCTCGCCGTTGACACGATCGGTAACCCCGCGCTGGGTCACCCGCCCGAACGCTGGGTCAACTGGTGGACCCGCGATCTCGGCACGCTCATCCACAATCCACAGGGGCTCACATGATGCCCGGGACCGCTGGCAGGGTGGCGGTCACCGCAGGTGGATGCATCCTTCTCGTTGCGCTCGAGGCGTGCGGACAGAGCCCATTCGCCGACCATGAATCAGGCGATCTGCCCTGTACAGCAACACCTTTCGATCCGCCGTTCGATCATGTGGATCCGTGCTCCGCGGAGCAGGTGGCCGTTGCCGCGGTGGAAACGGTATTCACCTACCGGCCCAGCGAACAGGCCGACCAGAGTTCTTCTGTCAAGGCGGCGGCACCGCTGTTGGACGTCGGACTCGCGGCCCGCTCGGAGACCAGCGGTACGGTCCTGACCCCGATCACCGGCTCCCAATGGCAACGGTGGCGCAGCCAGGGCATCTCGGTCGTCGCCTCGGCCCGACTCGGCGAGGACGACCACCCGATCGATACCCACACCACGTTCACGAGGGTAGCCGCCGTCACCCTGCATCCCGGAGACGAGACCGAAACGATCCTGCTCGCAGCCTTCGTACGAGCCAGTCGACCGGATTCCTCAGCAGGATGGCGCATTTCGGCATTGGAGGTCAGGACATGAGCGGCGGCGACCCGGTCGAGGAGAGCGGGCAGGCGGTCCGGACCGGATTCGTGCAAGCCATGCAAACCGCGGCGATGACGATGAACCTGCTGCAGCGCCGAGGCGCCGAATCGCGATCGGCCGCCGAGTTCGAGCGCCGTGCTGAGGAAACTGACACCCGGCTGCAGCAGAACCGGGAGGTCCATGACCTGAAGGTGGCCGGCTACCAGACTCGCCACACCAACGAGTCCGAACTCCACACGCTGGAAACACAATTCAAGACACGCCAGATCGAACGCGCCGAAGAACTCCACATCCTGGAACGCCGGATCAAGGAGCGGATCATCGAACGCGGAGACGCCGACCTGGACCGCCGCACGGCAGACAGCGCGTCCGAACGCGCGAACATGGATGAACTCCATCAACTCCAGCGCCAGAATCTGATCAACCGCGGCGCCTGGGAAGAACAACGCCACGACCTCGACGTCGAGTACAAGCAGCTGCTGATCGAGATCCGGCGTCGCGCAGCGGGTTTCACCGAGACCCTCAACGCCCAGGACCGTGACCACGCGGCCGGAATGCGTTCGGCCGCGGCTTACGCCGCCGCCCACAGCACCGCCGATCTGTCCGAGACACACCGCTCGCATGCCGACGCCTTCGACGAGCGACTCACCGAAGACACCGGCGTGAGCGCGACCGACATCCTCGACGCACAGCCAGACGATATCGGTCCGGGTACCGAGATGACCCCTGCGGTTTTGCAGGCGACTCGCGGCCTGACCGACGAACTGAACTTCTACATCGTCGTCAACCACGCCGCGCAACCCGACACCAACAGTCCGGCCGACGAGATCGTGGACGGCAGCGTGATCGGAGCAGCGATCGACCTGGCCGACGTCATCGATGTCGAGGTCGTCGAAGAACCCGGTGCGGACCCGGACCCGGTCAGGCCGCCCGAGGTGACGGCGACGCCGCCGACAGCGCCGGACCAGGGGATCGAGCCATGACCACGAGTCCAAGGGCCGCGCGCCAGCGGTATGCGAGGACATCGTCGGTCGGGAGCAGGCGATGAGCAAGCCGACCCGGATGCAGATGAAAGTCCTCAAGGCCGTTCACGGTCAGGCCGCGATGGCGCGTGTGATGCAGGATCGCGCGAAGGCCCGGCAGCAGGTGACGGGCCACCCGCCGCCGAGTTCGTGGTATGAGGATTTCCACGGACATGCGTTGCTGCGTCAACAACTCGAAAATGCCGCTGCAGCAGCGGCGATCCCGACGGCGTGGGTCGAGCAGTGCCGCCATCGTGGTGATCTCGGGATGCGTTGGCGAGCCGATGTGCACTGGCGTGACCCGGGGCGGGTCGACCGGGAACAGTCGTTGGCCGAGCTCGAAGGGCAGGTCCGGTATGTACAGGAGATGGCGGCTGTGGCTGCCATGTACGGGGAGCGTGGTGCGGGCGCCGAGGTCGGCACCGCGCAACTGTTCGACCGCAAGTTGCGAGTGCTGGCCCAGCACGCCCGCGCCATGGCCAGCGTGCTCGACCTTTCAGCCGAGGAAGCCGATCGGCTGTGGGGAGAACGCACCTGGGAATCGGCCACCGCAGCTGTGCGGGATGTCGATGCCGCCGCGCTGGTGAAGCGGTGGCGGGCCCATGTCATTGCCGACACGACCGATTTCGCCCTGCAGGTCAAAGCGCTCGGTGACGCCGGCCTGCCACCGGAGCGCGGCGTGTGGGAGCGGCTGACTCCGGCCCACATGATCGAGGAAGTCCGAACACGGCTGTCAGCGACTCCCCGCGAGCCGGGGGCGGATCCGCAACCCGGCGCGCAGATCGGCGGAGCGATCGACGCCGCGGGAATCGGTAGCGACGCGAACGCCTCGCTCGAACTCGACACCATCCCGGCGCCTGCCCCGGCGGCCGAAACAACGCCGGGAATCGAACCATGAACGAGCGTCCAGGCCAGATCCACACGGCGCCAGCGGAACTGGCTGCTCCGAGTGCCGCGCAGAAGGTGCTGTTGCGGGAAATTCAGAACACCGCCAAACAGTGCGCGGACATGCTCGAGGCCCATCGCATCGTCGGTGAGGTCACCGGCACGCTCGCACCCCAATCCTTCTACTCCGTCTATCAGCGTCACGTGGAACGTGGCCGGGAACTGGAGGCCATCGCGCGGGCCGGTGGCGTGCCGGCGAACTGGATCGCGCATGTGCGCGGCAAGGGCGAACAATCGATCAGCTGGCACGATGGCCGCAAGTACTGGCCGGCCCCGCAGTCTGTCGACCGCGATGCGTTGATCGCCGCGCTGAGCGCGGAGGCGCGGGCATTGCAGACCGCGCTCGCGGTCGCGGCCACGGGCAAGATTTTCGGTGCCAGCGGTGAACGGCTCTGGCCTGTCGGTCAATTGAGCCACGTGATGGCCGCGTCCTGGGAACGCATCGCCGGTGTCGGGTTGCTGCTCGATCCCAGCGCGGCCGAACGAGAACATATCTGGCCGAGCGGCCCTGACTGGGCATACACCACCGTCGCCGCAGTACACGACTGGGACGACCGATCACTCGAGCACTGGCGTGACACCGAATTCAGCAGGGCAACGGCTTCAAAGCAACCAACGCGTATCCCGGACCTGGCCGGGTCGGCGTTGACCGACCACGAGCTGATCGTGGCGCCCTTGTCGGAGCTGGCCGACCTCGCCCGCGCCGCGCACCGCAGCCTGGGCCACCCCACCGAGCACCTCGCCGCCGACAGGCCCGGCCACGCCGGCCCGATCACATCGGTGCACGGGCAGGTCATCGCTGACGCCGTCGCTGCGGCGGCCCTGGATCAGCAACGGCCCGCGGCCTCGGGGCTCGACGAGATCGCCACACAGTCAGGTGAGTGTGTGCGCCCATCGCTGGAAACGCAGGGACCGGACCCCTGACTTTCCCGGGCGCTCTGGGGTGATCGATCGATGAAAACCAGTGCATTGCATGGCAGTACAAGTCGAGAGGACTTCTCATGACCGAACCGAATCCGCCTACGGCGATGACGGGGGAGCCGCGCTGGCGGCTGCGTGTGCTCGATCGGATTCAGAACCTTGCCGCGGATCGTGCGCGTGTTCTTCAGCAGGGATATCAGATCACCGGCATGAACGGGGATGCTCCCGTGTTGGCGTGGCGGACCCAGCTGCACCTGCTGGCCGACGCCCGTGCAGAGGTGGAAGCCCACGCGCGCGCGGTGGGCATCGACGACGCGCACATCGAGGATGCCCGGTTGTTGGGGCATCGAGGGTTTCGCGTGTATTCCGATGCGCGTGCCGGAAATCCGGTGCGTGACAAGATGATCGACGGTGTCGTCGGCGATACCTGGCAGCTGCAGCATATGGCCGCCATCCGCATGGTCGGTGCGCTGCGGCCCAGTCCCATCGGCGCTGGGGCGGATTCGCAGGTGGCCGCTCAATTCGAACGCAACATGGCGGCGGTGTGGATGCGCGCGACCGCGGTCTCGCACGCCATCAGCTTGACCGCCGAGGAATACGCGGGAATGTGGGCCACCGACGTGCCCGGCTGGCAGCGGGTGCTGGCAGCCACTGTCGACACCTACGACCACGCGGGGTTGGAACAACGCTGGCGAATCTACGCCTGGCCCGGTCTGGGCGAGGAAGCGCACCGAGACCTGCGCGCGCTCGGCATCGACCCCACCGAGGCGTTCGCCCCGGACCCTATTCCCTTGCCGCACACCATGTATGAGCAGGCCTCAGCCGCGATCGATGCCGCCGACCATACCGTCATGGCCCAAGTGATCGATCATGCCATCGACGCGGCCCTGCCCACCGAGGCCGAACTGGCGTGGACCACCGAACCGGCCGAGGGTTCCGGCGGATCGGCGCCACCTGTGGATCCCGCCCCGGGAGTCGAGCCATGAGCCAGTGCGCCCCGCGCCGGGCCACACCGCCTGTGAACGCAGGGGGTGGGAAGCGATGACGGAGCCGAACCCGCGGGAGATCCCCGGGGACCAGATCGCGCTGCTGCAACGCATCCAAGGGCTGGCACTGCACAGCGGCCGGTTGCTGCAGGCGATGTATGAAGGCGGCGGTGACGCGCGAACATCGATGCGGGCGATCGCGGAAATCAATGCCCTCGACCGTGACCGGGATCTGACCGAGATCAAGGCCCGCGCCGCGGGCGTCCCCGCCGAATGGATCGATCGAGTCCGAACTCTGGGGCAACGCGGTCACCCGTGGCGCGCCGATCAACCCTTGCCCGATCCCGCGCCCCGCGGGTGGCGGCGCACGATTCGGCGGGTCGCCGACGATGTCGAACAGCTCAAGGACATGGTGGCCGTCCACACCGCCTACCTGCACACCCGACCCGTCGGTGAGCCTGTCTCGCCAATGGAGCAGGCGGTGATGCAGCAGTTGCATCGCAACATGGCCGCGTTGTGGATGCGTGCCGGACGTACTGCCGAATCGATCGGCATGAGCGCAGGTGAACGGGCCGTGTTGTGGAAGGTGGCGCCCGAGGAGTGGGCGCAGCGGGTAGGCCACTACCTCGGCGGTGAGGACCTGGGTGAGCTCCACACGCGGTGGCGCCGATACGGCGATGCCGCCATCGCGACCGCTGCCCGCAAGTCTTTGGGCAAGTTGCGGCGCGCGGGCGAACACGGCCCCGATATTCCGCTGCCGGACATGCCGATGCGCCCGCCTCAGATGCTGCACGAAGCCCACGCCACCGTCGCCGACCTCGACTCCCCGGGTAGCGCGGAGAACACCGTGATCACCGCCGCCGTCGAGGCCGCACTGCCCGAGGACGTGGCGGCCGACTGGTCTGCCCAGGACTACCCACTGCCGGGCACGTCTGGGCATGGGAGCGAGCCACACGTGAACAGTGAGCTCGAGTCATGACCTGCGTGATGCGAATGATGTTGTCGTGGAACAGATGTGGTGGCGTGGGGTGCTCGCGTTGACCGGCCCCGATCGGGAGCCGCCGGCGGTGGTGATCGAGCGGTGGAAGATCGATCTGCTCCGGCAGGTCCACGACTTCGCCGCGGAGTTCCGGCGGGTCGACGCTCTCGGGCCCCGAGGCTACGACGGCACCGACGGCGATGCCGAGAAAGATTGGCTCGACCATCTGGATGCGTTGTCCGCTGCGCGGGAAGCCACCGAACGCATTGCACTGTCGGCGGGGATCCCGCAACCCTGGATCGAACGCGCCCGCACCGTCGGTGCCGAATACTCGCCGACACCCGCACCGGAGATGTCCCTGGAGCCGGTGGGGGAAGCCAAACAGTTCTATCTCGACATGCTCAGCGTCGAGGTGTGGAACCTGCAACGCATGGCGTTCGTGGCCGCCGCCCGGGAACTCCGCACCCGCGAGGGCGCCTACGAATTCGGGACAGACCCGGTCTCGGGCACCGAATACCGCAACAACATGCACCTGCTGCACCTGCGGGTCCGCGCACTGGCCGACGCCGCGCAACTGAACCATCACGACGCCGAGAAGCTGTGGGGTGCAACCGAAACCGCTGGACTGCGGCAGGTGACAGCGGTCGCGGTGAACAGCTGGGACAACCTGACCCTGGAATTCGCGTGGCGGCAGTACACGCGACCCAACCCCGCTTCCGCGGTCCCGCCCTACCTCGGCGACGAACACGCCGGACGTCGGCTCGCGCGCAGCGCCGTGAGCCCACCGACGCCTGAGCAGCTCATCGCCGACGCCGCGCACGCATTGCGCGAGCACCCCTTCCAGCCGCCGGCCCCACACTGGGACATCGAAATCGCCGTCGACGTGGCGCTACCGGCCGAAGTCGACTGGCATTGGGGTCCGCAACCGCCTGGGCCCGACACCGCCGCGGGTCAAACCCCACCTACGCCCGGGCCCGAACCCTGACTCGACCGTCGTCTCCTCCCGCGGGTGACCATGCACGCCGCATGAGGACACCGCAGGATATCGGACTCGTGGTGGCGCTGGCGCCGACCACTGCGAGAACTACCCAAGCAACTTCTCCGCGAGGGACATTAGGCGACCGCGAAGGCGGAAACATGGTGTCCGACAAATACTTCGACAATTCTGCTGACGAGCCAGCATCTGGAAAGCTCCCACGCACGTCCGGATCGGCCGGGCGATCACGTGCACAGGACCCGACCCCGACGGGTACGCCGGCGGGGGATCGGTTGGCGGCTGTGCGTCGGATGTATGGATCGAAATTCGATGTGCCCCAAGCCTTGCGCGAGGGCGCGATCGCTCACCGATTCGGCGCCGACGACATCGACGCCGTCCACGCCGCGAAACTCAAAGCAGTCCAGAACGCCGCATTCCTGCGCGCGGCATGGATGACCAACGCCGTCGCCAACGATCTCGACATCGGCGATCCCCGACCCCGCTGGGCGATGTTCGTCAACGGGATCGCCGAAGACCTGCACGCGGCACGCATCGACGCCGCGCAGGCAGGAGTCGATTCCGCCGACATCGAGCATGCCGACAAGGTCGGTGCCAGCGGACTCGCCTGGGATCAGCAGCCCGCTCACCGGCTGTTGGGCCGTCTGGAAGACCTCAGCCATGAGCTGTATCACCTCGGCAGCCACAACGCCGAACAAGCCGAACGGATCCGACACCTCACCCAGCGGCTGGACACCGCCGAGGCCGCTATCGACGCCCTCGGCGACACCGTTGCCCAGCAGGAGGTCTCGCTACGCGAACTGCTGGGCGAAGTCGTCGACCACCACTGGAACACCAGCCGCCCCGAGACGGTGCATGCGCCGCAATCGCTGGCGAGGTTGCGTGCCGCCAACACGATCCTCGCCGCCGCCAACACCGTCGACGCTCTCGACCTACCGCAACCTCGAGACAGCGGCCCGCCGGGCGCCGACATCGGTACAGCGGTCGAGGTCGCCATGGCAGGCACCGATCCACCAACCAGCGAGGATCCGGCCCTCCAGTCGCCACCGGTCACCCCACAGCCTTCTGCCACGACCGAATCGGAGCTCGAGCCATGACCTGGATCGCTGAACCGGTCGGGTACGCCAATCCCGCCTACTACTCCGATTCGGCCGACCGCACCGAACGGCAACTGCGCGCCGATTTCGCCAAGTACTACCAGTTGCGCGAGATCGCACCCTTCGGTGACACACCCGATGACACCGCCGACATGACCCAGCAGGCAGACGATCTCGCGACGCGGTGGGGACGCCACGAATCACCGCAACGCCGCCGGATGTGGGAGACGCTGCAGGCCGCGGTGATGGGCTGGGAAGTCCGCCCCGACCTCGCGCGCCGCAACTTCGACCAACTCGCTCGCGCACGCCAAGCGGGGGACCTTGACGTCGACGACGCCTTGTGGCGCAGCCTTGCGCAGGCCCGCGCGATCACCGGCCACGGCACCGATCTCCCCGTCGCCGGTTCCGCCCAGGACGCGGTGCACCGATTCCCGAATCTGGAGCTCGAGCCCGCGCTCACCGACCACACGCACCGCGCCGGACTCGAAACCGATTCGCGCACTGCCGTGGAGCGCACCCTCGGCGCACCCCGTGATCGGTCCGCCGACTCGAACATTGCCAGCCTCGAGCAGACCCGGGACATCATCGCCGCCACCGACATAGCTCTCGGAGTCGAAGAAGACGCTGGTGATCTCGATACCGGCCGTGACGCCCGCGCCATGCTGCTGCCCAGGGCTGTGCGTGAGGCGCCGGTCAGCTACAACTACGCCCAATCCGAGGTGTGGGAGCTACGCCAGGCCGCGCTGCTGCGCGAGGTCCAAGACCTCGCCTGCGAACACAGCAGCCTCGCCGACGCCTTCGACGGACACGACGATCAAGCCCGCATCACCAGACTCGAAGCCCTACGCGACGCACTGGCCGAGGCGCGCCGGGACGCGCTGCGCGCCGGCGTGCCCGCCCCCGATGTCGACCGCGCCTATGTCCTCGGCCGCGACGGCACCTACTGGAGTACCGAACCCTCCCACCCGCGTCTGGGCCGCATCGCGCAACTGTCCGACGAACGCGACCGCGCCCGCGCCGAGGCCGCCGCCCTCCGCAGCCGACACACCAGCCGGCCACAGCACCCCGACGTCATCATGCAGTCATCCTCTGAAACAACCAATGGCACAACAGTTTCCACCGACTCCCCAACCCCGACATCCGCTGAGGGCGGCGCTCGGATCGTCGAAGCCATCGACGCCGTACTCGCCGACGCCGACACCGAGAACTGGACCGCAACCGAACCCGCCACGCACGACCCCGCGTCAGCGAGCGCGGAGACCGAGCTCGGGGTGCAGCCATGAGACCGACTACACAGCAACCGATCCCACCGCACCTGACGCGTGAAGCGGGGCCGGTGTCATGCCGGTGAGAGAGACTCGTCGCCGCAAGACCGGCGGCCTCGGCGAGGAAGCATGGCTGCTACTACTGTTCCTCGCTGCTGTCTTCGTCGCGCTTCTCGGCTGGGCTGCCCTGTCCGCCGGGAGCTTGATGGCAGGGCTGCCGGTGACGGCGAATCCGGTCGCCGCGCTGCTCGAGGTCGCTCTCGGGCGACGCACCTGGCCATGGCAATCCACCTGCGTCGCCATCATTTTCACTGGCGGTGTGGCGGCCGGAGCCCTCTCGATTCGGAGACGGCTGCCCGCGCGTGTCGGTCTCGACTCGGCGGCGCGAACGATGGCCCCACCCCGCGCCATCACGCTCGCCCGAGCTCGAGACAACCGCACTGCCGCGACCCGCCTGCTCAAGGACGCACCCCCGGACATACGCCAGCGCCCGGGGCCGCCGCTGGGGCGCACAGTGATCGGCGATGTCGATCTGTTCGTTCCTGCCGAGCTGGGGGTGTTCATCGCCGCCGGCCAACGCACTGGCAAAACCATGGCCTGGGCCATCCCCGGTCTGCTCTCGGCCTGGGGACCAGCGCTGGCCACCAGCAACAAACCCGATCTCTACCGGCACACCCGATTCGGGCGCGCACAGCGCGGCCGTGTGTGGCTGTGTGACCTGCAAGCTGTCACCGGGCGCGCGGAATGCGAGTTCTGGGTCGATCTGCTCGCCCAGGTCAAAAGCCTGCCCGCAGCGCGGAAGCTGGCGGCCTTCTTCGTCAGCGGATCCTCTGGCTCCGCAGCCCAGCAAGCCAACGCGAAGGTCGATTCGTACTTCGATGGTGGTGCGCAGGAGTTACTGGCCCTGTACATGTTCGCTGCGGCGTGTGTCGGCGGCGATCTGCTGCATGTCGCCGAATGGCTCTCCGGCGACCAAGACCAAGCACCCGCGTTGATCTTGCGCCACCACGGCCACCACCGGCCCGCCCAACGGATCCTCGACGCGCAAAGCCTCTACGCCCGGCAACGAGATGGGTTGTACGACATGGGAAGACGATTCCTCAACGTGCTCTCCGACGACGACTACGCCCGCATGATCACCCCACCGGCCCGCAAACGCTTCACCGTCTACGAAGGCGAAGACACCATCGTCATCGACATCACCCACGAACCCGCCACCCACGCACTGCCGCAATTCAAACCCGCCCACTTCGTCCACAGCAATGACACGCTCTACGCGCTGTCGATGACCGGCCCCGACTCCGCCGGACCGTTGACTGCCGCGCTGGTGGGACAGATCCTCGAAGCCGCCCTCGCCGTGGCACGTTCACGGTTGGACGGCCGGCTGGCGGTGCCGCTGCTGGCGGTCCTCGACGAAGCCGCCAACTGCGCCCGCATCGGAGAACTGCCCAGCTACTACACCTACTGCGGCGGCTGCGGCATCATCCTCATGACCATCATCCAAGTCCTCGAACAAGGCGAAGACCTCTGGGGCGTCAACGGCGTGAAAACCATGCGCGCCCAATCGATCGAACTCTACGGCGGCAACATCGCCGCCGTAAACTACCTCGAGGAATGGTCGAAAATGATCGACGAACACGACGTCGCCGACCGCTCCCGCTCCATCGGCCCCGGCGGAGTCAACCACACCGTGTCCTGGCGCGCCGAGCCCATCCTCAACGTCGCCAAACTCGGCGCACTACCCAAAAACCGCGCCCTGATCCGGCTGCCGGGCCACGAACCGATCCTCGTCCGCAAGATCTTCTGGTGGGACCACCCAGAATTCGCGCCGATCGTCCACGCCTCCCTGGCCGAGTTCGAGTCGACCGTTTCACTGGTGAAAAAGCCACGAACGCCCAGCGAGCAGGCACGGCACGGAGGTACCCCGCAGTGACCACGACATCGTCCGGGCCGGCCTCAACTCAGAGCGGATCCGGCAAGAACGCGCCCAAGCCCCCCGCATTTCCCGACTTCGTCGCATTCGGTGAGAAATGGCTGTTCCCGTTCGTCACTGTCCGGCTGGCCGAAGCCAACCGCGAGCAAACGTATACGTGGTGTGCGCAGTGGTGGCGGCATCGTCCCGTTTCTGTGCGAATCGCGCACCTGCACAACGCATTCGAAGCCTCGCGCCGCGCTCAATCAGGTGGCGCCATCTCGAGCCTTCTTCTCAGCCACATCGACGCCCACATGCGCGTCATCCTCGACGCCGCCAACGGCCCCCTACACCGCTGCACCAGAACCAAACACACCGCACTGCCGTCACTGTCCGCGGAACCAGTACCGCCAGGATGGTTCGGGCCGCCGCGCCGTCCCCGGCCCCCGAATGATGACGGCCCAGACCGCAAGACCAAACCACCGCGCTTCACCCACTACTCCACCTTCGTCGACCGATGGCTCCTACCCGTGACCGCAGTACGTGTGGCAGCGAATCATCGTGAAGGCCAATACACGTGGTGTCGGCAATGGTGGGCCCACCACGGAGTGGCAGTCCGATTCGCCGCCCTGCACGCCGTGTTCGAAGCAACGCGCGTCACCGAAGACCGCACGGCCATGAGCACACTGTTCGTCTCGCACATCGACCCACACATGCGCGTCACCCTCGACGCGGCACAAGGACCATTACATCGATGCACCCCAACCCGGCACGTTCCCCAGCCCGGACTTCCCTTCGATGCTGTGCCGACGGCATGGTTCGGAACGCCGGGAGAGAATCCTCCGATTGACGAACTCGGATTCGGGCCCGACTTCCGGGCGCTGCACCATACGGCATCGACCTGACAGTTTGGCAGCCGCGTCGGCGCGGGCTATGAGCGAGCGGCCCTCCGTCGATTGGAGCGGTTACGAGAACCGTCTCTTCACAGCGCCACGACGTAATCGGGATGCCCAACTGTCACGGTTTTCGGTGGCAATCAACAGGTCCACAACAGAGATAGTCCCAAGGAAGAAGACCAGCGCGCCGGCCTCATATCCGACGACCAGTTAGCGACGGCGCAGATGCGGCAGATGAGGGTAACAGTAGCGGCGCGCTCGCCCCGAGGATGGCTGTGAAAAGTCCACGCCACGACGAACATGGCGCGTTCCGTACCTCGACGGGGATGTCTTCACGGAGACCCTTAGCGTCCCAGTCAGCGTTCCGGGCGGCGACGGATTGCTCGAGCTGGGCGGCCTCTGTCCACCGGTCCATGCGACGGATCCAGGAAGCGATCACCGCCGCCATCATTGCCGCGCCCGAGGAACTGTTTGGCATGCTGGAGGATCACCGCGAACACGACCAGCAGTAACAGCCAAATGTGGCTTGGCAGAGACGATTTCGACCAGATCTTCGTGGCCGAGGATGAGGTCAAAGTCAAAACCTAAACGCGAAATATTCGGTCGCGTCAGCACCAGCATCGACGTCGCAGGCGCCGCTGCCGGCCGCGGGTGGCGTTAGGCATGCCGGGATCCCGTGTTCCCCCAGGGCGGAGGTCGTCGTTGGCCCATCGGCGGACCGCACGAGCAACTTGGATCGTGTCATCGATCGGCCGAGGGGCGACGGGGGCCACCGGGAATGGGTAGTGAGTGCCTGGGTTTCGTTCCGGCAGAGCGTGGTTCTTCATCATCTTCTCCTCGGGTGGCATCGGTGGCGTTTGCCCTGCTTTCAGCGTGGCTCGCAGCTGGTCGGGCTTCCATGCACGGCGGCGTCCCCCGGGTATGCATCCGACGCATAATCAAGCACCTCAAGTGGCACTAGGCTCGGTGCGCTCGACGCAGTTCCTCCAGAAACAATCCGGCTCACCGCGTGTGCGGAGCCTTCGAAGGGAGTGGTTGTGGACACGGCTATCGAGCCGGGCCAGGTCGCAAAGCCGCCGCGTCACAAGGTGACCGGCGATGTGCATTTGCTGCTGTGCCGCGGTGACCGAGTGCTTTTCGGTCAGCGTCAGAACACCGGGTATGAGGATGGGGCATGGCATCTCCCGTCCGGACACCTCGAGGCAGGCGAATCGGTTGTCGAGGCTCTCATCCGGGAAGCCGACGAAGAGGTAGGCGTCCGCATCATGCCCGAAGATGTGCAGTTCGCCCACATCATGCACAACTCGTCCTCGGGCGGCCGGATGGCTTTCTTCTTCGTCGTCGACGAGTGGGAGCAGGACCCGGTCAACCGGGAGCCGGACAAATGCAGTGGGCTGGAATGGTTTTCGCTCAACTCTCTGCCTGAGCACCTGATTGCGTACTGCAGGACTGCGCTCGAACAGATCGACGTCGGCGAGCAGTTCTCGGTATTCGGCTGGTAGATCGTATGACCACGCAAGGCAGACCGGTGGTGTGCGTCAGCTACCTGGCGGCGGCCGAGCTGTGGAGCGTGCCGAAGTTCCCCGCTCCGAACCACGGGGCCGAAATTCTGACCACCGAGGAGTCGATCGCGGCGGACGGCCCCATGACGGCCGCCGTTCTCGCTGCGCTGGATGTCCCAACTCTGTTGGTGGCCAACCGGATCGGCAACGATGACGTGGGCGGGAGAGTCGGTCGCTGGCTACAGCAGCATCACGTGCCCTCAACTGCTGTAGTCAGCACCGATGTCGTGACCCCGAAGATCGTCGTGGTCGCAGACGGGCGAGATACGCGGACCTGGTTCGCGCACCTGCCCGGTGTCACCGACGAGTTGAGCCGCTGCGACCTCTCGCCGATCGGCACGGCGTCGATGGTGTATCTCGACGCGTATCAGCTCGTCGAAGCCGCGGCGATCCGAGTGGTCAGGGCCGCGCGGGACTGCGGCACCGAGCTGCTGGTCAATCTAGGCGGATCACCGCTGTCGGACGCGCTGTGCCTCGAGTTGGCCGGCTACCGGAACCTGATCATACAAACCAACGTCGACGACGGATCCCGCAGCGACGTGCCAGCAGTGACCAGGCAGTTGTTGACCGAGACCAGTGCGCGCTGGGTTGTGGTGACCGCCGGCGCGTATGGCGCGAGCGCCGCCAGCCGGGAGCGGATCGTGACGACGCCAGCGTTTCGCGTGCAGGTGCACCATACCCACTGCGCCGGCGCCGCGTTCTCCGGCGGCCTGCTCTACGGGATGCGGTCCGGTATGCCGATCGAGCGGAGCCTGCTGCTGGCGACGGCCAGCGGAGCGCTCCGGTGCGTGCGGCACCACAACGCCCCGCTTCCGACGTTGCTGGAGTTGGAATCGGTGATCGCGTCGCTGGCGCGAACCTCCTTCAACTAGAACAGCTCCCAGCCTTTCAAGTGCCCGACGACTTCCTGAAGCCTCTCGGGCGTCATTCGCTTCTTCGCAGCCTCCGCTGGAGATTCCTTGAAGGCGCCGTACTGCCACCAGGCTTCTCCTGTGTCGCGGTCGCTGACCACAAAGCGATCCTTCACCGCGGGGCCGCGCACGACCAGGCTCACGGTGTCGGGCTGGGCGACCACGGCGTGCACCATCGTGTGGTGCAGCGAGTAGGTTCCGCCGACCGGTTCCTCGCGCACTTGCAGCGCAGGCAGTTTCGTGGGGTCGAGCTGGTCGTCGATCTCGGCGTTGCCGAATAGGTAGTGCCGGTACTGGCCACGCAGGATCCGGCTGGCGTAGGACCAGCGGTGGTTGTGTGGCCGGTCGTAGTACCCAGGCAGAAACAGGTGCAACCGGATCCGGACACCGGAGACGTCGTCGCTGAACAGCACCACCTTGTCCAGGATGTCGTAATGCTCGCAGAGGTCCAGTAGCTCCGGCCGCCGTGGCAGTTCATCGAGGCGGGAGCGGACGATCGCTGGCTCGGCAGCGACCGTTTCGAAGAACTCGAGCGCGGCCTTTTCGACTTCGTCGATGTCGTTCCAGTCGATGCCGCACAAGGCGGCCGCGGCCAGGTCCAGCCCTTCGGCGGTGTTAGTTTCGTACATGGCGTTCACTCCTCTGGCTTGGCGCTGGATTTCCACAACCGGCACACCGGGACTATGTCGGGGTAGGCGCTGCACGAGGACGCGCCCATCACGAGCTCCTCGGCCGGGCAGCCGCCCATGCAGGCGCTGGCTTTGCAGCCTCCGCAGCTGGACTCGGTGAGCACGCTGGTGAACAGCTCGAATTCGTTGGGGCCGTGGTTGAGTTGGACCTGCCCGTCGGTCATCTGGGCGTAGTTCATCTTCGTGTCGAACAGGTAGCTGCACACGTACGCCCGGCCGTCGGGGAAGATCGAGATGCGATCCAGCGTGCGGCCGATGCAGCCGGCGTAACCCTCGCGCGCATGCCGGTCGATCTGGTCGCGGCGCACGTAGGTCGGCTGATACCACACCCTGGTCTTGAACTCGGGTGCGACCTGATTGAGCTTGTCGCAGAAGGTAACCCACTCCGGCGGTGTCATGGCCATCTCGGGATTTCCATGGCCGGTTCCGATAGTGCTGAACACATGGAACTTGACCAGGCTGACGTTGAGGTTGTCGGCGATGTCGAGCAGCCGAAGGACGTCGTTCTCGTTGGCCTTGTTGACCGTGCAGATGATCCGGGTGTCGAATCCGCGCTCGGTCAGCTCGGTCGTCGTCGCCATCGCGGTGTCGAAGGTGTCCGGGCCTCGGACCGCGTCGTGGGTGGCCTTGCTGCCGCCGTCCAAGCTCACCTGGACGTATGCGAAGTCCGAGGGGTCCATCTTACGGAACTTCTTGGCCGCTGGCAGTTGGGCGTTCGTGGTGGTGATGACGTCTTCGTATCCGAGCTTGCCGGCCGCGCGGATGGCGTCGATGAAGTACGGATGCAGCGTCGGCTCGCCGCCGAGGATCGTCACCTTGCTGCCGCCGAGCTTGCGCCAGGTCTTGAGCCAGTCGACGATCTGGGGCAGGTCGAGCTTCATCGCCCGCTCGAGCCGCTCGCCCATATAGCAGTGCTCGCAACGCAATTGGCAGGCTTCGGTGATGTAGAGGTAGACGTTGCGGAAGCGTCCGTACTTGACGGGGTCGATGCGCTCGTGCTCGGGCATGTGGACGCGGCGGGGCATCCGGGCGTGGCCATAGCTGTCGGCGCCGACTTTGGGTGTGGGTAAGGAAACCGATGTCATTGAACTGGACTCCGTGAAATGAGCAGGGGAGAAAGGAGATTCGATGCGCCGTCGATGGTCGTGGTGGTGTCCAGATCGGTGACGTCGATACCCCAATCGGCGAAGGCCGTACGAATACCGATGGCGGCGTTCTGGTAGCGCTGGCTGCGGGCGCGCAACAGTCTCGGTGAATCTCCTCGGCGGGGGTGCAGGACGCCATCGCAGCGCGAGCAGGCCCAGATGTCGTCGGGTTTGGGGATCGCGGGCAGCCGCGGATCGGAGATGGGGTCGCGTTCGCAGCGGTGGCACACCTTCCTGTTCTGCGCACGCTGCTTCAACGTCCGTGAATCGGTGTGGACCTCGACGGCCTCGACACGGCTGAGTGGATCGAATTCTTCGAGCACCGAAAGGAATTGGCCGACTTGCTTGGCGGATCCCGGGAAGTTGTCCATCAGCACGGTGTGCGCGTCAGGGTCATCGGCGACGCGTCGGAAGTAGTCGCGCAGCGCCGCTTCCACGATGTGATCGTCAATCCATCCCAGTTGCTCGCTGCTGCCAGCGGTGGCCGACAGAACTTCGCGCGGCACATGCTCCCGCAGGCGGAAGACCCGCCTGCCGTCTTGTCTGCCGAGCACCATGGTTAGCGTGGTCTTGCCCGCGGCCGGCGGTCCGAACAGCGGAACTACCAACAAAAGCGCCACGGCCTGCTCCTTTCTCTGCGCGATTTCGGACGGTCCAAGCGTCCGATGTGCGCACAGGAGGAACCATGCCAAAAGCCGCCGCCGAGATATGCATCGAACGCATACTGGTATGTGCGGGTGCGTGGTAACTTCCGCGGATCAGGGAGATCGAGGGGGTCGACGCCCCAAAATCAGGCCGGAGTAGTCGCATGAATCGGACGCCGCAGCCCCGGCGCTATTGCACGCGATGCGGTACCGGGCTCAGCCATTACAACGACGAATTCCTTTGCGGTGCTTGCACATACCGCATGCTGGAGCCGCCAGATCTACCTGCCGACTTCTGGGTCAGCGACCAGATGCACGATGCCCTCGCCACCTGGCACATGGGCCGTGTCATCCACGCATACAGGACCCACCCGTTCCACGGCCGAGCGCTGGCCCAAGAGACGGTGGCCCAATGGCTCAAGCTCACCCAGAGCCAGCTCAGCAGGCTCGAAAAAGGCATCGCGCCCGAGCAGCTGAGCAAACTCATTTACTGGGCCGAGACCTTGAAGATCCCTGCGGAGCTTCTTTGGTTCAAGCTGCCGAAGCAAAACGTCGATACCCTCGACGATGTGAACCGGCATGAATTCCTTCGCGCCGCGGTGACGGTCGCCCTCACACCGGGGCCGTTGCTGGAACTGATCGGCACGCTCCGCTCAACCCCCGTGCCAGCTACCGTCGGGCAGGAACAGATCGAGGAGATCCGGACCGCCGCCAAACAAATCAGTTCGTGGGATGCCGCCGCTGGCCGCGGCCTCGTCCGAGAAGCCGCGCTCGCGCAGGTCCGGTACGCGGTGCGCCTGCTCGACGCGAACGCCACCCCCAGGGATAAGGCTGAGCTGTGCGCCGCAGTCGGATTCCTCAGTCACAGCGTCGGATTCACAGCATTCGATCAGTACGAGCACGACGACGCGACCACCTTGTTCGAACTCGCACTGGGCTGTGCGGAGAACTCGGGCGAGCCACATCTGCGCGCGAAAGTTCTCTCTTCGCTGGCGCGGCAGTCAATCTGGTGTGGCAACTCGGAAGCGGGACTGGCCTCGGCGGAGAGAGCGTTCGAGAACTCAGACGGGCTGACCGCGACCGAACGAGCCATGCTGCACACTACTAAGGCCCGCGCCTACGCCAAACTCGGCCGAGTCCAGGAAACGCTCACGGAGATCGGCAGGGCTGACGAGGAATTCGCCCGTTCCAGCCCAGATAACGACCCCGCCTGGATGAAGTACTACGACCTGGCGCAGCACTCCGGCGACACCGGCCACGCCCTCTACGACCTCGCCATCCGGGGCAAGTTCGCCAGCGAAGCGCGCGACCGCCTCGCCACCGCGGTCAACGGTCACACCGATGCATACCGCAGGTCGCGAGCCATCTCGGGGATCAAGTTGTCTTCACTGGTCATGGCGGTCGGTGACCCGCAAGAAGCCGCAGCCGTCGCCGACCACGCGCTCAAGGACGCCGTGCACCTGCGCAGCCGCAGAGCCGAGGACGACCTGCGGGACCTCCACGGCTTCGCCTCGACACGCCAGAGCCAACCCGAGGTAGCCCAGCTGACCGACCGCATCGAGGGGCTCGTCGCCGTATGACTTCCGAAACGCTGACCGACTCGACCGGGGCGATTCTTCGTGCGGCATGCGCTCTCGCTGGCGTCCGAACCGATGGCGCCGTCGTCCTCAACCGCAGCGAGAACGTGATCTACAAGCTACCCGGCGGGATTGTCGCGCGCGTCGCTCGCGCCGGCCAACAGGCCGCGGCCCGGCGCGAGGTCGAAGTTGCCCGATGGCTCGAATCCGCAGGCTTGCCTGCTGTGCGGGTCATTCCCGATATCGACCAGCCCATCGTCGTCGACGAGAGGGCCGTGACGTTCTGGGTAGAACTCCCACCACACCGCCACGGCACCCCCACCGAGGTGGCCGGCGCGCTACGCAAGCTCCACGCCCTGTCGCCGCCGGTGGATCTGGATCTCGGCACGCTGGACCCATTCGTGCGGCTGGACAATCGAATTGAGCGGGCGACGACTATCTCCGCGGACGACCAGGCTTGGATGCGCGAGCACCTGGCCGAGTTGAAGGAACGCTGGACCCGGCTGCCGGACGGGCTTCCCTGGTGCGTCGTGCACGGAGATGCATGGGTGGGCAACGTCGTCGCCACCGAGGCCGGTGAGACCATCCTGCTCGACCTGGAGCGGACCTCCATCGGGCCACCGGAGTGGGACACCGTCCACACCGCCATCAAGTTAAAAACCCTCGGCCAAATCAGCGTGCAGGACTACCAAGCCTTCTGCGACGTGTACGGGCACGACGTCACGGCCTGGGCGGGATACGAACTCCTGCGCGACCTTCGCGAGTTCCGCATGACGAGTATGGCAGCGCAAACCGCCGTGACCATCCCTGCCGACAGAGCCCAGGCAGATCACCGAATCGCCTGCCTTCGAGGCAAATTCGGCCCGCGGCCATGGTCCGGTTGGCGGCCCGTCCCCTCGCAATGAAGTGTCTGCAGCACCTCGTGAATCGTTTCCAATACTGCCGCCGGTACGCTGGCCGACTACCTCGCAGTCGCTTGGCCATCGTATCGATTGTCGGCGTGTCGTCTTTGCGATCGAGCTTGGTCGATGCTGGAGGGTAAGGCTTCTCAGGGCGAGGTGGTCTCGAGAATTGGAGTCAGGTAGTTTCGAGCGAAATCGCGTGCCTGGTCGTTTGTATCAAGCGGCGCAAAATCGCTCGGTGCAAGTAGCAAGGTGCCAGTGATAGCGGATCTCAGTTTCGTTCAAGAAGATTCGTCCACGCGCTCAATCGCCATCGCATGGTCGGATCCATGGGCCGCGTCGGCGCGGCCGGCCACAACGCCGCTATGGAAAGCTCTTCAGCCTGCTGCAGCGCAACGTTTGGACCGGCAGCGCTGGGACACCCGCGAACAGCTGCGGATCGCGATCGTCACCTGGATCGAACGCACCTACCACCGTCGCCGCCGACAAGCCAGGCTCGGCCGGTTGACCCCGATCGAATTCGAAACCATCATGTCCCCAGCAGCCCGACAGGCTGCGATTCCCGTCATATCGTGGAGGCCGGACCGTAGAGGAAGGGCCAGATGGCGGAGAAGAGACGCAAGTTCGATGCGGAGTTCCGTGAGGGAGCGGTCCGGATCGTGCGTGAGACCGGGCGGCCGCTCGCGCAGGTTGCCTGTGAGCTGGGGGTCAACGAGGGCGCGCTGACCGCGTGGGTGGCGCGGGACCGGCAGCAGCGTGAAGGCGGTGCCGGTGACCGGCTCAGCGAGTCCGAGCGTGAGGAGCTGTTGCGGCTGCGGCGTGAGAATGCCGAGCTGGCGATGGAGCGTGATGTGCTCGAGCGATCGGTGGTCGGGTGGGTGAAGGAGGCGACCACGTGAGTGTGGCCGGGTTCATCGCCTCCCAGAGGATTGAACACGGTGTGCCGCATGCCGTTTCGTGCCGCGCTCTCGAGGTCAGCGAGTCGTGGATGCCCCTATGTCGTGTCAAGCCACCACGGGCTCGGATTCTGCTGCGGGGTCGGCGGTAGTTCGCCGGAGCGTGCGATAGACCTCTCTGGCGATGTAGCGTTTGAGGACACGGATGGTGTCCTTCTTGGATTTCCCTGTGGCAGTGCGGCGTTCGAGATACGACTTGGTTTCCTGGTCGGTTCGGATGCGGGTGATCACGATCGACCACAGGGCATTGTTCGCCCGGCGGTCGCCGCCGAGATTGAGTCGATGGCGGTTGCTGCGGCCCGAGGACGCCTCGACCGGTGACACGCCGCACAGGGCGGCGAAGGAGGCTTCGGAGTGCATCCGGTCGGGGTTGTCGCCGACGGCGCACAACAGAGCGGCGGCTGTTTCGGGGCCGATGCCGGGCCGTGCGAGCAGGTCGTGGCCGGCCGGAGTGGCGGTGACCAGTTGCCGTTGCGCGGCGTC
>NZ_JBEXJI010000006.1:0-374897 GCF_040609015.1 Nocardia sp. NPDC004860 | reverse complement strand
ATGCCGTTCCTGCCCGACGGCACGCCGGTCGACATCATCCTGAACACCCACGGTGTGCCGCGTCGTATGAACATCGGCCAGGTGCTGGAGACCCATCTGGGTTACATCGCCAAGACCGGTTGGCAGGTCGACGGTTCCCCGGACTGGGCGAAGAACCTGCCCGAGGAAATGATCGGCCAGCCCGCCGACACGAACATCGCCACCCCGGTGTTCGACGGTGCGCGTGAGGAAGAGCTGACCGGCCTGCTCGGTTCGACGCTGCCGAACCGCGACGGCGAGAAGATGATCAACGACGACGGTAAGGCCATCCTGCTGGACGGCCGCTCCGGCGAGCCGTTCCCGTACCCGGTCTCGGTCGGCTACATGTACATCCTGAAGCTGCACCACCTGGTCGACGACAAGATCCACGCGCGTTCGACCGGTCCGTACTCGATGATCACGCAGCAGCCGCTGGGTGGTAAGGCGCAGTTCGGTGGTCAGCGCTTCGGCGAGATGGAATGTTGGGCCATGCAGGCGTACGGCGCGGCCTACACCCTGCAGGAACTCCTCACCATCAAGTCGGACGACGTTGTCGGCCGCGTGAAGGTGTACGAGGCGATCGTCAAGGGCGAGAACATTCCGGAGCCGGGCATCCCGGAGTCGTTCAAGGTTCTGCTCAAGGAGCTCCAGTCGCTGTGCCTGAACGTGGAGGTGCTGTCCTCGGACGGTGCCGCCATCGAGATGCGCGACGGCGACGACGAGGACCTGGAGCGCGCCGCGGCGAACCTGGGTATCAACCTGTCCCGCAACGAGGCTGCGACGGTCGACGACCTGGCGCAGTGAGCGAACGGTCCTGGAGCGCCGGGAGGCGCTCCAGGGCAACGGATTTGAACTTTTGCTCATTCTCAACCCGAACAGGGGAAAGGAAGTTACGTGCTAGACGTCAACTTCTTCGATGAACTCCGGATCGGCCTGGCGACCGCCGAAGACATTCGCAACTGGTCTTTCGGCGAGGTCAAGAAGCCGGAGACCATCAACTACCGCACGCTGAAGCCGGAGAAGGACGGCCTCTTCTGCGAGAAGATCTTCGGTCCCACCCGGGACTGGGAGTGCTACTGCGGTAAGTACAAGCGTGTCCGCTTCAAGGGCATCATCTGTGAGCGCTGCGGTGTCGAGGTGACTCGTGCCAAGGTGCGTCGTGAGCGCATGGGCCACATCGAGCTGGCCGCCCCGGTCACCCACATCTGGTACTTCAAGGGTGTGCCGTCGCGCCTGGGCTACCTGCTCGACCTCGCGCCGAAGGATCTGGAAAAGATCATCTACTTCGCCGCGTACGTGATCACTTCGGTCGACGACGAGCTGCGCCACAACGAGCTGTCCACGCTCGAGGCGGAGATGGAGGTCGAGAAGAAGTCGGTCGCCGATCAGCGCGACGCCGACCTCGAGGCCCGCGCCCAGAAGCTGGAGGCCGACCTGGCCGAGCTGGAGGCCGAGGGCGCCAAGTCCGACGTCCGCCGCAAGGTCAAGGACGGCGGCGAGCGCGAGATGCGTCAGCTGCGCGACCGCGCCCAGCGTGAGCTGGACCGGCTCGAGGAGATCTGGACCACCTTCACCAAGCTGGCCAAGAAGCAGCTGATCATCGACGAGGTGATCTACCGCGAGCTGCAGGACCGCTACGGCGAGTACTTCACCGGTGCCATGGGTGCCGAGGCGATCCAGAAGCTCATGGAGACCTTCGACATCGCCGCCGAGGCCGAGAACCTGCGCGAGACCATTCGCACGGGCAAGGGCCAGAAGAAGCTGCGCGCGCTGAAGCGTCTGAAGGTCGTGGCCGCGTTCCAGACCAACGGCAACTCGCCGATGGGCATGGTCCTCGACGCCGTGCCGGTGATCCCGCCGGAGCTGCGCCCGATGGTGCAGCTGGACGGTGGCCGCTTCGCGACCTCCGACCTGAACGATCTGTACCGCCGCGTCATCAACCGCAACAACCGGCTGAAGCGACTGATCGATCTGGGTGCGCCCGAGATCATCGTGAACAACGAGAAGCGCATGCTTCAGGAGTCGGTGGACGCGCTGTTCGACAACGGCCGTCGTGGCCGTCCGGTCACCGGTCCGGGTAACCGCCCGCTGAAGTCGCTGAGCGATCTGCTCAAGGGCAAGCAGGGTCGTTTCCGTCAGAACCTGCTCGGTAAGCGTGTCGACTACTCCGGCCGTTCGGTCATCGTCGTCGGCCCGCAGCTCAAGCTGCACCAGTGTGGTCTGCCCAAGCTGATGGCGCTCGAGCTGTTCAAGCCGTTCGTCATGAAGCGTCTGGTCGACCTGAACCACGCGCAGAACATCAAGTCCGCCAAGCGGATGGTCGAGCGTCAGCGTCCCCAGGTGTGGGATGTCCTCGAAGAGGTCATCTCCGAGCACCCGGTGCTGCTGAACCGTGCGCCTACCCTGCACCGCCTGGGTATCCAGGCCTTCGAGCCGCTGCTGGTCGAAGGTAAGGCCATCCAGCTGCACCCGCTGGTGTGTGAGGCGTTCAACGCCGACTTCGACGGTGACCAGATGGCCGTGCACCTGCCGCTGTCGGCGGAGGCGCAGGCCGAGGCCCGCATCCTGATGCTGTCCTCGAACAACATCCTGTCGCCGGCGTCGGGTCGTCCGCTCGCCATGCCGCGTCTGGACATGGTGACCGGTCTGTACTACCTGACTCGCCTGGAAGAGGGCGCGAAGGGCGAGTACCGCGCGGCCACCAAGGACGAGGCCGAGTTCGGCGTCTACTCCTCGCCCGCCGAGGCGCAGATGGCCGTCGACCGCGGTGAGCTGACCGTGCGTTCGCTGATCAAGATTCGCCTGACCGAGCAGCGTCCGCCGAAGGACGTCGAGGCCGAGCTGTTCCCGGACGGCTGGCAGCGGGGCGACGCGTGGATCACCAAGACCACGCTGGGCCGCGTCATCTTCAACGACCTGCTCCCGGCGGACTACGCGTTCATCGACGAGCCGATGCCGAAGAAGCGTCAGGCGGCGATCATCAACGATCTCGCCGAGCGCTACCCGATGATCGTCGTGGCGCAGACCGTCGACAAGCTGAAGGACTCCGGCTTCTACTGGGCCACCCGCTCCGGTGTCACCGTCTCCATGTCGGACGTGCTCGTTCCGCCGGAGAAGGCGGAGATCATGGAGCGCTACGAGGCGCAGTCGGATCAGATCGAGAAGAAGTACCAGCGTGGTGCGCTCGATCACCAGGAGCGCAACAACGCCCTGGTCAAGATCTGGCAGGAAGCGACCGAAGAGGTCGGTAAGGCGCTGCGCGCGCACTACCCGGCCGACAACCCGATCATCACGATCGTCGACTCGGGCGCGACCGGTAACTTCACCCAGACTCGTACCCTCGCCGGTATGAAGGGTCTGGTTACCAACCCGAAGGGTGAGTTCATCCCGCGGCCGATCAAGTCCTCCTTCCGTGAGGGCCTGACGGTTCTGGAGTACTTCATCAACACCCACGGTGCGCGTAAGGGTCTGGCCGACACCGCGCTTCGTACCGCCGACTCGGGTTACCTGACCCGTCGTCTGGTGGACGTGTCGCAGGACGTCATCGTGCGCGAGACCGACTGTGGCACCGAGCGCGGCATCGTGGTGCCGATCGCGGAGAAGCAGGCCGACGGCTCGCTCATCCGGGACGCCCACGTGGAGACCAGCACCTACGCTCGTACGCTGGCCACCGACGCGGTGGACGCGAACGGCAATGTCGTCGTCGAGAAGGGCCACGACCTGGGCGATCCCGCCCTGGAGGCGCTGCTCGAGGCCGGCATCACCGAGGTGAAGGTCCGCTCCGTGCTGACCTGCACCACCGGCACCGGCGTGTGCGCCACCTGCTACGGCCGCTCGATGGCGACCGGCAAGCTGGTGGACATCGGCGAGGCCGTCGGTATCGTCGCCGCCCAGTCCATCGGTGAGCCCGGTACCCAGCTGACCATGCGTACCTTCCACCAGGGTGGTGTCGCGGGTGACGACATCACGGGTGGTCTGCCCCGAGTGCAGGAGCTCTTCGAGGCTCGTGTGCCCAAGGGCAAGGCCCCCATTGCCGAGGTGTCGGGTCGCGTGCGGCTCGAGGACGACGACCGCTTCTACAAGATCACGATCATCCCGGACGACGGGTCGGACGAGGTCCTGTACGACAAGCTGTCGAAGCGTCAGCGGCTGCGGGTGTTCAAGCACGAGGACGGCTCCGAGCGTCTCCTGGCCGACGGTGACCACGTCGAGGTCGGTCAGCAGCTGCTCGAGGGCTCGGCCGATCCGCACGAGGTGCTGCGCGTGATGGGTCCGCGTCAGGTGCAGGTCCACCTGGTCCACGAGGTCCAGGAGGTGTACCGCTCGCAGGGTGTGTCCATCCACGACAAGCACATCGAGGTGATCGTCCGCCAGATGCTGCGCCGCGTCACCATCATCGATTCGGGTGCGACCGAGTTCCTCCCGGGTTCGCTGGTGGAGCGCGCCGAGTTCGAGTCCGCCAACCGCCGCGTGGTCGCGGAGGGTGGCGAGCCCGCCTCGGGTCGCCCGGTGCTGATGGGTATCACCAAGGCGTCGCTCGCGACCGATTCGTGGCTGTCGGCGGCCTCCTTCCAGGAGACCACCCGCGTGCTCACGGACGCCGCGATCAACTGCCGCTCCGACAAGCTGATCGGCCTGAAGGAGAACGTGATCATCGGTAAGCTGATCCCGGCCGGTACCGGCATCAACCGGTACCGCAACATCCAGGTTCAGCCCACCGAGGAGGCCCGCCAGGCCGCGTACGCTGTCCCGTCCTACGACGACAGCTACTACAGCCCGGACGGCTTCGGCACCTCCACCGGTGCCGCGGTCCCGCTGGACGACTACGGCTTCAGCGACTACCGCTGAGTCCGCTAGCCGGGCATCACGGATCCGGCCCCCGCTTCACATCGAAGCGGGGGCCGGATCTATTTGCGCTGCCTTCGGTTTCGAAGCTGCGATGCCGGCGGTTGATCGCCCGTTCCTGATCGACATCGAATTGCCTGAGGTCACTTGGTAGTTCATGTACCCGCAATTCGGCCCGCGCTCTGACGAGGAGCGCGGGCCGAATTGTGCTGCGGGGCGGGTCAGTTCGCCGGTTGAGGGGCGGCGGGGAGGGCCGCGAAGACCGGGCGGAAGAGGTTGCCGGTGCCGGGGGCGAGGGTGTCGACGTAGCTGAGGGCCGCCTCGGTGGCCTGCTGGCCGCCGGACATCTGGAGCCCGATGGCGCCGCCGACCACGCCGCCGACCACGGCGAGCAGGGGAGCGGTGATGAAGTCGAGGACGAACAGGCCGACGGGGAAGCCCGCGATGAAGCCGATGGTGGCGCCGATGGCCGCGCCGGTGGCTACCGCGGGGAGGTTGGCCTGGACGACGTCGAAGAAGTGCTGCTGGGCGTCGACCTCGCGGACCGGGGTGTCGGATTCCGCGATGGGGGTGAGGGTCAGCCGGCGGTTGTCCTGATCGATCGTCGGGGTGAATTCGGCTGTCTTGCCGTCGATGTCGTACTTCAGGGGGACGGTGGAGACCAGGACGCCGTCGTCGTTGGTCACGATGACGGCGTCGCCGTCCCAGGTGGCGAGGAAGTGCCCGGCCTGCAGGGTGCTGACGGCGGCGCGGTGGTCGGCGGTGAGGGCCACGTCATAGCCGATGTTGTGATCGGTGCCCTTGATCTGCAGGGCGGGTTGCTCCGGAGCCTGCGCCGGTTCGGCGGTTGCGGTGCCCGCGACCGTGGTCGCGATCAGGCAAAGCAGGGCGGGCGCAATGTATTTGGTTATAGCCATCGTGGTTTTCCTCGAGTTGCGGACTGGTTCCCCGACATTTGCGACAAACTACCGTTATCAACTCGAGATGTGAAGGGTTATGGCGCACAAGGGCAATCGGCAAATGGAATCGGCAGGTCAGCGCCGGTGTCAGGAGTGCGGCGTAGCGGTCGCGAGCGGGTCGTCCGCGGGCTCGCCCAGCCGGACCACCATCACGCCGATGAGAATCAATGCGCCACCGAGCAATTGGATCGGCGCGGGCGCCTGACCGAGCAGCGCCCAGGAGAACAGAATGGCGGCCAGCACCTCGCCGAGCGCCGCGAAGGACGCCAGCCGGGAGCCGAGCAGCCGGGTGGCGGCAATGCCGGTCACGTACGAGACGGCGGCGGTGATCACGCCGAGCGCGAGCAGCGGTGCCCACCAGTCCACTGTGAAGCCCTGGAACGCTACGGATGCCGTGGTGGCGTGCAGCGGCACGATGCCGATCAGCCCGGCCGCCAGAATGCCGAGCCCGCCGACCAGCAGTCCGCCGGTGGCCAGCACGGTGCCGGGTACCTGATCCCCGGCGTGCGCGGACAGGATGAAATACGCTGCCGCGCCGACCATCGCGCCCAGCGCCCAGGCGATGCCGGCCCAGCTGGTGGCCGTCCCGGAGTTCAGGTCGAGCACCAGGATCAAGCCGGTAACGCCGATGACCGCGCCGAGAACGGTTGCGCGCCCGGGTTTCTGGCTGTGCTGCAGCCACAGCCACACCACCACCGCGATGGGTGCGGTGTATTCGATGAGCAGCGCCACCGCGACATCCATGTGCGCGACGGCATTGAAGTAGGCCAGCTGAGCGGTGGCGACGGCCAGCAGGCCGTAGCCCGCGAGCAGGGCGGCATTGCGGCGCAGCAGGTTCCAGTCGCCGCGCAACTGCCGCGCGGCCACCGGCAGCAGCACCAGCGCGCCGAGCAGTACGCGCACGATGACCACGGCGGCTGGACTCCAGCCGGCGTCGATGAGCCCGCGGGCCAGCGGGCCGGAGAGCCCGAACGCGGATGCCGACAGCGCGGCGCAGAGCAGTCCGGAACGCAGCCGGTGCGACGCCGCCGCCCTGTCATGAGTCAAAGTCGCCATGACAAATGACGCTAAGTGGCCCGGGTGTAATCTGTCAAAGTGATTTTCGCTGATGACACGGTGGCGGCCATGGCGGCGGCGGTGGAACTGGTGAACTCGGCCGAGGACCCGGACACCCTCACCGAGATCGCCCAGCTGGACGAGTTTTTCGTCAAGCACGGCTACACCGGCGTCCATGCCCGCACCCGGGCGGAGCTGACGGCCGTCCGCGCCCAGCGCGCCCCGCTGCGCCGCCTGCTCACCGCCGACTGCGACACCGCGGTCGACCTGGTGAACGCCATCCTGGCCGAGCATCGCGCGGTGCCGCGGCTGGTCCGCCACGACGGCCTCGACTACCACATCCACGCGGTGCCGCCCGAGGCTCCGCTGGATGTCCGCATGGCCGTCGAGACCGCCATGGCCATGATCGACCTGATCCGCGCCGACGAGCTGTCCCGGCTGGCCATCTGCGCCGACGAGACCTGCGCGGGCATCGTGCTGGACCTGTCCCGCAACCGTTCCCGCCGCTACTGCTCCACGGCCTGCACCAACCGCAATGCGGTCGCGGCCTACCGGGCCCGCAAGATGGTCGGCTGAGCCCGCGGGACGGTCAGCCGATCACGTCGGCGAGCCGATCCACCTGATCGGCGTCGCGGCCGTAGCAGTACAGCATCACCTCGTCCGCCCCGAGATCGCCGAATTGCCGGATGGCGTCGCGGATTTCGCCGGGCGTGGTCAGCATGCCGTCGACCATGAAGTCGGCGCGGCCGGAGAATTCGTAGTACGCGCCCATGGACGTGCGGGCGTCGTCGAGCACGGCGTCCGGGCCGAGCGCGACATTGACCTGGGCCACGATGCGGGGCGCGCCGGTGCGGCCGTGGTCGCGCCAGGAACGGCGGACCGTGTCGAAGAGCCCGCCCGCCCAGGAGGGCGCGGCGGCCGCGAGGAAGCCGCCGCCCCAGCGGCCGACGCGTTCCAGCGCGGCGGGCTGGAAGCCGCCGAAGAGCAGTTCCGGGCCGGAGGGTGAGCTCGGTGCGGGGCCGATGGGCCCGCAGGTGGAACTGAACGGCTTGCCCGCCCAGAGATCGCGCATGAGGCCGATCTGCTGATCGAGGCGGCGGCCGCGAGTGTGCAGCTCGGTGCCGGAGGCCTCGTGGTCGTCGGCGCGCCCGCCCACGCCGAGCCCGAGCACGAAGCGCCCGCCGGACAGCACATCCAGGGTGGCGGCCTGCTTGGCGAGCAGTGCGGGATCGCGCAGGGGCGCGATGAGGACCTCGGTCTGCAGCTTGACGCGGCTGGTCGCGCCGGCGAGCACGCCGAGGGTGACCAGCGGTTCGGGATTGTCGTAGACCAGCCGATCGAGCAGGCCGAGGGTGGAGAAGGGGCCGGCGTCGGCGCGGCGTGCCCAGTCGAGCAGGGCGAGGGGATCGGAAATGGGAAGTCCGAGACCGATATGCATGGGGATGACCTCCATGGAGAGATGAGTGGGCACAACAGCACTGCCGCCCACTCCGCGCCTCTCCGGAGGCGGATGCTCTCATTCTGCGGCACAACTTCTGGAGAGCATCTCTTGGATTGTGGCCAATATAGGACGCTTTCGAACAATGTCGCAACCCGGCCGGTAGCTCCGGGTGCGCGGTGCGGGGTTCGGCGATAGTGTTGCTGCGCCGCCCTGGCGGGCCGGTGGATGGTGCTAGCGTGCCCGTACGCTGTACGAGTTCAATCGGGGTTTCCAGGTAATGACGATGAGAACACAACTGCCGCTGCGGCCCTACGATGTCGTGCTGATCGGCGGCGGCATCATGAGCGCGACGCTCGCGATGCTGATCAAGCATCTGGAACCCAGCTGGACCATCGGCGTGTACGAGCGATTGCCCGAGGTGGGCTCCGAAGCGTCGGCGGCCTGGAACAATTCGGGCACCGGCCATGCCGGACTGTGCGAACTCGATTACACCACCGAGAATCCCGACGGCAGTATCGATATCGAGCCGGCGCTGGAGCTCAATGAGCAGTTCCAGCTCACCCGGCAGCTGTGGGCGTCGCTGGTGGAATCCGGGGTGCTGCGCAAGCCGGAGACCTTCATCAATCCGGTTCCGCACCTGACGCTGGCGCGCGGGCAGCGGGAAGTGGATTTCCTGCGCCGCCGCCACGAAACCATGTCCGCGCACCACCTTTTCGCGAATATGCGATTCAGCGACGACCCGGAGGTCATTGCCGACTGGGCTCCGCTGATCACCCGGGGCCGTGACGCCTCCGAGCCGATCGCCGCGACCCGCGATATCACCGGCAGCGATGTGGATTTCGGCGAACTGACCGGCCAGCTGTTCCATTGGCTGCGCTGGCAGGATGTCGAGATTCACCGCAATTGCGAGGTGCGCGGGCTGCGCCGCAACAATGACGGCACCTGGCAGCTGCGGGTCGACTGGCGCACCGACAACGACCGCCTCACGCGAAAGGTGGACGCCCGCTTCGTATTCGCGGGCGCGGGCGGGTGGGCGCTGAAAATCCTGCAGCGGGCCGGTGTTCGGGAAGTGCACGGTTACAGCCTGCTGCCGGTCAGTGGTCGATTCCTGCGCTGCGACAATCCCGCCGTGGTGGCCGAGCACGACGGGAAGGTCTACGGCAGCGCGCCCTCGGGTGCGCCGTCGATTGCCATGCCGCACTTGGATACCCGGGTCGTGAACGGCGATCGCGCGCTGCTGTTCGGTCCGTACGCCGGGGCGAATCCGCGTTTTCTGAAACGTGGTTCGCTCTTCGACGCCGCGGGGTCGGTGCGGCCGGCCAATGCGGGCCCGATCGCGGCCACGCTGAAGTCGAATCCCGAGCTGATGCGGCTGCTGGTGACGCAGCTGGCCTCGACCCGGAAGAAGAAGCTCGCCGCGCTGCGGGAATTCGTCCCCGAGGCCCGCGCCGAGGACTGGACCCTGGTCACCGCGGGTCAGCGCGCCCAGCTGGTGAAGCCGGATCCGGAGCAGGGCGGGGTGCTGGAGTTCGGGACGGAAGTCGTTGCCGCGCAGGATGGTTCGATCGCCGCGGTGCTGGGCGCGACACCGGGTGCGTCGACCGCCCCGGTGATCCTGCTCGAGGTGCTGGAACGCTGTTTCCCGCGCTACTCCCGGCTCTGGGAGCCGCGGTTGCGCGAGCTGATGCCGACACTCGGGCAGAGCCTGGCCAAGGATCCGCGGCTGGCGCGCCAGACCATGGCCCGGACCGCGGAGGCGCTGGGGCTGGCCGGCCGGGTGGTGGGCTGACCCGGCGGGAGGCTGCCGTGGATCCGTGGCAGGAAGCTGCCGTGGACAAAGCCGCGCCCGGCCCGGTATGAAATTGGAACAGGTTTCAATTTCTGGCCGGGCAGGAGAGGCGATGGACAGCGCTACCAAGGACGAGGCGAACGCCGCCATGGGCGAGATGGTGATGGCGGGCTTCCAGAAGCTCGGCTTCATCCAGTTCACCGGCATCGAGGGCGTGGACTACGCCCCGGGCCGCAATGTGGTCCGCATGGCCGCGCGCCCCGAGCACTTCAACCACAACGGCGACATCCACGCCGCCCTGCTGTTCGGCCTGGCCGAGACGGCCGCCATGGGTGCGTCCATCTCCGGCATCGTGGACCTGCTCGCCGACACCTTCATCGTCGCCCGCGACGGCCGCATCGAATACCTGGCCCGCGCCAAGGGCGAGGCGGGCCCGTTCAGCGCCACCGCCGAGCTGACGCCGGAGACCATCGCCGAGACTCGCGCGAACATCGAATCCCGCACCGAGATCGAGCTCGAGGTGCCGGTGACGATCGCCGACGTCACCGGCAAGCCCGTGGCCCGCGCCGCCTTCACCGCGGTGATCCGGCCGCGCCGGAAGTGATTCCGGCTCCAGCGAGGTGACTCAGCGCTCGCTGTCGAGCATGGCCATCTGCGCGGGCGCGTAGCGGCCGCCCGCCACCTGGTCGGCGGGCACGGCCGCCTCGATGGTGGCCAGCTCGGCCTCGGACAGCCGAATGTCCACCGCCGCAACGGCTTCGGCCCAGCGTTCCGGCTTCCGCGCGCCGATCAGCGGCACGATGTCGGTGCCCCGCGACAGCACCCAGGCGATGGCCAGCTGGGCCACGCTCACCTGGTGTTCGGCCGCGATCGTCGCCAGCGCGTCGACCAGGCGCAGGTTGGCGTCGAGGTTCTCGCCCTGGAAACGCGGGCTGTGCGCCCGGAAATCGGAGGGCGCGAACTGCTGCCCGGGCCGCAGCGAATCGCTCAGCAGGCCGCGGGAGAGCACCCCGTACGCGGTGAGGCCGATGCCGAGTTCCCGTGCGACGGGCAGGATTTCGGCCTCGATGCCGCGCGAGACCAGGGAGTATTCGATCTGCAGGTCCACGATCGGGTGCACGGCCGCCGCGCGGCGCAGCGTCTCCGCACCCACCTCGGACAGGCCGATGTGGCGGATGTAGCCGGCCTGCACCAGCTCCGCGAGGCCGCCGATGGTCTCCTCGATCGGGATGTTCGGGTCCAGCCGGGCGGGCCGGTAGATGTCGACGTAGTCGGTGCCCAGTCGCTGCAGGGAGTAGGCGAGGAAATTCTTGGTGGCCGCGGGCCGGGTGTCGACACCGCCGAAGCTGTTGTCGGGTCCGCGCAGCGCGCCGTACTTCACGCTGAGCAGGATGTCCTCGCGCTTGCGGTCGGCCAGCGCCTGCCGGATGAGCAGTTCGTTGTGGCCCATGCCGTAGAAGTCGCCGGTGTCGATGAGGTTCGCGCCCGAGTCGAGGGCGGCGTGCACGGTGGCGATCGAGACGGCGTCGTCGGCCGTGCCGTACATGCCGGACATACCCATGGCCCCGAGGGCCAGGCGGGAGACGGCGGGCCCGGTCTTGCCGAGCTGAACGGTGCTGAGGTTCGTGGTCATGCCGATAACACTGCGCCTGCGCGGCGGGGTCCGGGAGAGGAGCGTTCATCCAGGGATCGCCGATCCCTGGTTACCCCCGAGGACGGCTGGGGTGGACTTCGCGCGGCGCAGACTGGGATCGCCGGTACCTGGCTAGCGGGCCGAGGGCGGGGGACAGTGGTGAGGTGGATCGAACCGAGCTGGCCGACTTCCTGCGCCGCCGCCGTGAGCAGCTGCAACCCGCCACCGTCGGGTTGCCGCCGGGCGCGCGCCGCCGCACCCCGGGCCTGCGCCGCGACGAGGTCGCCATGCTCGCGGGCATGTCGACCGACTACTACACCCGGCTGGAGCAGGCACGCGGCCCGCGCCCGTCCGTGCAGGTGCTGGCGTCGCTGGCGCGGGCGCTGCGGCTGACCGACAGCGAGCGCGACCACGTCTACCACCTGTCCGGCCACCAGGCCCCCGCGCGCGGCGGCGACAGCCACGTGGGACCGGGCCTGCTGCACCTGCTCTCGAAGCTGGACGACACCCCGGCCGTGGTCATCTCGGACCTGGGTGAGGTGCTGGTGCAGAACCGCATGCACACCCTGCTGTCCGGGGACTACTCGCAGCGGCGCGGGCTGGAACGATGCATCCCGTGGCGCTGGTTCACCGAACCGGGCTCCCGCGCCATCTTCCCGCCGGAGGACTGGGAAGCCATGAGCCACAAGCATGTCGCCGATCTGCGCGCGGTCTCCGCCCGCCGCGCCGGCGACGCCGACGTGACCGAGCTGGTGGCCCGGTTGCGGGCCGCCAGCCCGGAGTTCGAGCGGCTGTGGAACGAGCACGAGGTGGGTACCGGAACCGGCCACACCAAGCGCATGGTGCACCCGGAAGTCGGTGTGCTGGAGCTGATCTGCGAACCGCTGCTCACCCCCAGCGCCACCCGGCACGTGCTGATCTACTACCCCGCGCCCGGCACCGACACCCAGCAGAAGCTGGATCTGTTGCGGGTCATCGGAACTCAGTCGATGACCAGCCGCTGATTGCCGGGCCGCAACGAAATCGGCCCCGAACCAGTGTGGTTCGGGGCCGACCCCGTTACTCGTGCGGCACGCCGCAGCGGCGCTTGCGCGGCTTCAGATGCAGCCCCGGCAGCGGCGGCGCCGGGATCCGCTGATCCGGCGTGTGCCCGGCGATATCGGCGAAGCGGCCGACATCGTGCTTCTCCCAGTCGTTGCGGGCCTGTTCGATCTCCTCGTGGCTGCGCGCCACGAAGTTCCACCACATGACCAGATCCTCGCCGAACGGTTCACCGCCGAGCAGCAGCAGATGCGCGCCGCCCGCGGAGTCGTGCAGCCGGAGGGACTCGCGGTCGCTGCCCAGGTAGAACAGGCTGCCGGGCGCGACGTCGGTGTCGTCGACGCGGAGCCCGCCCGCGATCACCAGCACCGCGTGCTCGAAGTCCGGGTTCAGCGGCAGTGTCACCGCCGCTCCCGCCTCGAGCCGCAGATCGGCGCCGACGATCGGGGTGTAGGCCCGCGCCGGCGAGGTGGCCCCGCCGAGCGTGCCCATCAGGACGACGCCGTGCAGCCCCGGCAGCGTGAACTCGGGCAGGTCCCGATGCTGCTCGAAATGCGGTGCGATATCCCGGGATTCGTCCGGCAGTGCCACCCACAGCTGGAGCCCGTGACCCGAGATGTGGCCCGGCACTCGATACTCCGAGTGCGCGATGCCGCGTCCGGAGGTCATGAGGTTCAGCTGCCCGGGCGCGATCTCCACATCCGAGCCCACACTGTCGCGGTGGCGGATCCGCCCGTCCAGCGGCCACGTGACCGTTTGCAATCCGATATGCGGATGCGGGTCGATGTCGTGCCCCTCCGGGTTGGCGGGCGAGCCGCCGTCGAAATGGTCCAGGAAGCACCATGCGCCGACCGTCGGCAGGTCCCGCTGCGGCAGTGACCGGAAGACGGTCACCCCGCGCACGCCGCCCAGCGGCACCTCGCGGGCCGGGAAGAACTCGGCGCGTGGCCCGGGTCGCCCGGACGATTCGCACAGCGCCTCTTCCGGCCGTGGCTCCAGATCACTCATGCCCGCTCCTCCCTGCTCACCTCTTGATGCCCTTGCCCACCACGTATTCGTCGTATTCCGGGTGCTTGTCCAACCAGCCCTTGATGAACGGGCAGCGTGCCACGATGACGCGGCCGCGGGCGATCACGTCCTTGATCGCCTCCTGTGCGAGCAGATTCGCCAGGCCCTTGCCGCTGAATTCCTGATCCACCTCGGTATGAATGAAGGTGGTGTCGTTGTCGTCGCGCTCGCGGTACTCGCTGAACCCGGCGAGCGAATTCCCGTACCACACCTCGTACCGGTGTTGCGCGTCGTTACGAACGACTGCGGCCGTCACAGCCTGTTCGCTCATTGTTCAGTTCTCCTTCCGCACCCGCACCGGATGTCTGCTCATAATCGACACGCGA
This sequence comes from Nocardia sp. NPDC004860, assembly GCF_040609015.1. Taxonomy (NCBI): domain Bacteria; kingdom Bacillati; phylum Actinomycetota; class Actinomycetes; order Mycobacteriales; family Nocardiaceae; genus Nocardia; species Nocardia sp. NPDC004860. The sequence goes on along the minus strand of NZ_JBEXJI010000006.1, from coordinate 360,721 downwards.
TTGAACGCGCCGATAGTGGTCGCAGCCCAGATGAGAACGGACATCTGGTCATCCGACAAATGTTGCCGCGCAGCAGCATACTCACGCTGCATGGTCTCCTCATCCGGCAATGAAGTGACCGTCTCGGCCACCGAGAGTGCGGCCTGCTGCAGTTCCGTGAACAGGTACGGACTGCGGCGCCAGGCGGTCAGGACATCCAATTGCTGCTGGGTGACGCCGGCTTCGCGGGCGTACCGGGAATGCAGGTCCAGGCAGAACGGGCAACCGGTGAGCTGGGAGACGCGGACATTCACCAATTCCATGACCGCGCGGTCCAGATCGGCGGCCGCGGCGGCGTTCCGCACCGCGAACGCGACGCTGTTGAGTTCGCGGAAGACCTCGGGCGTCTGCTTGTCGATCCACACCCGGTCGTGAGTTACAGGCGACTGCATAGTGGCTGCATCGTAAGCCGAGAATGTGAACCGTGCCTTCTGGTCTGAAAATTGGTGTTTCAGACCGAGGTCTTCCCGGTGAACTCACCGGGGACTTCCGCGTGAACTCAGCGTGCCGCGGCCGCCCGCTGCCGGGCGAAGAAGTCGAGCACGGCCGCGTGCCAGGCATGGGGCTGCTCCACCATGACGACGTGCCCGGCCGGGAGTTCGGTGTACTCGGCCCCCGGAATCCCGGCGGCCTGTTCGCGGGCGTTGGCCGGATCGCAGAGCAGGTCGCCGGCGAGCCCGATGACCAGCGTCGGCACCGCCACCTGCGGCAGGTCGGCACGCACGTCCGTGTGCTCGATCAGCGCCGCCTGCGCGGCGGTGCCACCCGGGATATTCGCGGCGGTCTGCGCCAGGATCGCCGAAAGCTGCTCTTCGGGAAGGGCATTCACGAAGTCCGCGCTGAACCCGGCGAGCAGGACGAACCGCGCGAAGGATTCGTTGTCCCCAGCGGCCAGGGCGCGCTGCCACAGTTGGATGTTCAGCCGCGACCGATTGTCGGGCCGGGCGAAGCCGCCGGTGAGCACCAGCCCGCGCACCCGCTCCGGATGCCGCACCGCCGCCCGGATCGCCACCGCGGTGCCGAGGGAGAAGGCGACGATCGAAAAGGTCTCGGCCTCGCGGGCCACCGCCTCGGCGACCAGGGCGTCGGCGAGCGAGTCCAGGGTGAGCGGAGTGTCGTCGGCCGGGTAATCGGAACCGATGACCAGGTGATCGGTGGCGAGCAGGGGAATCAGGCCGCCGAAGTTGGCGTCGATGCCGCCGCCTCCACCGTGGGCAAGCACGATGGCGGGGCCGGAACCGGAGACCTTGGTGGTGAGGACCGGGCTTTCGGGAGAAATGTTCGTCATGGCGGCGACGTTAGGGATTCACATGGATGTGAAGGTCAACGCGATGTGCGGGAGGTCACAGTGCTGATCGGCGAACTGTCCCGGGCCACCGGGGTGCCCGCCCGGCTGCTGCGCTACTACGAGGAGCAGGGACTGCTTGTCCCGCACCGGGATTCGAACGGCTACCGCAGCTACCCCGCCGCCGCCCCGGATCGGGTCGCCCGCATCCGCGAACTCCTCGACGCCGGACTGCCCACCCGCGATATCCGGGAGCTGCTGCCCTGCGCCACCGAATCCGGCTTCCAGCACTGTGATCACTCCCGGCAGGTGGTGAGCGACGGCCTGGATCGCCTCGACGACCAGATCGCCGAGCTGACCCAGCGCCGCGTGCTGCTGGCCCGGCACCGGGACGCGGTCCTGGCCGCGCCCTACGCCCCGAATCCCGGTGTGGCCGAGGCGTCCTGAGCGGACTCGGAACGGTTACCCGGTTTCTTCCCGGAGGCGGCGGTTGACCTCGGTGAAACCCGCTGCCACAGCGGCCAATTGCTCCGGAGTGAAGGCGTCGACGAAGAATTCTCGCACCGTCTCGACGTGGCCAGGGGCGGCCTGTTCGAGGCGCTCGCGTCCGGCGTCGGTGAGGCGAGCGTAGACCGCGCGTAGATCGGTGCGGCAGTTGCGGCGGGTCACCAGGCCCGCCTTCTCCAGCTGGTCGACCTGGTAGGTGAGCTTGCTCTTGGAGTTGAGCAGGGTCGAGGCCAGTTCGGTCATGCGCAGTTCGCCGTCGGGGGCGGCGGCGAGGCGGACCAGGATCTCGTATTGCAGGTGGGAGAGTCCGGAGTCCCGCTCGAGCTGTCTGCCGAGTCGGCGTTCCAGCAGGCTGGAGGCGCTCAGGAAGGCCAACCAGGCCGCCCGCTCCTCCTCGTTCAGCCAGCGTGGAGTCATCTGCCCAGGTTACAGCCGGTTGTTCGAGTTGGAATAACATCCGGCCCCCTGCGGTTCAAATTTGAACACTGTGCCTCATTCAAAGAACTGGTCCCTGGCCTCAGGAGCAATCATGAGCAGCACCTTCGTCGGTGCAAGCGTCCGCACCCGCGTGCGGATTCCGCTGACCTTCGCCGACGGCTACTCGACGACCGCACAGGCGGTCACCTTCGACGGTCTCGCCGACGGCCGCGAGCACGTCGCCCTCGTCCTCGGTGAACCCGGCCTCGGACCGGACGGGCCGGCCACGCCGCTGGTGCGGCTGCACTCCGAATGCCTCACCGGCGACGTCTTCGGCTCCGCCCGCTGCGACTGCGGACCGCAGCTGCGCGAGGCCGTCGAGCTCATCACCGGCACCGGCGGCATCCTGCTCTACCTGCGCCAGGAGGGCCGCGACATCGGCCTCTACAACAAGCTCGACGCCTACGCGCTGCAGGACTCGGGCCTGGACACCTACCAGGCCAATACCGAACTCGGCTTCGACGAGGACGCCCGCGACTACACCGCGGCCGCCCAGATGCTGACCGCCCTCGGCGTCGGCGAACTCGACCTGCTCACCAACAACCCCGACAAGGTCCGCCAGCTGACCGCGCTCGGCGTGACGGTGCGCGACACCGTCCCCACCGGCGTCCACGCCACCCCCGACAACCTGCGCTACCTGCGCGCCAAGGCCGAGCACACCGGGCACACCATCCGGCTCGTCGGCTGAGCCGACCATCCAGTTCCGTGGCTGAGCCGACCATCCGGCTCCGTGGCTGAGCCGACCATCCGGCTCCGTGGCTGAGCCGACCATCGAGTTCCGTGGTTGAGATCGAGAGGAAATCCCATGTCCCAGGCCGTGACTCACGAGCGGACGGACCGCATGCCGGTGCTCTACCTGAGCCACGGCGCACCGCCCCTGGCCGACGACCCGATCTGGCCCGGCCAGCTCGCCGCCTGGTCGGCCGAACTGCCCGGGCCCACCGCCATTCTGGTGGTCTCCGCGCACTGGGAGGACGCGCCCGTCACCCTCGGCGCGACCACCACGGTGCCGCTGCTCTACGACTTCTGGGGCTTCCCCGAGCACTACTACCGGGTCCGTTACGCCGCCCCGGGCGCTCCCGACCTGGCCGCGAAAGTCCGTGCGCTGCTGGGTAGTCCGGGCCGGCCGGTGCACGACGCGCCGACCCGCGGCCTCGATCACGGTGCGTACGTGCCGCTCGTCGAGATGTACCCCGATGCCGACATCCCGGTCCTGCAGCTGTCCCTGCCGACCCTCGACCCGGTCGGCCTCTACGACCTGGGCCGCCGTCTCGCCCCGCTGCGCGACGAGGGCGTCCTCATCCTCGGCAGCGGCTTCTTCACGCACAACCTGCGCGAGGCGAACTTCTCCATGCCGGCCGACTTCGCGCCCGGCTGGTCCCGGGAATTCGACCACTGGGGCGACGAGGCACTCGCCGCCGGCGACATCGACGCCCTGCTGGACTTCGAGCACACCGCCCCCGACGCCCGCCGCGCCCACCCGCGCACCGAGCATTTCGCGCCGCTGTTCGTGACCCTCGGCGCGGGCGCGGACGAACTGGCCACGCAGCACACCGCCATCGACGGCTTCTGGTACGGAATGGCCAAGCGCTCCATCCAGATCGGCTGATCCGGGCGGAGCCGGCGCTCAGTCCCCCTGGCGGGCAGTGCCGTTCGACCCGACCCGGGCAGTGCCGTTCGACTCGACCCGGGCAGCGTCGTTCGACCCGGCCGGCGGATCACACGTCTGTCCGCCGCCGTAGAGCTCGATCTTGTAGTCGAGGACCACCAGGGTGGATTGCAGTTCCTCGATCTGGGCGAGTACTTCGGCGCGGGTCCGCCGGAACATCTCGAGCCGCTCCGGATAGGTGTGCTCCCCGGCCCGCACCAGCTCCGCGTACTTGACCATGTCGGCCACCGACATGCCCGTGCGCCGCAGCTTCCCGATGAATGCCAGCCAGCCCAGATCCCGGTCGCTGAACCGGCGCTGGCCGGAGTGGTCGCGGCCCACGTAGTCCATCAGGCCGATGCGCTCGTACCAGCGCAGCGTGTCCCGGGTCAGGCCGCACCGATCGGAGACCTCGCCGATCGAATATCGCGGCCGTTCGTGCTCCACGGTGTCCTGCGGTGCCGGATTGCGCTGTTGTACCGGTGCTGCGCTCATCGGTCTCGCCCCTTCCTGCCGGCCATCCACGACGTTAGTGGGTTGGAGTGCACTCCAAGCAAGCGTACGGACGTGCGACGTCGAGGACGTGGGTGCGCGAAGTTTCGATGTGCGGCTCGACCGGCCCGTTTCGCGCCTACCCTGGGGTCATGGCTGGAAAAGACGTGGATCGGATCAGGGCCCGCTCGGCCCTGGAGACGGCCAAAGAACAACCGGTGATCACGGCCATTGCCGCGCTGCCCGTGGTGGCGGTGCTGGGCGTGGTGTGGTGGCTGCTCGGCTTCTGGCCGGCGCTGCTGCTCCTGCTGATCTTCGGTGGTGTCGTGGTGTGGAAGGGCAAGCTACTCGGCTGAGCCCGGCCCTGCCGGGGTAGCCGGGCCTACCGCGGCACGTGGAATCGCACCAGTTCACCCGTGCCCGGGTCGGCGGCTGCCCACGGGCGGTCGAACTCGATGACCGCCAGCGCCGAGGTGGGGAATTTCGCGCTCATCTCCTCGGCCGGGCCGGAATGCCGGTTGGCTGCCAATTCCCATGCCGTCCAGGGCATTCCGGGGGAGTGGCCGATGACCAGCAGGGTTTCCACGGCATCGTCGGTGAGTTGCAGCATCTCGATGATGATGTGCGGGGACGCCTCGTAGATCGAGCTCTCGAACGTCACCGGCGCGGTGATGCCGGTGGCCACCAAGGTCTCCCGCGTTCGCGTCGAAGTGGAACAGAGGACGGCGTCGATCTCCGGCTGGGTGGCGCGCAGCCAGTCACCCGCCAGCGCCGCCTCGCGCCGCCCGCGCGGGGCCAGGGGCCGCTCGTGGTCCTGCACGCCCTCCGGGTATCCGGATTTGCCGTGCCGCATCAGGATGAGAGTCCGCACCATAGGCATTACGGTAGGGGGCCTCGAGTACGCCCGGGAGACCGGTCTCACAGCGGTGCACGCCGGTGCCGACGCGAGACAATGCTCACACTCGAGGCACACTGAAGGTGGCGACACATCGCAGTGCCGACACCCGATGGAACGCCGCCTATATTAGAACGTGTTCTACCGACCCTGCTCGACCCCGAGCGGAGTATTACACGCGACAGTTTCGAGGATCTGCGAGATATGGCCTATGTGATCACGCAGCGTTGTTGCAACGACGCCAGCTGCGTACCCGAGTGTCCGGTCGATTGCATTCGTCCCACGCCCGAGCAACGCGAGTTCGCCACCACCGAGCAGCTCTACATCGACCCGGACACCTGCATCGACTGCGGCGCCTGCGTCGACGCCTGCCCGGTCGACGCGATCTTCTCCGAGGACGATCTGCTCGCCTCGCTGGCGCGCTTCCGCGATATCAATGCCGCCTACTTCCAACGGCATCCGCTGGAGTCGAACTTCGAGCCGCTGGTCGCGCCGTCCCGGGCACCCAAGGAACTGGGCACGCTGCGGGTCGCCATCGTCGGCGCGGGCCCTGCCGCCTGCTACGCCGCCGAGGAGCTGCTGCGCCGCGCCGATGTCGAGGTGGAGCTGTTCGACCGGCTGCCCACCCCGTACGGCCTGGTGCGCGCGGGCGTCGCCCCCGACCACCCGGGCACCAAGTCGGTGGCCGGCCTGTTCGAGTCGGCCTTCCGGCGCGAGGCACTGCAGTACCGGTTGAATGTCGAAGTCGGCAAGCACATCTCGCACGAGGAGCTGCTCGCCCACCACCACGCCGTCATCTACGCCGTCGGCGCGGCCACCGACCGCCACCTCGGCATCCCCGGCGAGGACCTGCCCGGTAGCCACTCCGCCACCGAGTTCGTGGCCTGGTACAACGGCCACCCGGACTTCGCCGACCGCGAATTCGACCTCTCCGGCGAGCGCGCCGTCATCGTCGGCAACGGCAATGTGGCGCTCGACGTGGCCCGCGTGCTCACCGTCGACCCGGACGAGCTGGCCAAGACCGATATCGCCGACCACGCCCTGGATGCGCTGCGCCGCAGCAACATCACCGAGGTCGTGGTGCTGGGCCGCCGCGGTCCGCTGCAGGCCGCCTACACCTCGCCGGAGTTCCTGGCGCTCACGCACCTGAAGGGCGTCGACATCATCGTCGACCCCGAGGACCTGGTCCTGGACCCGGCCTCGCAGGCCGAGCTGGACGACCCGGAGGTCGAACCCTCGCTGCAGCTCAAGTACACCCTCGCCCAGGAATACGCCGCCGGTCCCCGCAACCCGGACAACAAGCGAATCGTGTTCCGCTACCTGGTCTCTCCCACCGCCATCACCGGCGACGGCAAGGCCGAGGCGGTCGAGTACGTGCACAACGAGCTGGTCGAGGAGAACGGCCGCACCGTGGCCCGCGCCTCGGACCGCACCGGCACCGTCGAGGCGTCGCTGGTGCTGCGCTCCATCGGCTACAAGGGCGAGCCCGTCGCGGACGTGCCGTTCGACGAGTCCGCCGGCGTCATCCCCAATGACAAGGGCCGAGTCCTGGCCGCCGGCAACCCCGTTGCGGGCGTCTACGTCTCCGGCTGGATCAAGCGCGGCCCGCGCGGCGTCATCGGCTCCAACCGCATGGACTCGCAGGAGACCGTCGACCAGCTCATCGAGGACTTCACCCAGGGCAAGCTCGCTGCCCCGCAAGCCGGTCGTGCCGCGCTGGAGGCCCTCCTCGCCGAGCGCCAGCCCGACCAGATCGGCCGGGACGGCTGGAAGGCCATCGACGCCGCCGAGAAGACCGCGGGCAAGTCCGCGGGCCGCCCGCGCGTGAAGTTCACCAGCGTCGAGAACCTCCTCAAGGCCGCCAAGGGCTAGACCCAACTCCCGGGACTCTCAGGGCATGCACCGATGGCTGTGGCCCCACCTGTAATGGGTGGGGCCACAGCCGTTTTCGCGGTTGTTCGGGGGCAGTATCGAATTCAGTTGGGCGGTATCGGATTCAGCTGGGCAGTATGAATTCAGCTGGGCAGCGGCCCGATGCGCACCGCCGTGGTCGTGACCCCGCCCACCACGAACCACAGCCGCAGTGCCGCCGGATGCCCGGTTCGATCGCCCGGCTCGTACCGGCTGCGCACGCTGATGTGCTGGCGCGCCAGCACCGGCGCCACGTACTCGATGACCGCGCGATGCGGCCCGGCCACCAGCTTCGGGTAGTCGACCAGGTACTGCTCCACCGCCTGCCAGTAGGCCGCGTTGTTCACGTGGTTGTACTGGTCGATATCGGTGGCGCGCACCGGGAACGGCAGATCGACATCCGATTCCGGCGGCGTGGGGTCGGTGAGCCAGGGCCGCCAGCGCAGCCGGTGCTGATCGGTGGTGCGGGCGAGCTCGGCCAGGCCCTCGTCGCTGATCCGGGTCGGCATATTGGTGAACTCGTTGATATTGATCCAGAACCCTTCGGTCTCGATCAGGCCGCCGTTCTCGCTGGTGATCCGCACCCGCATATTGGTCCACCGCGTCGACATGGCCGAACACCAGCGCCGCAGTTCCACCCGGTCCGGCCAGTGGATGGGCCGCACCACGTCCACCACGGTGCGCCGCACGATCCAGGCCGGATCCGTCCGATGGAAGAATCCGGATTGCATTTCCTCCCAGGCGATGTCCTGGAGGTAGCGGGCCACGGCATCGAATCGCAGCCGTTGATAGGGATCCACGTCGCCGGCTCGGACGGGCCACGCGGAAGCGAAGCCCATGCCCTCCTGGGGAAGCGGGGCGAGTGGCTCATCGAGTGACACTGGTGCTCCTCGCGCTGCACGGTGTGCCGCATGTCTTTCCAAAAGCACCGGTGAGGTGCCTACTGACCGAAGTCCGTGACATGACTCTACGGGGCGTGCGGGACACACTCACGTCGAGTCACCTGTACTTCTGTTCGGGGAACGACAGTGTTTCTCGGCTGCGGAGATCAGTCCAGCCGAATGGGAAACGGCACTGTTCGGGGCTTGGCGGGGCCGTCGCGCACTGTCGCGGTCATCGGCGGAACGACTGCGCGGAGATCGGGGGAATGACAGTGCGTCGCACGGCCCGTAGCCTTTCCTGTTGTATATCCAGCGGCAGGGAGGACGACGCAGGGTGGCCGCAGGGGCGAGGGCCGGTTCGCGGTTCGGGCAGTACGAGTTGCGGCGGCTGCTCGGGGTCGGCGGCATGGGCGAGGTCTATGAGGCCTACGACACGGTGCGCGACCGGGTGGTCGCGGTGAAACTGCTGGATGTCGATCTGGCGCGGCAGCCCACCTATGTCGAGCGCTTCCGCCGCGAATCCCGCACCGCCGCCAAACTCCAGGAACCGCACGTCATTCCGGTGCACGACTGGGGTGAGGTGGACGGCGTCCTGTTCATCGACATGCGGCTGGTGCGCGGCCGCGACCTCAAGGCCTACCTGCACGACGAGGGCCCGATGGCGCCCGAGCAGGCCGTCACCGTGGTGGAGCAGGTCGCCGCCGCACTCGACGCCGCCCACGAGAGCGGGCTCGTGCACCGCGACGTCAAACCCGCCAATATCCTGCTCACCGGCGAAACCTTCGCCTACCTGGTGGATTTCGGCATCGCGCACACCGAGTCCGACGTCCAGCTCACTCAGACCGGCAATGCCATCGGCTCCTTCGCCTACATGGCCCCGGAACGCTTCGAGCACAATGCCTCGGTCTCGCCCGGCGCCGACATCTACGCGCTGGCCTGCGTGCTGTACGAATGCCTCACCGGCGGTCCGCCGTTCCGGGTGGAGGGCAATCTCGCCACCATCCGGGCCCACATGCTCACGCCCCCGCCGCGGCCCAGCGTCCGCGCCGGGGTCCCGGTCGGCCTGGATCAGGTGGTCGCCATCGGTATGGCCAAGGATCCGACCCGGCGCTACGCCACCGCCGGGCAGCTCGCCCGCGCCGCCCGGGCCGCACTGATGCGGACCGGCCACGGCGAGCCCACCCGCACCACCGTGCCGCCCGCCCCACCGACCATCGGTTCCCCGGCCGTCCCGCCCGGGGGCTCCGGGCCGAATTACCTCGATCAGCCGTCGGTCTCCGTCGATTACCCGCGTCCCGGTCGTCCGGCCGGGCCCGGCGAAGTTCCCGGGGGTGGTCATCCCTCGGGCCCGGTGGACTACACCCGGGGACCGCAGCCCCCGGTGGACCGTTCGGGACCGCAGCAGCTTTCCGGCCCGGTGGATTACCCGCGCGACGGCCAGGTTTCCGGCCCGGTCCCCGCCGGGCCGGGCAACAACGAACCGACCGTGCTGCGCAGGGTTCCCGCCGGGCAGGCCGGGTATCTGCCCGGCCACGGGTCGTACCTGCACCCGGCAGGGCCCTACGCGAACCAAACCGCGCCTTACGCGAACCAGGCCGCGCCCTACGAGAACCCGGCCCTGCCCCGCGAGCACCCTTCCTCGCCGCTGCCGTTGCCGCCCGCCGGACGCAACAATGTGCCGCTGCTGGTGGGCGCGCTCATCGGGGTGGTCCTGGTGCTGGGCGCGGTGCTCGCGTGGGCACTGTTGTCCGGCAAGACCGGTGGCGACGGTGCCGGCGGCGTCACGACGGTCACCGGTCCGGCACAGACCACCGCCGCGTACACCTCCATGACCACCGCCCGCACGACCGTCCCGACCACCACCCTGGTCCCGCTCTCGGGCACCGTATCCGGTACGGACACACAGGGTTTCACCGCGCAGCCGCCGCGCTGCAATGCCGACGACCCGGCCATGGCCATCGGCCGCACCGACAAATCGCGCCTGGTGGTGTGCCGCACCGTGACCGGCCGCTTCTATTACAAGGGCGTCCGCATCAGCGACAATGCGGGCATTCAGCTCGACGACCCGGTACCCGACGGCACCGGCGGTTTCACGGTCGTCAATCCCACCGACGGCACGCAGTACCGGATCACCGCCTACAGCCTGGTCATCACCACCGGCGGTCAGGTCGCGGCCAATGAGTCCATGATCGAATACGCCCATCGCTGAGCTCCACCGCCTCCCCGCACCTTCAGCGGGCGGCCGAGAGCCGTTGCCGTTTCCGCACCCGTGCCTGCGGATGGTGCCGAACCGATTGTGGGCGTACCCGATGAGTTACCCCGAACGTTCCGAAATCAGTTGTCGCCTTGGGAGTCGTGAAACGACAGCGTGCGTCGGGCGCGAGGCGTGGAGCTCGTTGGCAGGGGGCGCGTGCATCAGCTAGGTTCGGCAGGTATCCGCCGTGAATTGATCGGAGTTGATCGAGAATGCGCGCAGCCGTGGTGAGCAAGCTGGAAGGCCCGGAGGCCATCGAGGTTCTCGAGATTCCCGAGCCGGCGGGGTATCCGGGCGGCGTCGTCATCGACGTGCACGCGGCCGGGATCGCCTTCCCCGATGTACTCATGACCCGCGGCCTGTACCAGATGAAGCCGCCGCTGCCCTACGTCGTCGGCTGCGAGGTCGGCGGCATCGTGCGCGAGGCGCCGGAGGGCTCGCACGTGCGGCCCGGCGACCGGGTGGTCGCGCTGACCCTGCTCGGCAACGCGGCCGCGGAAGTCGCGGTGGCGCCGGCGGAAATGGTCTTCAAACTGCCCGACAATGTCTCCCTGGAGTCGGGGGCGGGCGTGCTCTTCAACGACCTGACCGTGCACTTCTGCCTCCGCAACCGCGGCCGCCTGGCCCCCGGGGAGACCGTGCTGGTGCACGGCGCCGCCGGCGGCATCGGCACCTCCACGCTGCGCATGGCACAGGCGCTGGGCGCTGGGCGCGTCGTCGCCGTGGTCAGCACGGAGGAGAAGGCCGAGGTCGCCCGGGCCAACGGGGCCACCGACGTGGTGCTCACCGACGGCTGGCTGGCCGCGGTCAAGGAACTCACCGGCGGCCGCGGCGTCGACATCGTGCTCGACCCGGTCGGCGGCGACCGCTTCACCGACAGCATTCGCTCGCTGGCTTCGGCCGGGCGGCTGCTGGTGGTCGGCTTCACCGCGGGCGACATCCCCACCGTCAAGGTGAACCGCCTGCTGCTCAAGAACGTCGAGGTGGTCGGCGCCGCCTGGGGCGAGTGGGTCATGTCCCACCCGGGCTACCTGCAGGAGCAGTGGGCCGAGGTGGAACCGCTGCTCGCGAACGGCAAGATCACCCCGCCGGAGCCCGTGCTCTACGCCCTCGCGCATACCGCCGAGGCGGTCTCCGCCCTCGACAAGCGCACCGCCACCGGCAAGGTCGTCGTCACCCTCCGCTGACCCGGTTCGCCCGGCGCGATCGCGCGCGCACCGCGTCCGGCTCCCGTAGCGTCACCGATCGTGAAGCTGTCCAACCGGGTGCTGAACCGGACTCTGCTCGCGCGTCAGCATCTGCTCGAGCGGTCCGGGCTCGGCGTGCACGAGCTGTGCGACCACCTCATCGGCCTGCAGGCGCAGGACGTGCTGCCGCCGTTCGTCGCATTGTGGAGCCGCACAGCCGATTTCGATCCCGGGACGGTGTCGAAGGCCCTCGACGACCGGTCGCTGGTGCGAATCACCCTGATGCGCGGCACCATTCACCTCGTAACCCCGCCCGACGCGCTGCGCATCGCCCCGCACATCCAGCCGGAACTCGAAAAGATCCCCTTCCGTAAGGGTTTCAACTTCGGCGCGCTGGTCGGCCTGGATCCCGAGGAGGTGCGCGCGCAGGGGGAAGAGGTACTCGGCGACGAGCCGACCCCCGCCGCGACGCTGCGCGAACACGCCGCCGCCCGGTACCCGGACCGCGATCCCGGCGCGATCGTGCAGGCCTGGCTCTACCAGCTCCCCGTCCTGCAGACCCCGCCCCGTGGCCGGTGGGGCGACAGCAGCCGTCCGGTCTGGTCCCGCGTGCAACCCTGGCTCGGCGCAGCCCTCGACCCCGGCTATCCGCTCGGGGAACTGCTGCTGCGCTATCTGCGCGCCTTCGGTCCCGCCACCACCATGGACATGCAGACCTGGTCCAAGCTCACCGGCATGAAGAAGGCCGTCGAGAAGCTCGGCGACCGGGTCCGCACCTACACCGACGACCGCGGCCGCACCCTCTACGACGCCGCCGACGCCACCCTCGCCGACCCGGATCTGCCCGCCCCCGTCCGCCTGCTGGGCTGGTACGACAACGCCATCCTGTCCCACCAGGACCGCACCCGCATCGTCCCCGACGGCAATGCCCCGCCCCTGCGCGCCTTCGCCAACCAGGTCTCCCCGATCCTGATCGACGGTTTCCTCTCGGGCGTCTACAAGGTGTTCACCAAGGGGGACACCGCGTCGCTGCGGATCAGCCCGCACGCCAGGTGGTCCCGCGCCGACCGCGCCGCGGTGGAGGCGGAAGCCGCTGCCCTGCTCTCCTTCTCGGAACCGGACCGCGAGCCCGTCGTCGAAATCCTCGATCCCGGAGCGGACCTGCGGCCCTGACCGGGCCGTCGCGGATTCTCAGTGCGCGGCGCGGTACGCCGGCGCCTTGCTCGACCCGGACGGGGTGAGCGTGCGCAGCAGCGGCAGGGTGCGCTGCGGGACGACGGTGGACAACACCACCACGCTGTGCGACCGCACCACCGAGCTGGTCCGGTCGATGCTCAGCAGGACGGCCTGCAATCCGGCGTGCGAATCCGCGCCGATCCGGCACAGCACATCCCCGGTACCGGTGGTGGCGTAGGCCTCCAGCACCCCGGGGATGGCGTCGAGGTCGGTGGCGACCGCTTCCAGCGCGCCCTGCGCGATCTCCAGCGTCACGAACGCCTGCACATCGAAACCGGCCGCGGTGACATCGATCTGCGGATCGTAGGAGGAGATCACCCCCGCCTCCTCCATGCGCGCGATGCGCGACTGCACGGTGGCGCGGGCGACCCGGGTGCGGCGGGAGAGTTCCAGAATGCCCGCCTTCTGGTACTCGTGCATGGCGGTGAGGATGGCCAGATCCAGCTCATCCAGCCGGGCGGGCGTGCGGGACATGGCGGAACCTCCGCTCGTGAGTTCGCTGCTATTCAAATTGTCCAGCACCCGGCGGCAGATGGTGGTGCAATTCACCAGAGTGTCCAGTGGAATTCGGCGATATTGCCTAGTCGCGCCGCTGGGCCTTTCCTGGGCACATGAGCATCGACGCAGGACCCCACGGCAGCGCCCACGCCCGCCCCGGATTCGCTCGGGCCCGATCCGGCGACCTGCCCGGCGACGACGAACTCCGCCGCCTCGTCGGCCTGGTGGACCACGATGCCGCCGCGGACCCGTTCCCCGTACTGGGCTGGGACGCCCTCGTCTGGGTGGTCGGCAATGCCACCCAGACCGCGCACTACCTCCAGTCAGCCTTCGGCATGCGGCTGGAGGCCTACTCGGGTCCCGAAACCGGCAATCGTGACCACAAGGCGTTCGTGCTGCGCAGCGGCGGCGCCCGATTCGTCGTCAAGGGCGCGGTGGATCCGGCCAGTCCGCTTGTCGCACACCACGATCTGCACGGGGACGGGGTGGTGGACATCGCGCTCGAGGTCCCGGACGTGGACCGCTGCATCCGCCGCGCCCGCGCCCAGGGCGCCACCGTGCTGGTCGAACCGCACGACGAGACCGACGACTACGGCACCGTCCGCACCGCCTCCATCGGCACCTACGGCGACACCCGGCACACCCTCGTCGACCGCTCCCGCTACTACGGCCCCTACCTGCCCGGCTACACCCCGCGCCGCTCCGCCTACGCCCCACGGGCCGGGCAACCCCGGCGCATCTTCCAGGCCATCGACCACGTGGTCGGCAACGTGGAACTCGGGCGCATGGACGACTGGGTCGAGTTCTACCGGCGCGTCATGGGTTTCGAGAACATGGCCGAATTCGTCGGCGACGACATCGCCACCGAGTACTCCGCCCTGATGAGCAAGGTGGTGGCCAACGGCAACCATCGGGTCAAGTTCCCGCTCAACGAACCCGCCCCCAGCCGCAAGCGCTCGCAGATCGACGAGTACCTCGAGTTCTACCGCGGACCCGGCGTCCAGCACATCGCGCTGGCGACCGGCGACATCCTCGCCGCCGTCGACGTGCTGCGCCGGGAGGGCATCGAATTCCTCGACACCCCCGACAGCTACTACGAGGACCCGGAACTGCGCGCCCGCATCGGCCATGTCCGCGTCCCGGTCGCCGAACTGCAGCGCCGCGGCATCCTGGTCGACCGTGACGAGGACGGCTACCTGCTGCAGATCTTCTGCAAGCCCCTCACCGACCGGCCCACCGTCTTCTTCGAGCTGATCGAACGCCACGGCTCCCTCGGCTTCGGCAAGGGCAACTTCAAGGCGCTCTTCCAGGCAATAGAACGTGAACAAGAGGCACGCGGAAACCTCTGAACTGTGCCCGATTGCCCCTCCGCTTCGCTCCGGGCGGGTTCGCGGCGCTGGAGGTCTCGTTCTTCCCTCCCTGCGCTCCTCCGCTCCGCTCGGTCCAGAACGAGACGCGCCGCGAACCATGGGGTTTCGCTGTCTGCGCAACGGCTGCTCCTGGCTGCGCACAGTAGAGTCGGGTCCATGCGAATGGCGTCCGCGGTTGTCACGGGGTTGAGCCTCGCGCTGCTGGTGTCGGCGTGTGGGGGGAAGAGCGATTCCGGCGACGAGCCGGGGTTCAAACCGCCGCAGAAGGTGGCGGCGCTGGGCCCATTCGTCGGGGAATGCGGCCACCTCACCGACGACGAGGTACGCGACCTGGGTGGGCTCGGCACTCTCACCACCGTCTTCAAGAACTCGACCGGCTGCAACTGGCAGGCCGGCGGAATCAGTTCCTCCAGCGTCACTTTCGCCTCCTACCGCGGCAGCCCCATCGATCGCGAGAAGGCGTGGGTGGCCAGCGTGGGCCGCACCCCGGACACCATCGAGGTGGGCGGGAAGAAGGGCTTCCAGGCTCTCGACCCCAGCAACGCCGTCTGCGATCTCGCGGTGCAGCTGGACGACGACTTCTTCGAATGGTCCATCTCCTACGGCGTATTCAGCAGCGGCAACCTCGGCAACCCGTGTGACCGCACCCGCAAGATGGCCGAACTGACCGTGCAGCGGCTCGGATGAGGGGGACCGGAATGTCAGGTCGATCCAGGCGGGTGCGCGGCGCGATAGCACTCTCGGTGCTGGCCCTGACCGCCGCGCTGGGCGGCTGCGGCAAGACCGTCCCCGGCAGCGCGCTGCCCGCGGGCGGCACCACCGGCACCGGTACCGGCGGAACCTCGCGCATCAACACCAATTTCGACAAGCTGCTGCGCGAATGCCAGGTGGTCGCCCAGGACGACATCGCGAAATCGGTGGGCGACAACATGTATGTGGAGCCGTCCTTCAATGGCGCGGTCTGCATGTGGAACCTCACCGGCGGCACCGCCGGCAGCGGCATGGTCACTCTCAGCTGGTACGAGCTGGGCTCGCTCAACAACGAGAAGCAGAACAACGACCGCCTCAAGTATGTGACCAACGACATAACCGTCCAGGGCCGCCGCTCGGTGGAAACCCGCCGCCCGAACGATCCGGACTCCTGCGGCGTGAGCGCGCCGGCCGCGGATACCGGCATCGTCGGCTGGTGGGTCAACTATCGCAGCGGATCTCAGCATGCGGACCCCTGCGATGCGGCGCGCAAGCTGGTCGAGTTGACGTTGAACCTGGCTCGATAACGGCTCTACCAGCCCCGGTGGGGGGACCCTCTTTTGCCCCCGAAAGAGCCGACGAGTATCGTGGACCGCTGTGCCCGGAGCATGCGGGCAAGTTGATGTGCAGTACGTAGGCCAGCGAGAGCGGCTGACCGTTTCAGCATGCCTTGAAAAAGGCCTCTGAACTGTGCACGACACGCCCGACCTCGTGGAGACGAAATGCCATGAGAACAGGGCGGAAAGCTCGAATGACAAAGACATGAAGTTCCAGACACCTGGTTACTAAAAGGAAAGCCGGTCTATGCCAACCATCAACCAGCTGGTCCGCAAGGGTCGCCGCGACAAGGTCGCCAAGACCAAGACTGCGGCCCTCAAGGGGAGCCCGCAGCGTCGTGGCGTGTGCACCCGCGTGTACACCACGACCCCGAAGAAGCCGAACTCCGCGCTGCGTAAGGTCGCGCGTGTTCGCCTGACCAGCGCGGTCGAGGTCACGGCGTACATCCCCGGTGAGGGCCACAACCTGCAGGAGCACTCGATGGTGCTCGTCCGCGGCGGTCGTGTGAAGGACCTCCCGGGTGTGCGCTACAAGATCATCCGCGGCTCGCTCGACACCCAGGGTGTCAAGAACCGCAAGCAGGCCCGCAGCCGCTACGGCGCCAAGAAGGAGAAGAGCTAATGCCGCGCAAGGGTCCCGCTCCCAAGCGTCCCCTGATCAACGACCCGGTCTACGGCTCGCCCCTGGTGACGCAGCTGGTCAACAAGATCCTGCTGGACGGCAAGAAGTCCACCGCCGAGCGCATCGTCTACGGCGCCCTCGAGCAGGCTCGTGAGAAGACCGGCACCGACCCGGTCGTCACCCTCAAGCGCGCGCTCGACAACGTCAAGCCCGCCCTCGAGGTGAAGCCCCGCCGCGTCGGTGGCGCCACCTACCAGGTGCCGGTCGAGGTTCGTCCCGGCCGCGCCAACACCCTGGCGCTGCGCTGGCTGGTCAACTACTCCCGCGCTCGTCGCGAGAAGACCATGATCGAGCGTCTGGCCAACGAGCTGCTGGACGCCAGCAACGGCCTGGGCGCTTCGGTGAAGCGTCGCGAGGACACCCACAAGATGGCCGAGTCCAACCGGGCCTTCGCGCACTACCGCTGGTGACCTGTGGCCCGGCCCTCCGTTCGGAAGTGCCGGGAGACGAGTCACATGTCGGGCGCGACAGCTGAGCTGTTCCAAGCGAGGCACCCACGCGTCGCGCCCGACGTTGACACCGAGGGCTTCGGAGAACTCGAGGCCTATCCCGTTGAATCCCAACTAGCTACGAGCGGGGAAGATTTCCGTGGCACAGGACGTGCTCACCGACCTGCACAAGGTCCGCAACATCGGCATCATGGCCCACATCGATGCCGGTAAGACGACGACTACCGAACGCATCCTCTTCTACACCGGTATCACCTACAAGATCGGTGAGGTGCACGACGGCGCCGCCACCATGGACTGGATGGCGCAGGAGCAGGAACGCGGCATCACCATCACGTCGGCCGCGACGACCTGTTTCTGGAAAGACAACCAGATCAACATCATCGACACCCCCGGCCACGTGGACTTCACGGTCGAGGTCGAGCGCTCGCTGCGCGTTCTCGACGGCGCCGTCGCGGTGTTCGATGGCAAGGAAGGCGTCGAGCCGCAGTCCGAGCAGGTGTGGCGCCAGGCCGACAAGTACGACGTCCCGCGCATCTGCTTCGTCAACAAGATGGACAAGCTGGGCGCCGACTTCTACTTCACCGTCCAGACCATCAAGGACCGCCTGGGTGCGAAGCCGCTGGTCATCCAGCTGCCGATCGGCGCCGAGGACACCTTCGAGGGCATCGTCGACCTGGTCGAGAACAATGCCAAGGTCTGGCGGGGCGAGACCAAGCTCGGTGAGCAGTACGAGGTCGTCGAGATCCCGGCCGATCTGAAGGACCGCGCCGAGCAGTACCGCCAGGAGCTGCTCGAGACCGTCGCCGAGTCCGATGAGGCCCTGCTGGAGAAGTTCTTCGGCGGCGAGGAGCTCTCGGTCGAGGAGATCAAGGGCGCCATCCGCAAGATGACCGTGAACTCGGAGCTCTACCCGGTGCTCTGCGGTTCGGCGTTCAAGAACAAGGGCGTGCAGCCCATGCTCGACGCCGTCATCGACTACCTGCCGTCCCCGCTGGACGTCGAGTCCGTGCACGGTCACGTGCCGGGCAAGGAGGACGAGGTCCTCACCCGCAAGCCGAGCTCGGACGAGCCGTTCGCGGCGCTGGCGTTCAAGATCGCCACCCACCCGTTCTTCGGCAAGCTGACCTACGTCCGCGTGTACTCGGGCCGGGTCGACTCCGGTGCCCAGGTCATCAACGCGACCAAGGGCAAGAAGGAGCGTCTGGGCAAGCTGTTCCAGATGCACTCCAACAAAGAAAACCCGGTTTCCGAGGGTGTGGCCGGCCACATCTACGCGGTCATCGGCCTGAAGGACACCACCACGGGTGACACCCTGTGCGATCCGCAGAACCAGATCGTGCTCGAGTCCATGACCTTCCCGGACCCGGTCATCGAGGTGGCCATCGAGCCGAAGACCAAGGCCGACCAGGAGAAGCTGGGCGTCGCGATCCAGAAGTTCGCGGAGGAGGACCCCACCTTCAACGTGAAGCTGGACCAGGAGACCGGCCAGACCGTCATCGGCGGTATGGGCGAGCTGCAGCTCGACATCTACGTGGACCGCATGAAGCGCGAGTTCAAGGTCGAGGCCAACATCGGCAAGCCGCAGGTGGCGTACCGCGAGACCATCACCAAGAAGGTCGAGAAGCTCGAGTACACCCACAAGAAGCAGACCGGTGGCTCGGGTCAGTTCGCCCGCGTGATCATCGGCCTGGAGCCCTTCGTGGGCGAGGACGGCGCGACGTACGAGTTCGAGAACAAGGTCACCGGTGGCCGCGTTCCGCGTGAGTACATCCCGTCGGTCGACGCCGGTGCTCAGGACGCCATGCAGTACGGTGTCCTCGCCGGATTCCCGCTGGTCAACATGAAGGTCTCGCTGCTCGACGGCGCCTACCACGAGGTCGACTCCTCGGAAATGGCGTTCAAGATCGCCGGCGCGATGGCCCTCAAGGAAGCGGCCCGCAAGGCCGGTCCGGTGATCCTCGAGCCGCTCATGGCTGTCGAGGTCACCACGCCCGAGGATTACATGGGCGAAGTGATCGGCGACCTGAACTCCCGCCGTGGCCAGATCCAGGCCATGGAGGAACGCAGTGGTGCCCGTGTCGTCAAGGCGCTGGTTCCGCTCTCGGAGATGTTCGGCTACATCGGTGACCTGCGGTCGAAGACCCAGGGCCGAGCGAACTTCTCGATGGTGTTCGATTCGTACGCGGAGGTTCCGGCCAACGTGTCGAAGGAGATCATCGCCAAGGCGACCGGCGAGTAAATCGCTGCGGGACGGGTTTGCGAGAATCCGTCCCGAATCGGTCGTCTGAACGACCCCCTGTAAGAAAAAACCGCACTGCTGCAAAAGCAACGCACTAACTAGTCCAGGAGGACAACAGTGGCGAAGGCGAAGTTCGAGCGGACGAAGCCCCACGTCAACATCGGCACCATTGGTCACGTCGACCACGGCAAGACCACGCTGACTGCCGCGATCACCAAGGTGCTGGCTGACACCTACCCGGACGTGAACGCTGCGTTCGCGTTCGACCAGATCGACAAGGCGCCGGAGGAGAAGGCTCGTGGTATCACGATCAACATCTCCCACGTCGAGTACCAGACCGAGAAGCGCCACTACGCGCACGTCGACGCCCCCGGTCACGCGGACTACATCAAGAACATGATCACCGGTGCCGCCCAGATGGACGGCGCGATCCTGGTCGTGGCCGCCACCGACGGCCCGATGCCGCAGACCCGTGAGCACGTGCTGCTCGCCCGCCAGGTCGGCGTGCCCTACATCCTGGTCGCGCTGAACAAGTCCGACATGGTCGACGACGAGGAAATCCTCGAGCTCGTCGAGATGGAGGTCCGCGAGCTGCTGGCTTCGCAGGAGTTCGACGAGGATGCCCCCGTCGTGCGCGTCTCCGGCCTGAAGGCGCTCGAGGGCGACCCGAAGTGGACCCAGTCCGTGCTGGAGCTCATGAACGCCGTCGACGAGTCGATCCCGGACCCGGTCCGTGAGACCGACAAGCCGTTCCTGATGCCGATCGAGGACGTCTTCACGATCACCGGTCGTGGCACCGTCGTCACCGGTCGTATCGAGCGCGGTGTGATCAACGTGAACGAGGAAGTCGAGATCGTCGGCATCCGCGAGAAGTCGCAGAAGACCACCATCACCGGTGTCGAGATGTTCCGCAAGCTGCTGGACCAGGGCCAGGCGGGCGACAACGTCGGTCTGCTGGTTCGTGGTCTGAAGCGTGACGACGTCGAGCGTGGTCAGGTCGTCGTGAAGCCGGGCACCACCACCCCGCACACCGAGTTCGAGGGCCAGGCGTACATCCTGTCGAAGGACGAGGGTGGCCGCCACACCCCGTTCTTCAACAACTACCGCCCGCAGTTCTACTTCCGTACCACCGACGTGACCGGCGTCGTGACCCTCCCCGAGGGCACCGAGATGGTCATGCCGGGCGACAACACCGAGATGAGCGTCAAGCTCATCCAGCCGGTCGCCATGGACGAGGGCCTGCGTTTCGCGATCCGTGAGGGTGGCCGCACCGTCGGTGCCGGTCGCGTCACCAAGATCATCAAGTGATTTTCCGAAATCACTGGTGATTCTCTGAATCGCTGACGAACGGCGTCGCTCCGAAAGGAGCGGCGCCGTTCGCGTTTCCGCGCTCCGGTTCGCCCGGTGCACCACGCGATCCGGACGTACCCGCTGAATCGGGTGACCTGCGACCGACCCGCGGGTACCTATGGCGGCCTGGTCGAGGGCATGCGGATGTCGGCGGCCATGGCCACTTCAGGCCGAAGCCAGGCGACGCGCCGCCGTGCGATATGCACTGGTGGCCAACAGTTTCCGACTTCCGTCAGCAGACCTGCGCCTGCGAGGCTGTCGCGCCGAGCAGGCGGCCGGATTCGAAAGCGGCTGCGGCCATGGGGAGTTGGGCGGTACGGCCGGAGGCCAGGACGCGGACGGTGCCGGCGCCTGCGGTAGGGCGGTCGAGGGCGTCCATGCGGCGGAGGGTTTGGCCGGCGACGGCTTCGGCGCTGTCGAAGACGCGGACGCCCGGGGGGAGAGCCGTGAGGATGTCGTCCAGGACGAGGGGGTAGTGGGTGCAGCCGAGGACGATGCCCTCGGTGTCGGCGGGGGTGCGGGCGGCGGCGTCGGCGATGGCCTCGGCGATGACGGCGAGGTCGCCGCGGTCGATGGCGTCGGCCAGGCCGTGGCAGGCGACGCCGGTGATGTCGGCGTCGCCGCCGAAGCGGGCGATGAGGTCGGCCTGGTAGGCGCTGGCGGTGGTGGCCGCGGTCGCCCAGACCGCCACCTTCCGGCAGGCCGCCGCGGCGGGTTTGATGGCGGGCACGGTGCCGATGACCGGGACGCCGGGGCCGACCATGGTGCGGACGTGTTCGAGGGCCTGCACGCTGGCGGTATTGCAGGGCAGCACAATGACTTCCGCGCCCTCGCCCAGGGCGAGGCGTGCGGTGTCCAGTACCCGGTCGATGACCCACTGCTCGGGTTTGGGCCCCCACGGCGCGCCGTCGGGGTCGTTGAGCAGCAGCAGGTCGAGATCGGGCCGCAGCTTCCGCAACCAGGCGGCCGTGGGGAGCAGCCCCAGTCCGGAGTCGATGAGCGCGACGATCACACCCTGCACGGTAGTGAAGGAACCGCCTCCGCCGCGAACCGCGGGTCGAAAAACCGCGCGGGCGTGGCGCAGCCGACCGCGGTAGAGAGGCTCAGCCGACCGCGGTAGAGAGGCTCAGCCGACCGCGGTAGAGAGGCTCAGCCGACCGCGGCGGAGAGGCTCAGCCGACCGCGGAAGAGAGAGCCTCAGCCGACCGTCGCCGAGGGGCGCAGGGTCGCGGCGAGCTGGGCGCGGGCCTTCATGACCTTGCCGGCCATGCTCGCGCCGACGACCGCGACGAGTTCGCCGCCGCGCAGGTAGTGGGCGAGGAACTTGCGCCCCTTGTCCTCGACGATCTGTACCTCGTCGGCGAGCGCCGGGATGCCGAGCACCTGGATCTTCATGTCGTATTGGTCGCTCCACACGTAGGGCACCTGCACCTCGGCGGACCGGTCGGCGCCCAGCAGCGCGGCGGCCAGCAGCTGGGCCTGCTCACCGGCATTGGTCCAGTGTTCGACGCGCTTGTTGCGACCGCTCGCGTGCGGCCAGGCGGCCACATCGCCGACCGCCCAGACGCCCGGGACGCTGGTGCGTCCGGTGTCGTCGGTGAGGACGCCGCCACCCTCGGCGGGCGCGGCCAGCGGGATGCCGGAGTCGTCGAGCCAGCCGGTGACGGGCACCGATCCGATGCCGATGACCACCAGATCGGCGTCGATCACGCTGCCGTCGGTCAGCCGCACGCCGCGGACCCTGTCGCCCTCGGTGGCAAGTACGGAGTCGTCCTCGGTGACAAGCGATTCCACGCCGATCCCGCACCGCAGTTCGACGCCCTCGGTTTCGTGGAGCCGTGCCACCAGCGCGCCGACCTGTTCGCCGAGTGCGGCGAACAGGGGAGTGGGCTGGGGTTCGACGATGGTCACCGCGAGGCCGCGGGACCGGAAGCTGGCGGCCAGTTCGCAACCGATGAAGCCCGCGCCGACGATGACGGCCTGGCGTGCGCTGCCGAGGTGCTCGCGCAGGGCGTGGGCGTCGGAGTGCGAGCGGAGCACGTGGACGCCGGAGACCTCGGGCAGGCCCGGGATTCGACGCGGCCGCAAACCCGTGGCGATCACGAGGGCGTCGTATCCGGCTTCGCTGCCGTCGGAGAGCCGGACCCGCCGGGCGGCGGTGTCGACGCCGGTGGCGGCGACTCCCAGCCGCAGCCGGATGTGCTGCTCGGTGAAGAATTCCGCGGGCCGCAGGGCGGTGTCGTCGATTTCGCCGCGCACGTACTGTTTGGACAGCGGCGGCCGGTCGTAGGGTGCGCGGTTCTCGTCGCCCAGCAGGGTGAGTTCGCCGGTATAACCCCCACGTCGCAGCTCTTCGGCCGTGCGCAGTCCGGCGAGGCCCGCGCCGACAATTAGAACGTGTTCTACCGAGTGCGACATGCGCCAACCATAGCGGTTCCCAAGGTCGCGCGCCGACGTGTCGACCGTCACACCCGAGATGCGGCCCAATCGTATCCGGGCATTTATTGATCGGTCGGTCAATCAGGAATACAACGGGATCAGAACATATTCCCTGGCCTTTCAAAGGAGGCATTCCATGTTCACCGTGAGTCGCGCGGAGCAGGCCATGACGGTCGTGCTCGGCGCAATCGCCGCGCTGTCCCCGATCTGGGTGGCGCACAGCAACCGCGCACTGTGGACCCTCGTGGTGCTCGGCGTGCTGGTCGCACTCGCGGGCCTGGCGCAGATCGCGGAAATGGCGACCGGCATGGTCGGCTACGCGCTCGGCGTGCTGGGCGTCCTGATGTTCATCTCCCCGTGGGTGATGAACTTCCACTCCTACAGCGGCGCATCCTGGGTCGCGTGGATCGTGGGTGCGTTGACGGTCGTGGTCGCGCTGGCGGAGATGCCCGAGGTGTCGGGCCGCTTCGGCGCAGCGGCGCATCACTGACCGATTCGCGGCGTGCCGGCCTCGGCTCTCCGTGATCACGGGTGCACAGCCCTCGTGAGCGCGGAGACGCAGCGAGGCCGGCGCGTCCGCGCGTTATGCTTGTCGTCTACGTCCGCCGACCGGTGGCGGCCGCCTCCGCGTCGAAGCGTGAGGAGGAAGTCGAGCAGTGCCCACATCACGCAGGGCGGAATCGGATTCGCCGCGCACAGCAGAGTCTGAACTGCCGCGCAAGGTGGGACCCGTGCCCCGCCGGGTGGGGCGTCGTCGCAGCAAGAAGGTCGACGGTGATGCTCGCCAGCTCATCCTGGATGCCGCCGAAAGGCTTTTCGCGGCCCATGGATTCGACGCGACTCCCACGGCGTCCATCGCCGAGGACGCCGGGGTGCCCAAGGGCCTGATCTTCTACTACTTCCCGACCAAGGGCGCCATTCTGTCGGCGCTCATGGCCGAGCGGGTCCCCTCGCAGCCGCTGGACGATATCGAGTCGGTGGTGGTGCCGGGTGATCCGGCCAAGAGCCTGGTCAATATGGATGCCGCGCTGAATCTGCGCGAGAACAATTCCTCGGTGCTGCGGGTGATCTTGTGGCGCGAGGCCGATACCCACCCGGATGTGCGGAAACAATTGCGCCGCATGCGGGATCAGTTGCTGGACGCGACGGCACGGGTGCTGGCGGCGAGCGCGCCGGCCCCGGTGCAGCCGGGGACATTGCGGGCGTGTGCGGCGGCGTGGGTGTCGGCGATGCTGGCCATCGCGAGTACGGATCGGTTGCACGCCCTGGACGGGGTGCCGCTGCCGACGGCCGACGAGATTCTGAATGTGGCGCAGGTGGTGGCGGCGGGCATGACCCACCTGGGTTGAGCCGGCGGGAACCCGCTGCTCTCGGCACGCCGCCCGTGGCCGCGCCCGCGCAATGCCATGCGGCGTCAACACCCCAATACTGTTGATCGTGAGCCGGTTTCGCGGTGCCTGCGCTCATGCCCCGGTCCGAGCCCGAGTCGCACCCCTTCCCGCGGGCCGGTAAGAATGTCGGCCATGGATGCCGATTTCACCACCGGCCCGGGGGATTCGCGCCCCGCGCGCCAGCCGGGCTACCGACTCACCCATCCCGATACCCCGTCACCGGGCACGTCGCCGAACCCGGTGCTGACCGGAATCGACACCGGCAGCTACGCCGGCCCGGGCCGAAACGGCCAGGAGCAGGCCGTGCAGTGGTCGACCGCGCCCGTAACCCTGCGTGCCACACCGGAACCCGAGGCGCTGCCGCGCCGGATCGCCCCCGATCTGCCGCAGCGCACCGCGGACCCGGAGGCGGTGGCCGCCCGGCTCGCCGCCGACGGCGAGCCGTTCTCGGCTCGGATCACCACCGACAGCGAACCGCTCGCGATGCCCGCCACCAATGGCGAGCCCTTCGCCGTACGACCCGCCACCAACGGGTCGCCCTACGCCCGATCCATGTCCGATAGCGGATCGTTCACCAGCGCCGCCCTCGACAGCGAGCCCTACGCGGCGGCGCCCGTGGCGGAGAACGAGACGATCGCCGTGCGCCCCGCGGTCAATGGCTCGCCGTTCGCGGCCCATTCCGGTGTGCACGAGGATGTATTCGCGGCGAGCCGGCCCGCGGACCTCGAGGCTCCCACCGGTCGCCGGCACGCGCCGGACCCCGAGCCGCCGGCCCGGCTGGAGAGCCCCGCCCGCTTGGAGAGCCCGGCCCGCACGGAGACCCCCGCCCGCATGGAAGACCTGGAGGCCGTCGCGGCCTCGCTGCGGGAGAGCGCGCCCGCGTCGCCGGTCGAGCCCGAGCGTCCGGCGAGTGTCAAGTCCCGGCGCCGCGCCGCCCCGGAACCAGCTGTGGCACAGGCGGATTCGACCACGGCCCAGACCAAGGCCGACGCCGAGTTCCGGACCGGTGACGCCTCCATCGATCTGCACCACATCATGCGGCTGCTGGTGGCCAGCCACGATCTGGACGTGGCCGCGGCGGCGGTCGAATCCGGCGAGATCACCGTCGCCGAACTGGCCGACGTCGCGCGGCGCACCCGCACGGCGGCCGTGGAATTGGTGGCGGCCTGGTACGGCGGAGCGGATCACATGCGGAAATTCGGCGAGGTGCTGTTACAGGCCGCGGCTGAAACCGCTTGAGAGAGATCTAGGATTCGTTCGACAGACTTCTCCGGCCCACGGACGCAGGAGGCGCGATGAGCGGAACCGGCGTGCCGTCGAAAACTCTGACGGCGGCGGCGGTGCAGGCGGAATTGGCGGCCCTCGCCGATCCGGCCGACGCGGCGCATCTGCAGCGGTTCTTCAAAACCGGGCCGGGTGAGTACGGGGAAGGGGATGTATTCATCGGCGTCCGGGTTCCGCAGACCCGGAAGGCGGTGAAACAATTTGCCGGCCTGCCGCTTTCGGAGATCGATCGGTTGCTCGACAGTCCGGTGCACGAGCACCGGCTGGCCGGATTGGTGATTCTGAACGGCGAAATGGCCGGGGCGACACGCAAACGCGGGGGCGGGACACACAATCGCGGCGGTGATGCGGCGCGCCAACGGGAGATCGTCGATCTGTATGTGGCCGCCGTGCGCCGCGGCCGGGTGAACAACTGGGATCTGGTGGATTCCTCGGCCGAGTTCATTCTCGGCCCGTGGCTGTTCGAACGTCCCCGGGACCTGCTCGACGAATTCGCATCGGGGGCTTCGCTCTGGGAGCGGCGGGTGGCCTTGCTGACCACATTCGCGTTCATCAAGCAGGGCGATACCGCGACCGCGCTCGAGCTCTGCGAGCGCCTGCTCTCCGATCGCCGCGATCTGATCCAGAAGGCGGTGGGCTGGATGCTGCGGGAGATCGGCAAGCGGGTGGATTCCGCGATTCTCACCGGATTTCTGGACGCACACGCGGCGGATATGGGCCGTACCGCACTGAGTTACGCGACCGAGCATCTCGCTCCCGAACAGCGGGCGAAGTACCGCGCGCAGCGATGATCCGCGAGTGAAACGGGTCCAGCAGATGACGCTGCCGGATTGCTGTGACGAACCACTCGGCGAGTTCGCACCGAGTGTTCATCCTGTGTTCAGTTTACGTTTACTTAGCGAGATCAGTCTGTGATCAGTCGGTGAAGGCCGATACCAGCTCGAAATGAGCCGGTGACTACCACGCAGAGACCGCCGCCTCCGGCGGGAGCGTGACTGAACGGTGATAGCTGGGAAATATCCCAGATCTCGTTCCGCCACTTGCACATCACAACCCATGCAGCGCATCGGCGAGTCCCTCCGGGTGTCCGCCGTGGTGAGCTCTGCGCCTGTAATCACCATGATCAAACGAAACCTGTTCGCCCAGCCCGTCAAGACCATCACCGGCGCAGCCGCCGCGGCCCTGGCCGTCTCGGCCGTGATCGCCGCCGGCCCGGCCGCCGCCGACGTCAATGGCGTCCCGCCCCAGTTCCAGGCCACCGCTCAGCAGGTCCAGCAGCAGGCCATCCAGCTCGACAACGGCCTCCCCGCTGCGCAGCAGGACCAGGTCCGTCAGGTCGTCCAGGGCCTCCCGGCCCCGTTCAACCAGGTCCTCCCCCCGGCCTTCGCCAATGACCTGAACGGCTGGATCCAGAATGCCCTCTTCGTCATGGGCCAGCACGGCATCCCCGGCAGCTACGACGGCATCTTCCGCAACATCCAGCGTGAGTCGGGTGGCAACCCGCAGGCCATCAACCTGTACGACTCCAACGCCGCCGCGGGCATCCCGTCCAAGGGCCTGATGCAGGTGATCGATCCCACCTTCCAGGCGTACCACGTCGACGGAACGTCCTGGGACATCTACGACCCGGTCGCCAACATCACCGCCGCCTGCAACTACGCGGCGCACCGCTACGGCTCCATCGACAACGTCTTCTCGGCGTACTAGGCAGCACCGACTTTTCGGTTGCTCTGCGGGGTTCAGCGCCGCACCCCTCGAATAAGAATGTGGCCGCCGCGTTTTCGACGCGGCGGCCACATTTCGCTTTTCGCGGGCTCGTCAGAACTGGATCCTCAGGTGATCCGTCACCGGGCGGGCCTGGCAGCCGAGGATGTAGCCGTTGGCGATGTCCTCGGGGTCGAGGATTTCGGCGTTCTCCATTTCCACTTCGCCTTCGAGGACGGTGCAGGCGCAGGAGCCGCATTCGCCTTCGAGGCAGGAGTAGGGGACGTCGAGGCCCTTGGAGAGCATGATGTCGACCAGGGTCTGGCTGCGGGGCCAGGTCATCTCATGGGTTTCGCCGTCGAGTTCGACCTCGACGCTGGCGGCGTCGGCGGCCTCCTCGGCGGTGATCTCGCTCGGGGCGACCTCCGCGAAGGGATCGCCGGAGAGCGAGTTGAAGACCTCGGCGTGGGTGCGGTTGCGGGGCATGCCGAGCTGGCCGAGGGCGTCGTGGACGCGGTCCATGAACGGCTTGGGGCCGCACATGAACGCCTCGTGCGCGACGTAGGGCGCGACCAGGGTGGCGAGGGCGTCGGCGGTGGGCAGGCCCTGCAGGTGCTCGAGCCAGTGGATCACGACCAGCCGCTGCGGGTGCTTGTCGGCCAGCTCGCGCAGTTCCCGGGCGAAGATGACCGAGTCGTGGTCGCGGTTGGCGTAGACGACCACGATGCGGCCGTTGCCGCGGGCCAGCGCCGACTTGAGGATGGACATCACCGGGGTGATGCCGCTGCCGGCCGCGAACAGCAGCAGGTCCTCGTCGAGGTTCTTGGGGGTGAAGACGCCCGAGGGCGGCAGCACCTCGAGCGAGTCGCCGGCTTTCACGTTGTCGCACACCCAGTTCGACGCGTACCCGTCGACGGTGCGCTTGACGGTCACCTTGGGCTTGTCGTCGGTGTGCGGCGAGCTGGCCAGCGAGTAGCAGCGGGCGACGGACCCGGTGAGGTCGCTGGGGATGCGCAGGGTCAGGAACTGGCCCGGCTGGTAGGTGAAGCGCTCACGCAGGTCCTCGGGCACGTCGAATACCAGCGAGCAGGAGTCGGCCGTCTCGTTGATGACCGCGGAGACCCGCAGCACGGCCGATCGCGAGCTGTGCGGTACGTCGACGGTGGTCATAGTGTCCTCTCGAACCCGGCGGTGCTGGGCAGCCGGTGCAGTCTACCTAAACTAGAACGTGTTCTAGTTTGACTATACGTGGCCGTCCCGCTGCCGGACAAGCTGAGCTTCCAGGCCCGCGATCAGCACGTCCATCGAGAAGTCGTAGGAGTACTTGCCGCGGAGATCCGCCAGGTGTTTGGTGGCGCGTTCCACCGCCTCCGGAAGCACCCGGTCCAGCAGGCCCGCCCGATCGCGCGGGTTCACCTTCGAGCGCCCGAACAGATAGGTGTGGATGGTGGCATAGGCGGAGAGCACATTGCGCTCGTCGAAACCGGCGTCGAAGAGGATTTCCATGACGGCGGCGATCAGGTCCAGCTGTTTCCCGAGCATCTGCTCGATCAAGACGTCGCCGAGACCCGGGTGCTTGCGCAATTTCTCATCGATCTGGTCGATCAGATCCCGCAATCGCATTTGCCACGTGCCGAATTCGGGTGGCGGCTTGCGCACGCCGGTGAGGGCGGCGGTGGCGACCAGATCGAGTAGCTCGCGCTTGTCGGCGACGTAGTAATAGGGGGCCATCGGCGAAACTCCGAGTTCGCGGGAGAGCCGTCGCATGGACAGCTTCTCCACACCGTCCTGCCGGACCACCCGCAGGGCGGCCTCGACGATCTCGGATTCCGAGAGGGTGTTACCGCCCCCGCCTGTCTGCATGCGCCCGACTCCCATACCGCCTCGACCACCACGGGCACGGATTTCCGTCCCCTACCTGTTCAACTGCCGATTTTCCTCACGCAGTGTAGAGCGCTCCCCGCATCAGCCGTCGAGCTACGGTCCGATGCGCGGGCAAGGCCGAATCCCGGCCCGAGATTCCCCATTTCTCGAGAACCTGTCGGAAGCTCACCCGGAGGTTCGCGGCCGTCTCGATTCTGGACTGCGGCTTGATAGACCTCCGCCTTGGAGCGGGGGAGCGAAGCGGAGGAGCGGAGGAGGGAAGAATCGAGACCTCCGGGCCGCGAACCCGCCCCGGAGCGAAGCGAAGGGCAATTAGACACAGCGCGCCAATCATCATTGCCAGTGGTTGGCTGACTTAGCATTCGGGAATGCGCCATGATCGCCTTCCCGATGGTTTCGGGGTGCGAATCGATCCCAGGGTGCGCACTTATTCCGGTGGACGGCTCCTGGTCGGCGGTACGCCGACGAGGTTGCTGCGGCTCGCTCCGGAAGCTGCGGCCTTGATCGGTGACGGGTACCTCGAGGTGACCGACCCCGCGTCGGCTCGGGTTGCCAGACGTCTTCTCGATTCCGGCGTCGCGAATCCGCGCCCGCGGCTGCTGCCGTCGCTGGAGGACGTCACCGTGATCGTCCCGGTGCACAACAATGCCCCCGAGCTGTCCCGGCTGCTGTCGGCGCTGCGCGGCCACACGGTGATCGTGGTGGACGACGGCTCGGATCAGCCGGTGCAGATCCCGGATGCCAGAAGCCGCTGCCGGATCACGGTGCTGCGCCGGGATCGCCGGTACGGGGCGGCCGCCGCCCGCAATTTCGGATTACAGGCCGCGGCAACCGAATTCGTGGCCTTCCTGGACCCGGAGGTGGTGCCCCGCACCGGCTGGCTGGAGGTCATGCTCGGGCACTTCAGCGATCCCAAGGTGGCGCTGGTGGCCCCGCGCATCCTGGCCATGGATCCGGACTCCACCCTGCTGGCCCGCTACGAGCACACCCGCGGCTCGGTGCATCGCGGCCGCCGCGAGTCGGCGGTGCACGCGCACGGCCCGGTGCCGTACGTGCCGAGTTCGGCGGTGCTGGTGCGCCGGCTGGCGCTACTCGGCGAGGGCGGGTTCGACGAGACCATGGCGGCGGGCGGCGATGTCGACCTGTGCTGGCGGCTGGACCGCGCGGGCTGGCGGCTGCGCTACGAACCGGCCGCGCGGGTGGCGCACAGCAATCCGGTGTCACTGCGAAAGTGGTTCGTCCACAAGGTCACCCACGGGACCGGTGTCGCGCCGCTGGCCCAGCGGCATCCCGGCCTGGCCGCGCCGCTGTCGCTGCCGATCTGGACCGCGGTGTCCGCGGTGCTATTGGGCACGATGTCGCGCTGGGGCGTGTTCGGCGGTCTGCTGATGCTGAGCGCCACCTTGGTCCGGCTACGCCGGGTCTTCGCCGGACTGGACAATCCGACCCGGGTGGCTGCCATCTATCTGACGCGGGGTTTCACCGGCGGCGTGTGGCGGCTGGCCACGGCCATGTGCCGGCACTACTGGCCGATCACGCTGCTGGGCATGCTGTGCTCGCGGCGGGTCCGTCATATCGCGTTCACCCTGGCCATGGCCGAGGGCCTGGCGGACTGGTTCACCCACCGGGAGCCGGGCAGCCTGGACCCGGTCCGGTACGTGCTGTGCCGGCGGTTGGACGATGTCGCCTACGGGACGGGTCTGTGGTGGGGTGCGGCCCGCATTCGCAGCGCGGCGGCGCTCGAGCCGACCCTGCCGACGAGCTGAATTCGACGCTGCTCCCGGGCTGCGGGAAGCTGTGCGTGAAGTGGTCGAGGTCGGTCGGGTCGATGTCCTCCACGGACCCACCCTGACACAGCGCACGGAGCGGGGCGGTACATTCGATGCACCGCACGGCCGTGAAACCCTGCTCACCGCAAGGGGATTCGAGTCTCGGCGGGCGGCCGTGACCGGTCCGCAGCGCCGCCGCAACCCTCCCGGACGGGGAGCCACGCGCGGGTGCCGCGCCATCACTGAACACGCCGTGTTTAACAAAATGCTGTGTAGCTCACATTTTGTGAGGCGCCCGTTGGCGTGTGACCTGCCGGACAAACGTCCGGCTTCCGCCTTGAGGTCTTCGGTGCGCCGGTACTCTTTGGGGCGGAAAGAAAGGCAAATGGTCAGCAATCTCGCAGGTGGTGGGCAACCCAACCACGGCGTCGAACCGGGCAGTCAGCTCGGGGCGCTCGAAACATATGCCGCCCAGGCACACGGATATCTCAGTGTGGGCGGGGATCAACTGGGGCAGTTGCCCGGCCTGCTGCGGCCGATGGTGCTCGAGTCATGGCTGCGCAGTCTGCGCGGCGGCGTCGATCCGATGGACGACGGAGACGGTCGTGGCCTGCGCGGCGCCGACCTCGAGCGTTACCGTGACGCGCATCCGATCGCCTCGGTCATGCCGTTGGTGGACAAGCTATTGCTGCGCGACGCGACCAGTACCGGGTTGATCGTGGTGGTGGCCGACCAGTTCGGCCGCGTGCTCTCGGTGCACGGCAATGCCGATCGGGTGCAGGCGGCCGCGGAGGCGGGCCTGCGCGAGGGCAATGACCTGAGCGAGCGCCGGGTGGGCACCAATGCGGTGGGCCTGGTGGTGCGCACCGGCCGCGCGGCCTGGATCCACGGGCCGGAGCATTTCCTGCATCGCATGCACCAGATCACCGGAGCCGCGGCGCCGGTGCACGATCCGGACGGCCGCCTGGTGGGCGTGCTGATGATTGCCGGCGGGGTGCGGGTGGCGCGCCCGGAGATCCTGGCGCTGGTGAAGGCGGCCGCGACGGCGGCGGAGATGGATCTGCTGCTGGCCGCGGTCCGTTCGGGTCAGGATCGCCGTTCGAACGCCGATGCGCCGGCGCCGGAGCGGCTGGGCCTGGAGGTGCTCGGGCTGGGGCAGCCGCAGCTGACGGTGGCGGGGGAGCGAGTCCCCCTGTCGCAGCGGCATGCCGAGATCCTGCTGCTGCTGGCCGAGCACACCGAGGGCCTGTCGGCCGATCACCTGGCGTTGCTGCTGGACGATGCCGATCTGGACAACGCCACCATTCGCGCGGCCATGTCGCGTTTGCGTTCGGTGGTCGGGTCGAATGTGTTCGGCTCGCGTCCCTATCGACTGCGCGTGCCGATCGCCACGGATGTGGAGGCGCTGCGCGCCGCGCTGGATTCCGGGGATGTGGATTCGGCGGTGCGGCTGTACGCGGGTCCGGTGCTGCCACGTTCCACGGCGCCTGGAGTTATAGACATTCGCGATGAATTGCGAGTGCGTCTGCGCACCGCTGTATTACGTTCCGGCGACGCTTCGGTCATGAGTCGGTGGACATCCGGTGCCGAGGGCCGTGACGATGCCGCCGCGTGGGCGGCCTATCGCGCCACCGTCGATCGTGAGTCTCCGCTGTATGCGCAGATCGAGGCCAAGATTCGCGTGCTGGATCGGCGCATGGGCGCCGATGCAACGCAGTTGCAACGTTTCGACTCATAGTCTCCACATCCGAAAGTGCGGTCGGTCACACCGCCGCCTTGTCATGTGGTCATACCCACATTCATCGCGTTCTCAACGCGCGGCGGTCGGCCAACTAGACGCTCGTCCAACTTTTTTTCGGGAAAAAGTTCCTTTTTATTGTGTAAACGCCTAGTGTCCACATGCATGAACGGCATCCCTGTGATGCAGGTGACAGTTGGAGGAGATCGGCAGCAGGACACCCCGGATGCGATGACCCGGAGGCACTCGCATCCCGGCCGGAGAGCCAGTAGGCCCGGCCGCTTCGAGCACTAGTTGGATCACGCGCGGATTCGCCGCGCATTCGTCGAATCACCCAGGGCGGTGCGATCTTTCGCGGCCTGGTGCGCCCTCGTCAGCCGAGCGCACCCAGGTCTATTTCGTGATGCCCGAAACCGTTGGTCGACATAGCAATTCGCCATGACAAGGGAGGCTCTGGTGCAGGGTACGGACTCGAGTGGTCTCGGACCGAGTGAAGTTCCGACGTCGGATGTCTCAGCGCCTTTTCCCCTCGGACCCGCACAGATCGGCGTCTGGTACGCCCAGCTGCTGAACCCCGACGTGCCGTGCAGCATGGCCCAGTACGTCGATATCCAAGGCGATTTCGATGTCGACCTGCTCCTGCGGGTGTCCCAGGACGGCGTGCCGATCTGGCGCTCCTCCCAGCTGCGCTTCACCGAGATCGACGGACAGCCCTTCCAGTACATCGACGAGTCCGCCGGCCACAACACCCGCATCATGGACCTGCGGTCGGAGGCCGATCCCATTGCGGCGGCGCATGAATGGATGCGCGCCCAGATCGTCCAGCCGGTGAACGTCCTCATCGATGCCGAGCGGCTCTTCGCGCCCGCGCTGATCCGGGTCGCCGATCAGCGCTGGTTCTGGTTCGTGGTCGGCCATCACATCGTGGGCGACGGCTACGCCGCCATGAACACCATGCAGTGGACGGCTCGGCGCTACACCGCCCTGAAGCGCGGCCTGGAACCGGAGACGGTGCAGGTCGGCACGCAGCAGGAGCTGGTGGAGTCCGAGCTGGCCTACCGCGAGAGCACCCGGTTCCGCACCGACCGCGCGCACTGGGCCGCACGCACCGCCGGCCTGGAGGGCGGCACCACCCTCAAGGGCCGTTCCGCGCCGCCGCGCGCGGGCAATATGCGCTACGGCCAGATCCTGCCCGAGGAGCTGCAGCGGCGCCTCGAAAAGTGCGGCGAGCAGCACGATTCCGGTCTGCCCGGGGTGATCATCGCGGCCTTCGCGGCGTACATGGCCCGGCTCACCGGCAAGGACGAGGCGGTGCTGAGCCTGCCGGTGACGGCCCGCACCACCGCGGTCATGCGGCGCTCGACGGGCATGCTGTCCAATATCGTGCCGCTGCGCATTCCGGTCCGGGACGAGACCACCTGGGGTGAGCTGCTCACCTCGGCGCGGGTGGAGATCTCGGGCGCGCTGCGCCACCAGCGCTACCGTCACGAGGACATCCACCGCGACGCCGAACAGCAGGGCAGCCCGGCCTCGCGCGCGCTGTTCGGCCCGATGGTCAATGTCATGCTGTTCCATCCCCAGCTGGAGTTCGGGGATATCCAGGCGCGCCTGCACCTGTTGTCCTCCAGCCCGATCGAGGACATGAGCCTCAATCTCTTCTACGGGGAGAACGACCGGATCCACCTCGACCTCGAGGTGAACCCGAACCTGTACACCAGCGCGGAGAACGTCCGCCACCACCGCCGCTTCCTGACCTTCCTGGAGCGGCTGGTGGGCCTGGAGTCGGATGAGCGGCTCGCGGGCGTGGACGTCTGCACCGAGCTGGAACGCGATGTGGTGCTGCGGCTGTGGAACGACACCGCGTATCCGGTGGACGGCGCGGCGACGCTGGTGTCGATGTTCGACGCGCAGGCGGCCCGCACGCCGTCGGCCCCAGCGGTGCGTTTCGCCGGTGAGCCCGCCCGCGATCTCGGCTACGGCGCACTCGCGGAGCGCGTGAATCGCCTTGCCCGCCACCTGATCTCGCTCGGCGTCGGCCCGGAATCGCTGGTCGCGCTGCACCTGCGCCGGTCGCCGGAGCTGGTGGTGGCCATGTACGCCGTGCAGGCCGCCGGTGCGGCCTATGTGCCGCTGGACCCGGACCACCCGGCCGAGCGCACCGCGCACATCCTGAGGACGGCCGCGCCCGCGCTGGTGCTGACCACCTCGGCCGATCGCCCCGAAACCGATGTCACCGCACTGGATCTGGATCAGCTGGGCGGTGACGCCCTGGCCGGCTACTCGGCCGCGCCGGTGACCGATGCCGAGCGCCGCACGCCGCTGCGGCCGGCGAACACCGCCTACGTCATCTTCACCTCGGGTTCCACCGGCCGCCCCAAGGGCGTGGCGGTGACCCACGCGGCGATCGTGAACCGCCTGGTGTGGATGCAGCAGACCTACCGGCTCTCCGAGGCCGATGTGGTGCTGCAGAAGACGCCCGCCACCTTCGACGTGTCGGTGTGGGAGTTCTTCTGGCCGTTGCAGATCGGCGCGACCCTGGTGCTGGCGCAGCCCGACGGCCACCGTGACCCCGCCTATCTGCGTGCCGTGATCGCCGAATACGGCGTCACCACCGCACATTTCGTGCCGTCCATGCTGGACGCGTATGTATCCGAGTTGGAGCAGTCCGCTCTGGTTCGCGGCGCGTCTCGATTCTGGACCGACGGTGCGGGGGAGCGAAGCGGAGGAGCGGAGGGGGGAAGAATCGAGACCTCCAGCGCCGCGAACCCGCCGGAGCGCAGCGGAGGCAAATTGAGCACAGTCTTCGCCTCCGGTGAGGCGCTGCCGGGCCGGACCGCCCAGCGGCTGCGCGCGCTGACCGGCGCCGAACTGCACAATCTCTACGGTCCTACCGAAGCTGCGGTCGATGTCACCTTCCACGAGGTGACCGCCGCGGACACCGTTTCCGTGCCGATCGGCGCACCGGTGTTCAATACCCGGCTGTACGTGCTCGACGCACGTCTGCGGCCGGTCCCCGTAGGGACCCCGGGTGAGCTGTATCTGTCGGGGGTTCAGCTCGCCCGGGGCTACGTGGCGCGTCCGGGCCTGACGGCCGAGCGCTTCGTCGCCGACCCGTTCGCCGGGGAGTCCGGAGAGCTCATGTACCGGACCGGCGACCTGGTCAGCTGGACCGACAATGGTGAGCTGGAGTACCTGGGCCGCACCGATTTCCAGGTGAAGGTGCGCGGCCTGCGCATCGAGCTCGGCGAGATCGAGTCGGTGCTGGTGGCCGTGGACGGCGTGTCGCGCGCGGTGGTGATCGTGCGTGACGATCAGCTGGTGGCCTACGTCGTCGCGCCGGCCGAGGTGGACGCCACCCGTTTGAAGGCCGCGGCGGCGCGGGCGCTGCCGGGCTACATGGTGCCGCACGCCTACGTGGTGCTGGATGCCCTGCCGGTCAACGCCTCCGGCAAGCTGGATCGGGCCGCCCTGCCCGAGCCGGTCCGGGTGACGGTGCGGCACGAGGCGCCGGTCACCGTGACCGAACAGGCCGTGGCGCGGGTCTTCGGCGAGGTACTGGGTGCGACCGAGGTCGGCCGCACCGACGATTTCTTCGCCCTGGGCGGCAACAGCCTGATCGCCACCCAGGTGGCGGCGCGGCTGAACGCCGAGCTGGGTTGCCGGCTCACCGTGCGCGAGATGTTCTCCGCCACCGGCGTATCCGAGCTGGCGGCGGTGATCGACGACCAGTTCCTGGACGCCGACGCGGAGGCGGGCAACGCGGTCGCCCTGGTGCGGCGCGAGCGCCCCGAGGCGCTGCCGCTGTCCCCGGCGCAGCAGCGCATCTGGTTCCTGAACCGTTTCGACACCGGCAGCGCCGGCTACAACATGCCGTTCGTGGTGCGCCTGCGCGGCGAGGCCGACGAGGCGGCCATGCGGGACGCGCTGATGGACGTGCTGGACCGGCACGAGGTGCTGCGCACCGTATTCCCCTCGACGGCTT
This sequence comes from Nocardia sp. NPDC004860, assembly GCF_040609015.1. Lineage (NCBI taxonomy): Bacteria > Bacillati > Actinomycetota > Actinomycetes > Mycobacteriales > Nocardiaceae > Nocardia > Nocardia sp. NPDC004860. Next base: position 323,820 of record NZ_JBEXJI010000006.1, on the reverse strand, counting down.
CGGGTTTCGCGGTTCAGCAGGTGCTGACGGTCGCCGCGGCGGCGGAGCCGGTGGCGCACGAGAGCTGTGACGCTGACGAACTGGACGCGCGATTGCGCGAGTTCGCGGCGCGGGGCTTCGACCTGGAACGCGAGATCCCGTTCCGGGCACGACTGTTCACCGTCACCGGCGCGGTCGCCTCGGACTGCGGACTGGGCGGTCCGGTCCTGGTGGACGCCGCCGATCTGGACGTGCCCGAGTACGCCATCGCCATCGTGCTGCACCACATCGCCGCCGACGGCCTGTCGCTCCCGGTCCTGGCCCGCGACCTGATCACCGCCTACCTGGCGCGGTCCCAGGGACAGGCCCCGGCCTGGCAGCCGCTGGCCGTGCAGTACGCGGATTACACGCTGTGGCAGCGCGATCGCCTCGGCGCGGCCGACGATCCGGACTCGCTGCTGTCGCGGCAGCTGGACTTCTGGCGGCAGACCCTGGCGGGCGCCCCGGACCTGCTCGAGCTCCCGGCCGATCGCCCGCGTCCGGTGGCCGCCACCGGCCGCGGCGCCAAGCTGGCCGTCGAACTGCCCGCCGAGTTGCACGCGCGAATTTCGGAAACCGCTCGGGCCGAGGGTGTTTCGACCTTCATGTTCATGCACGCCGCGCTGGCGGTGCTGCTGTCCCGGCTGTCCGGCGAGTCGGACATCGTCATCGGCACCCCGGTGGGCGGCCGCGGCGCGCGCGAACTCGACGATCTGATCGGCATGTTCGTCAATACGCTGCCGCTGCGCACCGACGTCGACGGCACGCTGAGCTTCCGGGAACTCGCGCACCGGGTCCGCGACACCGATCTCGCGGCCTTCGCGCACGCGGACGTGCCCTTCGAACAGCTTGTCGAGGCACTGAATCCGGCCCGCTCGCAGTCGCGCCATCCGCTGTTCCAGGTGGCGCTGTCCTTCACCGCGACCGGAGACATCAGCCTCGAACTGCCCGGATTGCTTGCCACGACGGGTACCCTGGACATCGAGGTGACCAAGTTCGACCTCTCGGTAGCGGTCACCGAAAGCTTCGCCGGTGCCGGTCCCGGGGAAGGTCCGGCACCGGCGGGGATCCACGCGGAGTTCGAGTTCGCGGTGGATCTGTTCGACCCCTCCACCATCGAGGTCTTCGCACATCGTTTCGTGCGCCTGCTCGAGGCCGTCACCACCGATCCTGCCGTGATCGTGGACGCGCTGCCGCTGCTGGCCCCCGCCGAATACACCGATCTGACAACCCGTTCGGGTGGTGCGGTGCAGGCCACCCGGCTGCTGCCGGACATGATGGCGCGCGCCGTGGCCGTCGGCCCGGACCGCCCGGCGCTGATCTCCGGCGAAACCACGCTCAGCTACGGCGAACTCGACGCGACCACCAGCCGCCTGGCCCGCCTGCTGATCGATCGCGGCATCGGCCCGGACGATCTGGTGGCCGTCGGCCTGCCGCGGTCGCTGGAAGCCGTTGTCGCGGTATGGGCGATCGTGAAGACCGGCGCCGCCTGGCTGCCGGTGGATCCCGCGTTCCCGGCCGAGCGCATCGCGCACATGGTCCGCGATTCGGGCGCGGTCCTCGGCGTGACCGGTTCCGCCGTGGTCGGCGGGCTGCCGGAGGTGCTGCCCTGGCTGGTGCTCGACGAGCCCGGATTCCGTGCCGACTGGGCGGGATTCGCCGCCGATCCGGTCGGCGACGCGGACCGGGTGCGCCCGCTGCGCGCGGGGAATGTCGTCTACGCCATCTACACCTCCGGATCGACCGGTGTGCCCAAGGGCGTGCTGGTCACGCACGCGGGCGTGCCCGGCCTGGCCGCCTCGCAGTACGAGCGCTACGTCGGTTCGCCGTCGGCGCGGGTGCTGCAGGGCTCCACCCCGAACTTCGACATCTCGGTCGCCGAACTGCTGATGGCCGTCGAGTCGGCCGGCACGCTGGTGATCGCGCCGCCCGGGGCCACCGTGGGTCCGGAGCTGGCGGAAGTGATTCGCGCGCAACAGGTGACGCACGTGCTGATGACGCCCTCGGCGATCGGCACCATCGATCCCGCCGACGTGCCCGGCCTGCGCCACATCGCGGTCGGCGGCGAGGCCGTCCCGGCGGAGCTGGTGCGGCGCTGGGCCGAGGCCGGGCGCACCCTGGTCGACGCCTACGGGCCCACCGAGACCACCATCGTCGTGAATGCCAGTGCGCCACTGCCGGCCAACGGTCCGGTGACCATCGGCCGTCCGCTGGCCGGGGTGCGGGAATGGGTGCTCGATGCCCGGCTGCGGCCGGTGCCGGTGGGCATGATCGGCGAACTGTACGTGGCCGGTCCGCAGCTGGCCCGCGGCTACCGCGGCCGCGCCGCCCTCACCGCCGACCGTTTCGTGGCCTGCCCGTGGGCGCCCGGTGAACGCATGTACCGCACCGGCGACCTGGTGCGCTGGACCGCCGACGGCACCGTGGACTACCTGGGCCGCAACGACTCCCAGGTCAAGGTGCGCGGCTTCCGGATCGAGCTGGGCGAGATCGAGTCGGCGGTGGCGGCGCATCCGCTGGTGCGCAGCGCCGCGGTGATCGTGCACCGCGACGCCGTGCGCGGGGATCAGATCGTCGCCTACCTCGTGCCCGAGTCCGCGGGCCTCGACCTGGCCGAGCTGAAGGCCGGACTGGCGAATCGCCTGTCCGCGTACATGATTCCGGCCGCCTTCATGGTGCTCGACGCCCTGCCGATGACCATCAACGGCAAGCTGGACTACCGCGCGCTGCCCGCGCCGATCTTCCCCAAGCGCGAATTCCGCGCGCCCGCCACGCCGGTCGAGCAGCTGGTCGCCGATGTCTTCGCCGAGGTGCTGGGCCTGGTCCCGGCCGTCGCGGAGACCGCCGTCGAGACCGTGCCGCCGCGTCCCCGGCCGGCCTCGGCCGATGCCGCAGACGCCGGCGAGGCCGCACAGGCGGTCGGCGCGGACGACGACTTCTTCGAGCTGGGCGGCAATTCGCTGATCGCCACCCAGGTGACCGCCCGCCTGGGTGCCGCCCTCGACACCCAGATCCCGGTGCGGCTGGTCTTCGAGGCCTCCAGCGTGGCCGAGCTGGCCGCGCGGGTGGCCGAGCTGGCCGGATCCGGTTCCCGCGCACCGCTGGTGGCGGGGGAGCGGCCCGAGGTGGTGCCGCTGTCCTACGCCCAGCAGCGCATGTGGTTCCTCAACCGCTTCGACAACAGCTCGATCGCGGACAACCTGGTCGCGGCCATCCGGCTGGACGGTCCGCTGGACGCGGACGCGCTGGCCGCGGCGGTCACCGATGTGGTGTCCCGGCACGAGACGCTGCGCACCGTGTACCCGGCCGTGGACGGTGTCGGCCGCCAGCTGGTGCTGTCCGCCGAGGCGGCCGGCATCGCCCTGGCGCCCGAGCAGGTGAGCCCGGACGCGCTGGAATCGCGCATCATCGAGCTGGCCGTGCTGCCCTTCGCGGTGGACGAGCAGCCGCCGGCGCGGCTGACCCTGCTGCGCCTGGCGCCGCAGACCCACGTGCTGGTGGTCGCCGTGCACCACATCAGCGCCGACGGCTGGTCCATCGCCCCGCTGACCCGGGATCTCATGGTGGCCTACACCGCCCGCCGCGCCGGCGCCGCGCCGCAGTGGACGCCGCTGCCGGTGCAGTACGCCGACTACACGCTGTGGCAGCGCGCGGTGCTGGGCGACGAGGACGATCCGGAATCGCTGCTGGCGGAGCAGATTCGCTTCTGGCGCGCCGAACTGTCCGGTCAGCCCGACACCCTGGAGCTGCCCAGCGACCGGCCCCGCCCGGCGGTCGCCACCCGCCGCGGCGCGCAGTACCGCTTCGTCATCTCCGCCGAGCGGCACCGCCGCCTGCGCGAGCTGGCCGAGCGCGATCACGCCACGGTGTTCATGGTGCTGCACGCGGCGTTCGCCACGCTGCTCGCGAAACTCTCCGGCACCGCGGACATTTCGATCGGTTCGCCGGTCGCGGGCCGCGGCGAGCAGGCGCTCGACGACCTGGTCGGCATGTTCGTCAACACCCTGGTGCTGCGCACCGAGGTCACCCCGCACCGCTCGTTCCGGGAGCTGCTGGCCCGGGTGCGCGAGGCCGATCTGCGCGCCTTCGCGCACGCGGACGTGCCCTTCGAGCGGCTGGTCGAGGTGATCGCCCCGATGCGCTCGCAGGCCCGCCACCCGCTGTTCCAGGTGGCCCTGGACCTGGCCAATGTCACCCAGCCCACGCTGGAGCTGGACGGGCTGACGGTCTCGCGCATCGACCTGGATCCCGGCGCCGCCAAGTTCGACCTGCAGCTGTCGGTGGGCGAGGACGCCGCGACCGGCGAGCTGAGCGCCCAGTTCACCTATGCCACCGACATTTTCGACGAGGCCACCGTGGCGGCCTTCGCGCGGCGGCTGGACGTGGTGCTCGAGGCCGTGACCGACGAGCCGGACCGGCTGGTCGGCGAGATCGACCTGCTCATCGGCGACGAGCGCTCCCGGGTGCTGATGTCCTGGAACGACACCGCCCGCGATACGCGAGAGCTGTTGCCCGCCACCGATTCCGGCACCGCCACCCTGGTCGACCTGTTCGAGGCCAGGGCGCTGACCTGCCCCGATGCCCCGGCTGTGGAATTCGAGGGGGCGACTCTGTCCTACGGCGAGTTCGCCGCCCGGGTACACCGCCTGGCCCGCAAGCTCGCCGACTCCGGGGTGACCGCGGAATCCCGGGTGGCCCTGGCCATGCGGCGGTCGGACGACATGGTCGTGGCCATGTACGCCGTGCTCGCCGCGGGCGGCGCGTACGTGCCGGTGGACCCGGACCAGCCGCGTCTGCGCATCGACTACGTGCTCGACGCCGCCGCTCCGGTGGCCGTGCTCACCACCGTGCGCGACGGTTTCACCACCGATCGCGACCTGCCGGTGCTGGCCGTGGACGCCCTCGACCTCGCCGGCTACTCGAGCGCCCCGCTCACGGATGCGGATCGCACTGCGCCGCTGCGTGATTCGAACACCGCCTACGTGATCTTCACCTCGGGGTCGACCGGCCGCCCGAAGGGTGTGGCCGTCCCGCACTCGGCCATTGTCAACCGCCTGGTGTGGATGCAGGCCGAGTACGGCCTGACCGCCGCGGATGTCGTCCTGCAGAAGACGCCCTACACCTTCGACGTGTCGGTGTGGGAGTTCTTCTGGCCCTTGCAGATCGGCGCCAAGCTGGTGGTCGCCGCGCCCGACGGCCACCGCGATCCCGCCTACCTGGCCGGCATGATCGCCCGCCGCGGCGTTACCGTTGCCCACTTCGTGCCCTCCATGCTGGCCGTCTTCGTGGCCGAACTCGAGACTGCCCTTCGCAGCGGCGAAACTCTCCTGGTTCGCGGCCCGTCTCGTTCTGGACTGCGGCTGGAATCGACCTCCGCCTTGGAGCGGGGGAGCGAAGCGGAGGAGCGGAGGAGGGAAGAACGAGACCTTCAGGGCCGCGAACCCGCCGGAGCGGAGTGGAGGCAAGTTCTACACAGCCTGCGGCAGGTGTTCGCGTCGGGTGAGGCGCTGCCCGCGCCGACCGCGCAGAAGCTGCGCGAGCTCACCGGTGCGCGCCTGCACAATCTGTACGGCCCGACCGAGGCCGCGATCGATGTCACCTATCACGAGGTGGCCGACGCGGATACGGCCTTCGTGCCGATCGGCCGCCCGGTGTGGAACACCCGCACCTACGTGCTGGACGCGCGCATGAACCCGGTCGCGCCGGGTGTCGCGGGTGAGCTCTATCTGGCGGGCGACCAGCTGGCCCGGGGCTACCTGGGCCGGGCGGATCTGTCGGCGGATCGCTTCGTGGCCAACCCCTTCGGCACCGGCGAGCGCATGTACCGCACCGGTGACCTGGTCTCCTGGACCCCCGAGGGCGAGCTGAACTACCTGGGCCGCACCGACTTCCAGGTGAAGTTGCGCGGTCTGCGCATCGAGCTGGGTGAGATCGAGGCCGCGCTGCTGGCGCAGCCGGGCGTCGCCCAGTCGGTCGTGGTGGTGCGCACCGATGCGCACGCCGGTGACCAGCTGGCCGGATACCTGGTCCGCGAACCCGAGGCCGTGGTCGACCTGGACGCGATCAAGGCCGCCCTGGCCACCACGCTCCCGGGCTACATGGTCCCGGCCGCGCTCGTGGTGCTGGATGCCTTCCCGCTCAATGCCTCCGGCAAGCTGGACCGCACCGCCCTGCCGGCCCCGGTCTTCGAGACCGCGGTCTACCGGGCGCCGGAGACGGTGGCCGAGGAGGTCGTGGCCGGTGTCTTCGCGGACCTGCTCGGGGTCGAGCGGGTCGGCGCGTACGACGACTTCTTCGCCCGCGGCGGCAGCTCGCTGCTCGCGGCCCGCGCCGTGGCCCGGGTGGGCGCGGCCCTGGACGCCGAGCTGTCGGTGCGCGACCTGTTCGACGCCCCGACCGTCGCCGGCCTGGCGGCCATCGCGGAGGCCAAGGCGGGCACCGGAACCCGGCTGCCGCTGACCGCGCGGCCCCGCCCGGAGCGGGTGCCGCTGTCGGATGCCCAGCGCCGCATGTGGTTCCTCAACCGCTACCACGCCGATGTGATCGGCACGGGCCCCGGCGCGGCCTCGGACAATATCCCGCTCGTGCTGCGGGTGTCCGGCGTGCTGGACGCCGAGGTGCTCGATGCCGCACTGCGGGACGTGGTTTCGCGCCACGAGACCCTGCGCACCGTCTACCCCGACGGCTCGGACGGCCCCGAGCAGCAGGTGCTGGCGGCGACCGACGCCGAGCTGCTCACCGCCCGCGTCACCGCGGACGAGATTCCCGGCCGGGTGGCCGGGATCATCGGCCACGCCTTCGACCTGACCCGCGAAACCCCGTTGCGCGCAGCACTGTTCAGCGTCTCGGAGACCGATCATGTGCTGGTGCTGGTGGTCCACCACATCAGCGCGGACGGATTCTCGCTGGGCCCGCTGGCCACCGACTTCATGACGGCCTACCAGGCCCGCCGCTCCGGCGTGGCCCCCGCGTGGGCCCCGCTGCCCGTGCAGTACGCCGACTACACGCTGTGGCAGGCCGAGCGTCGCGGCGACGAATCCGACGCGCGGTCGCTGGCGCACCGGCAGCTGGAGTTCTGGCGGCAGCGCCTGGCCGGGCTGCCCGAGCAGCTGGAACTGCCCACGGACCGGCCGCGTCCGGCGGTTGCCTCGCTGCGTGGCGGCACCCACCGCCTGAGCATCGACTCCGATCTGCACGGTCAGCTGGGCGAATTGGCGCGCAAGCACGACACCACCCTGTTCAGCACCGTGCACGCGGCGCTGGCGGTGCTGCTGGCGCGGGTGTCGAACAGCACCGACATCGCGATCGGCACCCCGGTCGCGGGCCGCGGCGAGCAGGAGCTCGACGGCCTGGTCGGCATGTTCGTCAACACCCTGGTGCTGCGCAGCGAGATCGACCCGCGCGCCCGCTTCGACTCCGTGCTGGACGCGGTGCGCGCGGACGACATCGCCGCGCTCTCGCACGCGGAGGTGCCTTTCGAGCGCCTGGTCGAGGTGCTGTCCCCGGCCCGGTCGCAGGCCCGGCACCCGCTGTTCCAGGTGGCCCTGACCTTCCACAACTACGCGCTGCCCACGGTGGAGCTGCCCGAGCTGCGGGTGCACCCGGAGACCCTGGACGCCGGAGTGTCCAAGTTCGATCTCCAGTTCACCGTGCTCGAGACCCACGCCGCGGACGGCCGCGCCGGTGGCATGGATATCGAGATCACCTACGCCAGTGAGCTTTTCGACGCCGACACCATCGCGGCGCTGGCGGGCCGTTTCGGCCGGGTGCTGGCGGCGGTGGCCGCCGACCACACCGTGGTGGTCGGCGATATCCAGCTGCTGAGCAGCGAGGAGAGCGCCCGCGTACTGCACGAGTGGTCCGCCACCGGGCCCGATGTCGCCGAGTTCACCACTCTCGCCGACCGATTCGCGACCGCCGCTGCCCTCGACCCGGCGGCCCCGGCCGTCCGCGCCGGGGACGTGACCCTCACCTACGCCGAGCTCGACGCCCGCTCCAACCGCCTGGCCCGCTGCCTCATCGCGGCCGGTGTCGGACCGGAATCGCTGGTGGCCGTGGCGCTGCCGCGCACCGCGGAGCTGGCCGTGGCGCTGCTGGCGGTGGTGAAGGCCGGCGGCGGCTACCTGCCGATCGACCCGAACTACCCGGCCGACCGCATCGAGTACGTGATCGACGACGCCCGGCCGGTGTGCGCGATCAGCAGCGGCGACGCGCAGCTGCCGGCCGGCTGGTTCGGCGGACCGGTCGTCTGCCTGGACACCATCGACCTCGACGGCTTCGCCGCCGACCCGGTCACCGACCGCGACCGGCGCGCGCCGCTGCGCCCGGCCGACACCGCCTACGTCATCTACACCTCGGGTTCCACCGGCCGCCCCAAGGGCGTGGTGATCCCGCACCGCAATGTGATCCGCCTGTTCGACAATGCGCAGGGACACTACGGTTTCGGGCCCGCCGACGTGTGGACCATGTTCCACTCCTACGCCTTCGACTTCTCGGTCTGGGAGCTGTGGGGCGCGCTGCTGTACGGCGGCAGCGTGGTGGTGGTCGACTACTTCACCTCGCGGTCGCCGCAGCAGTTCCGCGAACTGCTCGCCATCGCGGGCGTGACCGTGCTCAATCAGACGCCGTCGGCGTTCTACCAGCTGATCGCCGCCGACACCGAGTCCGATACCGAGCTCGCGCTGCGGTATGTGATCTTCGGTGGCGAGGCGCTGGAACCGCAGCGGCTCGCGGGCTGGTTCGTGCGGCACCCGCAGGGCCCGGCGCTGATCAACATGTACGGCATCACCGAGACCACGGTGCACGTGTCCTACCGCCCGATCACCCCGGACACCGGCTCCGCCAGCGTGATCGGCGGCGCGCTGCCGGGTCTGACCGTGCGCGTGCTGGATTCGCGACTGCGTCCGGTGCCGGTCGGCGTCCCCGGCGAAATCTATGTCTCCGGTGGGCAATTGGCGCGCGGCTACCTGAACCGCCCGGCGCTCACCGCCGGTCGCTTCGTGGCCGACCCCTACGGCGGTTCCGGCGAATCCGCCTACCGCACCGGCGATCTGGCGCGCTGGACCGCCACCGGCGACCTCGAGTACCTGGGCCGTATCGACCAGCAGGTGAACTTGCACGGCTTCCGGGTCGAGCTGGGCGAGATCGAGGCCGCGCTGCTGCGGGATCCGCAGGTGCGCGAGGCCGCGGTCATCGTGCGCCACGACGCCGCCGTGGACGCCTCCCGCATCGTCGGCTACGTGGTCCCGGCCGCGGACACCGCGCCGTCCACCACCGACCTGCGGGCCTTCGTCGCCCGGGAGCTGCCCGAGCACATGGTGCCCGCGGCGGTGGTGATCGTGGAGCGGATCCCGTTGACCGTCAACGGGAAGCTCGATCGCGCGGCGCTGCCCGCTCCGGTCTTCGAGGGCACCGAGTACCGGCAGCCGGCCACCGTCGCCGAGGAGCTCATCGCCAACGTCTACGCCGACCTGCTGGGCATCGAGCGGGTGGGCGCGGACGACGACTTCTTCGCCCTGGGCGGCTCCTCGCTGCTCGCGGCCAAGGCGGTCGCCCGCATCGGCGCCCTGTTCGACACCACGGTCGGCGTGCGCGCCCTGTTCGAGGCGCCCACCGTGACCGCCCTGGCCGCCCGCGTGCAGGCCGAGGCCGACGGGCCGAAGCGTCCGGTGCTGGTCGCCGGCGCCCGGCCCGAGCACCTGCCGCTCTCGCCCGCCCAGCAGCGCATGTGGTTCCTCAACCGCTTCGATCGCGCGTCCACGGCCTACAACATCCCGCTCGCCCTGCGCCTTACCGGCGAGCTGGACGCCCCCGCGCTCGAGGCCGCCTTCGCCGCCGTGGTGGAACGCCACGAGACCCTGCGCACCGTCTACCCGGAGACCGCGGACGGGCCCGCGCAGGTGATCCTGCCTGCCGCGCAGGTGGTTTCGGAGCTGAAGCCGGTCGACGTGACCGAGGCCGAGCTGGTGGCCCGGGTCACCGAATTCGCGACCACCACCTTCGACGTGACCGTCGACGTGCCGGTGCGGGTGCTGCTGCTGCGGGTGGTCGACGCCGACGGCGCGCCCACCGGCGATCACGTGCTCGCCGGTGTGCTGCACCACATCTCGGCCGACGGCTCCTCGGTGGTCCCGTTCGTGCGCGACCTGATGGTCGCCTACGACGCCCACCTGGCCGGCTCCCGGCCGTCGTGGACCCCGCTGGCCGTGCAGTACGCCGACTACGCGCTGTGGCAGCGCGCCCTGCTCGGCGCCGAGGACGATCCCGCCTCGGTGGCCGCGGGCCAGCTCGCCTTCTGGCGGGAGACCCTGGCGGGTCTGCCCGATCAGCTGGACCTGCCCGCCGACCACCCGCGGCCCGCACGGCAGAGCCTGCGCGGCAGCTATATCCGGCTCCCGCTCGACGCCGACCTGCACGCGGGTCTGACGGAGCTGGGCCGCCGCCGCGGCGCGACCCTGTTCATGGTGGTGCACGCCGCTTTCGCGGCCCTGCTGTCGCGGCTCTCGGGCACCACCGACATCGCGGTCGGCACCCCGATCGCGGGCCGCGGCGACGCCGCCCTCGACGACGTGATCGGTATGTTCGTCAACACGCTGGTGCTGCGCACCCGCACCGACGGCGGCGAACCGTTCACCGACCTACTGGCCCGCGTGCGCTCCGGCGACATCGCCGCCTTCGGCAATGCCGACGTGCCCTTCGAACGCCTGGTGGAGGTGCTCAACCCGGCCCGCTCCACCGCCCGGCACCCGCTGGTCCAGGTGGGCCTGTCCTTCCAGAACCACGAGCGCGCCGAGCTGCAGCTGTCCGGCCTGACCGTGTCGGAGGTCGAATTCGACACCCACGTGGCGCAATTCGATCTGCACCTGTTCGCGGTGGACCACTACACCGAGACCGGCGCGCCCGCCGGGCTGGAGCTGACCCTCGGCTACGCCCACGACCTGTTCACCGAGGGCACCGCGCAGCGGTTCACCGCCGCGCTGGCGCGGCTGCTGGAAACCGTTGCGGCACAGCCGGACACCGTCATCGGCGATATCGACCTGCTGGGTGCGGGGATGCGCCAGCGCATCCTGCACGACTGGAACGCCACGGCGCACCAGCTCGCGCCGGCCACCCTGGCCGATCTGGTCGACGCCCAGGTGGCGACGAACCCCGCCGCGGTCGCCCTGCTGGGCGCCGGAACCTCGCTCACCTATGCGGAATTCGACGCCCGGGTCAACCGCCTGGCCCGGCGGCTCATCGCCGCGGGCGTCGGCCCGGAGACCGGCGTGGTGCTCGCCATGCGCCGTGGCATCGACCTGGTGGTCGCCATGTACGCGGTGGTCAAGGCCGGCGGCGCCTACGTGCCGATCGACCCGGACCACCCGGCCGATCGCATCGCCTACATTGTCGAAACAGCCGCTCCGGCAGTGGTTCTCACCACGTCCTCCGAGGGCGTGCCCTTCGAGGCCGCGGTCCCGGTGCTCGAGGTGGACCGGCTGGAGCTGTCCGGCCTGTCCGCGGCGCCGATCACCGACGGTGAGCGGGTGCGCCCGCTGCGCCCGCAGCACCCGGCCTACGTCATCTTCACCTCGGGTTCGACCGGCCTGCCCAAGGGCGTGACGGTGCCGCACGCGGCCATCGTCAACCAGTTGCGCTGGCTGCGCGCCACCTTCGAGCTGGACGCGGGCGACCGCGCGCTGCTGAAGACCCCCGCCACCTTCGACCTGTCGGTGTGGGAGTTCTGGTCCGCGCTGACCACCGGGGGCAGCCTGGTGGTGTCCGCCGCGGGCGACGAACGCGATCCCGACCGCCTGCGCGCCCTGATCGAGACGCACGCCGTCACGATCCTGCACCCGGTGCCCTCGCTGCTGGGCATGCTGCTGGCGGGCGGCCCGCTGCCCGCCTCGGTGCGCGCGGTGCTGGCCATCGGCGAGGCGCTGCCGGCCGCGACGGCCGCGGAGTTCCTCGACCAGCACCCCGACAGCGAGAATGCCGAGGGCGCACGGCTGTTCAACCTCTACGGCCCGACCGAGGCGGCGGTCTCGATCACCTCCTACGAGGTGAGCGAGCGGCACCGGCAGGCGGTGCCGATCGGCTCGCCCGCCTGGAACAGCCGGGTCTACGTGCTCGACGCCCGCCTGTCCCCGGTCCCGATCGGTGTGCCGGGCGAGTTGTACCTGTCCGGCGCGCAGTTGGCGCGCGGCTACCACGGCCGCCCGGCCCTGACCGCCGACCGCTTCGTGGCGGACCCCTTCGCCGGCGGCCGCATGTACCGCACCGGCGATATCGTCCGCTGGCGCGCGGACGGCGCGCTCGAGTACATCGATCGCGCCGACTTCCAGGTCAAGATCGGTGGTTTCCGCATCGAGCTCGGTGAGGTGGAGACCGCGCTGTACCGGCAGCCCGGTGTGAGCGCCGCGGTTGCCGTGGCCCGCACCACCGCCGACGCGGGCGCCCGGCTGGTCGCCTACGCCGCGGTCCCCGGCACCTCCGAGGAACGCCGCGACGAAGTGTCGGCCGCCCTGCGCGCCGCGCTCGCCGCGGAGCTGCCGACCTACATGGTCCCGGCCGCGCTGGTCGTGCTGGACGCCCTGCCGCTGAACGCCAACGGCAAGGTGGACCGGGCGCGGCTGCCCGAACCGGTCTTCGCCGTGGCGGCCTACCGCGAGCCGGTGACCGCGCTCGAGCAGGCCGTCGCCGCGGGCTTCGCGGAGGTCATCGGCGCGGCCGGGGCCACCCCGATCGGCCTGGACGCGGACTTCTTCGCACTGGGCGGCAATTCGCTCATGGCGACCCGCCTGGCCGCCCGGCTCGGCTCGGATCTCGGTGTGCGGGTGCCGGTCTCGGCCCTGTTCGAGGCCCCGACCGTGGGCGGGCTGGCGGGCTGGATCGCCAACGCCGATCCGGCCGAGCTGCTGCCCGCCCTGACCCGCCGTACCGACGCTGGCCCGGCCCCGCTGTCGCTGGCCCAGCAGCGCATGTGGGTGCTCAACCGCCTGCACCCGGACTCGGGCGCCTACAACGTGCCCGCCGCCGTCCGGCTCACCGGCGCGCTCGACAAGGCCGCGCTCACCGCGGCCCTGCGGGATGTGCTGGAGCGCCACGAGATTCTGCGCACCCGCTATCCCGAGGTGGACGGCGAGCCCGTGCAGGTGGTGCTGGAGCTGGGCGAACTCCAGGGCGAGCTCACCCCGGTCCCGGTGTCCGAGACCGAGATTCAGGCCCGTCTGGTCGAGACGGCCACGGCCGGTTTCGATGTCACCGTCGCGCCGCCGGTGCGGGTGACGCTGTTCGAACTCGGCCCGGCCGACCACGTCCTGCTGGTGGTGCTGCATCACATCAGCGCCGACGGCTACTCGGTGCTGCCCATGACCCGGGATCTGGTGCTGGCCTACACCTCCCGCCTGGCCGGGGACGCGCCCGCCTGGGCGCCGCTGGAGATCCAGTACGGCGACTTCGCCGCCTGGCAGCGCCGCGTGCTCGGTTCGGACGCCGATCCGGACAGCCTGTTGTCGCGGCAGCTGCGCTTCTGGGTGGACGAGCTGTCCTCCGCGCCCGAGCAGCTGGCGCTGCCCACCGACCGCCCCCGGCCGGCGCGGCGCGAGATGCTCGGCGAGACGGTCGATTTCGCGGTCGACGCGGAGACCGTCGAGCGGCTCTCGGCCCTGGCCCACGCGCACGGCGCCACCCTGTTCGGGGTCGTGCACGCCGCCTTCGCGGTGCTGCTGGCCAAACTGTCCGGCCAGCGCGACATCTCGATCGGCGTCCCGCTCGCCGGGCGCGGTGAGCGGGCGCTGGACGACCTGATCGGCATGTTCGTCAATACCGTGGTGCTGCGCGCCGAGGTGGACGGCAAGCTCGCCTTCACCGATCTGCTGCGGCAGGTGCGCGACCGCGACCTGGCGGCGTTCGCCCAGGCCGACGTGCCGTTCGAGCGCGTGGTGGAGGCCGTGCTGGCCGCCACCGGCCGGGCCCGTTCGGCGTCGGTGAGCCCGCTGTTCCAGGTGGCCTTCGCCTTCCAGAACATGTCGCCGGTGTCGGCGGCGCTGCCCGGACTCACCGTCGAGGCGCTCGATCCCGAGCTCACCGAGGCCAAGTTCGACCTCCAGCTCACCGGCATCGAGCGGCACGACGAGGCCGGCCGGGTGGTGGGCCTGGACATGCGATTCGGGTACGCCACCGACATTTTCGGTGCGGACAGCGTGCGCCTGCTGGCGCAGCGGCTGCTGCTGGTGCTGCACACCGTGGTGTCCGATCCCGAAGCGCCGGTGCGCGACATCGACATCCGCACCGAGGCGGAACGCACCCGCCGCCCCGGCGGCGGCGCCGTGAAGACCGCAGCGGCGGTGTCGCACAAGGACACAGCGGCGGTGTCGCAGCCGCCGGCCGACCTGCCGGCCCTGCTCGCCGCCGCGGCGGCGGCCGCCCCCGAGGCGGTCGCCCTCACCCACGGCGAGCACACCGTCACCTATCGGGATCTTGCCGGGAAGATCGCCGTCACCGCCCGCGCCATGGGCGCCGCCGCGAAGCCGGAGGCGCTGGTGAACGTGGCACTCGCCGGACTGGTACCCGGCATTCTGGCCGCTCTCGGCGCGGCCGGACTCCATCAGGCCCTGAGCACGCTCACCGCGGACGCGCAGGCCCTGGTTCTTCGCTCGGAGAGCACGTCGGAAGGAAGCCTCTGATGCACTACGCAGAGTCGATCGCCACCAGCCGGAACGGACGGGTCACGGCCTTGCGCCGAGCCTACGGCGTGGGCGACCTACCATGTCTGATCGCTGTCGTGGCCGAGCTGGACGCCGACCGCATAGCCCTGCGGGACGCCGGCGACACCGTCGCCTACGGCGCCCTGGCCACCGAGATCGCCATGCTCGGCGAGGCCATGGGCGGCGCGCTGGAGCCCGAGGCGCTCATGCAGGTGGTGGTGTCCGGGCAGCTTCCCGGACTGATGAACGGCGAGGCCGGCGGCCTCACCGCGGCGTTGGAGGCGCTGGTCGACGACGCCGTGCTGGCCGCCTCCGACGTCCTCGACCCCAAGCTGGCCCCGGTCGAGACCCTGAGCACGCAGTTCCGCGGCCAGGTGCAGCGCACCCCCGACGCGGTGGCGTTGGAATTCGAGGGCGCGACGCTCACCTACGCCGAATTCGCCACCCGCGTCACGGTTCTCGCGCGGCATTTGCGCGGTCTGGGCGTCGGCCCCGATGTCCTGGTGGGCCTGTCGGTGCGCCGCTCCTTCGAGCTGATGGTCGGCATGTTCGCCATCCTCGAAGCCGGGGGCGCGTACGTGCCCCTCGATCCGGATCACCCGGCCGAGCGCATCTCCTACGTGCTCGAGGTGGCGCGGCCCGCGGTGGTGCTCACCACCACCGCCGACCAGCCCGCCTTCGCCGTCGAGGCCCCGGTGCTGCGCATCGACGAATTCGAGCGCAACGCACGGGAATACGGCGTCGACGGCGATCGGCTGCTGTCCCCGGCCGACGATCCCGAGCTGCCGCAGCCGGGCCCGGACAACCTGGCCTACGTCATCTTCACCTCGGGCTCCACCGGCCGCCCCAAGGGCGTGGCCATCCCGCACCGTGCGGTCGTCGCCTTCCTGCGGTGGCAGCAGCGGCAGTTCCGGATCACCGCGGACGACGCGGTGCTGTTCAAGACCAGCACCACCTTCGACGCGTCGGTGTGGGAGATCTTCTGGCCCCTGCAGACCGGGGCGCGACTGGTCATCACCACCCCGGACGGTCACCTGGACCCCGCCTACCTGGTGCGCGTCATTCGCGAATCGCGGGTCACCACGGCCTTTTTCGTGCCGTCGATGCTGGCCGCGCTGGTGGGTGAGGTCATGCGCAGCGGCGAGGACATGCCCGATTCCCTGCGCTATCTGCTCACCGGTGGCGAGACCGTCCCCGTCGGAACCGCCGCTGACTTCCGCAGCGTCAGCGGCGCGACCCTGTTCGACGTGTACGGTCCCACCGAGTCCACCGTGCTGGCCACCGCCCACGAGGTCACCGCGGCCGATGTCGACACCATTCCGATCGGCAGCCCCGGCGACGATGTCGAACTGCTGGTCCTCGACGCGGATCTGCGCCCGGTGCCGGTCGGCGTGGTCGGCGAGCTGTACATCGCCGGCACGCAGCTGGCCCGCGGCTATGTGGGCCGCTCGGGTCTGACCGCCGAACGGTTCGTGCCCAACCCCGAGGGCCCGTCCGGCGATCGCATGTACCGCACCGGTGATCTGGTGCGCTGGGTCTCCGGTGTGGACGGTGGCCCGGACGAGCTGGAATACATGGGCCGCAGCGACTTCCAGGTGAAGATGCGCGGCCTGCGCATCGAGCTCGGCGAGGTGGAGTCCGCGCTGCGCCGCACCGCCGCGGTCGCGCAGGCGGCCGTGCTCATGCACACCCGCCCGAACGGCGAGCAGGCACTGGTCGGTTATGTCGTCGCGGCCGACGGTATCGAAATCGACAGTGCCGCGGTGCTTTCCACCGCGCGGGCGCACGTACCCGAGTACATGGTGCCGTCGCTGCTGGTCGTCCTGCCCGAGATGCCGATGAACGTGAACGGCAAGCTGGACCGGCGTGCTCTGCCCGACCCGGTCTTCGCCGACACCGCCACCGCCTATCGCGCCCCGGCCACTCCCGCCGAGGAGGCGGTCGCGGCCATCTTCGCCGACCTGCTCGACCTCACGGTGGTGGGTGCGGACGACGACTTCTTCACCCTGGGCGGCAACTCTCTCATCGCCACCCGCGCCATCGCCCGGATCCGGGAGTCGCTCGGCGTCACCGTGGACGTGCGCGACTTCTTCGAGCGCCCGACCGTGTCCGCGCTGGCGGCGCTCGGCGACGGCGCGGGCCCGGGGGCCCGGCCGCCGCTGACCGCCGGGCCGCGCCCGGACCACATTCCGCTCTCGCCCGCCCAGCAGCGCATGTGGTTCCTGAACCACTTCGCGCGCAGCGAATACGACCCGGCCGCCGATGATTTCGATCCGTCGGCGGTGGACAACATGCCGTTCGCGCTGCGCTTGCGCGGCGAGCTCGACACCGCGGCGCTGGCGGCCGCCTTCGCCGACGTCATCGAGCGCCACGAGTCGTTGCGCACCTACTACCCGGCCGCCGACCAGGGCCCCGCCCAGGTGGTGCTGCCCGCCGCCGCGGTGGACCTGACCCCGCGCGAGGTGCCCGAGGACCAGCTGGCCGCGACGGTATTGGCGCTGGCCGCACAGGGATTCGACGTCACCGCCGAGGTGCCGCTGCGCGCCCGGCTGCTGCGCTCGGGTCCCGGCGACCACACGCTGGTGGTGGTGGCCCACCACATCGCCGCCGACGGCGCCTCCATCGGACCGCTGGTGCGCGACCTGGTGCTGGCGTACGTGGCGCGGCAGGCGGGTCAGCGGCCGTCCTACGAGCCGCTGGCCGTGCAGTACGCCGACTACGCGCTGTGGCAGCGGGCCTGGATGGGCGACGAATCCGATCCGGACTCGGTCGCGTCCCGCCAGATCGCTTTCTGGGCAAGCGAACTCGCGGATCTGCCCGCCCAGCTCGACCTGCCCGCGGACCGCCCGCGTCCGGCCGTGTCCAGCTTCCGCGGCACCTCGTTCGAGACCGTGCTGGACGCCGACCTGCGCGCCGCGGTCGACCGGGTGGCCGCCGCCCACCGCGCCACCCCGTTCATGGTGCTGCACGCCGCGCTGGCCGCGGTGCTGGCCCGGCTCTCGGGCACCGGCGACATCGCCATCGGCACCCCGGTCGCCGGGCGCGGCGACCAGGCCCTCGACGACCTGGTCGGCATGTTCGTCAACACCCTGGTGCTGCGCGCCGAGGTGCGCGGCGGGGACTCCTTCGCCGACCTGATCGCCCATGTGCGCGACCGGGATCTGCGCGCTTTCGCCCATCGCGACGTGCCCTTCGAGCGCCTGGTGGAGGTGCTCAATCCGGCGCGCGCCCGCAACCGCCACCCGCTGTTCCAGGTCGCGCTGTTCATGCAGAACCTCGGCGAGCTCACCGCCGCGCTGCCGGGACTGACCGCCGAGGAATTGGACTTCGATCCGGGCATCGCCAAGTTCGACCTGCAGCTGACCGTCGTCTCCGACGGCGACCGCTACCGGGTCCAGTACACCTACGCCACCGACCTTTTCGACGATCACACGGTGCGCGAGTTCGGCGCCAAGTTCACCCGCCTGCTGAGCGCCGCCACCGCCGACGCCGCGGTGCCGGTGGGCGATATCGAACTGCTCGACGCCGGCGAGCGCGACTACGTCACCTCCAGTTGGAACGCCACCGGCTCCCGCGTCCCGGATCAGTTCCTGCACCAGGGTTTCGACGCGCAGGCGGCCCGCACCCCGCACGCGCGCGCCCTGGTCTTCGGCGACACCGAACTCACCTACGCGGAGTTCTCCGAGCGCGCGAACCGGCTGGCGCGCTATCTCATCGCCGCCGGGGTCGGCCCGGAATCGCTGGTGGTGCTGGCCATGGCCCGCTCGGTGGAGCTGGTGGTCGCCATGTACGCCGTGCTGCGCGCCGGCGGCGCGTACGTGCCGGTGGACCCGTCCCACCCGGCCGAGCGCATCGGCCACATCCTCACCACCGCCGGCCCGCACGCCGTGCTCACCACCCGCCGCGACGGCTTCACCCTGCCCGAAACCGTCGACGTGCCACTGCATCACCTCGACGAGCTGGAGCTGGCGGAGTACTCCGCGGCCAAGATCGGCGACCGCGAGCGGCGCGCCGTCCTGCACCCGGACCACCCGGCCTACGTCCTGTTCACCTCCGGCTCCACCGGCAAGCCCAAGGGCGTCGCGGTCACCCACCGCGCCATCGCCAACCAGCTGGCCTGGATGCAGGCCGAGTACGGCGTCCGCGGCCAGGACGTGTACCTGCAGAAGACCGCCACCACCTTCGACGTCTCGCTGTGGGGTTACTTCCTGCCGCTGCGCGCGGGCGCGACCCTGGTGGTCGCCACCCCAGACGGCCACCGCGATCCCCGATACATCGCCGAAACCATCGCCCGCCACGGGGTCACGCTCACCGACTTCGTGCCCTCCATGCTCGCGGTGTTCGCCGCGCACGCCGAGGCGGGCGAACTCGATTCGCTGCGTGAGGTCTTCGTCATCGGCGAGGCGCTGCCGCCGGAGACCGTCACCGCGTTCTGGGCCGTCAGCGACGCCGGGATGCACAACCTCTACGGCCCCACCGAGGCCGCGGTGTCCATCACCTTCCGCGAGGCGCACAGCTCCGACACCCTCACCGTGCCGATCGGTGAGCCGGAGTGGAATTCCCAGGTGTTCGTGCTGGATTCGCGCCTGCACCCGGTGGCCATCGGGGTGCCGGGCGAACTCTATCTGGCCGGTGTGCAGCTGGCCCGCGGCTACCACGACCGGGTCGACCTGACCTCGGATCGCTTCGTGGCCAACCCCTTCGGCCGGCCGGGCGAGCGCATGTACCGCACCGGCGATCTGGTGAAGTGGACCGAGGACGGCGAGCTGGTCTACCTCGAGCGTCTCGACTTCCAGATCAAGTTCCGCGGCCAGCGCATCGAACTGGCCGAGATCGAGAGCGCCCTGCTGCTGGCGCCCGCGGTGGCACAGGCCGCGGTGCGGCTCGTCACCGCCGACTCCGGCGACTACCTGGCGGGCTACGTGGTCGCGGCCCCCGGCGTCGACCTGGACCCGGAGACGCTGCGGGACGGGCTGACCCGGGTGCTGCCGCCGTACATGGTGCCGACCGCCCTGATGGCGCTGCCCGAGCTGCCGCTCAACTCCAGCGGCAAGCTGGACCGCAAGGCGCTGCCCGTTCCGGAGCTGCGCGCCAAGAGCTTCCGCGCCCCCGTCGACGCCGCCCAGCGTCTGGTCGCGACCGTGTTCGCCGAGGTGCTGACCGCCGAGCGGGTCGGCCTGGACGACGACTTCTTCGCCCTCGGCGGCAGCTCGCTCGACGCCGCCCGGGTGACCTCCCGCATCGGCGCCGAGCTCGGCGCCCGGGTCCCGGTGCGCCTGCTCTTCGAGGCCTCCACCGTCGAGGGCCTGGCGGCCGCGCTGGTCGCCGCCAACCCCGACGCCGCCCGGCCGGTGCTGGCCGCGCGGCCGCGCCCCGACCGCATTCCGCTCTCGCCCGCCCAGCAGCGCCTGTGGTTCCTCAACCGGATCGAGACCGAGGACGGCGAGCACAGCGTCTACAACCTGCCGATCGTCCTGCGCCTGCGCGGTGCGCTGAACATCGCGGCGCTGGAACAGGCCACGCTGGACGTGCTGGCCCGCCACGAGTCCCTCCGCACCACCTATTCGGACTCGGAATCCGGCCCCTACCAGCACATTCTGGATATGGAGGACATCGGGCTGAGCCTGAGCCCGGTGCCGGTCGCCGCCGCGGAGATCACCGGCGCGCTCGCCGCCTTCGCCTCGGCCGGATTCGATGTGACCGGCGAACTGCCTTCGCGCATAGGGCTTTTCGTACTCGACGAGGAGACCGAGGACCGGTCCCCGGAATACGTGCTGGCCGTCGTCGTGCACCACATCGCCGCCGACGCCCTCTCGCTGGCGCCGCTGATCACCGATCTCATGCGTGCCTACACCGCCCGCCTCGCCGGCGCCGAGCCCGGCTGGGAACCGCTGGCGGTGCAGTACGCGGACTACAGCCTCTGGCAGCACGAATTGCTCGGCGACGACCGGGAACCGGGCTCGGTGGCACACCAGCAGCTCGAGTTCTGGCGCGCGACCCTGGCGGGCCTGCCCCCGCAGCTGGCGCTGCCGACCGACCGTCCCCGGCCCGCGACGCCCGCCAATAGCGGTGCGTCCGTGCCGTTCTCGGTGGACGAGACCGTCGCCGCCGGCCTGCGCGAGCTGGCCCGGGCCCACGGCGTGACCATGTTCATGGTCGTGCACGCCGCCTTCGCGGCCCTGCTGGCGCGCAGCAGCGGCACCGCCGACGTGGCCGTGGCCTCGCCGATCGGCGGCCGCGGCGAACGCGAACTCGACGCCCTCATCGGCATGTTCGTCAACACCCTGGTGCTGCGCACCCAGGTCGAGCCCGACCTGTCCTTCACCGACCTGCTGGGCCGGGTGCGCACCGCCGACCTGGCCGCCTTCGCCCACGCCGAACTGCCCTTCGAGCGCATCGTCGACGCCCTGGCCGTGGACCGCACCACCGGGGCGCCGCCGCTGGCCCAGGTGATGCTGACCTTCACCGACGCGGCCCGCATGGACGGCGCGCAGGCCTTCGCCCTGCCCGGGCTGACCGTGGCCCCGGTCGAGATCGACGACCCGACCGTCAAATTCGACCTGCACCTGGTGGTCGGCGAGCTGGGCGACCAGGCCGGCCTGAGCGGCAATCTGCGCTACGCGACCGAGCTCTTCGAGGCCGGCACCGCTGCCGCGCTCGCCGAGCGCCTGGGCCGGGTGCTGGCGGCCGTGGCCGCCGACGCGACCGTGCGGGTCGGGGACATCGACCTGCTCGACGCCGCCGAGCGGACCCGGATCCTGCACGAGTGGAACGACACCGCCGCCGCGCTCGACCTGCCCGCGGGCGACGCCGCGACGCTGGTGTCGCTGTTCGAGACCCAGGTGGCGCGGACTCCCGACGCGTCCGCTCTCACCTTCGAGGGGTTGAGCCTGACGTACAGCGAGTTCGCCGTGCGCGTACGGCAGCTGGCGCGCTGGCTGATCGGCGAGGGCGTCGGCCCGGATTCCTGCGTGGCGCTGGGCATGCGGCGCTCCCTCGACCTGCTGGTCGGCATGTACGCGGTGGCCGCCGCCGGCGCCGCGTATGTGCCGCTGGACCCGGACCACCCGGCCGAGCGCATCGAATACATCCTCGACACCGCCGATCCGGTCACCGTGCTGACCTCGGGCGAGGACCTGGCGATGGATGTCGCCCAGGTGCGGATCGACCTGCTGGACCTCACCGGGTTCTCCGACGAGCCGATCACCGACGCGGATCGCGCTGCGCCGCTGCGGGCTTCGAACAATGCCTACGTCATCTTCACCTCCGGTTCGACCGGCCGCCCGAAGGGTGTGGCGGTGCCGCACTCGGCCATCGTCAACCGCCTGGTCTGGATGCAGGCCGAGTACGGCCTGACCGCCGACGACGTGGTGCTGCAGAAGACTCCGGCCACCTTCGACGTGTCGGTGTGGGAGTTCTTCTGGCCGTTGCTGATCGGCGCCACGCTGGTGGTGGCCCGGCCGGAGGCGCACCGCGACCCGGCCCAGCTCGCGGAACTCATTGCCCGCGAAGGCGTCACGGTCACCCACTTCGTGCCGTCCATGCTCGCGGTTTTCGTCGCGGAGGAGGCGGCCGCGCGCTGCACCGGCCTGCGCCAGGTGTTCGCGTCGGGCGAGGCTCTCCCGCCGAAGTCCGCACATCGACTACGTGAGCTGACCGGCGCCGAGCTGCACAATCTCTACGGTCCGACCGAGGCCGCCGTCGACGTCACCTATCACCAGGTCGTGGACGCGGACGTCGATACCGTGCCGATCGGCCGCCCGGTGTTCAACACCCAGGTGTACGTGCTGGATTCGCGACTGCGGCCGGTGCCGGCGGGTATCGCCGGTGAGCTCTACCTCGCGGGCGATCAGCTCGCCACCGGTTACGTGGCACGCCCGGACCTCACCTCGGATCGTTTCGTGGCCAACCCCTTCGGTGTCTCCGAGCGCATGTACCGCACCGGTGACCTGGTGAAGTGGCTCGGCAACGGCGAACTGGAATACCTGGGCCGCACCGACTTCCAGGTGAAGCTGCGCGGCCTGCGCATCGAACTCGGCGAGATCGAGTCCGCCCTGACCGAATCGGCGTCGATCGCCCAGGCGGCGGTCGTGGTGCGCGGTTCCGGCCGCGCCGGCGCGGAGCCGCAGCTGGTCGCCTACCTGGTGCCCGCCCCCGGCGCGGAGATCTCGCCCTTCGAGTTGAAATCAGCGCTCGCGCAGCGCCTTCCGTCCTACATGGTGCCCGCTGTTTTTGTGCCGCTGGACGCCCTCCCGCTCAATGCCTCCGGCAAGCTCGACCGCGCCGCCCTGCCCGTGCCGGCGGCCTCCGCCTCCGCCTCCGCCTTCCGCGCCCCCACCGGCCCCGAGGAGCGGATCGTCGCGGAAGTCTTCGCCGCCCTGCTCGGGGTCGAGCGGGCCGGCGCCGACGACGACTTCTTCGCCCTGGGCGGCAACTCGCTCATCGCCACCCAGCTGGTGGCGCGCCTGGGCAAGGCCGCGGGCGTGCGGATTCCGCTGCGCGCGGTCTTCGAGGACGCCACGGTCGCCGGGCTGGCGGCCCGGATCTCGGCGGCCGACGCCGAAACCGTAATCGAGCTGCCGCCGGTCTCGGTGCAGCAGCGCGGCGACCGCATCCCGCTGTCCATCGCACAGCAGCGCATGTGGTTCCTCAACCGCTTCGACATCCGCGACGGCTACACCATTCCGTTCGCGCTGCGGCTCACCGGCTCGCTGAACCTCGAAGCCCTGCAGGCCGCGGTGGCCGATGTGGTGGACCGGCACGAGACGCTGCGCACCATCTACCCCGAGCACGACGGCGAGGCCAGTCAGCTCGTCCTGCCCGCCGGCACCCGCCTGATCGATCTGATGCCCGAGCCGGTCTCGGCCGCCGAGCTGCCCGGGCTGGTGGAAGCGGTGGCGCGCACCGCCTTCGACGTGACCGCCGAGGTGCCCTTCCGCATCCGCCTGCTCGAGCTCACCGACGAGCCGGGCGCCTACCTGCTGGTCATGGTGGTACACCACATCGCCGCCGACGGCTGGTCCTTCGGCCCGCTCACCCGCGACATCGCCAGCGCCTACGTGGCCCGCTGTGCGGGGGAGACCCCCAATCTCGCCCCGCTGCCGGTGCAGTACGCCGATTTCGCGCTGTGGCAGCGCGCCGCCCTGGGCAGCCCCGACGACGCCGGCTCGGTGCTGGCGCGCCAGCTGGCGCACTGGACCCGGCGCCTGCACGGCGTGCCCGACGTGCTGGCCCTGCCCACCGACCGCCCCCGCCCGGCGGTCGCCAGCGGCCGCGGCGCGGGCTTCGCCGGCCGCTTCGACGCCGAATTGCACAAGGCCGTCCTGGATTTCGCGGCCACCCGCCGGGTGACGCCGTTCATGGTGCTGCACACCGCGCTGGCGGTCACGCTGGCCCGGCTCTCCGGCACCGGGGACATCGTCATCGGCACCCCGGTGGCGGGACGCGGCGACGAGGCCCTCGACGACCTGGTCGGCATGTTCGTCAACACCCTGGTGCTGCGCACCGAGGTGCGCCCGGACGCGTCGCTGTCCGAGCTGCTCACCCAGGTCCGCGATACCGACCTGACCGCCTTCGAACACGCCGTGGTGCCCTTCGAAATGCTGGTCGACGCGGTGAATCCGGTGCGGTCCCAGGCACATTCGCCGCTGTGCCAGGTCACGCTGACCCTGCAGAACCACACCCGGCCCAGCATCCGCCTCAACCGCCTGGCCATCGAGGCGCTCACCGTCGACGCCACCGCCGCCCAGTTCGACCTGGACTGGACCATGGCCGAGACCACCGACGCCGAGGGCGGGCCCGCAGGCATCGAGGTCTACATCACCTACGCCACCGACCTGTTCGACGCGGCGACCATCGGCGCGTTCCAGGACACCTACGAGCGCGTGCTGCGCGCCCTGCTCGCCGACCCGCGCACCACCGCCGGGGACGTGGAGATCATGGCGCGCGCCGAGCGCGGGGTGCTGCTGGTGGATCGCAATGCCACCACCCGGGTGCTGCCCGCCGAGACCCTGGCCGAGCTGCTCGACGCCCGCGCCGCGCAGGACCCCGATGCGGACGCGCTCGTCTTCGAGGGCGACCGGGTCGCCTACGCCGACCTGGCGCGGCGCGTGAATCGCCTGGGCCGCCTGCTGATCTCGGCGGGGGTCGGCCCGGACGCCATCGTCGGCGTCACCGCGCAGCGCTCGATCGACATGGTGGTGGCGCTGTACGCCGTCGTGGCCGCCGGCGCCGCCTACGTGCCGGTCGATCCGTCGCATCCGGCCGACCGCATCGCGCATGTCCTCGGCACCTCCGCCGCCACCCTGGTGCTCACCGTCGGCGGCGCGGAACTGCCCGCACTCGACGGCGTGCGCGTGCTCGACGTCGCCGGGCTGACGGAATCCGGTGCCCTGGACGGTCTTTCGGACCAGCCGATCACCGATGCCGACCGGCACCGCGCGCTGCGCCCGGACAACCTCGCCTACGTCCTCTACACCTCCGGCTCCACCGGCCTGCCCAAGGGCGTCGCGACCAGCCACCGCGCCATCATGAACCAGCTGCGCTGGCTCGAGGACCGTTACGGCGTCACCCGTGCCGACCGCATCATGCAGCGCGCCCCGCTGGCCTTCGACGTCTCGGTGTGGGAGTGCTTCCTGCCCGCGATGGTCGGTGCGCCCCTGGTGATTCCGCGTCCCGGCGGCCACCAGGACCTCGACTACCTGGCCGGGCTCATGCGCGAATTCGGCGTCACCATCGCCGAACACGTGCCGTCGGTGCTGGCGGCCCTGGTCGCCGAGGGCCACGGTGACGCGCTGCGCTCGTTCCGGCACCTGCACACCGGCGGCGAGGCGCTGCCCGTCGAACTGCTCGGCCGGCTGCGCGAGCTGGTGAGCGGCTCGGTGCACAATGCCTACGGCCCGACCGAGGCCGCGATCTCGACCGTCTACCACGAATTCTCCGACGCCGACCCGGATTTCGAAGTCGCCATCGGCCGCCCGAACTGGAACACCCGCGCCTACGTACTCGACGCCCGGCTGCGCCCGGTGCCCACCGGCGTCATCGGTGAGCTCTACCTGGCCGGTGCCCAGCTGGCCCGCGGCTACCAGGGCCGGGGCGGGCTCACCGCCGACCGGTTCGTGGCCGACCCGTTCGGAGTGCCCGGCGCGCGCATGTACCGCACCGGCGATCTGGTGCGCTGGAACCGCACGGGTGATCTGGTGTACGTGGGCCGCAACGACTTCCAGGTGAAGCTGCGCGGCCAGCGCATCGAACTGGGCGAGATCGAGGCGGCCCTGCTGTCCGCGCCCGGCGTCGCGCACGCGGTGGTGCTGCTGGCCCGCGACACCGCCGGGACCGACTGCCTGGTCGGCTACGTCTCCGGCGCCGGGCTCGACGCCGAGACCGTGCTCGAGCACGCCCGCACCCAGCTGCCCGCCTACATGCTGCCCGCCCACCTGGCGGTGCTGGCGGAGATGCCGCTCACCAGCGTCGGCAAGCTGGACCGGAATGCCCTGCCCCCGGTCGAATTCACCGCCGCCACCGTCGCCTACCGCGCGCCCGCGCCGGGCACCGAGGCCACGCTGGCCGCCCTGATCGGGGACTTGCTCGGCGGCGTCACCATCGGCGCCGACGACGACTTCTTCGCGCGCGGCGGCAACTCCCTGCTGGCCATGCGCCTGGTGGCGCGCGCCAATGCCGCCCTGGGCGCGGAGCTGAGCGTGCGTCAGCTGTTCGAGGCGCCGACCGTCGCCGAGCTGGCGGCCCGCATTCGCGGCGGCGGGCAGCGCCTGCCGCTGCGGCGCATGCCGCGACCGGAGCGAATCCCGCTGTCGCTGGCCCAGACCCGGATGTGGCTGCTCAACCGCCTGGACCCGGAATCCGCGGCCTACAACGTGCCCGCGGCCGTCCGCGTCACCGGCGAGATCGACACCGGCGTGCTGAGCGCGGCCTTCGCCGACGTGATCGGCCGCCACGAGACGCTGCGCACCATCTACCCGGCCGACGCGGACGGGGTCGGCTACCAGCTGGTCCTGCCCGCCGACAGCGCGCTCCCGACCCTGGAGATGCGGACCGGCGCCGACGCGGCCGACCTCACCTGGATCGAGAGCTTCGTGGCGCGCGGCTTCGATGTCACCACCACGGTGCCGGTGCGCGCCGCGCTCATTCGTGAATCCGAGCACAGCCACGTGCTGGTGGTGGTGCTGCACCACATCGCAGGCGACGGCCAGTCGGAGGATCCGCTGCTGCGCGACACCATCACCGCCTACCTGTCCCGCGCCGCGGGCCAGTCCCCGGTGTGGACGGAACTGCCGGTGCAGTACGCCGATTACGCGCTCTGGCAGCGGGCCGTCCTGGAACAGTCCGGCCCGCGCGAGCTGGCGTACTGGACGGAGGCGCTGGCCGATCTGCCCGAGGAGCTGCCGCTGCCGACCGACCGGCCCCGGCCGGCCGTGGCCTCCGGGCGCGGTGCCCGGGTGCAGGCGCGGCTGGACGGTGGTCTGGCCACCGCGATCAAGCGAATCGCGGAGGCGCACAACGTCACCCCGTTCATGGTGTGGCACGCCGCGCTCGCGGTACTGCTGTCCCGGATGTCGGGATCGGCCGACATCACCATCGGCACCCCGCTCGAGGGCCGCGGCAATGCCGCCCTCGACGACCTGGTCGGCATGTTCGTCAACACCCTGGCGCTGCGCACCCGCCCGGAACCGGGCCTGGGCTTCGACGCGCTGCTGGCGCAGACCCGCGAGGTCGATCTGGCCGCCTTCGACCACGCGACGGTGCCGTTCGACCAGGTGGTCGAGGCCCTCGGCGTGCCCCGCACGCAGGCCCGCAACCCGCTGTTCACCGTGGTCCTGAGCTACATGAACCTGGGCGCGCAGACCTACGCGGTGCCCGGCCTGGTGCTGGAGCCGGTCGACTTCGAACACCGGGTGGCCCGCTTCGATCTGCAGTTCACCGTCTCCGACGAACCCGATGTCGACGGCCACCTGGCCATCGAATTGAACTACGCCACCGACCTTTTCGACGCGGCCACCGCGGCCGGTCTGCTGCGCCGCCTGGGCCGCGTGCTCGGCGCGATCGCGGTCGACGCCACCGTCCCGATCGGCGAGATCGACCTGATGTCGCCGTCGGAACGCGCGGGACTGCTGGATCGGTCCGGCACCGAGCCGGTCACGCTGCGCACCCTCGGGGAGATCCTCGCCGAGGCCGCCGCGAGCTTCCCGGACAATATCGCCGCGCGGTACCGGGACCGGGAGCTCACCTACCGCGAGCTGGATGCCGAGTCCTCGCGCCTGGCCCGCGTGCTCATCGAGCGCGGTCTCGGAGCGGAAGACTATGTCGCCCTGGCGATTCCGCGATCCGACACCACCCTGCTCGCGGTGTGGGCGGTCGCCAAGACCGGCGCCGCCTTCGTCCCGGTCGACCCGAACTATCCGGCCGACCGCATCGAGCACATGCTGACCGACTCGGGCGCGACCTTCGGCCTGACCGTCGCCGCGAGCCGGGACCGGCTGCCCGGTGCGGCCGAGTGGCTGGTCATCGACGCGCCCGAATTCCTGGACACCCTGCGGGAATTCGACGCGACCCCGATCGCGCCCGGCGAGCTGCGCCGTCCGGTCCGGGTGTCCAACCCGGCTTGGATGGTCTACACCTCCGGCTCCACGGGTCTGCCCAAGGGCGTCGTCGCGACCCACGCCGGCGTGGCGGGCGTCGCGATCTCGCAGCGGGAGCGGTACCGCCTCGGCGCCGACGCCCGCGTCCTGCAGGTGTCCTCGCCGAGTTTCGACGCCTACCAGCTGGAGATCCTGATGGCCACGCCGGTCGGCGCGCGCCTGGTGATCACCCCGGCCGAGGTGTTCGGCGGCGCGGAGCTCACCGACCTGATGGCCGCCGAGGGCGCCACCCACGCCTTCATCACCCCGGCCGTCCTGCAGACGCTCGATCCCGAGCGGCTGCCGGAGTTCCGTGAATTGGCGCTCGGCGGTGAGTCCTTCGGCCCGGAACTGGTGGCCCGCTGGTCCACCGGCGCCCGCGCCGTGCACAACGCCTACGGTCCGACCGAGACCACCATCACCTCCAATATCGGCGCCCCGATGCTGCCGGGCGAGCCGGTGGTCCTGGGCGCCCTGACCGCGGGCATGACGGCGGTCGTGCTGGACGCCCGGCTGCGGCCGGTCCCGGCCGGCGTGACCGGTGAGCTGTACCTGAACGGTCCGGGCGTGGCCCGCGGTTACCATGCGCGGCCGGGACTCTCGGCCGAGCGCTTCGTGGCCGACCCGTACGGCGCGCCCGGTGAGCGGCTCTACCGCACCGGCGACCTGGTGCGCTGGACGGCCCGGGCGGACGGCCGCCGCGGGCTCGAATACGTCGGCCGCGCCGACCATCAGGTGAAGGTGCGCGGTCTGCGCATCGAGCTCGGCGAGATCGACGCGGTGCTGGCCACGCACGAGTCGGTCGAATTCGCCGTCACCCTGGGCCACACCGACGCCGCCGGCGCGGTCGCGCTGGTGTCGTACGTGGTGGCCGCGCCGGGTCACACCGTCGACGTGGACGAACTGGTGGCCCACGCGGGCCGCTCGCTGGCCGCGTACATGGTGCCCGCATCGATCATGGTGCTCGACGCCGTCCCGCTCACCCCGGTCGGCAAGCTGGATCGTAAAGCCCTGCCGGAGCCGGTCTTCCGCACCGTCGAATTCCGGGCCCCGCGCACCGATGCCGAGCGCACGGTCGCCGGGGTGGTCGCCGCCGTGCTCGGCACCGCGGACGCGGAGCGGGTCGGCCTCGCCGACGACTTCTTCGCGCTCGGCGGCAACTCGCTCACCGCGACCCAGCTGGCCGCGCGCCTGAGCGCCGCGTTCGGCGTGCCGGTGCCGGTGCGGGCGGTGTTCGAGCACTCGACCGTGGAGGCGCTGGCCGCCGCGGTGCTCGCGATCGACTCGGACGCCCCGGCCCGCCCGCCGCTGCTGCCCCGGACGGTGACCGGCCCGGTCCCGGTTTCCCTTGCACAGCAGCGCATGTGGTTCCTGAACCGCCTGGATCCGGACTCCACCGCCTACAACATCCCGCTCCCCATCCGCCTGAGCGGACCGCTGGACGTGGCGGCGCTGACCGCGGCGATCGCCGACGTGGTGGTCCGGCACGAGGTGCTGCGCACCGTCTACCCGGAAACCGAGTCGGGTCCGGTGCAGGTGGTGCTGCCCGCCGCCGCTGCCACGGATCTGCCTGCGCTGGAGCCGATTCCGGTGACCGAGGAGACGGTCGTGGCGGCCGTCCTCGAGGTGATCGGCCAGGGCTTCGACGTCACCGCGGTCGTGCCGCTGCGGGCGGCGCTGTTCCGGCTGGCCCCCGAGGACCACGTCTTCGTGGTCGTCATGCACCACATCGCGGGTGACGGCAGCTCGCTGGTGCCGCTGGCCCGCGATGTCATGACGGCCTACGCGGCGCGCAAGTCGGGCGTTGCCCCGGCATGGACGCCGCTGCCGGTCCAGTACGCGGATTACGCGGTCTGGCAACGCGAGCTGCTCGGCTCCGAGGACGATCCCGCTTCGCTGGTCTCCCGGCAGCTGGGCTTCTGGACCGAGACCCTGGCCGGACTGCCCCCGCTGCTCACCCTGCCCGCCGACCGCCTCCGGCCGGTGGTGCTGGACACCGACGGCCGCCGCGTCGATTTCACCATCGACGCCGAAACCCACACGGCCCTGGCCGAATTGGGCCGATCCAGCGGTGCGACCCTGTTCATGACCGTGCACGCGGCCTTCGCGGCCCTGCTGTCCCGGCTGACCGGCTCGACCGATATCGCGGTCGGCACCCCGGTCGCCGGGCGCGGAGACGAGGCGCTGGACGATCTGGTCGGCATGTTCGTCAATACCCTGGTGCTGCGCACCGAGGTCGCCCCGGCCGAAGGCTTCACCGACCTGCTGCGGCGGGTCCGGGCCCGCGACGTCGCGGCCTTCGACCACGTGGACGTGCCCTTCGAGCGGCTGGTGGAGGTGCTCAACCCGGAGCGTTCGACCGCGCGTCACCCGCTGGTGCAGGTCGGCTTCTCCTTCCACAACCAGGATCGGGCGGCCTTCGATCTGGACGGGCTGCGGGGCGGCGCCATCGAATTCGATACCGACGTCTCGCAGTTCGACCTGCACCTGGTGGTCATGGACCGCTACGACGCCGACGGCGCCCCGGCCGGGATGACCGCGACCATGACCTACGCGACCGCACTGTTCGACGAGGTCACCGTCGCCGGATTCGCGGAACGCCTGGAGCGGCTGCTGGCGGGCGTGATCGCCGATCCGCACGGTCCCATCGGCGACATGGACATCCTCGGCGAGAGGGAGAGCGAACGCCTGCTGCGGTCCTGGAACGCGGCCGACAGCGGCTTCCCCGCGCGCGGGCTGCTCGACGAGTTCGACGCTCAGGTGCGACGTACCCCGTTCGCCCTCGCGGTCGTCGAGGACGGGCGGGCACTGAGCTACCGCGACTTCGCCGAGCGGGTCGACCGGCTGGCCCGGGTGCTCATCGGCGCGGGCGTCGGCCCGGAAACGCTGGTGGCACTGGCGCTTCCGCGCAGTATCGAACTGCTGATCGCCATGTACGCCGTGGTGCGGGCGGGCGGAGCCTATGTCCCGCTGGATCCTGCGCACCCGATCGAGCGCACCGCGATGGTCCTCGAGACGGCCGCGCCGGCCGTGGTGCTCACCAGCTCCACCCGGACCATGACGCTGCCGGACGACCTGCCGGATTCCACGACTGTGCTGGACGTCGCGCTCGCCGACGATCCGACCCTGCCGGGCACCGCGATTCGTGACGAGGAGCGCCGCGCGCCGTCCTCGCCCGCCGATCCCGCCTACGTGATCTTCACGTCGGGTTCGACCGGCAAGCCCAAGGGCGTGGCCGTGCCGCACGCGGCGGTCGCGCACCAGCTGGACTGGATGCAGTCGGAATACGGCCTCGCCGAGGGAGATTCGGTGCTGTGGATGACCTCCGCGGCCTTCGACCTCTCGGTGTGGGAACTCTGGTGGGCGTTGCGCACCGGATCACGGATCGTCCTGGCTCCCGAAGGCGCACAGCACGACCCGGAAGGATTGCTCGATCGGATCCGCCGGGAGTCCGTCACCACCCTGACCCTGGTGCCCTCGCTGCTGGCCATGCTGGCCGATGTAGCCGGCGCGGACGGTCTGCCGGTGTCGCTGCGCCGCGTGCTGGTCATCGGCGAGGCGCTGCCCGCCGAGACGCTCCGGCGCGCCAGGTCCGCGACCGCCGCGCGGATCGACAACCTGTACGGCCCGACCGAGGCGGCGGTGTCGGTCACCCGATTCCGCACCGACGCCGACCTGCGCCAGGCCGTGGTGCCGATCGGCACCCCGGAGGCGGGCAACCGGGTGTACGTGCTCGACGACCGGCTGCGACCGGTGCCGGTCGGCGTCCCCGGCGAGCTGTACCTGGGCGGCGCGCAGCTGGCCCGCGGCTACCACGACCGTCCGGATCTGACGGCGGAGCGGTTCGTGGCCGATCCGTTCGGCCCGGCAGGTTCGCGCCTCTACCGCACCGGCGACCTGGTGCGCTGGGTGCGGTCCGCCGATGTCGGCGTCCTGGAATTCGTGGAGCGCCGCGACTTCCAGGTGAAGGTGCGCGGCTACCGCATCGAGCTGGCCGAGATCGAGCACGCCCTGCGCGCGCAACCCGGCGTGACCGACGCGGTCGTCGTGGTCGACGGCACGGGCGATTCCGCGCGGCTGGTCGGATACTTCGGCCTCGACGCCGACGCCGACCCCACGCAGCTGCGGTCACGGCTGGCCGGACTGCTGCCCAGCTACATGGTGCCCGAGGCGCTCGTGTGCCTGGACGCCGTGCCGCGCAACGCCAATGGCAAGGTCGATCGCGCCGCCCTGCCGGCGCCGGACTTCGTCCCGCGTGAATACCGCGCTCCCGCAACCGAAGTCGAGGCCGCTGTGTGTGCGGTGTTCGCGGAGGTCGTGGGCGTGGACCGGGTCGGCCTGGACGACAACTTCTTCGAGCTGGGCGGCAATTCCCTGCTCGCGGTCCGGCTGGCCACGCGGCTCGGTGAGGCGCTGGACCAGCGGGTTCCCGTCGTGCTGGTCTTCGCCGCGCCGACGCCCGCCGAGATCGCGGGGCCGCTGAGCGCTCCGGGCGGCGTCGACACCGAGGCCGCGTTCGCCGTCCTGCTGCCGCTACGACCGTCCGGTACGGGTGCACCGCTGTTCTGCGTCCACCCGGTCGGCGGCATCTCCTGGTCGTTCGCCGGTCTGGCGCCCTACCTGGCGGAGGATCGCCCGATCTATGGTCTGCAGTCGCCGACCCTGGCCGCCGATGTGCCGCTGCCGGATTCGATCGAGGAGTGGGCGGCGCGCTACGTGCGCGAGATCCGCGCCGTGCAGCCCGAAGGGCCGTACCACCTGCTCGGCTGGTCGCTCGGCGGTGTGCTCGCCCACGCCATGGCGGTGCAGCTCCAGGACGACGGTCAGGAGGTCGCGGTCCTGGCCATGCTGGACAGCTCGCTCGAGAGCGACATCGATCCCGAGTCCGCCGTCCCGGTGGCGGAACTGCTCGGTGAGGTGCCGGGACTGGTCGATGCCGAAGCGGAGGTCGGCGCGGACCGGGTCGCCAGGATCGTGGACAGTGCGCTCGCGGCCTTCCCGCTCATCGGCGCCTACCGGCCCCGCCGCTACAAGGGTGACCTGGTGTATTTCCACGCGGCCCTGGACGATCCGAGCGGCAGCTGGGGCATCTCCAGCTGGACCGACGCCATCGACGGTGTGCTGGAGAACCACGCCGTTCCGGCAACTCACTGGCGGATGACCTCGCCCGACGCGCTCACCCACATCGCCCGCGTGCTGAACGCCCGCACTCCCCGGACTTAGGAAGGCAACCCCAATGAGCAATCCCTTCGATGACGAAAACGCGCAGTTCTACGTACTTGTCAACGAGGAGGCCCAGCATTCGCTGTGGCCGGTGTTCGCCGCCGTCCCCGGTGGCTGGACCGTCGCGCACGGTCCGGCCCGCCGGCAGAGCTGCCTGGACTATGTCGAAGCGCACTGGACCGATATGCGGCCGGCGTCGCTGGTCCAGGCGATGGCGGCCGATCCCGAATAGCCCTGCGGCACACCAGTTCCGCAGCCAATACCCGGGGTCACATCGGCCCCGTGCGGCGGTCCCGAGAAGAAACCACACATCGAGGGGGTCTGTCCGCGTCGTGAAAGAAAGGGAAACACCATGACCACCACTCCTCCCCCCACCGGTGGCGGAACCACCGTCGACATCGGCGCCCTGATGACCCAGGTGCTGCAGTTCCTCGGCGCTGGTTCCACCGCGAGCTACAACCCCAAGGGCCCGAAGGCCAAGCGCCGCAACGCGAAGTAGTTCGCACCGCCGCTACGCGAAGAGATTCGCACTGAAGAAAACAATCTCGAAAGGATTCACCCCATGCCTATCTACACGGGCAGTGGCTTCACCGACCTCCTGCTGGCCTTCGCTCACCTCGTGACTTCTGGATCGTCGACGTCGATCACCCAGCCGGGCGCGGGCACCACCACGCCGCCGGTCGTCTAGGAGGCGCGATGTTCAGCGGCAGTGCAATCAACGACCTCTTCGCGATGATGGCGAAGGCGTTGGGCACCGGCTCCTCGTACACCTTCCCGCCGCAGACCACGACTACCGCGTAGCGGTCGGCCAGGTGTGAAGGCCGCCAGGACATTCCGGTCCTGGCGGCCCCGGGCCCATGACTCGCGGCCGTCGGCGCTCAGTCGACGGCCGGCCAGTCCCAGCCCAGCTGAAGAAACATGCCCAGCCGGTCGCTGACCGCGCGGATCTCGCTGATGCGCGAGTCGGTCAGGGTGAAGATCCAGATCTGCTCGACGTCGCAGGTGCGTCCGGTCGGCTCCGGCATCCGGGCATGCGCGCCGGTGTGGCGGCCGATCACCCGCAGCCGCGCCACGATCCGATCGTCCTCACCGATCAACTCCTGCACCAGGATTCCGCTCTGTTGCTCGTCGACGGCACTGAAGGCCGCGAGCTGCTGACGGAAGCCCTCGATGGCGGCGCCCGGTGCGTCCTCCTCCCCGAAGATCACCTTGTTGTGGTCGATCACCTGCGGGGACAGGTAACGGACCCACTCGGACCCACCCTCGAGGCCGTGGTTGAGCGCGTCGATGAACGCGGTGATGACGGTCTTGTTGTCGGCGACGGTGGTGGTCATGCGGTTTCTCCCTTTCCGATAACTCTTACGTCGTAAGAGTTCGTTGCTGTGGACTATGATTCACTTACGACGTAAGAGTTGTCAACACCGGAAGGAAAACCGATGGCCGCCAAGCGCACCCGAGCCGAACGAGCAGGCATTTCCCGCGAGCAGGTGCTCGACGCGGCGCTCGCCTTCGCCGATCGGGACGGCCTGGCCGCGCTGTCCATGCGCAAGCTCGGCGCCGAACTCGGCGTGGAAGCCATGACCCTGTACCACTACGTCCCGAACAAGGACGCCCTGCTCGACGGCATGGTCGAGCGCGTCATGTCCGAGGCCGACGCCGGATTCACCGACGGCCCTTGGCAATCGGTCCTCGTCGACTACGCCCGCGCCCTGCGGACCGCGCTGCTCGCGCATCCCGGCGCGCTGCCGCTGGTCGCGACCCGGCCCGCGGTGACCCCGAAGACCCTGCACACCGCCGAACGCGGCCTGAAACTATTGGTGGAGGCAGGTTTCGACCTCGGCCCCGCCCTCGACGCCCTGAACGCGCTCACGCTGTTCGTGGTGGCCCACGCCAATTCCGAAGCCCGTACGGCTCCCGTCAACGAGGCGGGCGATCCCGGGTCGGTCGACTACCTGAAAACCCTCGAGCCCGAGGAATTCCCGCTGATCCTGCAGGCGGCACGCACCGGCGCGGGCACCGACGACCGCACCCGTTTCGAGTTCGCCGTAGCGGCCCTCGTCCACGGCTTCGCCGCCGCGGGACTACCGGCGAATCACCGGGTGTGAGAGCGATACCCGCAATCGCAGCCGGTCAGCGTTGCAGTTGCTGCAGGACCAGATGATGCCGGACTCACCGACGTACCGCGCGCTGTTCGACACCGCGGTCACCCAGCCGGGCGTGCAGCCTGCGCCGTTCCCATCGACAGCACTGCCGCCCCCGCGACGACAGCGGCGATTTTCGCCATAATTCTCATGGACACAACGCCTTCCGGCCCGATTCGTGTAACCCGCCCGAAACCTCGTTAACCGGCAGTTTCGAACCTGCGGGCCCTTGGGGGCCGACGCTGCCTTGGGTACTATTCTGCCGCAACCGATTCCAAGGAGACTACGTGTATCCGCAGCACACGCAACAGGGTGCTACCGCCAGCTCGAAGTCGCCGGTCGAGGACATGGGTCCGCGAATCCCGATCTACAGCCAGGAATTCGCCGCCGATCCCCACGGGTACTACCGTCGGATGCGCAGCGACTATGGCGCGCTGGTGCCGGTCGAGATCTGGCCGGGCATACCCGCGACCCTGGTCGTCAAATACGCGACCGCCGTGCGTATTCTCAACGACTCCACTCATTTTCCGGCCGATCCGAGTGCCTGGCAGCGGTCCGTGCCCGCCGATATCCCGATCATGCCGATGATCGAATACCGGCCCAACGCGATTCGCACCAGCGGCCCGGTGCACACTCGCTACCGCAAGGCGCTGAGTGACGCCCTGGCCGGGATCGACCTGAACTCGGTGCGATCCATGGTGGAGCGCACCGCGATCCCCGTGGTCAACACCTTCTGCGCGGACGGACGGGCCGACGTGCTGAGCCAGTACGCCCTCCCGCTGGTCTTCTCGGTCTTCTGTCAGTCACTCGGCTGTCCACCGGACATCGGTCAGCGCGTCGCGGCCGCCAGTGCCGCGATGTTCGACGGCGTGGATACAGAGACCGTGAACGCGAGCATGGGCGAGGCATTGCTCGACCTCACGGCGCTGAAGCGGGCTCAGCCCGGCGACGACGTCACCACCAGACTGGTCCAGCATCCCGCCGGGCTGTCCGACGAGGAGATGGTGCATCAGCTGGTCCTGCTGTTCGCGGCAGGTGTCGAACCGCCCCTGAATCTCATCGCCAACACCCTGCTGCTGATGATGACCGACAGTCGCTTCACCAGTGCCGTACAAGGGATTCCGCTGCCGACGAGCACCGCGATCGGCGAGCGGCTCGCCACCGACCCGCCGATGGCGAACTACTGCATCACCTACCCGCGGCAGCCCACCCTGATCGAGAACGTGTGGCTGCCGGCCGATCAGCCGGTCATCATCAGCATGGCCGCCTGCAACACCGATCCGGAGTTGAACCCGGGCGAATCCCTCGGCAACGCATGGAACCTGGCGTTCAGCTCCGGCGATCACGCCTGCCCTGTGCACGCCCAGTCGTACGGGCGTCTGCTCGCGCAGGAGGTCATCGATCAGCTCCTGGACTTCCTCCCGGAAATCCGATTGGCGGTCGCCGCAGACGATCTGGTGTGGCGGCCCGGCCCGTTCCACCGGGCGCTGACCGAGTTGCCCGTGGTGTTCCCGCCTACTAGGCCGTTTCCCGCTGTGTAGGTGTAGTTTCCGGCCCGTCGGACCCATCGTGGCCTCGCGCTGTGATTGTTCACCGTGAGCCGCGACACGATTTGTGTAACAATACAATCCATGACACGGTCGGTCGAAGGTAGTTCTGCGGCAACGGTGTTGCCGCAGTTCGACGCGGCCGCGATGTCGGCTCATCAGCGGGTATGCACTGCTGCCCAACCGGTACGAACACACCTGCCACCCCGGCGACAGGACCAGATCGGGCAACCGTCGCCGCGGGGACTTCACGTGAAGGTGTGTGGTGCGTCGAACTTTTGACAGGTGATCGCCCGGCTCCCTTTTTCCGGTCCCCGCGGTGTCCGTGTGAGCGTGCGCCAACGGTGGCCCCCGGTGCATCGAAGTTCGGCAGCGATCGCCTCGCATGCCCGGTGGTGGACGAATCGCCGCTGGGATCGTGAATGAGTAGGAGGCGGTTATGGATACGCACGGGCGCAAGGAAGGGAAATCGCTGGCCGAGCTGCTTCGGCACGGTGACCTGGCATTCGACCAGCAGCTGCAGAAGGTGCTCAGCAACCCGGACTACTTCGTCACGGAGCAGCAGAGCCAGGCGGAGCGCCGGCAGAACGCCTACGACCAGCTGCGATATCTGGTCCAGGAGATCGGTAGCACCAGCGATGTCGCTACCCGCCTCCCGCAGCTGTTCGCGGTGTTCGACTGGGCGGCAGTGCTGGCGACGGACCTGATTCCGCTGATCTCGGGCCACTACAACCTGGCCTCGGGCAGCCTCGCCACCCTGACCGATTCCGATTCGGCCGCACCGTATCTGGAGGATCTGGACGACGCCTCCGCCATCGGCGTCATGCTGCTGACCGAGTACGGGTGCGGCTCCAACATCCAGTTCATGCAGACCCGCGCGACCTGGGACGGCGACGGGTTCGTGATCAACACCCCGAACCCGCGGGCGCGCAAATTCATGCCGAGCGTCGGTATCCCGGTGTCCCGGGTCTGCGTCGTCGGCGCCCGCTACATCGACGCGGCGGGCGTCGATCAGGGCGTGCATCTGTTCACGGCGCGCCTGCGCGGCGCCGACGGCGAACCGGCGCCCGGCGTGACGATCACCCAGCTCGACCACCAGCCGCTGGTCATCATGGACAACTCGGTGATCAGCTTCGACAACCTCCGGGTCGAGCGGAGTGCCTGGCTGAGCAACGACCTGGCCACCATCGACGACGACGGCGTGCTGACCTGGCACGACGAGACCAGCCGGAAGCGGGCATTCGCCTCGGCGATCAGTCAGCTCACCGTGGGACGCTTGGCGCTCTCGTCCTGCCTGAACGCCTCCGCCCGCGCCGCGCTCTACATCGCGCTGCGCTACGCCTCCAAGCGGGTGGTGCCGCTGACACCGTTCGACAGTCCGCTCATGGCCGATATCCCGCACGTGCGCGACACCCTGCTCACCGATCTGGCCGGCACCGTCGCCCGCACGATCTACGGGAACGCGATCAAGACATCGCTCGCGGGCAGCGATCTCACCAGTCGCGACACCGTCGTCTCGGTGATGCTGGCCAAGCACTACATCCAGCCGCACGCCCTGCAGTCCGTGACCAACAGCCGCCTCAAGATGGCCGCCCAGGGCATGTTCAGCGCCAACCGGGTCGCCGACTATCTCGGTGTCTGCCACGCGGCCATCACCGGCGAGGGCGACTGCCACGTGCTCGGCTCCGTGGCCGGCCGCGTCCTCGCCAAGCACCTGGCCGGGAAGCCGGTCCCCGAAGTCCGCGTGCACGATGGCGCGGATCCCGGCGACCGCATGAGCCTGTTCAGCGCACGCACTCTGACGATCGTGGAGGAGGCGCAGCACTACCTGACGACGCCGGGGCTCGACGCCCGGCTGGCGATCATTCCGGAGGCGCTGGAGCTGGCCGAGGCGTACAGCGCCGAAGAGGCGCTGCAGCTGCTCCACCAGTATTCCGATCATCCCGAGATCATCGCCGTGCGTGACGTTTTCGCACTGAGCTACCTGGATCAGCACGCCACCTGGTACCTCACTCGCGGCCTGCTCGACATCGACGCTGTGAAGACGATCAAGCAGCAGCTCCGCCTTGCCCTCGACAACCTCGCCGACAACCTACCGACGCTGCTGGACGCGTTCGGTCTCGACGATGAAATTCTCGGCGCGCCGGTCCTTTCCGACGATCTACCGGCCGCGTGGGTATCCCGCATCAACGATCGGCGACGTCCCTGATCCTGCCCAGGCAGGTCCGGATAGGGCGCCGCTCGAGGTGTCCTGTCCGGTAGGACCCGTCGGCCTGGTGGGCCGCGGCCCGCGAGGTCTCGCCCACCGTGCCGGACTGGGGTCGATGCTGTATTCGGCGCCCGGATACTCGCGCGGTAGTGCGCAGCCGGGCGATTTTCTCGCGTTCGGGATGCGCACAGAAGCGGGTGCGCAGTTCGATGGCTATCTCGGTGAGCCGATTGCGTTCCAGTTCCACCGCCGCGTGCATTTCCGCCGCGGTGAGCCGGAGATCTGTGAGCCCCTCGTATTGTGAATGTGCCTCTGCGGCATCAGCAGGGTGGTCGGCGGCGGATTGCCTTCCCGCAGATCGTCGATGAGCCGATCGGCGCTGGTGGCGCGGCCGCTCGCAGCGGCGAGGCGGGCCGGCGCAGTCCGTAACATGATGGCCCCCAAACCAACCGACTGGTCTTCTATGCTGAGTTGGATCGGGCCGAGTACGTGAATCGGTTCGACCATAGGACAGCAATTATTCCGCCGCGACGCGGCCGCAAACGGCGGAAACCGGTGAGTGAATTCGACTCGCGCGTGCAGCTTCAACCATCGGCGAATGTTTGGCAAATATATTTGCTCAGAAGAGAAGCCCTAATCACCACGAAAGAGTCTCGGAAGCGTGGCGGCGAATACTTTTCGGCATGACCGCTACACCGGGATTGCCAATGGTGACCGCAATAAGCAGGAGCGAGGACTACGAGGCCGTGCCTGGCGGCGATCATGCGCGCCGCAGCCCGGCCGCCCGAAGTCACGCAATCGCTGACGGGTAGCTATGAGAGGAAGACCATGAGTCGGAGTGACACGGTCGAACCGAACACCATCGGCCTCTACTGGGACCGCGACGGCGACATCTGGCAGCGGGAGGACGCCGGCTGGCGGCTCATCCTGCAGAGCGGCGTCGCCGTCGATCCGATCTCGCTGTGGGACTGGGACAACGGGCACGTGTGCGACTACGCGCCGTTCACCCCGCTGAAAACCCTGACCGGTTAGCCCTCAGGACTCCGGCGTCCCGGCTCCGAAGAGGGTGACCTCCATGAGCCGGATCACCCTGGGCTGCGGGCAGA
The DNA here is from genome assembly GCF_040609015.1 of Nocardia sp. NPDC004860. Taxonomy (NCBI): domain Bacteria; kingdom Bacillati; phylum Actinomycetota; class Actinomycetes; order Mycobacteriales; family Nocardiaceae; genus Nocardia; species Nocardia sp. NPDC004860. The sequence continues at coordinate 283,258 of NZ_JBEXJI010000006.1, read as the reverse complement.
TCGCCGGATACCCGCCGAACTCCCGGCCCAGGTCCACCACCAGACCGAAGGCGGCCTGCACCAGGATGCGCGCCTCGCCCTCGGACAGTTCCGGGCGCACCGCCACCAGCAGCCGCACCCACTCGGTCACGATGAGCCGCTGCACATTGCGCAGCATGGTGCGCTCCTCGGCGGCGACGTGCCCGAACTCGGCGTAGTACACGAAGGTCAACTCGCGCTCGGCGAACGACCCCGCGACATACAGCTCCACCAGCTTGCTCATCGCCTCGGTCGGACTCGACGAGGACGCCACCGCCGGCCCGATCGCCCCCGACACCCGATCCGCCGCCCGGCGGAACGCGGCGGCCAGCAGATCGCCCTTGCTGCGGTAGTAGCGGTACACCGCCGAGGCCGCCGACAGATCCGCCGCCGCCGCGATGTCCTCCACGCTCACGTTCGGATAGCCGCGCGCGTGGAACAGCTCGACGGCCTTCTTGAGCAGCAGTTCGTGCTTGAAGCTCTGCGGAATCTCCACCGCCCGCGGCGGCTCGGCGACGGTGCCCTCGGGCGGCAGCTCGGTCGCGATGATGGCGTCGCAGGCCGAATGTAGCAGGGCCGTCAGCGATTTCATGGGCAGCGTGGCGTGATGGTCGCCAATGCTGGAGATGACGCTGAGTATCGATACCGCCCGCACCGCGCGACTGTGCCCGTCCAGTTCGGGCCGCACATCCGCGATGAGCCCGCGCAGGGTGGTCAGCGCCGCGGTGAACTGCTCCTCGAGGGTCTGCCGGTCGGTGTCGTCGAGGTAGCGGCGCTCCCAGCGCACCAGGGTGACCGTGGCGCGATTGGCGATGGTCTCGGCGATCAACCGATCCAGTACGCGGTCCAGCCGTTCGCGCGGGGACAGGCCCTCGGACTCGTCGGGCGGCGTGGCGGCCTCCGCGGTCAGTCGCGCCAGCCGCAGCAACTCCTCGCGGAAGAGCGCGTATTTGCTCGGATAGTGGCGATACAGTGCGGCCGAGGAAATGCCGAGCCGCGCGGCGATGTCCTCCATGCTGACGCCGTGATAGCCCAGCGAACCGAAGGCGGCGGCCGAGGTGGCGGCGATCTGGGCGCGCCGGTTCTTCGGGCGGCGGCGGATCACGCGCTGCGGCTGCTCCTCGACGGTCATATTCGCAATGGTAGTCACCAGGCATTTCCGTCGACGCCGCGCCGCCGATCTCGTAGGCTGCCCACAGGATCCGCGTCCACCAGAACGGAGCCGGCATGCGCACGGTCGATGTCGAACGCACCATCGCGGCAGCACCGCCCGACGTCTTCGACTGGCTCACCGATGTCGCCAATTACCAACGGGTTCCGATGGTTCGCCGCGTCACCCTGGTGCGTCCCGGCGATACCGCGGGCAACGGTGCGGGCGCGGTGCGCCTGGTGGTGACCCCGCTGCTGCGCCTCACCGAGGAGATCGTGGAATACGATCCGCCCCGCCTCATGCGCTACCGATTGCTGAATTCCGTTCCGCCGCTACGGCATCAGGAGGGTTCCATCACCTGCGCGCCGGTCGCGTCCGGCACCCGGGTGCGCTGGTCGTCCACCTTCGAGATCGCCGCGCCCGTGCTCGCGCCGCTGTGGACGCGGATCTTCCTGCCGGTGGTGCGCGGCGGCTTCGTCATGGTGCTGCGAACCGCGGAGCGCGAGTTGGGCGGGCGGTGACGCGGGTTACCATCTGGGGCCATGGCGGAGATCAAGGTGGAGCGCCTGAACTCAGTGGCGCTCGTAACGGTGCACGACCCCGACAAGCGGAATGCGTTGACTCTGGACCTGTCCGCCGATCTCGCGGACGCGGTGGCGGACGCGGAGGCCGACGACTCGGTACACGCGCTGGTGGTCACCGGCACGCCCCCGGCCTTCTGCGCCGGCGCGAACCTGACCGCCCTGGGTGAGGCGAAAGAGGAGGGCCTGCGGGCCATCTACGAGGGCTTCCTGGCGGTGGCGCGCTGCAAGCTGCCCACCGTCGCGGCGGTCGGCGGCGCGGCGGTCGGCGCGGGCCTGAACCTCGCCCTGGCCGCGGACGTGCGATTCGCGAATCCCAAGGCGCGCTTCGACGCTCGCTTCCTGCGCCTGGGCATCCACCCGGGCGGCGGCATGACCTGGATGCTGCAGCGCGCGGTCGGTCCGCAGCAGGCCACGGCCATGACGCTGTTCGGTGAGGTGCTCGACGCGCAGGCCGGCGCGCAGGCCGGTCTGGTGCACCGCGTCGTCGACGGCGATCATGCCGCCCTGGTGGCCGCCGCCGTCGAATTCGCCTCTGCCACCGCGGAAGTCCCGCGCGAGCTGCTCATCACCACCAAGCGCACCATGCGCGCCACCCGCGCCCTGGCCGCCCACGCCGAGGCGGTGAACACCGAGGTGGTGCCGCAGCTGGCCTCCCTCGAATCCCCGGAATTCGCCGCCCGCCTGGCCGCGGCCCAGACCCGGATCACGGGTTCGAAGAACTGAGAAACACGGTGGCGCGGGCGGATTCACATCCGCCCGCGCCACCGTCCCCGACCGCGCTCGGGGAGATTCGGCCCGCCGCCGCGAGTGCCCGGTGCCGTGGCGTGGTCGCCGGCTCGTCGGGCTGCGGGGTCACCTCGCCCGACCCCGCTCCGCGCGGGCGGATCATCTCCGCCCGCGCCACATCCCTACCGCGCCAGGGCAATTCAGCCCAAGTGCCGACCTCACTCCAGAGCCGCGAGCGCCATCTGCCGCAGCACCGGCCGTGCGCGGGTCGCGCTGGCCGGCGCGCTGTGCGGCGTGGAGTTGATCAGGCCGAAGGTCGCGTGCGCCTGTACGCGCGCCGCCTGCTCGGGTAGCTCCGGCCGCAGTTCACGCAACACCGCCACCCAGACCTCCACGTACTGCCGCTGGGTGCGCCGCACCTGACGGCGCGCGGACTCCGGCAGGTTCTCCAGGTCGCGATCCTGGATTCGGATGAGCTCGGGCTCGCCGAGGGCGAAGTCGAGGTGGAAATCCACCAGCCCGCTCAGCGCCTCCTGCGGCGACGCCGCCTGCTCGGCCACGGCCCGGCCGCCGTCGAGCAGCCGCTGACTGATGCCGACCAGCAGCTCGACCAGCAGCGCCTCCTTGTTGGGGAAGTGCCGATACACCGCGGGTCCGCTGATTCCGGCCGCCGCGCCCAGGTCGTCGAGCCGCATGCCCAGGAAGCCGCGATCGGCGATGAGCCGCGCCCCCGCCTCCAGCAGCTGCTGCCTACGCTGGGCTTTGAGCTGCTCACGACGGGTGAGCGTGACGGTTTCCGCAGTGTTCACCGTGGCTCCCTCTCGTCGGTGCTGGACAACTCAGTTAGTGAAGATTATCTTATTTTCCAGTTATTGGTGACTAACCGAGCGGCCGGATCGGCCGAACGGGGAGGCGGAGCGGATGACGCTGACCGAAGGCACACGGACCGGGAACCGGGCCGCGCATCTGGCGCTGGTCGACGAGCTGCGGGAGCGGCTGGCCGTCAGCGCGCTGGGCGGACCGGAGCGGGCGCGGGAGCGGCACCTGGCGCGCGGCAAGCTGCTGCCGCGCCAGCGGGTGGACCAGCTGCTGGACACCGGCAGCCCGTTCCTGGAGCTGTCGCCGCTGGCGGCCAACGGCATGTACGACGACGAGTCACCCGGCGCGGGCGTCATCGGCGGCATCGGCCGCGTCTCCGGGCGCGAGTGCGTGATCATCGCCAATGACGCGACGGTCAAGGGCGGCACCTACTACCCGATGACGGTCAAGAAGCACCTGCGCGCCCAGGAGGTGGCACTGCAGAACAACCTGCCGTGCATCTACCTGGTCGACTCCGGCGGCGCCTACCTGCCCCGTCAGGACGAAGTGTTCCCCGATCGCGAGCACTTCGGCCGCATCTTCTACAACCAGGCGAACATGAGCGCCAAGGGCATCGCGCAGATCTCCGCGGTGCTCGGCTCCTGCACCGCCGGCGGCGCGTACGTGCCCGCCATGAGCGACGAGACCGTCATCGTGCGCAATCAGGGCACCATCTTCCTGGGCGGTCCGCCGCTGGTGAAGGCGGCCACCGGTGAGGTGGTCACCGCCGAGGAGCTCGGCGGCGGCGACCTGCACTCGCGCACCTCGGGTGTCACCGACCACCTGGCCGAGAGCGATCAGGACGCGCTGCGCATCGTGCGCAATATCGTGGCCACCCTCGGCCCGAAGACCCCGACCCCGTGGGATGTCGCGCCGACCGTGGATCCCATCGCGCCGCAGGACGAGCTGTACGACGTGGTCCCGGTGGACCTGCGCACCCCGTACGACGTGCGCGAGGTCATCACCCGCATGGTGGACGGCGGCGAATTCCAGGAGTTCAAGGCCGAATACGGCAAGACGCTGGTCACCGGCTTCGCCCGCATCCACGGCCACCCGGTCGGCATCGTCGCCAACAATGGCGTGCTGTTCAGCGAATCCGCCATGAAGGGCGCGCATTTCATCGAACTGTGCGACAAGCGCCAGATCCCGCTGCTGTTCCTGCAGAACATCACCGGCTTCATGGTCGGGCGCGACTACGAGGCGGGCGGCATCGCCAAGCACGGCGCCAAGATGGTGACCGCGGTGGCGTGCGCCCGCGTGCCCAAGCTGACCGTGGTCGTCGGCGGCTCCTACGGCGCGGGCAACTACTCCATGTGCGGGCGCGCGTATTCGCCGCGCTTCCTGTGGATGTGGCCCAATGCCCGTATCTCGGTCATGGGCGGCGAGCAGGCGGCCTCCGTGCTGGCCACCGTCCGCGGTGACCAGTCCGAGGCGGATCTCGAGGCGTTCAAGGCCCCGATCCGGGAGCAGTACGAACACCAGGGCAACCCGTACTACTCCACGGCCCGCCTCTGGGACGACGGCGTCATCGACCCCGCCGACACCAGAACCGTTGTCGGCCTGGCCCTCTCGGTCTGTGCGCAGGCCCCGCTCGAGCCCGTCTCCTACGGCGTCTTCCGGATGTGATGACCTTGATGAACACGATGTCCTCCTTTGTCTCCGACAAAGCGCAACCCGTCGCCTTCGACACCGTGCTGGTCGCCAATCGCGGCGAGATCGCGGTGCGGGTCATTCGCACCCTGCGCGCCATGGGGATTCGATCGGTCGCGGTCTACAGCGACGCCGACGCCGACGCCCGCCATGTGCGCGAGGCCGATACCGCGGTCCGCCTCGGCCCGGCCCCCGCGCGCGAGTCCTATCTCTGCATCGACAACGTGGTCGCGGCCGCCGTGCGCTCCGGTGCGCAGGCCGTGCACCCGGGATACGGCTTCCTGTCGGAGAATTCGGCCTTCGCGGCCGCACTCGAGGCCGCGGGCATCGCCTTCCTGGGCCCCTCCGCCCGCGCCATCGAGGTGATGGGCGACAAGATCACCGCCAAGAACGCGGTGGCCGAATACGGCGTGCCGGTGGTGCCCGGCATCGCCAAGCCCGGCCTCACCGACGCCGAATTGATCGACGCCGCAACCGAGATCGGCTACCCGGTGCTGGTGAAGCCGTCCGCCGGTGGCGGCGGCAAGGGTATGCGCCGGGTCGACGATCCGGCCGACCTGCCCGCCGCCCTGGTCAGCGCCCGCCGCGAGGCCGGCGCGGCCTTCGGCGACGACACCCTGTTCCTGGAGCGCTTCGTCACCCGCCCCCGACACATCGAGGTGCAGATCCTGGCCGACCAGTTCGGCCACGTGCTGCACCTGGGCGAGCGCGAGTGCAGCCTGCAGCGCCGCCACCAGAAGGTGATCGAGGAGGCCCCCTCGCCGCTGCTGGATCCGCAGACCCGCGCCCGGATCGGCGCGGCCGCCTGCAATACCGCGCGCAGTGTCGACTATGTCGGCGCGGGCACGGTCGAGTTCATCGTCTCCGCCGACCAGCCGGACGAGTTCTTCTTCATGGAGATGAACACCCGCCTGCAGGTCGAGCACCCGGTCACCGAGCTGGTCACCGGCGTCGATCTGGTGGAGTGCCAGGTGCGCATCGCGGCCGGGCAGAAGCTGGCGGCCGCGCAGGACGACATCCGGCTCACCGGCCACGCCATCGAGGCGCGCGTCTACGCCGAGGACCCGGGCCGCGACTTCCTGCCCACCGGCGGCACCGTGCTCGCACTGTCGGAGCCGGAAGGCCCAGGCGTGCGGGTGGATTCGGGCCTGCGCGCCGGCACCGTGGTCGGCAGCGACTACGACCCGATGCTGTCCAAGGTCATCGCCCACGCCGCCGACCGCACCGCCGCTATCGCCAAACTCGATGCGGCCCTGCGGGACACGCAGATCCTCGGCGTGCGCACCAATACCGATTTCGCGCGCTTCCTGCTCGCCGACCCGGATGTCCGTGCGGGACAGCTGGATACCGGTCTGCTGGACCGCCGCGCCGTGGACTTCACGCCCGAACCGGTCAGCGACGAGCAGTTCATCGCGGCCGCGGCCGAACTCTGGCTGCGCCGCTGGCCGGCCGCCCCGGTCGATCCGTGGCAGCAGCCCACCGGCTGGCGGGTCGGCGCGCACGCGCCCGTCGGCATCCGCCTCATCGGTGGCGACCGCACCGCCCACGTGTACCTGTCCGGGACCCCGGAGCAGGCGACGGCCTGGGTCGAGGGCGGCGAAAAGCACGCCCTGACAGTGGAATCCGACGGTGATTCGCTGATGCTGGCCCTCGACGGCCTGCGCACCCGCTTCCGCGTCGCCACCGGGTCCGGTCAGATCTGGGTCGCCGACCGCACCGGCACCGCGCTGCTGCGCGAGGTCGCCGAGGCCGATGTCCGCGGCGGCGACGCCCATGTCGGCGACGCCGAGATCCAGAGCCCCATGCCGGGTTCGGTCATCGCCACCCCGGCCGCCGACGGCGAGCTCGTCGCCGCGGGCACGCCCATCGTGGTCGTGGAGGCCATGAAGATGGAACACACCCTCACCGCACCCGTTGCCGGCCGCGTCGAACTGCTGGTCGAGCCCGGCGCGCAGGTGAAACTCGAACAGCCGCTGGCTCGCATCATCGCCGAGGAGAACACCCAGTCATGACCGATTTCCTGTCCACCGGAACGCTGCCGGACGAGTACCGCGAACTCGCCCTCACCGTCCGCGATTTCGCCAACCAGGTGGTGGCCCCGGTCGCCGCCAAGCACGACGCCGAGCACAGCTTCCCCTACGAGGTGGTCTCGGGCATGGCCGACATGGGCCTGTTCGGCCTGCCGTTCCCGGAGGAGTTCGGCGGCATGGGCGGCGACTACTTCGCGCTCTGCCTGGCCCTCGAGGAGCTCGGCAAGGTCGACCAGAGCGTGGCCATCACCCTGGAGGCCGGTGTCTCCCTGGGCGCCATGCCCATCTACCGCTTCGGCAACGACAAGCAGAAGGCGGAGTGGCTGCCGCTGCTGGCCAGCGGGCGCGCGCTGGGCGCGTTCGGCCTCACCGAGCCCGGCGCGGGCAGTGACGCGGGCGGCACCCGCACCACCGCGCGGCTGGACGGCGACACCTGGATCATCAACGGCTCCAAGCAGTTCATCACCAACTCGGGCACCGACATCACCCGGCTGGTGACGGTCACCGCGGTCACCGGGGGAGTGGACGGCAAGAAGGAGATCTCGACGATCATCGTGCCGACCGACACTCCCGGCTTCACCGCCGAACCCGCCTACAACAAGGTCGGCTGGAACGCCTCCGACACCCACCCGCTCAGCTTCGACGACGTCCGGGTGCCCGCCGAGAACCTGCTCGGCGAGCGCGGCCGCGGCTACGCCAACTTCCTGCGCATTCTCGACGAGGGCCGGATCGCCATCGCGGCACTGTCGGTCGGCGCGGCGCAGGGCTGCGTGGACGAGAGCGTGCGCTACGCCAAGGAGCGGGAGGCCTTCGGCCGCGCCATCGGCAGCAACCAGGCCATCGCCTTCAAGATCGCCCGCATGGAGGCGCGCGCCCACATGGCCCGCACCGCCTACTACGACGCGGCCGCGCTCATGCTGTCCGGCAAGCCTTTCAAGAAGCAGGCCGCCATCGCCAAGCTGGTCGCGAGCGAGGCCGCCATGGACAATGCCCGCGACGCCACGCAGATCTTCGGCGGCTACGGCTTCATGAACGAATATGCTGTGGCGCGGCACTATCGCGACAGCAAGATCCTGGAAATCGGTGAGGGCACCACGGAGGTGCAGTTGATGCTGATCGGTCGGGAGCTCGGCCTGTGAGCGAGCGACAAACGGGCACCGCCGAGGTGAAGCGGGTCGTCCAGCGCGGCTTGTGGTTCGACGAGTTCGAAATCGGCGTGGTGTACGAGCACCGGCCCGGCCGTACCATCACCGAGGCCGACAACGTGCTGTTCACGACGCTGACCATGAACACCCAGGCCCTGCACCTGGACGCGGCGTTCTCCGACGCGCTGCCGCCGTTCCATCAGCGGCTGGTGAACTCCATGTTCACGCTGTCCACGCTGGTGGGCCTGTCGGTGGCGCAGCTGACCCAGGGCACCATCGTGGCCAACCTCGGCTTCTCCGAGATCGCCTTCCCCAAGCCGCTCTTCCACGGCGACACCCTGTACGCCGAGACCGTGGTGACCGACCTGCGGGAGTCCAAGAGCCGCCCGGGCGAGGGCATCGTGACCTTCGCGCACACCGGGCGCAATCAGCACGGCGACATCGTGGCCACCGCCGCCCGGAAAACCTTGGTGAGACGGAGCCCGACATCCAGCCCGCTGGAGGAACCGGCATGAGTTGGGAAATGCCCGGCCCCGCTTGGCTTTTCTGCCCCGCGGACCGGCCCGAGCGCTACGGCAAGGCCCTCGCCGCGGCCGACGTGGTCATCCTCGACCTCGAGGACGGCGTCGCCGAGGCCGACAAGGCGGCGGCCCGCGAGGCGCTCATCGCCACCCCGCTGGACCCCGAACGCACCGTCGTCCGCGTCAATGCCGCGGGCACCTTCGAGCACATGCTCGACCTGGACGCCCTGGCGCGCACCGAGTACCGGCGCATCATGCTGCCCAAATGCGAATCGGCCGAACAGATCACGCGGCTGACCGACTACGAGGTGATCGCGCTCATCGAATCCCCGCTGGGCGCGCTCGCAGTCGGGCGGGCGGTCATGGTGCGCAATGCCATCGGCGTCATGTGGGGCGCGGAGGATCTGGTCGCGGCGCTCGGCGGCAACTCCAGCCGGCACGCCGACGGCGGCTACCGGGATGTAGCGCGGCACGTGCGCTCCCAATCCCTGCTGGCCGCCAAGGCGTACGGCAAGTTCGCGCTGGACTCGGTGTACCTGGATATTCCGGATCTGACCGGGCTGGCGGCCGAATCGGAGGACGCGGTCGCCATCGGCTTCGACGCCAAGGTGGCCATCCACCCCAGCCAGGTACCGGTCATCCGGACCGCCTACGCGCCGACGCCCGGCGAAGTCGACTGGGCGCGCAGACTATTGGCGGAAGCGCCGAACCATCGGGGTGTCTTCACCTTCGAGGGGCGCATGGTGGACATGCCGGTCATCCGGCATGCCGAGCGAATCGTGCAGCGGGCCGCCACGGCCGGCAGCGCGGGATTCGCGTCGTAGGAGGTATTGCGGTGGAACCACAGTGGGTGCCGAGCGATCAGGACATCGCCGAGGCACAGGTGACCAGCTTCGCGCTGTTCGTCGAGAAGCGCACCGGGCTGTCCCTGCCGGACTATCGAGCCCTGTGGCAGTGGTCGGTGGACGACCTGCCCGGCTTCTGGGGCGCGATCTGGGACTACTTCGATCTCGGCGAGCGCTCCGACGAGGTGCTCGGGAGCACGGAAATGCCCGGCACACAGTGGTTCCCGGGCACCACGCTGAACTACGTCGAGCAGGTGATGCGGCAGGTCCGCGACGACCGGCCCGCCATCCTGTCCGTCGACGAGACCGGCGAGATCACCGAGATCTCCTGGGCCGCACTGATCGCCACCGCCGCCGCCTTCGCCCACACCCTGCGCGCGCAGGGCGTCGGACCCGGCGACCGGGTCGCCGGGTACCTGCCGAACATCCCCGAGGCCGTCATCGCCTTCCTGGCCACCGCCAGCATCGGGGCCGTCTGGAGCGCCTGCGGCCAGGACTATTCCGCCCAGGCCGCGCTCGACCGGCTCGGGCAGCTGGAACCGAAGGTACTGGTCACCGCCGACGGCTACCGGTTCGGCGGCAAGGCACACGACAAGAGCGCCGATATCGCCGCCCTGCGCGCCGGACTGCCCTCGCTGGCGGCGACCGTGCTGGTGCCGCGCCTCGGCCTCGAGGTGCCCGGCACCCTGCCCTGGGAGAGCGTCGATCCCGGTGACGAGTTCGTCGTGCTCCCGATCGAGGAGGTGGATTTCGCGCACCCGCTGTGGGTGCTGTACTCCTCCGGCACCACCGGCAAGCCCAAGGGCATCGTGCACGGGCACGGCGGCGTGCTGCTCGAGCACCTCAAAGCCGTTGCCGTGCAATCGGATATCGGTCCGGACGACACGTTCTTCTGGTACACCAGCCCGAGCTGGATGATGTGGAACTTCCAGGTCGCCGGACTGCTGGTGGGCGCGACCATCGTCTGCTACGACGGCAGCCCCGCCGCGCCGACGCCGGATGCGCTGTGGCAGTTGGCCTCCCGTACCGGCGCGACGGTCCTCGGTACCAGCCCCGGCTATGTGCTGGCCTGCGCCAAGGCCGGATCCGTGCCGCGCACCGACCACGACCTGTCCGCCCTGCGGCTGGTCGGCATCACCGGCTCCGCGCTGCCCCCGTCGTCCTCGCTGTGGCTGCGCGACAATGTCGGCGAGCAGGTGCCGGTGGCCTCGATCAGCGGTGGCACCGATGTGGTGTCCGCCTTCGTCGGCGGCGTCCGCACCGTGCCCGTCTGGCCCGGCGAGCTGTCCGCCCCGTACCTCGGCGTGGCCCTGGACGCCTGGGACGAGCAGGGCAATCCGGTGCGCGACGAGGTCGGCGAACTGGTCATCACCAAGCCGATGCCGTCCATGCCGGTGTCCTTCTGGAACGATCCCGACGGCGCCCGCTATCGCGACGCCTATTTCGAGATGTTCCCCGGTGTGTGGCGGCACGGCGACTGGATCACCATTACCGAACACGGCAGCATCGTGGTGCACGGCCGCTCCGACTCCACCCTGAACCGGCAGGGCATCCGGATGGGCAGCGCCGATATCTATCAGGCGGTGGAACGTATACCGGAAATCGCCGAGGCACTGGTCATCGGCGCCGAACAACCGGACGGCGGCTACTGGATGCCGTTGTTCGTGGTGCTGACCCCCGGGACCGAATTGACCGACGAGCTGCGGTCCCGCATCAATGCGACCATTCGCGCCGAAGTGTCCCCGCGACATGTGCCGGACGAAATCATCGCGGCCCCCGGTATTCCGCATACTCGCACCGGTAAGAAACTGGAAGTGCCGATCAAGAAACTGTTCCAGGGCGCGGAGGTGTCCACGGTGGTGGCCCCCACGGCCGTCGACGTCCCCGAACTCCTGGACTGGTACGCCGCGCGCAAGCCGAAGTGAGGTGGATCAGTGTGCACCGGGTAGACGACGACGCCCGGTGCGCACTTCCGACGCCAAGTCCTCATATCCGACCGCCAATTCGGCCAGGTGCTCCCAGGCAATCGTGAGTTCCCGGCCGCCGGATTCGCGCGCCAGCGCCGCATAGGCGGTGGCGGTGAACCGGGCCAGCCGATCGATGACCGCGCCCAGGGTTTCGGTGTGCACCCGGGCCGCGCCATGTGACGGCGGCAATTGCGCGGTCACCCAGCAGTCGATCTGATGCACCAGATCCGTCCGGATGGTGTCGAGTTCGATCAGCTGGGCCGGTTCGGCACTGAGCAGGCGCTCGTGCAGCGCGGTCAGATCCTGCGCCGCGCGTAGTAGTGGATGACCGGGCTGACCAGAACCTCGGCAAGCCTCGAGGACCTGGTTCTTGGATGGCAGTGTGTCCCTCATCGCGACTCCTATAACGCGACCTGCGAATTCCCAGCACATTAGTCAGCGCAGATGACAGGGACGTGTCTGCCGGTTCAACACCCCACTTCGATTCCGCTATTGGAAGCTCGCCGTACCCGTTGGACAAACGGTGAGATCACGCCGTAGCGCCGCCGTCGATCACCAGATCGTGGCCGATGACGAAAGCGGATTCCGGGGAGGCCAGCCACACCACGGCCGCCGCGATCTCCGCCGGATCCCCGACCCGGCCCAGCGGAATTGCCGACGCCACGCGCGCATCGCGATCCGCGCGTGTTTCGCCCGGGCGGAAGGACATTCGCGTATCGGTCGCACCCGGGCTGACCGCATTGATGCGAATACCGTCACCGATATGGTCACGCGCCGCGGTCTGGGTCAGCACGCTGACCGCCGCTTTGGATGCCGCGTAGGCCGCCAGACCCGGACGGCGGCCGTGCGTGCCGATATTCGAGGCCATATTCACGATGACGCCGCCGCCATTGCCGCGCATATGGGCGATCTCGTGTTTCATCGACAGGAAAATGCCGGTCAGGTTGACATCGAGCACCCGGTGCCAGTCGGCATCCTCCAGCTCGCCGACCGGGGCGGGCGTGCCCAGAATTCCGGCATTGTTGAAGGCCACGTGCAGGCCGCCGTGCCGGCGCACGACCTCCTCGACCATGGCCGCCACCTGGTAGCCGTCGGTGACGTCGGCGACCAGGTGGTCCACCGCGCCGCCCGCCGGCCGAACTCGTCCGGCCGCGTCGGCCAGCCGCTGTGCATCACGGCCCGCCAGCACCACCGTGGCGCCGAGATCGGCGAAGGCCTGGGCGGTCGCGCCCGCGATCGTGCCCGCGCCGCCGGTGATCAGCACAGTTTTGTCATCGAATCGGGTGGTCATGACGGTTCGCAACTCCTTTTTAGGAATGATCGTTCCCGAATGTGGGCAGTGGGGAAGGCTGTGGATGAATGGGAAACCTGTTCAGCCGAGAACGGATACGGCCACGCGGGCCGCATCCTGCAGGCGTGCAGCCGAATCCGGCGTGCGCTCGATGACGCGGACTCCCTGGAAGAAGACGAGAAGGAATCGGGCGAGTGCGCGCGGGTCCGCGTCCGCGGCCAGCTCGCCCTGCGCGCGGGCGCGCAGCAGCGCGGAAGTCAATGTCGTCTCGAGGTGCGCCCAGCTGGACTCCACGAGCCGCGCCACCGCCTCGTCGCAGTGCGCCAACTCGACGGCGCTGTTCACGACCAGGCAGCCCAGAGATGAATCGGGACTTGATGCTTCGCGCACGAACCGCTGCACGAGCCCGTGTACCGCGGGCAGCACCGGACCCGGCTGCGACAGCTCGTTCATGATCACCGGATCGGTGGTCTCGAGGTAGCGCTGGAGGGCCTTCAGGTAGAGGTCGCGCTTGCCGCCGAAGGTCGAGTAGATGCTCGCCCTGGCAATCCCAAGATGCTCAACCAGATCCGACATGGACGTCGCCTCATAGCCGCGCTCCCAGAACAATTCGAGAGCGCGGCGCAGCGTGGTGTCCGGATCGAACTCCTTGGTCCTCGCCATGGCGAGGACACTACGACTTTCAAGACCAATCGGTCAAATATGGCGGGCTCGGTGGATCTTGCCGAAACAGGCCTGAATATCGGCCACATGCGCCCGGGGAACGTCCATGGCCAGGAAGTGGTTGCCCGTGTTGCCCTCGGGCCAGTGCACGATGGTGTTGTCGCGGTCGGCGAGCCGGCGCATGAGCGGCGAGCCCCCGGCGTACACGCCGACCGGGACCAGCTTCTGGCCGGTCGGCCATGCGAAACCATGGTCGCCCAGTCCGTTGTACATGGGCCAGGACGAGGTGGCGGCGGTATCGGAGAACCAGTAGACGCTGACATTGGTCAGCAGCTGGTCGCGGTCCACGGCGTCCTCCAGCCGGTCGGCCAGTGGGGAGAACTCGTCGAACTTGTGGACCAGCCACGCGAGCAGGCCGACGGGGGAATCGGTCCAGGCGTGCGCGAAGGTCTGCGGCGCCTGGCGGAGCAGGACATGGTGATTCACGCCGGACTGCCACTTCTGCATGAACTCCCACTCGGCGCGTTCCTCGGCCGTCATGGTCGGGACGTCCGCCTCGGTGGGCAAGCCGATGCCGCCGTCGATGTGCACGCCGATCAGGTGGCCGGGGGCGGCGATCGCCATCTCCTGCACCACGTACGCACCCAGATCCCCGCCCTGCGCGCCGTAGCGGTCGTAACCCAGGCGGGCCATGAGCTCCACCCACATGCGGGCCACCTGCCGTGGCCGCACGCCCGGTTCGCGTGGCGCCGCCGAGAATCCGAAACCCGGCACCGAAGGGATCACCACATGGAACGCCTGCGCCGACTCCATGCCGTGCGCTCGCGGATTCGTCAGCAGGGGAATGGTTTTCGTGAACTCCACGAAGCTGTTCGGCCAGCCGTGAGTGAGGATGAGCGGCAGCGCGTCCGGGGCGTCCGAGCGTACGTGCAGGAAGTGCACGTCCAGCCCGTCGATCTCGGTCAGGAACTGCGGGAATTCATTGAGCGCCGCTTCCTGTGCGCGCCAGTCGAATTCGGTGCGCCAGTATTCGGCCAGCTCGCGCAGATAGGCCACCGGGACGCCGCGCTCCCAGCCCTGTCCCGGGAGTTGCCGGGTCCAGCGGGTTCGTGCCAGCCGGTCGAGGAGGTCATCGAGATCGGACTGCGGGATGGCGATGCGGAACGGGCGGATATCGGTGCTGGTCATCGTGACTCCTGACGTCGGGCGGGCGATCCGCTGACCACGGTAGGAGCCATATAGGACTATTCTCGTCCTATTTCGAGCGGAGGATGGCGGGTATGAGCGACACGTCGGCACGACTGCTGCGGCTGCTGTCCCTGCTGCAGACCCCGCGTGAATGGCCCGGCAGCGAACTCGCCGAACGTCTCGGCGTCACCGATCGCACCGTCCGCCGCGACATCGACCGGCTCCGCGACCTCGGCTACCCCGTCGCGGCCACCATGGGCGCCACCGGCGGGTACCGCCTGGTCGCCGGGGCCGCCATGCCGCCACTGCTGGTCGACGACGAGGAGGCCGTCGCCATCGCGGTCGGTCTCCGGGCGGCCGCGGGCTCCGCCATCGCCGGCATCGAGGAAGCGTCGGTCCGGGCGCTCGCCAAGATCGAACAGGTACTCCCCGCCAAACTGCGCCGCCGGGTGCGAGTCCTGGGAGCCGCCACCGTCCCGCCCCGCTCCGGCGCGACCCCCGTCGACCCGGAGCTCCTCACCGCCCTGGCCGCGGCCGTGACCAACAGGGAGCGAATCCGCTTCGCCTACGAAGCGGCCAACGGCACCGAAACCCGCCGCAACACCGAGCCCGTCGGGCTGGTCCCCCACCGGCACCGCTGGTACCTGGTCGCCTTCGACCGAGACCGCAACGACTGGCGCGTCTTCCGCGCCGACCGAATCCACCGCCTCCACCCCACCGGCGCCCGCTTCACCCCACGCGACCTCCCCGCCGCCAACCCCGCCGCCTACGTAACCGGCGAGCGAACCGACTGGGGCACCCCAACCCTGCACTTCCAAGTCGACATCGCCGCCCCCGCCGAAGCCGTGATCGGCCGCCTGGGCGAAGCCCCCGGCGACATCGTCCCGCACGGACCAAACACCTGCGCCCTGAACATGTCCCGAGACGACCTCCCCGCATGGGTAGCACACCGCCTCCTGGAGCTGGGCGTCGAATTCGAAGTGCACAGCCCCCAGCAACTAGCAGACGAGCTGCGAAAAATCCGTGATCGCGCCGTCCGTGCAATAGAAGCCAAAAGATAAAAAACCAACCCCGCGTGGGTCAGGATGCCCTGGACTGGCAGACCGCGGTGGGAGCCGAGCTCGGCGGGGGCGACTCCGGGCTGCAGCAGCGCGAACAGGGCGTCGTGGGTGCGCTGACCGGCGTCGCGGCGGGCGGCGGCCTCGAGGGTCTTCGAGTCGATGACACCGGCGGTGGCGGTGCGGGTGATCTTCACTCGCACCGATGCGTCATACTTCGACAATCCCAACGTCCGGCGCAGGAACGGCACCAGGTCCCCCGCCCCGCTGGTTTCGTGCAGGGATCGATCCGCAGCTCTCCAGCGCTTCCCCCCTTCGAATTCAAACCTCTATTCTATTGCTGTCGCAATAACATAGGAACCTGAATTGTCCGGCATCCCTGAATATTTCAAGCCGCCAATGCCGTATTATGTTGTGTAAGAACGCCATCCACCATTCGATACACGCTGTCCATCTGATCCAGATGCGACAGATCGTGCGTCACCAGCAACGTCGACGCTCCATGCTCCCGAACGATCCCGACGATCAGATCGATGATGGCCGCCCCGCGCTCCTGATCCAACGCACTGGTCGGCTCGTCGATGACCAGCAGCGACGGGTCGTTCATCAGGGCGCGCGCGATGTTCACCCGCTGCCGCTGCCCGCCCGAGAGCTGAGCCGGCCGCTTGTTCTCCTGCCCCGAGAGTCCCACGGCCGCCAGCAGATCCCGTGCGCGCGAACGGGCTGTGCGCCGCTTGGCGGGCGAGACGAACCAGTTCTGCCCCAGGTGCACCATGGCCTCGAGCTGCTCGACGGCGGTCAGCGCCGGGACCAGATTGGACTGCTGGAACACGATGCCGATCGAGCTGCGACGCAGCGTCGCGGCGTCGCGTCGGCTCAGCGAGGCGAGATCGATGGTGCCCGTAACGGTTTCGAGCTCCACCCGGCCTGAATCGGGGCGCAGCAGGGTGGAGACGGTGGCCAGCAGGGTCGACTTGCCGGAGCCGGACGGCCCGGTGATGGCCGCGATCTCGCCGCCGCCCACGCGCAGGTTCACGTGGTCGAGGGCGGTGATGCGGTCCGTGCCGTCCGGGAAGGTGAGGGTCAGATCGGAGACGGTCAGTGCGTTGGTCATCGCAATGCTCCTGGGAGGCAGGGGGAGTGTGGTCATCAGCGGGCCTGGTTGAGGGCGGTGAGGGGATCGGTGGTGACGAGGAATCGCAGTGCGAAGGCGGCGCCGAGCAGGCCGAGCGCGATCAGCGCCGCGGCCGGGAACAGCGTGGTGCTCGCGCTGAGCACGAACGGCACTGCGCCGCCCATGAATACGCCCGCCACGGCCGTCAGTCCGACACCGACGCCGACGCCGAGCAGCAACACGATCAGCGCCTGGCTCAGGGCATCCCGGATCAGGGAGCCGGTGGTCGCGCCCAGCGCCTTCAGCGTCGCGATGTCCGGCTGCCGCTGCACGGTCCACACCGTGAAGAACGCGCCGATCACCAGCGCCGAGATGGCGAACAGCATGACGGTCATGAGGGTCAGCGACCCGTTCTCGGCCTGGTACGACGACATCGCGGACAGCGAGTCCTTGCTGCTGGTCGTGGTGGTGTGCGCGGCCGCGTTCACCGCGGACTGATCGCTCACGCCGGACACCGCGAGGATGGTGGCCGCGCCCGCGTGAGGGTTGAGGGACTGCCAGTCCGCCAACGTCATCCACACCACGGGGGTGTGCGCGTACCAGTCGTCATCGGTCACGCCCTGCACGGTGTAGGAGGCCGCGCCCAGCTCGACGGTGTCGCCGGTCTTGGCGTCGAGGTCCTTGGCGGCGGCCTTGGACAGGATCACCGAGCCCGGATCGGTTGCCACGCGCTTGCCGAATGGCGTGCCCTGGACGCCGAACAGTGCCACCTGGGTGGGCGACGCGCCGTCGAGGGTGGCGCGGGTGCGGCTGATGCCGATCGGATCGACGGTGCCGCCCGCCGCCTGCCACGTCTGCACCTGCTCGGTGCTCAAGGTGGAGGCGTCGAAGGAGGGGGAGGACCCGGTGTCGGAGAAGACGACCGTGCTGGTCTCGAGGGACTGGATGGCGGAAATGTTCTGGTGCGCCAATCCGGCCGTCAGGCCGCTGAGAAAGCTCACCAGCAGCGCGACCAGCGTGACCACCAGGGAAATGAGGAGGAAGCGGCCGCGGGCGGCCCGCAGATCTCTGAGTGCGACGAACATGATTCCACTGTGTCTTCGCGGACCCCGGAAACCATCGTCGAGCAGGACGGTTCCCGGACCAGCCAAGGGTGGGGCGGCGTTTCCTACTTTCGATGGATGCCGCGCCAATAGCCGGGCATAAGCTGGTCGCGTGCACCGCTCGCCACTCACCCCGGTCTTCTCCGCCCTGCAGGCGGGACTGCATGTCATGGTGGTGGTGCTCACCATCGTGGTGGCGGTGCAGGAGTTCCTGACGGGTTCGCATCGGTTGCTGGTCGTGGTGCTCGCGAGCGTCTTTCTCGGCGTCTACTTCGCCGGCGGCCGGTTCCGTCGCGATCTTCCCGCGGCCCGGGTATGGCTGGGCCTGTTGACGCTGCTGTGGCTGGGCCTGGTGATCGTGGCTCCGCTGGCGGTGTACCTGGTGTTCGGACTGTTCTTCCTGTATCTCCATCTGCTGCCGCGCAATTGGGGGCTGCTCGCGGTGACCGCGGCCACGGTGGTGTCGGTGGTCGGGTTCGCCGCGCACCGCGGCTGGACGGTGGCGGGTGTGATCGGCCCGCTGCTCGGCGCCCTGGTGGCGGTGGCCATCGGGCTCGGCTACCAGGCGCTGTTCCGGGAGGCCGCCGATCGTCAGCGCCTCATCGACGAATTGCTCGCCACCAGAAACACTCTCGCCGAACAGGAACGCACCGCGGGCAAGATGGCCGAGCGGGAGCGCCTGGCCCAGGAGATCCACGACACGGTTGCCCAGGGCCTCAGCAGTATTCAGCTGCTGCTGCACGCCGTCGAGCGCGCCGCTCCGGAGCATCCGGCGCTGGAGAAGATCCGGCTGGCCCGCGAGACCGCCGCCGACAGCCTGGTCGAAACCCGCCAGCTCATCGCGGAACTCACGCCCGCCGCACTCGAGGGCCAGTCCCTCGCCGGTGCGCTGCACCGCATTGCCGAGCGGGCCGCCGCGCCCGGCCTGGATGCCCAGGTGCTCGTCGAGGGGGAGCCGCAGGCGCTGCCCATGTCCATGGAGGCCGCCCTGGTCCGCATCACCCAGGGCGCGGTCTCGAATGTGGTGCGGCACGCCCACGCTCAGCGCATGCGGGTCACTCTCACCTACGCCGATGACGCCGTGCATCTGGACGTGGTCGACGACGGCGTCGGCATCGATCCCGCGGTGCTGGCCGAATCCCCTTCCGGCAGTTTCGGTCTCAATGCCATGCGCAGCCGGGTGGAGCAGCAGGGCGGCACCATGGATGTCGAATCCGAGCCCGGCCACACCGCGGTCACCGTCTCCTTCCCCTTGGAGGAGCAGCCCACCTTCCCCTCGGAGCAGAGATGATCCGCATCCTCCTCGCCGACGACCACGCCATCGTCCGCGCGGGCCTGCGCGCGCTGCTGGACTCCAGCGTCGCCGAAACCGATTGCGACGACATCGAAGTCGTGGGCGAGGTGGCGACCGCCGAAGAGTCCGTGGCCTTCTGCTCGACCACCCCCGTCGACCTGGTCCTGATGGATCTGCGCTTCGGCCCCGGCAAGTCCGGCGCGGACGCCACCGCGGCCCTGCGCGATCTCCCGAATCCGCCGAATGTCCTGGTGGTCACCAACTACGACACCGACGCCGACATCCTGGGCGCGATCGAGGCGGGCGCGGTCGGTTACATCCTCAAGGACACCCCGCCCGCCGAACTACTGGCCGCCGTCCGCTCGGCCGCCGAGGGCGAGAGCGTGCTGTCGCCCTCGGTTGCCTCGCGTCTCATGACGCGAGTCCGCAAGCCCGACACCACCTTGAGTCCGCGCGAGATCGAGGTCCTCCGCCTGGTGGCCGACGGCCATTCCAACCGGGAGATCGGCAAGCGCCTGTTCCTTTCCGAGACCACCGTGAAATCCCACCTGGTCCACATCTATTCGAAGCTCGGCGTCAAATCCCGAACCTCCGCCGTGGCCCGGGCTCGTGAGCGCGGGGCCATCTGAGGTCGTACGGTGTCGCCCATGGCCTCACTGTCCGATCAGCGTGTACGCGACTTCCTGACCGAGGGCACCCGGACCGGCAAGCTCGCCTTCGTGGCGAGCGACGGCCGCCCCCTGGTGGCGCCCGTCTGGTTCATCCTCGAAGGCGACGAGATCGTCTTCAACACCGGCAAGGACACGGCCAAGGGCCGCTCGATCCGGCGCGACGGCCGCCTGAGCCTCTGCGTGGACGTCTCCGCACCCCCGTACTCCTTCGTTCAGGTCCAGGGTGTGGCCGAAATCTCCGAGGACCCGGACGAACTCCTCCGTACCGCCACCGACATCGCCGCCCGCTACATGGGTCCCGACCGCGCCGACGAATTCGGCAAGCGCAATGCCGTCCCCGGCGAACTCGTGGTCCGCCTCCGCCCCACCAAGATCGTCACCGACTTCTCGGTCAGCGGCTGATCGCGGTGCTGGTGGCGGCCGGGCAATCCGCCTGAGTGGGTGTGCGAGACTCGGCCGATGACAGTGCACTTCATCGGGGCCGGGCCGGGGGCGGCGGATCTGCTGACCGTACGGGCGGTCGAGCTGCTGCGGCGGTCGCCGGTGTGCCTGTACGCGGGGACCTATCTGGATCCCGAGGTGCTGGGGCACTGCGCGCCGGATGCCGAGCTGATCGATACCCAGCGGCTGGATCTGGACGAGATCATCGCGCACTGTGCGCGGGCGCACGCCGAGGGCAAGGACGTCGCGCGGTTGTGCTCGGGCGATCCGTCCTTATATTCGGCGCTCACCGAGCAGAAGCGCAGGCTCGACGCCCTGGGAATCCCCTGGGACGTGACGCCCGGGGTGCCGGCGTACGCGGCCGCCGCGGCGCTGCTGGGTGCTGAGCTCACGGTGCCCGAGCAGGTGCAGTCGGTCGTGTTGACCCGCGCACAGGCGCGTTCGACCGCCATGCCGGAATCGGAGGCGCTGGCAAATTTCGCGCGCACCCGGGCGACCCTGATCCTGCATCTCGCCATCACCCGGATCCGGACCCTCGCGCAGGAACTGGTTCCCGACTACGGCGCGGACTGCCCGGTCGCGGTGGTCTACCGCGCGACCCAGCCTGAACAGCAGGTTCTCCGGGGCACCCTGGCCGATATCGCCGATCGCGTGGAGGCGGCCGGACTGCGGCAGGCGGCCGTGATTCTCGTCGGTCGCGCATTGGCCGAAACCCTGAACTGTGCCCAGTCGCATCTGTACGATCCTGCTCGCGATAGGTCGCACATCACTGGCTGAAGATACGAAATGCGATGATAGTTAAGGGCTATGGCCCTTTCTTATTGTCGCTTGCGCGCTGACGGTAGATTGGACCGAGTGTCCGTCACCAAGTTTGCGACTGTGGCTGCCCTGCAGCGGCCGGCGGGTGTGGTCGCGCCCATGTAACAAGATCGGCCAGCTGGGGGGATACCCCAGGGAGTCTCAATTTACGGTGAAGTGAGCCCCGAACACCGGACGCCACGCTGAAGCAGGCGTGGCGTCCTGTTCGGGTTTTCGGCGGGGAGCGCTGCGTGTCGTGGTGTTCCGGAAGCGAGGTTTGGGTTGGACCGGCTGGATTTCGGCGGCATCGGCGAAGCTGGCAGCGAAATCGCACCGGGATCGGGCGAACTTTTCCCGCTGTCGCCGGCGCAGCTCGGCATCTGGTATGCCCAGCACCTGGACCCGCAGGTCCCGATCAATATCGCCCAGTACGTGGAACTGCGCGGCGAACTCGACCTCGAGTTGCTGGAACGCGCCATGGTCCACGGCTCGGAGGAGTTCGGGTCGGGCTTCCTGCGCATCGTCGAGCGTGACGGCGAGCCCGTGCAGATGGTGGACCACTCGCTGGACCGCACCATCTACCACGTCGATCTGACCGATGAGGCCGATCCGGCCGCCGCGGCCCAGGCCTGGATGCGCGCCGACTACAGCGCCCCGCTGGACCTCACCCGGGACCGCCTCATCCGCACGGCCATGCTGAAGCTGGCCGACGGCCATTACTACTGGTACGCGCGCATCCACCACATCGTGCTGGACGGCTTCGGCGCGGTGACCTACATGACTCGGGTCGCCGAGCTGTACACCGCGTACGTGCGGGGCGTCGAGCCCGCGCCGCACAAGCTGACCGACCTGCCCACCCTGGTCGAGCAGGAATTCGCCTACCGCGAGAGCAGCCGCTTCAAGTCGGACAAGGAGTACTGGGCCGAGCGGGTCGCCGGGCTCGAGGACGGCACCAGCCTGGTCGGCCGCTCCGCGCCGCCGGCCGCCATCAACCGGATCGCCACGGGCGCGCTCAGCGAGGACCAGAGCTCGCTGCTGGACGACGCCGTGGCGCGTCACGAGTCGTCGCCCGCGGGTCTGCTCATCGCCGGGTTCGCCGCCTATCTCGCGCAGTGGACCGGCAGCGAGGACGTCATCCTCAGCCTCCCGGTGACCGCGCGCACCACCGCGATCATGCGCCGCTCCGGCGGCGCCGCCTCGAACATCGTGCCGCTGCGCCTGCGCGTCGGCCACGGCGTAACCGTGACCGATCTGCTCAAGCAGGTGCAGGTCGAGGTGTCGGGTGCGCTGCGTCACCAGCGCTACCGCGCCGAGGACATTCGCCGCGACTCCAGTGGCGAGTTCACCGGCGGCGAGGTGGGCTCGCAGTTCTTCGGCCCGTGGGTCAACATCATGTTGTTCCACAACGAGGTCGTACTCGGTGACATCACCGGTGAATACAGCGTGCTGTCCACCGGTTCCATCGAGGATCTGGGCGTCAACTTCTACCAGTCGGTGAAGGGCACCCGGAATCACATCGATTTCGAGACCAACCCCAACCTGTACTCCGCGGACGAGACCGAGCGTCACCACGCGCGGTTCCTGGAGTTCTTCGACCGCTTCCTGGCGGCGGGGGCGGAGCAGCCCGTCTGGGGCCTGCCCATCACCACCGCGGCCGAGCGCGCCCGCACCCTGGTGGAGTGGAACTCCGCCGCGCACGAGGTGCCGGTCACCACGCTGCCGGCGTTGCTGGACAAGCAGATTCCGCTGACCCCGGACAATGTCGCCGTCGAGTTCGAGGGCGAGCAGCTCACGTACGCCGAGTTCGGTGCGCGCGTCAATCGCCTGGCCCGCTTCCTCATCGCGGACGGCGTCGGCCCGGAATCGCTGGTCGCCCTGGGCATGCGCCGCTCGCTCGACCTGGTCGTCGGCATGCACGCGGTGCTGCGCGCCGGTGGCGCCTACGTGCCGATCGACCCGGATCACCCGGCCGACCGCACCGCCTACATCCTCGAGTCCGCGGCACCGGTCTGTGTGCTGACCACCGCTCGCGACGAGCTCGAGCTCCCGGAGTCCGTGCGCCGCTTGGAGATCGACACGCTCGACGTCTCCGGCTTCTCCGCGGAGCCGGTGACCGATGCGGATCGCCTGGCCCCGCTGCGCCCGGACAACACCGCCTACGTCATCTACACCTCGGGTTCGACCGGCCGCCCCAAGGGCGTCGCCGTCACCCACCACGCCATCGTCAATCAAGAGCTGTGGATGCTCGACGAGTATCCGCTCACCGAAGACGATGTCTACCTGCAGAAGACCGCCACCACCTTCGACGTGTCGCTGTGGGGCTACTTCATGCCGCTGCTGGTGGGCGCGAAGCTCGTCGTGGCGACCCCGGACGGCCACCGCGATCCGCTGTACGTGGCGGAGATGATCGAGCGCCACGGCGTCACGGTCACCGACTTCGTGCCGTCCATGCTGACGGTCTTCGTCGCGCACGCCACCCGGGCCCAGTGTGCCTCGCTGAAGTACGTTTTCGTGATCGGTGAGGCGCTGCCGCCGGAGACCGGCGCGGGCTTCCGCGAGATCACCTCGGCCGGGCTGCACAACCTGTACGGCCCCACCGAGGCCGCGGTCTCGGTCACCTACTGGGAGAACACCGCCGCCGACACCGTCACGGTGCCGATCGGTCTGCCCGAGTGGAATGTCGAAGTCTACGTTCTGGATTCGCGGCTGCGGCCCGCCGCCATCGGCGCCGCGGGTGAGCTCTACCTAGCGGGCCGTCAGCTGGCACGCGGGTACAAGGGCCGTCCCGATCTGACCTCGGATCGCTTCGTCGCGAACCCGTTGTCGCCCAAGGGCGAACGCATGTACCGCACCGGTGACCTGGTGCGGTGGAACGAGTCCGGCGCGCTGGAGTACATCGGCCGCACCGACTTCCAGGTGAAGTTCCGCGGTCAGCGCATCGAGCTCGGTGAGATCGAGACCGACCTGCTGGCCCACCCGACCGTCAGCCAGGCCGCCGTCCTGGTCATGGACACGGCCACCGGTCAGCAGCTGGTCGCGTACGTGGTCCCGGTCCCCGGGCTGTCCATCGATCCGGCCGAGCTGACCCGTTTCGCCGCCGAGAAGCTGCCGTCCTACATGGTTCCGGCGTCGATCATGGTGCTGGACGCCTTCCCGCTCAACACCTCCGGCAAGCTGGACCGCAAGGCCCTGCCGGAGCCGGTGTTCAGCGCGGATGCCGCCGGCTACCGCGCGCCGCGCACCGCCGCCGAGGAGATCGTGGCGGGCGTGTTCGCCGATGTGCTCGGCCACGACCGGGTCGGCGTCGACGACAACTTCTTCGATCTGGGCGGCAACTCGCTGGTCGCCACCCAGGTGGTGGCCCGCATCTCGGCCGCGTTCAGCACCCGCCTGGGTGTGCGCGCGCTGTTCGAGACCCCCACCGTTGCGGGCCTCGCCGCGCGGGTGGAAGCCGCTGGGCCGGCCGATGTTTCGCGTACTCCGCTGGTGGCGCAGGAGCGCCCGGACCGGGTGCCGCTGTCGCTGGCGCAGCAGCGCATGTGGTTCCTCAACCAGTTCGACCCGAACGTCCCCACCTACAACCTGCCGTTCGTGGTGCGGTTGCGCGGGCAGGTCGATATCGAGGCCCTGCAGCTGGCGCTCGCCGATGTGGTCGCGCGCCAGGAGTCCCTGCGCACCATCTTCCCCGAGTCCGGCGACGGCGGCTTCCAGCAGGTGCTGCCGATGTCCGAGGTGGAGCTGGGCATCGAGGTCATCGATCTCGCCGAGGCCGAATTGCCGTCCGCGCTGGCGGAATTCGCCTCCACCGGTTTCGATGTCTCGACCCAGCTGCCGATTCGCGTGCGCGTGTTCCGGGTCGCCGGTGCTGCGGTGCTCGATGCCGGCGAGGTCGATCTCGCCGTCGCCTTCGTGGTGCATCACATTGCGGCGGACGGCTTCTCGTTCGGGCCGCTCTCGCGCGACATGACCGCCGCCTACCTGGCCCGCGTGGCCGGCCAGGAACCCGCGTGGGCGCCGCTGCCGGTGCAGTACCAGGACTTCAGCATCTGGCAGCGCGAGGTGCTCGGTTCGGAATCCGATGCCGAGTCCATGGCCGCCCGTCAGATCGCCTACTGGCGTGGGGCGCTGGCCGGGCTGCCGGACCAGCTGGACCTGCCGGCCGACCGGCAGCGTCCGCCGGTGCAGAGCTTCCACGGCTCCCGCGTCACCTTCGACATTCCGGCCGAGTTGCACACCCGGCTGGCGGGTTTGGCGCGCGCCCAGGGCGTTTCGCTGTTCATGGTCATGCACAGCGCGCTGGCCGTGCTGCTGGCCCGGCTCTCGGGCACCAGCGACATCGCCATCGGCACCCCGGTCGCCGGTCGTGGTGAGCAGGCGCTCGACGACCTGATCGGCATGTTCGTCAACACCCTGGTGCTGCGTTCGGAGGTGGATGGGGCCCAGCGCTTCACCGACTTCCTGGCCCGCACCCGGGAGACCGACCTGGCGGCCTTCGCCAATACCGATGTCCCGTTCGAGCGGCTGGTCGAGGTGCTCAACCCGACCCGTTCGCAGGCCCGGCACCCGCTGTTCCAGGTCATGCTGTCGTTCCAGGAGATGTCGCACGGCTCCATGGAGCTGCCCGGCCTCACCGTCTCCGCGGACGAGCTCGAGGTCGACATCGCCAAGTTCGACCTGCAGTGGACGCTGACCGAGCAGCGCGGCCTGGCCGGTGAGCCGGCCGGGCTGGCGGTGGTGCTGTCCTACGCCACCGATCTGTTCGACGCCTCGACCGTGGCCGAGTTCGGGCAGCGCTACCTGCGCGTGCTCGAAACCGCCGTCGCCGCACCGGACACCGTGGTGCGTGACATCGACGTCCTCGACGCCGATGAGCGCGAGACCGTGCTGCACGCGTGGAACCACACCGCGCGCGAACTCCCCTCCGCCGCAACCGTTCTCGACCTGTTCGAGCGGCAGGTGCGGATCCGGCCGGACGCCACCGCGCTGATCTTCGATCCGGGCGAGCGCAGCGGCAGCATGTTCGGCCCCGCCGAGGAGCTGAGCTACGCGGAGTTCTCCGCGCGCGTGAATCGCCTGGCGCGCAGGCTGATCGACGCCGGCGTGGGTCCGGAGTCCCTGGTCGCGGTGGGCATCCGCCGCTCGGTGGACATGCTGGTCGCCATCTACGCCACCCTCACCGCGGGCGGCGGCTACGTGCCGATCGACCCGGACCACCCGGCCGAGCGCACCGACTACGTGCTGCGCACCGCCGAACCGGTGGTGCTGCTCACCACCGCCGACGATGCGGTGGAAACCTCGGATTGCCCGGTGCTGCACCTGGATTCGCTGGATCTGGGCGACTACAGCGCCGCCCCGGTCACCGACGCGGACCGGCTGGCGCCGCTGCGGCCGGCCAATGCCGCCTACGTGCTGTTCACCTCCGGCTCGACCGGCCGCCCCAAGGGCGTGGCCATCCCGCATGCCGCGGTGCTCAACCAGATCGCCTGGATCACCCGCGAATACGACATCGACGACACCGATGTGATCCTGCAGAAGACGCCGGTCACCTTCGACGTCTCGGTGTGGGAGCTGTTCGGCTCGCTGGCCGTGGGCGCGCAGCAGGTCATCGCCGCGCCGGACGGCCACCGCGATCCGATGTATCTGTCGGAGGTCATCGGCCGGCACCGGGTCACCATGACCTCGTTCGTGCCGTCCATGCTGAGCGTGTTCGCCTCCAGCGCCTCGTCGGCCGAATGCCTGTCGCTGCGTGCGGTGCTGGTCGCCGGTGAGGCGCTGCCGCCGGCCACCGTGACCGCCTTCCGCCGCTTCTCCACCGCGGCCGTGCACAACCTGTACGGCCCGACCGAGTTCACCGTGCACGCCACCTACGCGCCCATCGACGCGCCCGTGGTCACCTCGGTGCCCATCGGCCGCCCGGTGTGGAACGCGCAGACCTATGTGCTGGACGAGGGCCTGCGCCCGGTGCCCGCGGGTGTCCCGGGTGAGCTCTACCTGGGCGGTGTCCAGGTGGCGCGCGGCTACTTCGGCCGCCCGGACCTGAGCGCCGAGCGCTTCGTCGCCAATCCCTACGGCGAGCCGGGTTCGCGCCTGTACCGCACCGGTGACCTGGTGCGCTGGAACCACAACGACCCGGGCGTGATCGACTACATCGGCCGCACCGACTTCCAGGTGAAGTTCCGCGGCCAGCGCATCGAGCTCGGCGAGATCGAGACCGCGCTGCTGGACCACCCCAAGGTGCAGCAGGCCGTGGTGCTGGTCATCGACACCGTGGCCGGCGATCAGCTGGTCGCCTACATCGTGGCCGGCGGCCCGGTGGATCTGGACGGCGTCAAGACCTCGCTGCAGCGCACCCTGCCCGCCTACATGGTGCCGGGTTCGATCATGGTGCTGGACGCGTTCCCGGTGAACGCCTCCGGCAAGCTGGACCGCCGCGCGCTGCCCGCGCCGCGCTTCGAGGTGCGCGAATTCCGTGCTCCCACAACGCCGATCGAGGAGATCGTCGCCCAGATCTTCGGCGAGGTGCTGGGCATCGCCCGGGTCGGCGTCGACGACGACTTCTTCGAACTGGGCGGCAACTCGCTGATCGCCACCCAGGTGGCTACCCGGCTGGGCACGGCCCTCGACACCCGCGTGCCGGTGCGCATGCTGTTCGAGGCCGCCACCGTGGAAGCCCTGGCGGCCCGGGTGGAATCGCACGTCGGTGACGGCGGCCGCAAGGCCCTGGTGGCCCGCGAACGGCCCAGCGAGGTCCCGCTTTCGCTGGCGCAGCAGCGCATGTGGTTCCTCAACCGCTTCGACACCGCCTCGGCGGTGAACAACATCCCGGTCGCCATCCGGCTCTCCGGTGAGCTCGATATCGCGGCCCTGCAGGTCGCGGTCATCGATGTCATCGACCGCCACGAGTCGCTGCGCACCGTCTTCCCGGAGACCGCGCACGGCCCGGTGCAGCGGGTGCTGGACGCCGCGCAGATCGTGCCCGACCTGACGCCGGTGCCGGTCACCGAGTCGAATCTGATCGACCACCTGGTCGAGCTGGCCACCATGGCCTTCGACGTCACCGACGAAGTGCCTTTGCACGCCGCGCTTTTCGAGATCAGCGAGACCGAGTACATCCTCGGGATGGTGGTCCACCACATCAGTGCCGACGGCTGGTCCATGGGCCCGCTGGCCCGCGACGTCATGGTCGCCTACGCCGCGCGCACTTCGTGGGAGGCCCCGGCCTGGGCGGAACTGCCGGTGCAATACGCCGACTACGCGCTCTGGCAGCGCGAGGTGCTCGGTTCCGAGGACGACCCGGATTCGCTGATCGCCAAGCAGATCCGCTACTGGACCGACGCGCTCGCCGATCTGCCGGACGAGCTGGTGCTGCCCGCCGACCGGCAGCGGCCGGCCGTGGCCAGTTACCAGGGTGGCACCTACCCGTTCGCCATCTCCGCCGAAACCCAGCAGGCGCTGGTGGATCTGGGCCGCCGGCACAATGCCTCGCTGTTCATGGTCATGCACAGTGCGCTCGCGGTGCTGCTGGCCCGCCTGTCCGGGACCGGCGACATCGCCATCGGCACCCCGGTACACGGCCGCGGTGAGGCCGCGCTCGACGACCTGATCGGCATGTTCGTCAACACCCTGGTGCTGCGCACCGAGGTGGACGGCAGCGAGACCTTCGCCGATCTGCTGGCCCGCTCCCGCGACACCGACCTGCACGCCTTCGCGCACGCGGACGTGCCGTTCGAGCGGCTGGTCGAGGTGCTCAACCCGGCCCGCTCGCAGGCCCGCCACCCGCTGTTCCAGGTCATGCTGACCTTCCAGAACACCCGGCAGGCCAGCCTGGAACTGCCCGGGCTCTCGGTCAACGGCATCGACTACGACGCCCGCCTGGCCAAGTTCGACCTGCAGCTGACCCTGCAGGAGGCACAGGACGACCACGGCGAGAACGCCGGTATGTCCGCCGAGATCTCCTATGCGCTGGATCTTTTCGACGAGCCCACCATCGCGGCCTTCGCGCACCGCCTGGACCTGATCCTGGCGGCCGTTGTCGCGGACCCGGACCGGCCGCTCGGCGATATCGACCTGCTGGTCGCCGACGAGCGCGAGCGGGTGCTCGACGACTGGAACGACACCGCGTTCAACCTGGCGCGAGTGCTGCCCGCGCTGCCGGAGGGCGAGGCCGCGACGCTGGTTTCGCTGTTCGAAGCACAGGCTCTGACCAGCCCTGATGCGCCTGCCGTGGAATTCGAGGGGACGGGTCTGTCCTACGCCGAATTCGCGGCGCGGGTGCATCAGCTGGCCCGCAAGCTCATCGCCCAGGGCGTGGGCGCGGAATCGCATGTGGCGCTGGCCATCCGGCGCTCGCTGGATCTGGTCGTCGCCATGTACGCGGTGCTGGAGGCCGGTGGCGCGTACGTGCCGCTGGATCCGGATCAGCCGGACGAGCGCATCGACTACGTGCTCGACACCGCCCGCCCGGTCGCGATCCTCACCACCAGCCGCGACGATTTCGTCACCGGCCGCAATGTGCCGGTGCTCGAGGTCGACACGCTGAACCTGGAGGCCTACTCCGACGCGCCGATCACGGATGCCGAACGGGGACAGGCGATCCGGCCGGAGCACACGGCCTACGTCATCTTCACCTCCGGTTCGACCGGCCGCCCGAAGGGTGTCGCGGTCGAGCACGGCGCGATCGTGAACCGCCTGCTGTGGATGCAGCACGAGTACCCGATCGACGCGAACGACGCTGTCCTGCAGAAGACTCCGGCCACCTTCGACGTGTCGGTCTGGGAGTTCTTCTGGCCCCTGCAGACCGGCGCCCGCCTGGTGGTCGCCAGGCCGGACGGCCACCGCGACCCGGTGTACCTGGCCCAGGTCATCGCCGAGACCGGCATCACCACCGCCCACTTCGTGCCGTCGATGCTGTCGGTGTTCGTCGCCACCCTCGGCAACGAGAACGGCGACTCCTCGGTCCCCGCACCGCGTTTGCGGCAGGTCTTCGCCTCGGGTGAGGCGCTGCCCGCGCCGACCGCGCAGAAGCTGCGCGAGCTCACCGGTGCGCGGCTGCACAACCTGTACGGCCCGACCGAAGCGGCCGTCGATGTCACCTACCACGAGGTCGTGGACACCGACACCGTGTTCGTGCCGATCGGCCGCCCGGTCTGGAACACCGAGACCTACGTGCTCGATGCCCGCCTGCACCCGGTCGCGCCGGGTGTCGCGGGTGAGCTCTATCTGGCGGGCGATCAGCTGGCGCGCGGCTACCTCGGCCGCCCCGACCTGTCCGCCGATCGATTCGTCGCGAACCCGTTCGTCTCCGGTGACCGCATGTACCGCACCGGCGACCTGGTCTCCTGGACCGCCGACGGTGAACTGAACTACCTGGGCCGCACCGACTTCCAGGTGAAGTTGCGCGGTCTGCGCATCGAGCTCGGCGAGATCGAGGCCGCGCTGCTGGCGCAGCCGGCCATCGCCCAGTCGGTCGTGGTGGTGCGCACCGATGCGCACGCCGGTGACCAGCTGGTCGGCTATGTGGTCCGTGCGGCCGAGGCGGTCGTGGACGTCGACGCGATCAAGGCCGCGCTGAGCGGCTCGCTGCCCGCCTACATGGTCCCGGCCGCGCTCGTGGTGCTGGACGCCTTCCCGGTCAACGCCTCCGGCAAGCTGGACCGCCGGGCGCTGCCCGCGCCGGTCTTCGAGGCCAAGCGTTTCCGCGCCCCCTCGACCCCGATCGAGGAGATCATCGCGCAGATCTTCGCCGACCTGCTCGGCGTCGAGCGCGTCGGCGTGGACGACGACTTCTTCGAGCTGGGCGGCAACTCGCTGGTCGCCACCCAGGTGGTGGCCCGCCTGGCCGCCGCGCTCAACGCCGAGATCGGCGTGCGCGTGCTGTTCGAGGCCCCGACCGTGGCCGCGCTGGCCGCCCGCGTCGAGTCGCACGCGGGAACCGGTGTGCGCCAAGCGCTCACGGTTCGGTCCCGGCCGGAGTACCCGCCGCTGTCGCTGGCGCAGCAGCGCATGTGGTTCCTCAACCGGTTCGATCCGGAGTCGGCCGCCAACAACATCCCGGCGGCCGTAAGACTCACCGGCGCACTGGATCTCGACGCCATGCGCGGGGCCATCGCCGACGTGGTGGCGCGGCACGAGTCGCTGCGCACCCTCTACCCGTCGCACGAGGGCGTCGCCTACCAGAAGGTGCTGCCCACCGGCCGGGCCATCCCCGAGCTGGATGTGCTGGACGTGACCGAGGGCGAATTGTTCGCCGCGGTCTACGATTTCGCCGCCCGCGGCTTCGACGTCACCACCGAGACCGCCGTCCGCCTGCGCGCCTATCGCCTCGCGGCCGACGATCACGTGCTGGTGCTGGTGGCCCACCACATCGCCGCCGACGGCTTCTCGATGAACCCGCTGGTGCGCGACCTGATGACCGCCTACATCGCGCGCAGCAACGGCGAGACCCCGGGCTGGACCGAACTGCCGGTGCAGTACGCGGATTACGCGCTGTGGCAGCGGGAAACGCTGGGCTCGGAAGAGGATCCGCGCTCGCTCATCACCGAGCAGCTCGACTACTGGCGCGGCACCCTTTCCGGCCTGCCGGACGAGCTGCGCCTGTCGGCCAAGCCGCGCCCGGCCGTCGCGTCCTACGACGCCGGTACTCACCGGTTCCAGGTGCCGGGCGAGCTCATCGCCGGGCTGAACCGGGTGGCGCAGTCCAATGGCACCACCCTGTTCATGGTGGTGCACAGTGCTTTCGCCGCGCTGCTGGCGCGCCTGAGCGGCACTGAGGACATCGCGGTCGGCATTCCGGTGGCGGGCCGTGGCGAGCAGGCCCTCGACGATCTCGTCGGCATGTTCGTCAACACCCTGGTGCTGCGGTCGCCGGTCGATCCCGCCACCAGCTTCACCGACCTGCTGAAGACCGTGCGCGAGCGCGATCTGCAGGCCTTCGCCCACGCGGACGTGCCGTTCGAGCGGCTGGTCGAGGTGCTCAACCCGGCCCGCTCGCAGGCCCGGCACCCGCTGTTCCAGGTCATGCTGTCGTTCCAGAATCTGGGTCGCACCTCGCTGGAGCTACCGGGTCTGAGCGTGTCCGAGCTGGCCATCGACCAGCAGTCGGCCAAGTTCGATCTGCAGCTGACGCTGAGCGAGGTCATCGATGGTGCCGCGGCGGGCCGCGAATCGGACATCGCGGCCATGGATGCCGAACTCGTCTACGCGACTGACCTTTTCGACGCGCAGTACGCCGATGTGTTCGCGCAGCGCTTCGTCACCATGCTCACCGCCGTGGCCGCGGACCCGACCCAGCTGGTCGGCGATGTCGAGCTGCTGAGCGAGGCCGAACGCCGCCAGCTGCTGGTCGGCTGGAACGAGACCGCGTTCGAGCTGGACACCGCACTGCCGGAGATCTCCGAAGGCGCTGCGGCGACCTTGGTTTCGCTGTTCGAGGCGCAGGTTGCGCTGACCGCCGAGGCGACTGCGGTCACCTTCGAGGGGGCAAGTCTGTCGTACGCCGAGTTCGCGGGCCGTGTCCGCAAGCTCGCGCGCTGGCTCATCGCCGAGGGCGTCGGACCGGAATCCTTCGTGGCACTGGGCATGCGCCGCTCCATCGACCTGGTCGCGGGCATGTACGCCGTCACCATCGCCGGTGGCGCGTACGTGCCGCTGGATCCGGATCACCCGGCCGAGCGCACCCAGTACATCCTCGAGACCGCACAGCCGGTCTGCGTGCTGACCTCCGGCGACGACTTGGAAGGCGTTGACGCGCGCCAGGTCCGGATCGACGAGCTGGACCTGTCCGGCTTCGCCGACACCCCGGTCGCCGATGCCGAACGCCGCTCGCCGCTGCGGCCGCAGAACACCGCGTACGTGATCTTCACGTCCGGCTCCACCGGCCGCCCCAAGGGTGTGGCCGTGAGCCACGCCGCGATCGTGAACCGTCTCGTCTGGATGCACGCCCAGTACGGGCTGGCCGCCTACGACGTGGTGTTGCAGAAGACTCCCGCCACCTTCGACGTGTCGGTGTGGGAGTTCTTCTGGCCCTTGCAGGTCGGCGCGCGCCTGGTCGTCGCCAAGCCGGACGGCCACCGCGATCCGGCCTACCTGGCCGAGATCATCGTCCGCGAGGGCGTCACGGTCACCCACTTCGTGCCGTCCATGCTGGCGGTCTTCGTGGCCGAGCCGGCCGCGGCCGACTGCGTCAGCCTGACCAATGTCTTCGCCTCCGGTGAGGGCCTGCCCGCGCCGACCGCGCAGAAGCTGCGCGAACTGACCGGCGCTCGCCTGCACAACCTGTACGGCCCCACCGAGGCCGCGGTGGACGTGACCTTCCACGAGGTCACCGACGCCGACCTGGCCTCGGTGCCGATCGGCGCGCCGGTCTTCAACACCCAGGTGTACGTGCTGGATTCGCGTCTGAAGCCGGTTCCGGTGGGTGTCGCGGGTGAGCTGTACCTGGCGGGCGATCAGCTGGCCACCGGCTATGTGGCGCGCCCCGACCTGACCGCGGATCGTTTCGTGGCCAACCCCTTCGGCGCCGGCGCCCGCATGTACCGCACCGGTGACCTGGTCACCTGGACAGGGCATGGCGAGCTGGAGTACCTGGGCCGCACCGACTTCCAGGTGAAGCTGCGCGGTCTGCGCATCGAGCTCGGCGAGATCGAGTCGGCGCTCACCGCGCTGCCGTCGATCGCTCAGTCCGTGGTGGTGGTCCGCACCGACGAGCGCACCGGCGATCAGCTGGTCGCCTACCTGATCGCCGCCGACGGTCATCTCGACCTCGACGCGGTCAAGGACGAACTGTCCGAGCAGCTTCCGGCCTACATGGTCCCGGCCGCCTTCATGGTGCTGGACGCCTTCCCGCTCAATGCCTCCGGCAAGCTGGACCGCAAGCAGCTGCCCGCGCCGACCTTCGCCGCCAAGACCTACCGCGCCCCGGCCACGCCGGTGCAGCAGACGGTCGCCGGCACCATCGCCGACGTGCTCGGCCTGGACCGGGTCGGCCTGGACGACGACTTCTTCGAGCTCGGCGGCAACTCGCTCATCGCCACCCAGGTGATCGCGCGCCTGTCGGCCGCCCTGGACGCCGACATCCCGCTGCGCGCGCTGTTCGAGGCCACCACCGTGGCTTCCCTTGCCGCGCAACTGGAATCGCGCGTCGGCACCGGCGCCCGCGCGGCGCTGGCCGCCCAGGAGCGCCCGGAGCTGGTGCCGCTGTCGCTCGCCCAGCAGCGCATGTGGTTCCTGAACCGCTTCGACAACCGCACCGCGGTCAACAACATCCCGGTGGCGCTGAAGCTCACCGGCGCGATCGACCCGGCCGCCTTCACCGCCGCCATCGGCGACGTGCTGGCCCGCCACGAGTCGCTGCGCACCATCTACCCCGAGGTCGAGGGCGACGGGTACCAGCGCATCCTGCCGCTGTCCGAGGTCGACTTCGAGGTGCGGACCGAGACCGTCACCGCGGCCGACCTGACCGACCGCATCACCCAGCTCGCGAGCGTGTTCTTCGACGTCACCCGCGAACTGCCGTTCCGCGCCACCGTGCTCAGCCTCAGCGAAAACGAGCACGTGGTCGTGCTGGTGCTGCACCACATCAGCGCGGACGGCGTCTCGCTGCGCCCGCTGCTGCGGGATGTGGTGGCCGCCTACCTGTCCCGCAGCACCGGCGAGGCCCCGGCGTGGGCGCCGCTGCCGGTGCAGTACGCCGACTACACGCTGTGGCAGCGCGAGATCCTCGGCGCGGAAACCGATTCCGAGTCCCTGGCGGCCCAGCAGATCGCCTACTGGACCGACCGGCTGGCCGACCTGCCCGAGCAGATCGAGCTGCCCGCCGACCGTCCGCGGCCGGAGATCGCCACCAATGCCGGTGGCACCTACGACTTCTCGATCGACGCCGAGCTGTACCGCGCCCTGACCGGCGTGGCCCGCGAGCACGACGTCACCCTGTTCATGCTGGTGCACGCCGCCCTGGCCACCTGGGCCGCGCGCCTGTCCCGCGCCACCGACATCGCCATCGGCACCCCCATCGCGGGCCGCGGCGAACGTGCGCTGGACGACCTGGTCGGCATGTTCGTCAACACCCTGGTGCTGCGCAGCGAGGTGCGGCCGGACGCCGCCTTCCGCGACCTGCTGGCCCAGGTGCGCCGCACCGATCTGGCCGCCTTCGCGCACGCCGACGTACCGTTCGAGCGTCTCGTCGACGTGCTCAGCCCGGTCCGCTCGCAGGCGCACCACCCGCTGTTCCAGGTGGCGCTGACCTTCGAGGCCGCCGGGGCCAAGGACGCGGCGGCGGTCGCGCTGCCCGGCCTGGAACTCGAGGTCGTCGAATTCGATCCGGGCACCGCCAAGTTCGACGTGCAGCTCACCGTGAGCGAGCGCGCCGACGGCTCGCTGGGCCTGTCCTGGAACTACGCCGCCGATCTGTTCGACGCCGAGACCGTCATCTCCTTCGCCGAGCGCCTGGTCCGCATCCTGCGCGCGGTCGCCGAGGATCCGGCCGCGCTCATCGGGGATATCGACCTGCTGGGCGAGGGCGAGCGCCACAATGTGGCCGAGCACTGGGTCTCCGCGGGCGAGGACATCGTCGCCCTGGCCCAGACCGCGCGGGCCGCGGTCGCCGACGCCGAACGCGCTGTCGCCGAGGGCACCTCGGGCATCGCGCCCGAGGCCGCCGCTCTGCAGGCGCTGGGCGCGTCCGCCGAGCGCCTGGCCAACCCGCTGGCCGCCCTGGCCAGCCCGTTCGTGGCGGCCGACGCCACCCTGTCGAGCCTGTTCGACCTGGCGGTGGCCGCGAATCCGGAGCGCGTCGCGGTGCGCTTCGGCGACGAGGAACTCACCTACTTCGACCTGGACCGCCGCGCGAATGTGCTGGCGCGCCGCCTGATCGGCGAGGGCGCGGGACCGGAATCGCTGGTCGCGGTGCTGCTGCCGCGTTCGGCGGATCTGGTGGTGGCGCTGCTGGCCGTGATCAAGACCGGTGCGGGCTACGTGCCGATCGATCCCACCTACCCGGCCGACCGCATCGCCTACGTGCTCTCGGACGCGCGGCCGACCAGCGTGATCACCGACTCGACCGTGCAGGTGGAGCAAGCGCGGGGAGGCGGAGCGGCGGCCGGGCTGAACACCATACTGCTGGACGGGTTCTCGCTGGAGGCGGGCAATATCGTGGACGCGGCCGACGGGCCGGTCACCGACGCCGAACGCCGGTCCGCGCTGCGCCCGGACCACGTCGCCTACGTGATCTACACCTCCGGCTCCACCGGCCGCCCCAAGGGCGTGGCCGTGGCGCACCGGAACGTGGTGCGGCTCATGGCGAACACCGATCGCGAGTTCGGCTTCGGCCCCGACGACGTGTGGACCCTGTTCCACTCCTACGCCTTCGACTTCTCGGTGTGGGAGCTGTGGGGCCCGCTGCTCTACGGCGGCAAGCTCGTCGTGGTCGACTACTACGTCTCCCGCTCGCCCGAGCAGTTCCTGGAACTGCTGCGCCGCGAACAGGTCACGGTGCTCAACCAGACCCCGTCGGCCTTCTACCAGCTGGCCGAGGCGGACCGGATCGCTACCTCGGCGAGCCGGGAATCGGATACCGCCGCCGGTGACCAGCAGTCGCTGGCACTGCGCTACGTCGTCTTCGGCGGTGAGGCGCTCGAGCTGCGCCGCCTGTCGGATTGGGTTGCCCGCCACGGTGATTCCACGCCGTACCTGGTGAACATGTACGGCATCACCGAGACCACCGTGCACGTGTCCGTGCGCGTGCTCGATGCCGACACCATCGCCGCCGCCACCGGCTCCGTGGTCGGCCGGGCCATCGCGGGCCTGCGCGTCTACGTCCTCGACGACCGCCTGCACCCGGTGCCGGTCGGTGTCGCGGGCGAAATGTATGTCGCCGGACCGCAGTTGGCGCGCGGCTACCTGGGCCGCCCGGACCTGGCCGCGGCCCGCTTCGTGGCCAGTCCCTTCGGTATCGCGGGCGAGCGGCTGTACCGCTCCGGCGACGTGGCCCGCTGGAACCGCTTCGGTGAGCTGGAATACCTGGGCCGCGCCGACGACCAGGTCAAGGTGCGCGGCTTCCGCATCGAGCTCGGTGAGATCGAGTCCGCCGTGCTGGCCCAGCCGGGCGTGGCGCAGGCCGCGGTCATCGTGCGCGAGGACCAGCCGGGCGATCAGCGCATCGTGGCCTACGTGGTGCCGGAGAACGGCGTCGCGCCGGCCGTGGACGCGGTCCGCGACGGCGCGGCCGAGCTGCTGCCGTCCTACATGGTCCCGTCGGCCATCGTGGTGCTGGACCGAATCCCGTTGACCGTCAACGGCAAGCTGGACCGCCGGGCGCTTCCGGCTCCGGCCGCGCAGGCGCGGGCCTTCCGCGCCCCGGAGACCCCGGTGCAGGAGACGGTCGCCGCCGTCTTCGCCGAGGTCCTGGATCTACCGCGGGTCGGCCTGGACGACGACTTCTTCGATCTGGGCGGCAACTCGCTCATCGCCACCCGGGTGGTGTCGCGCATCGGCGCGGCCCTGGACACCACGGTCGCGGTGCGCACCCTGTTCGAGGCCACCACGGTCGAGGCCCTGGCCGCCCGCATCGAATCGCACGCCGACGGCGCCTCGCGCGCCAAGCTGGTGGCCCGGACGAGGACTCCCGAAGCGCAGGGAGGTGGAGCGGAGCTGGCGCCGCTGTCGTTCGCGCAGCAGCGCATGTGGTTCCTGAACCAGTACGACACCTCCTCGGCGGCCTACAACCTGCCGCTGGCCATCCGCCTCACCGGTGAACTCGACACCGCCGCACTGGAACTCGCGGTCGCGGACGTGGTCCGCCGGCACGAGTCGCTGCGCACCCGGTACCCGGAGCACGGCGGCACCCCGATGCAGGTGGTCGTCCCGGCCGAGGAGATCGCCCTCGACCTGCGGCCGGTCACCGTCGCGGCCGAGGACGTGACCGCCACCGTGACCGCCTTCGCCACACTGGGCTTCAATGTGGCCGAACAGGTTCCGCTGCGCGCCCGCCTGTTCCGCGTCGGCGGCGAGGACGCCACCGGGCACGTGCTCGTGGTGGTCGTGCACCACATCGCGGGCGACGGCTTCTCGATGTCCCCGCTGGCCCGCGACGTCATGGTCGCCTACACCGCGCGCAACCAGGGCGCGGTCCCGGGCTGGGCCCCGCTGGCCGTCCAGTACGCCGACTTCGCCGTCTGGCAGCGCGAAGTGCTGGGCTCCGAAGAGGACTCGTCCTCGATCATGGCCCGCCAGGTGGCCTACTGGCAGCGCGTGCTCGGCGGCGTGCCCGACGAGCTGGCCCTGCCCACCGACCGCCCGCGCCCGGCCATCGCCTCGCACCGCGGCGCGACGCTGCAGCGCACGCTGTCGCCGGAGCTCGTCGCGGCGCTGGAAGACGTTGCCCGCCGCCGGGGTTCGTCGCTGTTCATGGTCATGCACAGCGCCCTCGCGGTGCTGCTGGCCCGGCTGTCCGGCGGCGACGACATCGCGATCGGCACCCCGGTCGCCGGTCGCGGTGAGGCCGCGCTGGACGACCTGGTCGGCATGTTCGTCAACACCCTGGTGCTGCGCACCGGCATCGACCCGGCCGAGTCGTTCACCGACCTGCTGGACCGCGTGCGGCACACCGACCTCGACGCCTTCGGTAATGCCGACGTGCCGTTCGAGCGGCTGGTGGAACTGCTCGCGCCCGAGCGCTCGCAGGCCCGCAACCCGCTGTTCCAGGTCATGCTGGCGTTCCAGAACCTGGATCGCACCAGCATCGAGCTGCCGGGGCTGACCGTCTCCACGCTCGACCTCGACGAGAACATCTCCCGCTTCGACCTGCAGTTCACGCTGTCGGAGCAGGACTCCGGGATGGCGCTGGCGCTGACCTACGCCACCGACCTGTTCGATGAGGCCACCGCGGCCGGATTCGCGCAGCGCTGGGTGCGGGTGCTCGAGGCCGTCGCGGCCGACCCGGAGGTCGGCGTCGGCGCGATCGACATCCTGGACCAGGACGAACGCGCCGATCTGGTGGCCCGTTTCGGCCTGCCCGCCGTTCCGGCGCGCACGCTGCCCGAGCTCATCGCCGACGCTGTCGCCATCGATCCGGCCGCGACCGCGGTCGTGTTCCAGGGCAGGAGTCTGTCCTACGGCGAGCTGGATGCCCGCTCGAACCGTCTGGCGCGCTTGCTCATCGAGCGCGGCATCGGCGCCGAGGATCTGGTCGCCGTGGCCGTGCCGCGGTCGGACGACTCCTACTTCGCCGAATGGGCGGTGTCCAAGACCGGTGCGGCCTTCGTGCCGGTGGACCCGAACTATCCGGCCGACCGCATCGCCCACATGGTCACCGACTCCGGTTCGCCGGTCGGCCTCACCGTGGCATCGGTGCGCGCGGACATGCCGGACTCGGTCGAGTGGCTGGTGCTGGACGAGCTGGAACTGAATGCCTTCGCGGACACCGCGATCGCCGACGCCGAGCGGGCGCGCCCGCTGCGTCCGGAGCACCCGGCCTACGTCATCTACACCTCCGGTTCCACCGGTGTGCCCAAGGGCGTCGTGGTCACCCACGCGGGTCTGGCCAACTTCAGCGTTGAGCAGGCCGAGCGGTACGCACTCGACTCCTCTTCGCGCGCACTGCATTTCGCGTCGCCGTCGTTCGACGCGTCCATGCTGGAGTTCCTGCTCGCCATCGGCAGGGGCGGCACCCTCGTGGTCGTCCCGCCGGGCACCTACGGCGGTGAGGAGCTCGCCGAGCTGATCCGCCGCGAGCAGGCCACCCACGCCTTCATCACCCCGGCCGCGCTGTCCACCTTCGGACCGGCGGGCCTGGACTCGCTCCGTGTGCTGGTCGCCGGTGGTGAGGCCGTCCCGGCCGATCTGGTCGAGAAGTGGGCGGTGCCGATCGGAGAGGGGACGGAGTCGGACGGCACCATTCGTGCCTTCCACAACGGGTACGGCCCCACCGAGACCACGATCATGACCAACATCAGCGATGCGCTGGTGCCGGGCGATCTGGTCACCATCGGCGGTCCCATCCGGGGCATGCAGTCGCTGATCCTCGACAACCGCCTGCGCCCGGTTCCGGTGGGTGTCGCGGGTGAGCTGTACCTGTCGGGCATTCAGCTGGCGCGCGGCTACCACGCGCGGCCGGGCCTGACCGCCGACCGGTTCGTCGCCAACCCGTACGTGGCGGGCGAGCGCATGTACCGCACCGGTGACGTGGTGCGCTGGACCCCGGACGAAGCGCGGGGGGGCGGAGCGTTGGTCGAGTACGTCGGCCGTTCCGACTTCCAGGTCAAGGTGCGTGGTTTCCGCATCGAGCTGGGCGAGATCGACGCCGCATTGGCTTCGCACGAGTCCGTCGACTTCGCGGTCACCGTGGGCCACAAGAACGCCGCGGGCGCGACGTCGCTGGTGTCGTACGTGGTTGCCACACCGGGTCATTCGATCGACGTGGCGGCCGTGACGGCGCACGTCGAGGCGCGCCTCCCCGCGTACATGGTGCCGTCGGCGGTCATGGTCATCGACCGGGTGCCGCTGACGCCGGTCGGCAAGCTGGACCGCCGGGCGCTGCCCGAGCCGGTCTTCGCCACCGAGGTGGTCTTCCGCGCGCCGCGCAATGCCCTCGAGCACACCATCGCCGAGGTCTTCGCCGAGGTGCTGGGCCTGGAGCGGGTCGGTATCGACGACTCGTTCTTCGCCCTGGGCGGTGACTCCATCGTCTCCATCCAGCTGGTGTCGCGGGCCAAGGCGCGCGGGGTGGTGTTCAGCCCGCGCGACGTGTTCGAACAGCGCACGGTCTCCGGTCTGGCCGCCGTCGCGACGGTATCCATGGACGGCCAGGGTGATTCGACCCCGCAGCTGACCGAGCTGCCGGGCGGCGGCGTGGGCGTCATGCCGCTGACCCCTGTCGTGCGCTTCATGGCGGGCCGGCCGGGCGAGTTCGGCCGCTTCAACCAGACCATGGCGCTGGAGCTGCCGATCGGCATCGATCGCGCGGGCATCGCCGCCACCGTCGGCGCGGTCATCGACCGCCACGACATGCTGCGGGCGCGCCTGCGCCGGGTGCCGGACGCGGACTGGATCGTCGAAACCGCCGCTCCCGGGACGATCGACGCGGATGCGCTGATCGATCGCACCGAGTTCGACGCGAGCGTCACCGACGCGCAGCTGGTCGAGATCGCCACGGCCGCACTGGATGCCACCCTCGACAAGCTGGATCCGGCTGCGGGACAGGTCATCCGGTTCGTGTGGCTGGAGCCGTCCGACGCCACGGCGAGCCGTGCATCGGGCACCGCTCGTGCCGGACGTCTCGTCGTCGCCGCGCACCACCTCGTGGTCGACGGCGTCACCTGGCGAATCCTGGTGCCGGACTTCGTCGCCGCCTGGGGTCAGCTGTCCGCCGGACAGACTCCCGAGCTGGTAGCGCCCGCCACCAGCATGCGCACCTGGGCGCACGCCCTCGAGCGTGAGGCCGCCACCGACGAGCGCGTCGCCGAACTCGAATTCTGGCGCACCGTCGTCGAGGGCCCGGACCCGCTGCTCACCGAGCGCCCCATGGATCCGGCCGTCGACGTCACCGCCACCATCGAGAAGCACCGCGTCGAGCTGTCGGCCGAGGCCACCAAGGCGCTGCTGACCACCGTCCCCGCGCTGTTCCACGGCGGTGTCAACGACGGTCTGCTGACCGCACTCGCCTTGGCGGTGGCCAAGTTCCGCGCCGCCAAGGGACTGGGGGAGAAGGCCGGGGGGCAGGACACAACCCTCGTCCGCCTCGAGGGCCACGGCCGCGAGGAAGAGGTCGTGCCCGGTGCCGACCTGTCCCGCACGGTCGGCTGGTTCACCGCCATCTTCCCGGTGCGTTTCGATCTGTCCGGCATCGACGTGGACGCCGCCCTCACCGGCGGGCCCGCCATGGGCCGGGCCATCAAGGCCGTCAAGGAGCAGCTGCTCGCGGTGCCGGACAAGGGCATCGGCTACGGCCTGCTGCGCTACATGAACTCCGACACCGCCTCGCAGCTGCCCAAGCAGCTGCCGGGCCAGGTCAGCTTCAACTACCTGGGCCGGGTCAACGACGGCAATGTGCCGGAGGCGCTGCGCGGCTTCGGCTGGATCCCGGCTCCCGAGCTGGCGGATCTGGCCGGCGCCTACGACGCCGACATGCCCGCCATGGCCCCGATCGACATCAACGCCATCGTGGTCGGGGAGAAGCTGACCGCCAATATCGGCTACCCGAGCACGCTGATCGGTGCGCAGGAGATCGCCGAATTCGCGGCGCTGTGGACCTCGGCGCTGGAAGCCGTTGCCCGG
Organism: Nocardia sp. NPDC004860; assembly: GCF_040609015.1. Taxonomy (NCBI): domain Bacteria; kingdom Bacillati; phylum Actinomycetota; class Actinomycetes; order Mycobacteriales; family Nocardiaceae; genus Nocardia; species Nocardia sp. NPDC004860. Next base: position 240,876 of record NZ_JBEXJI010000006.1, on the reverse strand, counting down.
CATGCCGATTCCGCGCAGACCGGCGGGCACACCCCGTCCGACTTCGGCCTGGTGCGCGTCACCCAGCGCGATATCGACGGCTGGGAGAAGCAGTACGGTGCGCTGAACCAGGTGTGGCCGCTGTCCGCGCTGCAGGCCGGTCTGCTGTTCCACGCGCAGCTGGCCGCCGCCTCGGTCGATGTGTACACCGCGCAGGCGGTGCTCACCCTCGAGGGCCGCGTCGACGCCGACCGGCTGCGGTCGGCCGCGCAGGCGCTCATCGAACGCCACGAAATCCTGCGCACCGCCTACGTGAACGACGCGTCGGGTGTTCCGGTGCAGGTGGTCATCGACGGCGTGCAGGTGGCGTGGACCAACCACGACCTGACCGACATCGCCGACGAGGAAGCCCGCGCGGCACGCGCCGCGGAGATCATCGCCGCCGACCGGGTGCAGCGCTTCGACCTGACCGCGCCGCCGCTCATCCGCTACACGCTGGTGCGGACCGCCGCGAACAGCTACCAGCTGGCCGTGGCCAACCATCACATCCTGCTCGACGGCTGGTCCATGCCGCTGCTCATGCAGGACCTGCTGGTGCTGTACGCCACGCACTCCGACACCGCGGTGCTGCCGCCGGTGCGCTCCTACCGCTACTTCCTGGAATGGGTTGCGCAGCAGGACCGTCCGGCCTCGCTGGCGGCGTGGCAGCGGTCGCTGCACGGCGTCTCCGAGCCGACCCTGCTCACCCGCCCCGACGCGGGCCGCGAGATCACCGCCCTGTCCGGCGAGTACTTCTTCGACCTGGACGAGGCCGCGACCGCGCGCCTGACCGCGCTGGCCGCCGACCTCGGCGTCACCCCGAACACCGTGCTCCAGGTCGCCTGGGGCATCCTGCTCGGCCGCCTCACCGGCCGCGAGGACGTGCTCTTCGGCACCACGGTGTCCGGCCGCCCGGCCCAGCTGTCGGGCGTCGAGTCCATGGTGGGTCTGTTCATCAACACCGTGCCGGTGCGGGTCGCCTTCGACCCGGCCGAGCCGGCGAGCGCGCTGCTCACCCGCACCCAGGGCGAGCAGGCCGATCTGCTCGACCACCACTACGTGGGCCTGGCCGACATCCAGACGGCGGCGGGCATCGGCGGACTCTTCGACACCCTGGTCGTCTTCGAGTCCTATCCCGTGGACGCCGACGGTATCCGGTCCCAGGCCGCCGATATCGACGGCATGGCTGTCACCGGCCTGGACGCCGCGGACGCCACCCACTACCCGCTGACCCTCATCGCCCAGCTCGACACCCGCCTGCGCATCCGCGCCGGCTACCTGCGCGACCTGTTCGACGAGGACACCGTTCACCGCATCGCCGATCGCCTGGTGCGCGTGCTGACCGCCATCACCACGGAACCCGCTGCGGCCGTGGGCGATATCGAACTGCTGGACGCGCCCGAACGCGAGCTGGTCGTCGAGCGCTGGAACGACACCGCCTTCGACGTCGAGGCCGTGCTCACCGAGCACAAGGCCGAGGCCGCGACCCTGGTCGCGATGTTCGAGGCGCAGGTGGAGCGGACGCCCGACGCGACCGCGCTCAGCTTCGAGGGGACGACTCTGTCCTACGCCGAGTTCGCCGACCAGGTGCACCGCCTGGCGCGCTGGCTGGTCGAGCGTGGTGTCGGAGCGGAATCGTTCGTGGCCCTGGGCATGCGGCGTTCCATCGACCTGGTCGTCGGCATGTACGCCGTCACCGTCGCCGGTGCCGCCTACGTGCCGCTGGACCCGGATCACCCGGCCGAGCGCATCGAGTACATTCTCGAGACCGCCGACCCGGTGACCGTGCTGACTTCCGGCGAGGATCTGCCGATCGATACCGCGCAGGTCCGCATCGACATGCTGGAGCTGGCCAGCTACTCGGCCGCTCCGCTCACCGATGCGGATCGCCGTGCGCCGCTGCGGGAGTCGAACAACGCGTACGTGATCTTCACGTCCGGTTCGACCGGCCGCCCGAAGGGCGTGGCGGTGCCGCACTCGGCCATCGTCAACCGCCTGGTCTGGATGCAGGCGGCCTACGGGCTGACCGCCGCCGACGTCGTCCTGCAGAAGACCCCGGCCACCTTCGACGTCTCGGTGTGGGAGTTCTTCTGGCCCTTGCAGATCGGCGCGACGCTGGTCGTGGCCAAGCCCGAAGGCCACCGTGACCCGGCGTATCTCGCGGATCTCATTGCCCGCGAGGGTGTGACGGTCACCCACTTCGTGCCGTCCATGCTCGCGGTGTTCGTGGCCGAGGAGGCCGCCGCGCGGTGCACCAGCCTGCGCAAGGTCTTCGCCTCCGGTGAGGCGCTGTCGCCCAAGCCCGCGCACAAGCTGCGTGAGCTGACGGGCGCGGAGCTGCACAACCTGTACGGCCCGACCGAGGCCGCGGTCGACGTCACCTTCCACCAGGTCGTGGACGCGGACGTCGATACCGTGCCGATCGGCCGCCCGGTGTTCAACACCGAGGTGTACGTGCTGGATTCGCGTCTGCGTCCGGTTCCGGTGGGTGTCGCGGGTGAGCTGTACCTGGCGGGCGATCAGCTCGCGACGGGGTATGTCGCGCGCCCGGACATCACGTCGGATCGCTTCGTGGCCAACCCCTTCGGGGACGGCGAACGCATGTACCGCACCGGTGACCTGGTCACCTGGACCGCGGACGGCGAGCTGGAGTACATCGGCCGCACCGACTTCCAGGTCAAGCTGCGCGGTCTGCGCATCGAACTCGGCGAGATCGAATCCGCGCTCACCGCACTGGATTCCATCGCGCAGTCGGTGGTCGTGGTGCGCAGCGACGTGCACACCGGCGATCAGCTGGTCGCCTATGTCATCCCGGCGGCGGACCACACCGTGGACGTCGAGAAGGTGCGCCTGGAGATCGGCGAGAGCCTGCCCGCGTACATGGTGCCGTCGGTCCTGATGGCGCTCGACGAGTTCCCGCTCAATGCCTCCGGCAAGCTGGACCGCAAGGCGCTGCCCGCGCCGGTGTTCGAGGCCGCGGTGTTCCGCGCGCCCGTGACCCCGGTCGAGCAGATCGTGGCAGGCGTGTTCGCCGAGATCCTCGGCCTGGAGCGGGTCGGCCTCGACGATGACTTCTTCGCGCTCGGCGGCAACTCGCTCATCGCCACCCAGGTGGCGGCGCGCCTCTCGGCCGCGCTGGACACCCACCTGGGTGTGCGCGAGATCTTCGAGGCGTCGACCGTGGCCGCCCTGGCGGCGCGCGCCGAAACCCATTCCGGCGCCGGCACTCGCCAGGCGCTGATCGCGCAGCAGCGGCCGGAGCGGCTGCCGCTGTCGCTGGCCCAGCAGCGCATGTGGTTCCTCAACCGGTTCGATCCCGAATCGGCCGTGGACAATATCCCGGCGGCCGTGCGCCTGTCGGGTCTGGTGGACCGTCAGGCCCTGCAGATCGCCGTCGCCGACGTGCTGGCGCGGCACGAGTCGCTGCGCACCCGGTACCCGGAGATCGGTGAAGCGCGGGGAGGCGGAGCGCAGGCGTTCCAGGAGATCGTTCCCACGGCACAGGTCATTCCGGACCTGACCCCGGTCGAGGTCTCCGAAGCCGAACTGCCGCAGGCACTCTCGGAGCTGGTGCTGAGCGGCTTCGACGTCACCGTGGACGTGCCGTTCCGGGCCCGCCTGTTCGAAGTCAGCCCCACCGAGCACGTGCTCGCGCTGGTGGTGCACCACATCTCGGCCGACGGCTTCTCCATGGGCCCGCTCACCCGGGATGTCATGACCGCCTACGGCGCTCGCGTCGAGGGCGGCGAGCCCGGCTGGCAGCCGCTGGATGTCCAGTACGCGGACTACGCGCTGTGGCAGCGCGCGGTGCTCGGCGACGAGACCGACGCCGAATCCGTGATCTCCCAGCAGATCTCGTACTGGCGCGACTCGCTGCGCGGCCTGCCCGACCAGCTGGACCTGCCCGCCGACCGGCCGCGTCCGGCCGTCGCGTCGGGCCGCGGTGCGACGCACGTCTTCACCGTCGATGCCGACACCCACGCCAAGCTGACCGAACTGGCCCGCACCCGCGGCGCGACGCTGTTCATGGTCATGCACTCCGCCCTGGCGGCGCTGCTGTCGCGGCTGTCGGGTGAGGCGGACATCGCGATCGGCACCCCGGTCGCCGGTCGTGGTGAACGCGCCCTCGACGACCTCATCGGCATGTTCGTCAACACCCTGGTGCTGCGCACCGAGGTGGACGGCGGCGCCGGCTTCACCGAGCTCCTGGACACGGTGCGCGCCACCGACATCCAGGCCTTCGGCCACGCCGACCTGCCCTTCGAGCGCCTGGTCGAGATCCTCAACCCGGCGCGCTCGCAGGCGCGGCACCCGCTGTTCCAGGTCATGCTGTCGTTCCAGAACACCGGCATCACCGAACTGGAACTGCCCGGCCTGACCGTGAGCGCCGTCGATCTCCCGATCGACACCGCCAAGTTCGACCTGCAGATGGTCCTCACCGAGCAGCTCGGCACCAGCGATGTCGTGGGCAACGGCCACGGTGCGACCCCCTCCGGCATCACCGCCGAACTCATCTACGCCACCGACCTGTTCGACGCGGCCACCATGGAGCGTTTCGCCGACCGGTTCGATCGTCTGCTGAAGGCCATTGCCGCGCAGCCGGAACGGGCCATCGGCGATATCGACCTGCTGGTCTCCGGCGAGCGCACCCGGGTGCTGCGCGACTGGAACCGCACCACCGCCGACGTCTACTCGGTGCTGGCGGAACTGACCTCGGGCACCCTCTCGGGCGAGACCACCGCCGAGGGCGAGATCGTGCGCAGCGCCTCCGGCGACGCGGGCGAGACCCTGGTCGCGCTGTTCGAGGCCCAGGCCGAGCGGACCCCCGAGGCGACCGCGGTCAGCTTCGAGGGGACAGGTCTGTCCTACGGTGAGTTCGCCGCACGGGTGCATCAGCTGGCACGCAACCTCATCGAGGCCGGGGTCGGCCCGGAGAGCCTGGTGGGCTTGGGCATTCGCCGTTCGGTGGACCTGGTGGTCGCGATGTACGCGATCGTCGAGGCCGGTGGCGCGTACGTGCCGCTGGACCTGGACCAGCCCGCCGACCGCATCGACTACGTGCTCGAGACCGCTGCTCCGGTGTGCGTGCTCACCACCGAGCGCGACGGGTTCACCCACCCGAGCGTGCCGGTGCTGGCCGTGGACGGCGTTGACCTGTCGGGCTACTCCGACGCGCCGCTGACCGACGCGGATCGCAGTGCGCCGCTGCGGGCTTCGAATACCGCCTACGTCATCTTCACCTCGGGTTCGACCGGTCGCCCGAAGGGTGTGGCGGTGCCGCACTCGGCGATCGTCAACCGCCTGGTCTGGATGCAGGCCGAGTACGGCCTGACCGCCGCCGACGTGGTGCTGCAGAAGACTCCGGCCACCTTCGACGTGTCGGTGTGGGAGTTCTTCTGGCCCTTGCAGATCGGCGCGAAGCTGGTCGTGGCCAAGCCCGACGGGCACCGGGATCCGGTGTACCTGGCCGAGACCATTGCCCGCGCAGGCGTCACGACCGCGCACTTCGTGCCGTCGATGCTGGCCGTGTTCGTCTCGGAACCGGCCGCCGCGGACTGCACGAGCCTGCGCCTGGTCTTCGCCTCCGGTGAGGCGCTGCCCGCGACCACCGCCCAGCAGCTGCGCCGGGTCACCGGCGCCGCCCTGCACAACCTGTACGGCCCGACCGAAGCGGCCGTCGACGTCACCTATCACCAGGTCACCGACGCCGACACCGAGACCGTGCCGATCGGCCGCCCGGTGTTCAACACCCAGGTGTACGTGCTGGATTCGCGCCTGCACCCGGTCGCGCCCGGCATGGCGGGCGAGCTCTACCTGGCCGGCGTGCAGCTGGCGCGCGGATACGTGGCGCGCCCCGACCTGTCGTCGGATCGCTTCGTGGCCAACCCGTTCACGCCGGGCAAGCGCATGTACCGCACCGGTGACCTGGTCACCTGGACCGCGGACGGCGAGCTGGAGTACATCGGCCGCACCGACTTCCAGGTCAAGCTGCGCGGTCTGCGCATCGAGCTCGGCGAGATCGAGGCCGCGCTGACCGCCCACGAGTCGGTCGCCCAGGCCGTCGTGGTGCTGCGTTCGGATGCCCGCACCGGTGACCAGCTGGTCGCGTACGTGGTTCCGGCGCAATCGGCTTCGACCGAACCTGTCGCGCTCGGCGCGGACGCCCTCGACGTGGAGGCCGTGCGCGAGCACCTGGCCGCGCAGCTGCCGTCCTACATGGTCCCCGCCGCCTTCGTGGCCCTGGGCGCGTTCCCGCTCAGTGCCAACGGCAAGCTGGATCGCCGCGCACTGCCCGAGCCGGAGTTCGCCGCCCGCGAATTCCGGTCCGCCGCAACGCGTGCCGAGGAGATCGTGGCCGGCGTCTTCGCCGAGGTGCTCGGACTCGAGAACCCGGTCGGCGCGGACGACGACTTCTTCGAGCTGGGCGGCAACTCGCTGATCGCCACCCAGGTCGTGGCGCGACTGGGCGCGGCGCTCGACACCCGCATCCCCGTCCGCACCCTGTTCGATGCCCCGAGCGTGGCCGCCCTGGCCGCGCGCGTGGAAACGCAGGCGGGCATCGGTGGCCGCCGTGCGCTGGTGGCCCAGGCCCGGCCGGACGAGATCCCGCTGTCGCTGGCCCAGCAGCGCATGTGGTTCCTCAACCGCTTCGACACCGCCTCGGCCGTCAACAACATCCCGCTCGCGGTGCGCCTGACCGGCGACCTCGATGTGGACGCCCTGCTGGCCGCCGTCGGCGACGTGCTGGAGCGGCACGAGGTGCTGCGCACCGTCTACCCGGAGAACGCGGAAGGCCGTGGCGTGCAGGTCATCCTGCCCGCCGGCCAGGTCCGCCTGGACTCGGCCGCCAATGCCGGCATCCACGGCGGCGGCACCGGCCTGGCCCCGGTCGAGGTGGCCGAGGCCGACCTGCGCGAGCGCATCGCCGAGCTGGTCCTCACCGGCTTCGACGTGACCGCCGCGGCCCCCGTGCGCGCCGGACTGTTCCGGGTCTCGGATGCCGGACAGCCCACGCACGTACTGATTTTCGTGGTGCACCACATCTCCGGCGACGGCTGGTCGGTGCGCCCGCTGGCTCGCGACGTCATGGTCGCCTACGCGGCCCGCGCCACCGGTGAAGCGCCGCACTGGGCGCCGCTGCCGGTGCAGTACGCCGACTTCGCGCTGTGGCAGCGCGAAACCCTCGGCGACGAGGACGACGCGGACTCGCTGATCGCCCAGCAGGTCTCCTACTGGAGCAGTGAACTGGCCGGGCTGCCCGACCAGATCGACCTGCCCACGGATCGCCCGCGCCCCGCGGTGGCATCCAATGCCGGTGGGGTGCACGAGTTCTCGATCGACGCCGACCTCTTGGCCGGACTCAACGGCCTGGCCCGTGAGCACGGCGCCTCGCTGTTCATGGTCGTGCACGCGGCCTTCGCGGCCCTGCTGGCGCGCCTGTCCGGCGGCGACGACATCGCCATCGGCACCGCGGTCGCGGGCCGTGGCGAGCAGGTGCTCGACGACGCCATCGGCATGTTCGTCAACACCCTGGTGCTGCGCACGGCCGTCGACTCGGGGGAGAAGTTCGCCGAGCTGCTGGCCCGCACCAAGGACACCGACCTGGCCGCGTTCGGCCATGCCGACCTGCCCTTCGAGCGCCTGGTCGAGATCCTCAACCCGGCCCGCTCGCAGGCGCGGCACCCGCTGTTCCAGGTCATGCTGTCGTTCCAGAACACCGGCGCGGCGACCTTCGCCCTGCCCGGGCTGGAAGTGGCCGGTGTGCCGCTGGACGTGGTCACCGCCAAGTTCGACCTGCACCTCAACGTGACCGAGCGGGCCGACGGCGACGGCATGACCGCCGAATTCGCCTACGCCACAGACATGTTCGACCCGGCCACCATCGCCGCCTTCGGTGAGCGCCTGCTGCGCATGCTGTCGGCCGTGGTCGCCGAGCCGACCGCACTGGTCGGCGATATCGAATTGCTGGACGCGGCCGAGCGCCGCCAGGTGCTGCGCACCTGGAACGCCACCGAGTACGACGTCGAGCGCGTCGCCCTGGGCGGCAAGAAGATCGACGCCGAGGTCACCCTCGCGTCGATGTTCCAGACCCAGCTGAAACAGACCCCCGACCTCACCGCGCTGGTGTTCGAGGGGACGAGTCTGTCCTACGGCGAGTTCGCGTCTCGCGTGCACACGCTGGCCCGCCACCTCATCGCCGAGGGCGTCGGACCGGACACCTATGTGGCCCTGGGCATGCGCCGCTCCTTCGAGCTGCTGGTCGGCATGTACGCCGTCACGGTCGCCGGTGGCGCGTACGTGCCGCTGGACCCGGACCACCCGGCCGAGCGCAACCAGTACGTGCTCGACACCGCGCGGCCGGTGTGCGTGCTCAGCACCCGCGGGGACCGGTTCGAAACCACCACGCGCACCCTGCTGATCGACGAGCTGGACCTGTCGGGCTACTCCGACGCCCCGATCACCGACGCCGACCGGACCGCCCCGCTGCGCGGCGACAATGTCGCGTACGTGATCTTCACGTCGGGTTCGACCGGCCGTCCGAAGGGCGTGGCGGTGAGCCACACCGCCATCGTCAACCGCCTGGTGTGGATGCAGACCGAGTACGGCCTGTTCGACGACGATGTCGTGCTGCAGAAGACCCCGGCCACCTTCGACGTGTCGGTGTGGGAGTTCTTCTGGCCCCTGCAGATCGGCGCTGCCCTGGTCATCGCCAAGCCGGACGGCCACCGCGATCCGGGCTACCTGGCCGACCTGATCATCGAGACCGGTGTCACCACCGCGCACTTCGTGCCGTCGATGATGTCGGTGTTCGTGGCGGAGGAGAAGGCCGCCGAATGTGTTTCGCTGCAGCAGGTCTTCGCCTCCGGTGAGGCGCTGCCCGCGCCGACCGCGCAGAAGCTGCGCGAGCTCACCGGTGCGCGGCTGCACAACCTGTACGGCCCGACCGAAGCGGCCGTCGATGTCACCTACCACGAGGTGGAGGACACCGACACGCTGTCGGTGCCGATCGGCGCGCCGGTCTTCAACACCCGTGTGTACGTGCTGGATTCGCGCCTGCACCCGGTCGCCCCGGGTGTCGCGGGTGAGCTGTACCTGTCGGGCGTCCAGCTGGCGCGCGGCTACGTCGCCCGTCCGGAGCTGACCGCCGATCGCTTCGTCGCGGACCCGTTCCACGACGGCGAGCGCATGTACCGCACCGGCGACCTCGTCAAGTGGACCGGTCGCGAAGCGTGGGGAGGCGGAGCGGAGCTGGAGTACCTGGGCCGCACCGACTTCCAGGTGAAGCTGCGCGGTCTGCGCATCGAGCTCGGCGAGATCGAGTCCGCGCTCACCGCCATCGATGCCATCGCCCAGTCGGTGGTCGTGGTCCGCAGCGACGAGCGGCTCGGCGAGCAGCTGGTCGGCTATGTCATCCCGACCGCCGGCCACAGCGTCGACCTCGACGCCGTGCGTGCCGAACTCCAGGACGGCCTGCCCGGCTACATGGTTCCGACCGCCTTCGTGGTGCTGGACGCCTTCCCGCTCAATGCCTCCGGCAAGCTGGATCGCAAGCAGCTGCCCGCGCCGGTGTTCGAGGCCAAGGTCTTCCGCGCCCCGTCCACCCCGATCGAGGAGATCGTGGCGGGCACCTTCTCCGACGTGCTCGGCGTCGGACGGGTCGGCCTGGACGACGACTTCTTCGAGCTCGGCGGCAACTCGCTGATCGCCACCCAGGTCACCGCTCGCCTCGGCGCGGCCCTGGACACCCAGCTCGCGGTGCGCGATCTGTTCGAGGCGTCCACGGTCGCGGCGCTGGCCGCGCGGGTGGAGCGCAATGCCGGTTCCGGGGCGCGTCCGCGCCTGATCCCCGGTGAGCGTCCCGCGCACCTGCCGCTGTCCCCGGCGCAGCAGCGCTACTGGTTCCTCAACCAGTTCGACACCAGCACTTCGGCGGTCGACAACATTCCGCTGGCGGTGCGCTTCACCGGCGCCCTGGACCTGTACGCCATGAAGCAGGCCATCGGCGATGTGATCGCCCGCCACGAGGTGCTGCGCACGGTGTACCCGCAAGCGCAGGGAGGTGGAGCGTCGGCGGAGGGCCCGCACCAGGTTGTGCTGCCCGCCTCGCAGACCGATCTGTCGCTGGTGCCTGAGGAGGTCACCGAGGGCGAACTGCTCGGCAAGGTCATCGAATTCGCCATGACCACCTTCGACGTCACCGTCGAGGTGCCGCTCGCCGTCAAGATGTTCCGCATCGCGGACAGTGAGACCACCCAGCACGTGCTGGCCTTCACCGTCCACCACGTCTCCGCCGACGGCTCCTCCATGGGCCCGATGGCGCGCGACATCATGGCCGCCTACGTGGCCCGGGTGAACGGCGATGTGCCGCAGTGGGCTCCGCTGCCGGTGCAGTACGCCGACTACGCGCTGTGGCAGCGTGAGGTGCTCGGCCGTGAGGACGACGCGGAATCGCTTGCCGCCAAGCAGGTCTCGTACTGGACCCGCGCCCTGACCGGGCTGCCGGACCAGCTGGAGCTGCCCACCGACCGGCCGCGTCCCCCGGCGCAGTCGTTCCACGGCAAGGCGCTGCGCTTCGATATCGACGCCGAGCGCCACGCCAAGCTGCACGAGCTGGCGCGGGCCAGCAACGCCTCGCTGTTCATGGTCGTGCACGCCGCGCTGGCGGTGCTGCTGGCCCGCCTGTCCGGTACCGACGACATCGCGGTCGGCACCCCGATCGCGGGCCGCGGTGAACGCGAACTCGACGACATGATCGGCATGTTCGTGAACACCCTGGTGTTCCGGACCCAGGTCGACGGCGCCGCGAGCTTCGCCGACCTGCTCTCCGAGGTGCGCGAGCGCGACCTGGAGGCCTTCGCCAACGCCGACGTGCCGTTCGAGCGCCTGGTCGAGGTGCTCAACCCGGTCCGCTCCACCGCGCGCAACCCGTTGTTCCAGGTGGGTCTGTCGTTCCAGAACCTGGCCGAGACCGCCTTCGAGCTGCCGGGCCTGCACGTGGCCGCGGTCGAATTCGACTCGCAGCTGGCCAAGACCGACCTGCACGTCACGCTCTACGACCGGTACACCGAGGACGGCACCCCGGCCGAGATCCTCACCGAATTCGGTTACGCCACCGACCTGTTCGACGAATCGACCGTGCGGTCCTTCGCCGACCGGTTCGTGCGGGTGCTGGACGCCATCCTGGCCGACACCACCGTCGCGGTCGGCGACCTCGACCTGCTGGACGAGGACGAGAACGCGCGAATCCTGCAGCGGTGGAACAACACCGCGCAGGACGTGGAGTCGGTCATGGACGGCGGTTCCGAGGCCACCCTGGTCTCGCTGCTCGACCGGGCGGTGTCCGACGACCCGAAGGCCGTGGCCATCGTCGCCGACACCGCCGAGGGCACCGAGCAGCTGACCTACGCCGAGCTCGACGCCCGCGTGAACCAGCTCGCCCGCGAGCTCATCGCACGCGGCATCGGCGCGGAAGACCGGGTGGCCCTGGCCATTCGGCGGTCCACCGACCTGGTGGTCGCCATGTACGCGGTCGCCAAGTCCGGTGCCGCCTACGTGCCGATCGATCCGGATCAGCCCGCCGAGCGCGTCGGCTACATCCTGGAGACGGCCGCGCCCAAGGCCGTACTCACCACGGCCGCAGTCGGTTTCGAATCCGAGCTGGCCGAGGTGCTGCGCATCGACGAGCTGGACCTGTCCGGCCACTCGGCCAAGCCGATCGGGGCCGCCGAGCGGGTGCGCGAGCTGACGGCCGCGAACACCGCGTATGTCATCTTCACCTCCGGTTCCACCGGCCGTCCCAAGGGTGTGGCGCTGCCGCACGGCGCGGTCGTGAACCAGTTGCTGTGGAAGGTCACCGAATTCGGCCTCGACCCGGCCGACGCGGTGCTGCTCAAGACCGCCGCCACCTTCGACCTCTCGGTCTGGGAGTTCTGGTCCGCCGCCGCCTGCGGTGGCCGCATGGTCATCGCGGCGCCGGACGGCCACAAGGACCCGGCGTACCTGAACGAGCTCATGGCCCGCGAATGGGTGACCACCCTGCACGTGGTGCCGTCCATGCTGGACGCGCTGCTCGCCGACGGGCTGCCGGATTCGCTGTGGCGCATCCTGGCCATCGGTGAGGCGCTGCCCGGCCCGCTGGCGCAGCGCGTGCTGCGGGAGCGGCCGCGCACCGAGCTGTTCAACCTGTACGGCCCGACCGAGGCCGCGGTGTCCATCACCAACCACCGGGTCACCGCCCGCGACGAGCTGTCGGTGTCCATCGGCTCGCCCGAGTGGAACTCCCAGGTGTACGTGCTGGATGCACGCCTGCGGCCGGTGCCTGTGGGCGTCTCCGGCGAGCTGTACCTGGCCGGCGCGCAGCTGGCGCGCGGCTACCACGGCCGCCCGGACCTCACCTCCGACCGGTTCGTGGCGAATCCGTTCGCCGGCAATGGTTCCCGCATGTACCGCACCGGTGACCTGGTGGCCTGGCAGGAGAACGGGGAGCTGGAGTACCGGGGCCGCACCGACTTCCAGGTGAAGATCCGCGGTTTCCGCATCGAGCTCGGCGATATCGAATCCGCGCTGCTGCGCCTGGATTCCGTCGCCTCGGCGGCCGTGGTCGCGCACACCGATCCGGTGCTCGGCGACCGCCTGGTGGCCTACATCGTCGGCAGCGACGGCGACCCCGACAAGCAGCAGCTGCAGTCGGCGCTGGCCGCTGAACTGCCGTCGTACATGATCCCGTCGGTCTTCATGCCGCTGACCGCGTTGCCGCTCAACGCCAACGGCAAGCTGGACCGTAAGGAGCTGCCGCAGCCCACCTTCGAGAAGGCGGTCTTCCGCGCCCCCGTCAGCCCGATCGAGCAGATCGTGGCGGGCGTGTTCGCGGAGGTGCTGCGCGTCGAATCCGGCCGCATCGGCCTGGACGACGACTTCTTCGCGTGGGGCGGCAACTCGCTGCTCGCCACCCAGGTGGCCGCGCGCCTCGGCGAGGCGCTCAACACCCGGGTGCCGGTGCGACTGCTGTTCGAGGCGTCCACGGTGGCCGCACTCGCGGCCCGCGTGGAACGCGACGCCGGCGCGGGCGGCCGCAAGGCGCTCACCGCCGGACCGCGGCCGGACAACATTCCGCTGTCGCTGGCCCAGCAGCGCATGTGGTTCCTCAACCGCTTCGACACCGCCTCGGCCGCCTACAACGTGCCGGTCGCGGTGCGGCTGTCGGGCCTGCTGGACGAGGACGCGCTGCGTGCCGCCATCGCGGATGTGGTTGCCCGCCACGAGATCCTGCGGACCATCTACCCGCAGACCGAGGACGGGCCGGTGCAGGTCATCCTGCCGCCGGCGCAGGCCGTGCCGGAGCTCGAGGTGCGCACCGTCACCGCCGACGAGGTGGTGGGCGCGGTGGTCGAGCTGACCTCCACCGCCTTCGACGTGACCGTCGAGGTGCCGATCAAGGTGGCGCTGTTCAAGATCGAGGGTGAGGTCCCGGCTCCCGCGGCCGAGTCCGGTCCCGCGACGCGCGGGCCGTCGGAGGCGGCGGCGCACGCGGCGGCCTACACCTTCGACTTCGCCGATATCGAGCCCACCGGCCAGTTCCCGGTCGTGGACCCGGACGGCCCCGCGCCCGCGGAATACGTACTGGCCCTGGTCATCCACCACATCTCCGGTGACGGTTCCTCGGTGGCCCCGCTGACCCGCGACCTGATGACCGCCTACGCGGCGCGCTCCATCAAGCAGAAGCCGGGCTGGACCCCGCTGGCGGTGCAGTACGCGGACTACTCCATCTGGCAGCGCGAACTGCTGGGCAGCGAGGACGATCCGGAATCGCTGGCGTCGAAGCAGGTCGCCTACTGGTCGCAGGCGCTCGCCGGCCTGCCGGATCAGCTGGACCTCCCGGCCGACCGGCCGCGCCCGGCGGTGCAGACCTTCGCGGGCGGCAAGATCGACATCCGCATCGACGCCGAATTGCACGCGGCGCTGGTCGAATTGGCCCGCACCGAGGGCGCGACGCTGTTCATGGTCGTGCACACCGCGCTCGCGGTACTGCTCTCGCGCCTGTCGGGCTCCGACGACATCGCCATCGGCACCCCGATGGCCGGTCGTGGCGAGGCCGTCCTGGACGACCTCATCGGTATGTTCGTCAACACCCTGGTGTTCCGCACCGTGGTCGACGGCGGGCAGCCGTTCGCCGAGCTGCTGGCGCGTCAGCGCGAGACCGACATCCAGGCCTACGCCAATGCCGACGTGCCGTTCGAGCGCCTGGTCGAGGTGCTCAACCCGGCCCGCTCGACAGCGCGGCACCCGCTGTTCCAGGTGGGTCTGTCCTTCCAGAACCTGACCCGCTCCACCCTGGAACTGCCGGGCCTGAGCGTGTCCGGCCTGGACGTCGACACCGAGCTGTCGCAGTTCGACCTGCACCTGATCGTCTCCGACATCTACGGCGAAGACGGTGCGGCCCAGGGCATCACCGGCATCCTGACCTACGCCACCGATATCTTCGACCGGGACACCGTGCACGGCTTCGCGGATCGGTTCGTGCACCTGCTGCGCGAGATCGTGAGCGCACCCCGCACCGCGGTCGGCGAGATCGAGCTGCTGGCCGGGGCCGAGCGGACCGAGATCCTGGAGCGGCGCAATGCCACCGCGCACCAGGTGGATTCGGCCGCGACGCTGGTGTCCATGCTCGATGCGACGGTGGCGGCCAAGCCGACCGCCATCGCGCTGATCGGACCGGACAGCGAGACGCTGACCTACGCCGAACTCGGCGCCCGGGTCAACGGCCTTGCCCGCCACCTGATCTCGCTGGGCGTGGGCCCGGAGGCCCGGGTCGCGCTGGCGCTGCGGCGCTCCGTCGACCTGGTCGTGGCCATGTACGCGGTCTCGGTCGCCGGTGGCGCGTACGTGCCGGTGGACCCGGACCAGCCGGCCGAGCGGACCGGGTACATCCTGGAAACCGCCGCGCCGGTGTGCGTGCTGACCAATGCCGCGGCCGAGTTCACGACCGAAATCGCGCCGCTGGTGCGGATGGACGAGCTCACCCTGTCGGGCGCGAACCTCGCCCCGGTCACCGATGCCGAGCGGGTCGCCCCGCTGCGGCCCGAGCACACCGCCTACGTCATCTTCACCTCCGGTTCCACCGGTCGCCCGAAGGGCGTGGCGCTGCCGCACGCGGCCATCGCCAACCAGTTGCAGTGGAAGAGCGCGGAATTCGAGCTCGGCGCGGACGACGCGGTGCTGCTCAAGACCGCCGCCACCTTCGACCTCTCGGTCTGGGAGTTCTGGTCGGCCGCCGTGTCCGGTGGCCGCCTGGTGATCGCGGCGGCCGACGGGCACCGGGATCCGGCGTACCTCAACGAGCTGATGGCGCGCGAGCGGGTCACCACCCTGCACGTGGTGCCGTCCATGCTGGACGCGCTGCTCACCGCGGCCGACGGGACGCTGAACGATTCACTGCGGCGGGTCCTCGCCATCGGTGAGGCGCTGCCCGCGACCGTCGCGCAGCGCTTCCGGGCGTCGAACCGGCGAACTCGACTGTTCAACCTGTACGGCCCGACCGAGGCCGCGGTGTCCATCACCAGCCACCTGGTCACCGACGCCGACCAGGGTTCGGTGTCCATCGGTGCGCCGGAATGGAATTCGCGGGTCTACGTGCTCGACGCGCGCCTGAACCCGGTTCCCGACGGCGTCTCCGGCGAGCTCTACCTCGCCGGCGCGCAGCTGGCCCGCGGTTACTTCGCGCGTCCGGATCTGACCGCGGATCGCTTCGTGGCCGACCCGTTCGCCGTCGGCGAGCGCATGTACCGCACCGGTGACCTCGTCGCCTGGTCCGGCAACGGCGAGCTGGAGTACCGGGGCCGCACCGACTTCCAGGTGAAGATCCGCGGTTTCCGTATCGAGCTCGGCGAGATCGAGGCGGCGTTGCTGGCGCTGCCGGAGATCGCGCAGACCGCGGTGCTGGCCAAGCAGGACGCCAAGACGGGTGACCGCCTGGTGGCCTACCTGGTGCCGTCGGGCTCGGGTGTCGATGTGCCGCTGGTGAAGTCGGCGCTGTCGGCGGCGCTGCCGTCGTACATGGTGCCGTCGGCCTTCGTGGTGCTGGATGCCCTGCCGCTCAATGTGAACGGCAAGCTGGACCGGAAGGCGCTGCCGGAGCCCGAGTTCGAGACCACCGCCTTCCGGGCGCCGTCCACCCCGATCGAGGAGATCGTGGCGGGCGTCATCGCGGAGGTCCTCGGCGCCGAGCGCGTGGGCGCGGACGACGACTTCTTCGCCCTCGGCGGCAACTCGCTGCTCGCCACCCAGGTCGCCGCGCGCATCGGCGCGGCCCTGGACGCGCGGGTGCCGGTGCGCGCGGTGTTCGAGGCGTCGACCGTCGCCGGGCTGGCCGCCAAGGTCGAGCAGCACGCCGGCGCGGGAGACCGTAAGGCGCTCACGGCCGCACCGCGGCCCGACAATGTGCCGCTGTCGCTGGCACAGCAGCGCATGTGGTTCCTCAACCAGTTCGACACCGCGTCGGCCGCCTACAACGTCCCCGTGGCGGTGCGCCTGACCGGTGCGCTGGATGTGGAGGCGCTGCAGCAGGCCGTCGCCGACGTGATCGGCCGCCACGAGACGCTGCGCACCGTCTACCCGCAGGTGGACGGCGCGGCCGCGCAGGTGATCGTGCCAGTGGCGCAGGCGGTTCCGGATCTGACGCCGGTCGTCGTTTCGGCCGAGTCGGTGACCGAGCGGATCGCCGCGCTGGTCACCACCGGCTTCGACGTGACCGCGGAAGTGCCGTTGCACGCCAAGCTGTTCCGCGTCGACGGTGCCGAAACGGAGTCCATCGACGGCACCGCCGCCGTCGAGCACGTGCTCGTCTTCGTCACCCACCACATCGCCGCCGACGGCTGGTCCATGGGCCCGCTCACCCGCGACGTCATGGTGGCCTACGCCGCCCGCGCCGCCGGTGTCGCGCCGGGCTGGGCGCCGCTGCCCGTGCAGTACGCGGACTTCTCGATCTGGCAGCGCGAGGTGCTCGGCTCCGAGGACGACGCGACCAGCCTGATCGCCGCGCAGGCCGAATTCTGGCGCACCGCACTGGCGGATCTGCCCGACGAGCTGAACCTGCCCTCGGATCGCCCGCGCCCCACCGCGCAGTCCTTCCGCGGCGGCCGGGTGCTGTTCCCGATCGGCAAGGACCTGCACCGCGGACTCCAGCAGATCGCGCGCACCAACAACGCGACCATGTTCATGGTCGTGCACACCGCCCTCGCGGTGTTCCTGGCGCGCCTGTCCGGCACCTCCGACATCGCCATCGGCGCGCCCATCGCGGGCCGCGGCGAGGCCGAGCTGGACAACCTGATCGGCATGTTCGTCAACACCCTGGTGCTGCGCACCGAGGTGAGCGGACAGGCCGGCTTCACCGAGCTGCTGGCCAAGGCCAAGGACAGTGACCTGCAGGCGTTCGCGCACGCGGACATTCCGTTCGAGCGGCTCGTCGAGCTGCTCAACCCGGAGCGGTCCACCGCGCGGCACCCGCTGTTCCAGGTGGCGCTGTCGTTCGAGAACCTGCCCGACAGCTCGTTCGAGCTGCCCGCGCTGCGGGCCGCGGCGGTCGACTTCGAGAACGAGATCGCCAAGTTCGACCTCATGCTCACCCTGACCGAGGCTCCGGCCGACGCGGACGCGGGCATGTACGCCGAATTCGGTTACGCCCGTGACCTGTTCGACCAGGAGACGGTGGAGGGCTTCGCGGAGCGGTTCCTCCGCCTGCTCGGCGAGATCATCGCCGCGCCGCGCACCGCGGTCGGCGACCTGGAGATCCTGGCCGCCGACGAGCGCGCCGACCTGATCTCCCGCACGGGCGGTCCGGCCATCGAACCGCGCGTGCTGCCCGAGCTGCTGGCCGAGGCCGTCGCCAACAACCCGGTCGGCGAGGCGGTCGTGTACCAGGGCCAGGCCCTGGGCTACGCCGAACTCGACGCGGCCTCCTCGCGCCTGGCGCGCGTGCTCATCGAGCGCGGCGCCGGACCGGAAACCCGTGTCGCCGTGGCCATCCGGCGCTCCTTCGAATCGGTGCTGGCCATCTGGGCCGTCGCCAAGTCGGGTGCGGCCTTCGTGCCGGTCGATCCGTCCTACCCGGCGGACCGCATCGCGCACATGGTCAACGACTCCGGCGCGGTGCTCGGCCTCACGGTCGACGCCGAGCTCGAGGGGCTGCCGCCGGTCAAGAGCCTGGCGGGCTGGATCTCGCTCGACGATCCCATGGTGCAGGCCGAGATCGCCTCGCACTTCGCCGAACCCGTCACCGACGCGGAGCGGTGGGCGCCGGTCCGGCCGGACCACGTGGCCTACGTGATCTACACCTCGGGTACCACGGGCATGCCGAAGGGCGTCGTGGTGACGCACTCCGGTCTGGCCAACTTCGCGACCGAGCAGATCGTGCGCTACCACCTCGACTCCGGCTCGCGGGCACTGCATTTCGCCTCGCCGTCGTTCGACGCGTCGGTGCTGGAGTACCTGCTCGCCATCGGCGCGGGCGGCACCCTCGTGGTGGTCCCGCCGGGCGTCTACGGCGGCGAGGAACTGGCCGAGCTGATCAAGCGCGAGCGGGCCACGCACGCCTTCGTCACCCCGGCCGCGCTCGCCACCCTCGACCCGAAGGGTCTGGACTCGCTGCGGGTGCTGGTCGCCGGTGGTGAGGCCGTCCCGGCCGATCTGGTCGCGAAGTGGGCGATTCCGTTGGAGAACCGCACGATTCGTGCGTTCCACAACGGCTACGGCCCCACCGAGACCACGATCATGACCAACATCAGCGATGCGCTGGTGCCGGGCGATCTGGTCACCATCGGCGGTCCGATCCGCGGCATGCAGGCCCTGATCCTGGACGCGCGCCTGCGTCCGGTGCCGGTGGGCGTCGCGGGTGAGCTGTACCTGTCGGGTATCCAGCTCTCGCGCGGCTACCACGACCGCCCGGGCCTGTCGGCCGAGCGGTTCGTCGCCAACCCGTTCGTGGCCGGCGAGCGCATGTACCGCTCCGGTGACGTGGTCCGCTGGACACCCACCGGCGAGGTGGAGTACGTGGGCCGCAACGACTTCCAGGTGAAGGTGCGCGGCTTCCGCATCGAGCTCGGTGAGATCGACGCCGCGCTGGCCTCGCACGAGACGGTCGACTTCGCGGTCACGGTCGGTCACAAGACCGACGCCGGGGCCACCATCCTGGCGGCCTACGTGCTGCCGGTGGCGGGCCGGACCATCGACATCCCGGCGCTGACCGAGCATGTCGCGGGCCGCCTGCCGGAATACATGGTGCCGACGGCGATCACGATCCTGGACGCCATCCCGCTGACCCCGGTCGGCAAGCTGGATCGCCGGGCGCTGCCCGAGCCGGTGTTCACCGCGCGGGACTTCCGCGCACCGGTCACCGAACTGGAAGCGACCATCGCCGAGGTCTTCGCCGACGTGCTCGGCGTCGAGCAGGTGGGTGCGGACGACTCGTTCTTCGCGCTCGGCGGCGACTCGATCCTGTCCATCCAGCTGGTCTCGCGGGCCAAGGCGCGCGGCATCGTGTTCTCGCCGCGCGACGTGTTCGAGAAGCGGACCGTCGCCGGACTGGCCGAGGTCGCCACGCTGGGCGGGGACACCGCGCAGGAGAAGCTGGCGGAACTGCCGGGCGGCGGGGTCGGCGACATTCCGCTGACGCCGATCATGCACGCGATCCTGTCGAGTGGGTCGTCCTACGAACGGTTCTCGCAGACCATGCCGCTGCGACTGCCGGACGGCATCACGCGGACGGTGCTGGTCGGGGCCATCGGCGCGCTGTTCGACCACCACGATGTGCTGCGGTCGCGACTCCTCGGAAATGCCGCGGAGGGCTTCGAATTCGAGGCGCTGCCGCGCGGGGCCGTCGACGTCGACGCGCTGGTGCACCGGGTCGAGCTGGCCGCGGACATCTCCGACGAGGAGCTGACCCGGGTCGGCAGCATCGAATTCGATGCGGCGCTGGGCCGTCTGGATCCGGCGAATGCCGCCATGGTGCAGTTCGTCTGGTTCGCCTTCGCCCCCGAGGGTTCCGACGAGGCACGCGTCCGCCGGGACGTGCTGCTCATCGTCGCGCACCACATGGTGGTCGACGGCGTCTCCTGGCGCATCCTGATTCCGGACCTGGGCCTGGCCTGGTCCCAGGTGGCGTTCGAGCAGCCGCTGGCGCTGCCCGAGACCGGCACCTCCATGCGGCGCTGGGCGCACGCCCTGGTCGAGGAGTCGCGCAGCGAGGCGCGGGTCGCGGAACTGCCGTTCTGGCAGCGGGTTACCGAGACTCCGGATCCGCTGCTCGGGTCGCGGGCGTTCGACCCGAAGGTCGACACCTTCGCCACCGTCGAGCGGATCGAGGTCACGGTGCCGGCATCGGTCACCGAGGCCGTGCTGACCGCCGTCCCGGGCCTGTACCGGGGTGGCGTCAACGACGGTCTGCTGTCGGCGCTGGCCCTGGCGGTCGCGCGCTGGCGCGGGGAGGCCACCGGCGGTTCGGCGTTGATCAAGCTCGAGGGCCACGGCCGTGAAGAGGAGATCGTTCCGGGCGCGGATCTTTCGCGCACGGTCGGCTGGTTCACCGCCGCCTTCCCGGTGCGACTGGACCTGAACGACGCGGATCTCGCCGATGCCTTCGAGGGCGGAAACGCCCTGGGCGACATCGTGAAATCGGTCAAGGAACAGCTGCTGGCGCTGCCCGACAAGGGTCTGGGCTGGGGTCTGCTGCGCTACCTCAACCCCGAAACCGCCACGCAGCTGCGCGATGTCGGCCAGATCAGCTTCAACTACCTGGGCCGGATGTCCGCGGGCGAGGTGCCCGAGGGCATGGCCGAACTGGGCTGGGTGCCGGTCGACGACCTGGGCCGCCTCGACGGCGACATGGACGCCGACATGCCCGCCAACGCCACCCTCGACATCAACGCCATCGTCACCGACGGCGCGGACGGCCCGGAGCTGGGCGCGGCCTTCTCCTACCCGAGTGGGCTGCTCGAGCGCGAACGGGTGCAGGAGTTCGCCGACCTGTTCGTGGCGGCGCTGACCGCGCTGGCCGCGCACGCCAAGCGGCCGGAGGCGGGCGGCTTCACGCCGTCCGACCTGCCGCTGGTGCGGGTGGACCAGTCCGACATCGAGGTGTGGGAGCGGACGTACCCGGCGCTGTCCGATGTGTGGCCGCTCTCGCCGCTGCAGTCGGGTCTGCTGTTCCACGCGCTGCTCACCCAGAACACGGTGGACGTCTACACCATTCAGACCGTGCTCGACCTGAGCGGTGTGGTGGACGCGGAT
This sequence comes from Nocardia sp. NPDC004860, assembly GCF_040609015.1. Classification (NCBI taxonomy): domain Bacteria; kingdom Bacillati; phylum Actinomycetota; class Actinomycetes; order Mycobacteriales; family Nocardiaceae; genus Nocardia; species Nocardia sp. NPDC004860. The sequence continues at coordinate 219,579 of NZ_JBEXJI010000006.1, read as the reverse complement.
CGGCTGAAGGTGGCCGCGCAGGCCATCCTGGACCGGTACCCGAGCCTGCGGACCGCGTTCGTCACCGACGCCGACGGCCAGGCCCACCAGGTGGTGCTGGACCATGTCGAGGCGCCGTTCACCGTCATCGATCTCACGGATCTGCCCGAGGCCGAACGCAATCCGCGCATGCGGGAGATGATCGAGGCCGATCGCGCCGATCACTTCGATCTGTCCGCGCCGCCGCTCATGCGGTTCACCGTGTTCCGGATCAGCGACGACCTGGTGCACCTGGTCATCACCACCCACCACATCCTGGTGGACGGCTGGTCCATGCCGCTGCTCATGCAGGACCTGCTGGTGCTGTACGCGGTGCGCGGCGACATGTCGGTGCTGCCGCGGGTGCCGTCGTTCCGGAACTACCTGGCCTGGCTGGCCGGACGGAACCGGAACGAGTCGATCGAGGCGTGGAAGCGCGCCCTGGCCGGCGTCAGCGAGCCCACCCAGCTCGCGCCCGCCGCGACCCGGGACGAGAACTACGAAATCGGCCGCTACACACTGGATATCGACGCCGATCGGACCCGCGCGCTCACCAAGCGCGCCGGTGAACTCAACGTCACGCTGAACACGCTGATCCAGACCTCCTGGGCGGTGCTGATCGGCCGCCTCACCGGGCGCAGCGACGTGGTGTTCGGCGCGACCGTCTCCGGCCGCCCCGGCGACCTGCCGGGCGTCGAATCCATGGTGGGTCTGTTCATCAACACGGTGCCGGTGCGCATCCGCGTCGATGACCGCCTGACCATCGGCGGGCTGCTCCAGCGGGTCCAGCACGATCAGGCCGACCTGCTCGAGCACCACCACATCGGGCTCACCGAAATCCAGCAATTGGCCGGTGCCGGAGCGGAATTCGACACCATCATGGCGTTCGAGTCCTACCCGGTGGACAAGGACGCCATCGCCGCGGCCAGCTCCATCGACGGCATGTCCGTCAGCGGTGTGGGCATCAATGACAACACCCACTACCCGATGAGCCTGGTCATCATGGCGGGCGAGACCATCGACATCTCCATGCGCTACCTGGGCAGCCGGTTCACCGCCGACGAGGTCGCCATCCTCGCCGCGCGCTTCAACCGGATCCTGGACGCACTGGTCGGAGACGCCGATGGCCTGGTCGGTGACATCGACATCCTCGATGCCACCGAGCGCGCCCGCATCCTCGCCGAAAGCGCCGTCACCCCCGCCGATTCCGCGGCGGACGCGGCGCGCGTCGGCACCGCGACCGTGGCCAATGTGCTGGCCGAGGTCGTCGAAGAGGATCCGCAGGCGCCCGCCCTGCTGTCCGACGGCCAGGAGATCGCGTACGCCGTCCTGGACCGCCGCAGCTCCCAGCTGGCCCGCCTGCTCATCGAGCGCGGTGCGGGCCCCGGCGACGTCGTCGCCGTGGCTCTCCCGCACACGGTGGACGCGGTGGTCGCGGTCTGGGCCATCCACAAGGCCGGAGCCGCGGTGCTCTTCGCCGACGGCCTCTCCTTCGGCGACATCCTCGCCGCCGGAGCCGGTTTCGGCATCGCCCAGGAACCGGCCGCCAGCTCGATCCGCTGGCTGGTCCCGTCGGACCCGAAGGTCCAGTCCGACCTGGCCACCCGCCCCGCGCACCCGGTCTCCTACACCGACCGCGTCCGCCCTCTGTCCGAATCCGACCCCGCCTTCGTCTACCGCGACGGCGACACCTGGGCCACCCTCACCCAGTCCGAGGCCCTCGACCGCGCAGCCACCCTGCGCGCCGACAACGACGTCGACTACGAGTCCACGACGTACACCACCGCCTCCACCGACCAGCCCGCGATCGACGAATTCCTGGCCTCCGCCACCGCGGGCGCCCTCTCCGTCCTCCCCACCGGCAACACCCCCGCCGACCTGGAAGACGGCGAAGTCACCCACTGGTTCACAACCCCGGGCGAGCCGAGAGACGAAGCAGGCGAAGACATCCGCCTCATCGACTGACCCCCGCCCCGCCGGTGACGAACGTCCCGTTCGTCACCGGCGGCAAACGGCCTGTGGGTACGGTCGGGTTGTGGAGAGTGAGAGCGTCGCGGCGGCGGATGCTGGGGGCGAGGCGGCGTTCGCGGGGTTGGCCGAGCGTTACCGCTGGGAGTTGCGGGTGCACTGCTATCGGATGCTGGGCTCGTTCGACGAGGCCGAGGACCTGGTGCAGGAGACGTTGCTGCGGGCGTGGCGCTATCGAGGAAGTTTCCAGGGCCGCTCCACGTTTCGGGCGTGGCTGTATCGGATCGCGACGAACGCGTGCCTGGACTTCCTCGACCGGCACCCACGGCAGCCGGCGGCGGGTGAGGCCGGCGGACCGGCGGAGGTGGGATGGTTGCAGCCGTTTCCGGATCGGTTGCTGGAGCCGCCGGCCGACCCGGAGGCGGAGCCGGAGGCCGTGGTGGTCGCGCGGGAGACCATCGAGCTGGCATTCCTGGTGGCGATCCAGCACTTGCCGGCTCGGCAGCGCGCGGTGTTGATCCTGCGAGACGTGCTCGGCTGGTCAGCGGCGGAGACCGGTGAGTTGCTGGGCATGAGCGTGGCCGCGGTGAAGAGCGCGTTGCAGCGGGCACGACCTGTGCTGAGGGCGCATCTGCCGCAACGCGGCTCCGGGCAGGCTATGGTCCCGACTGCGCAAGAGCGGGAGCTCCTGCGGCGTTTCATGACCGCCCACGAGCGCGCCGATATCGCGGCGTTCGCGCAGCTGTTGAGCGCGGATGTGCGGCTGTCCATGCCGCCGTTGCCGTACTCCTTCGTCGGCCGTTCGGAGGTCGCCGCGTTCGCCGAGAACGCGCTGGGGCCGGGCTCGACCTTGCATCAGGGGCGGTGGCGGGGCGTGCCGGTTCGGGCGAACCGGCTGCCGGCCATGGCCGGCTACCTCTGCCGACCGGATGAGCAGGTCTACCGGGCACAGGTGCTCAACGTGGTGCGTGTCGAGGACGGGCAGATCGTCGAGATCACCGCGTTCGGGCCCGAGGTGTTCGCCGCGTTCGGTCTGCCCGCGGCCCTGCCCTGATTCGGCTCCGATTCCTTTTTCGCGCACTGCCGGTCTCACAGGGGCACGACCGCGACCGACGCGGTCGATGACCCCGAGGAGCTGGTTGTGCACATGTTGACGCGCGAGGAACTGGCGGCGCTGCCGCAAGGCGATATCCGCCTGCTGGACAGCGACATCGCACAGGACCTGCTGACCTCGACCGAGCTGGCGCGCGTGGCGTATGCGGCCGCCGACGGCACCCCACGCGTGTTTCCGATGCTGTTCCACTGGACCGGGCAGGAAGTGGTCCTGTCCACATTCGTCCCCGCCCGCAAGATCGAGGCACTGCGGGCCAGACCCGACGTGGCGATCACGATCGACGCCGCCGGAACCCCACCGCGGGCGCTGCTGCTGCGCGGTCGTGCCGAGGTCACCGTGATCGACGGGATCGTGCCGGAGTACGGGCTGGCCCTGCGCCGCTACGGAGGTGAGGAGCAAGCCGCGGCCCAGGTCGCGGCCGTCGACGTCCCCGGGGTACGGATGGCCCGGATCGCGGTGCGGCCGACCTGGGTGGGGGTGCTGGACTTCCAGGCCCGGTTCCCCGGCGGCTCCACAGCGGCCGAGTTCGCGCAGCGGGGGCAGGCGTGACCGAGTACGTGTTCATCCCCGGGGCCGGGTCCGATTCCTGGTACTGGCACCGGCTCGCGAGCGAGCTGCGGTCCCGCGGCCACCGCGTGGCCACTCCCGACCTGCCCTGCGACGACGACGCGGCCGGGCTGCCCGAGTATGCCGACACCGTGGCCGCTGCCATCAGCGATCACACCGACACCGTGCTGGTTGCCCACTCCTTCGGCGGGTTCACCGCCCCGCTGGTCTGCCGGCGCGTCCCGGTCCGGCGACTGGTGCTGTTGTCCGCGATGATCCCGCGGCCTGGAGAAGCCCCCGGTGAGTGGTGGGCCAATACCGGTTACGAGCACGCCCGCCGCCGGCAGGACGAATGCGACGGCCGGCACCCCGACGACGAGGATGCTCTGTTCTTCCACGATGTCCCGCCCGAGTTGGCAGCCCAGGCCCGGGAACACAGCCGTCGGCAATCCGCCACCCCGTTCACCGAACCCTGGCCCCTGCCCACATGGCCGGCGACGCCGACGACCTTCCTGCTCTGCCGCCATGACCGCTTCCTGCCCGCTGCCTTCATGCGCCGTATCGTCGCCGAACGCCTCGGCGTCGTTCCCCACGAGATCGACGGCGGCCACATGATCCCGCTCGCCCACCCCCGACAACTCGCAGATCAACTGGAGGCATCTCCCCCCACGAACTCGACACCACCGTGAACACCACGGGCTGCGATGGTGGTGGGTGGGCTGGGGTTGTGGAGGTGTACCGAAGGAACGCGGTGGTGAACATGGTTGTCGCCATCTTGCACGGCTGACCTCCGGGCGGTGCGGCGCGGGGAATAACGAATTGTCGTGATGTGGAGGGCCCCTCTTTATCGGAAAGCTCGATGTCATGAGCGACAACGGCATTCGCCCCTTCCGCATCGACATCCCGCAGGCCGAACTCGACGACCTGAACCAGCGCCTGACTCGCACCCGGTGGATCGACGAGATGCCGGGCATGGGCTGGGAACGTGGCGTTCCCACCTCGTACCTGCGTGAACTTGCCACCCACTGGGCCGAGAAGTTCGACTGGCGGGCCATCGAAGCCGCGCTGAACGCCCACCCGCAGTTCTCCACCACCATCGACGGGCAGCACCTGCACTTCCTGCACATTCGCTCCGAACGGGACGACGCGACACCGCTGCTGCTCATCCACGGCTGGCCCGGCACGCCTGCCGACTTCCTGGACATGATCGGCCCGCTGACCGATCCGGCCGCCCACGGCGAGGCCGACGCCCCGGCCTTCCACCTGGTCATCCCGACCCTGCCGGGGCACGGCTTCTCCGGGCCGCTGACCGAAACCGGTTGGGACGATGGGAAAGTCGCTGTCGCGCTGGCCGAGCTCATGACCCGGCTCGGGTATGAGCGGTTCGGGGTGCACGGCGGAGACCACGGCGCATTCGTGGCGCCGCGTGTGGCCCGCGATTTCAGCGACCGGGTGATCGGGGTGCACGTCAATGCGCTGGTCACCTTCCCCACGGGCGACCCGGCCGACATGGCCGCGCTCACCGAGGCGGAACAGCAGCGATTGGCGGCGATGAAGCAGTTCCAGGACGACGGCTCCGCCTACATGAACCTGGCCGGGTCGCGACCGAACACGATCGCGCAGCTGCTGGCGGATTCGCCTGCGGGACAGCTGGGTTGGATCGTGGAGAAGTACAAGGAGTGGACAGACGCCGGCCACGAGCTGCCCGAGGACGCGATCGATCGGGACAAGATCCTGACCACCGTCGCGATCTACTGGCTCACCGACACCGCCCGCAGCGTCGCCAACTACTACTACGAACGCTTCCACGACTACACGATGTTCGCCCCGAAGCCGAGGGGCACGGTCCCGACCGGCGTCGCGGTGTTCACCACCGCGGACTTCGCCATCCGCCGCTTCGCGGAGAAGGCCCACAACATCGTGCACTGGTCGGAGTTCTACTCCGGCGGCCACTTCCCCGCCCTGGAAGTCCCCGACCTGCTCACCGGCGACATCCGCGAATTCTTCACCACCCTCACCCGCTGAACCCTGTTCGCGAGGCTCGACGCACTCTGCGCCGGGCCTCGCGAGGTGTCAAGGGTTTTCGAGGCTGCCCCGGGGAACGACCCAGCGGTGGTCGAGGTCGATGACGGAGGCGATCGTCTCGAAGTCCGCGTCGTAGTGGATCAGGACGAGTCGGTGCTGGCTTGCAAGGACGGCGGTCAAGAGGTCAGGCATGCCGACCGCGCGATGGCGGCCGGTGCGGGCCAATTCTCGCTGGATGGTGAACGCGCACTGCCAATGTTCGTCGTCGGCCGGGAGGTACTCGTAGGCGATACGTCGACGGGACTTGATCTGTTCGTACTCGGTGGGGGTCCTGGCGCTGAACAGAGCCTCGGCGTCCAGTGTGGCGCAGGTGGCTGCCAGGCCGTGCTCGATCAGTGGCTCGAGCTCGCGTGCTACGGCGGGATGCCTCATCCGGGCCGCGGCGCTTGTGTCGATGAGAAACCGGGCGGTCAGCGCCACACTTCGCCTCTCTTGTCCGGGTCGGCCATCGACTCCATGCCGCCGCCGACGAGCCATTCGATCTCGCGAAGCCGGGCGCCCTTCGCAACCGCGTCCCGCAGGGCCGCGCGCACGGTATCCGACACACCGGTCGTGCCCAGCTCACGCTGGGCTGAGTCGAGTAGCTCGTCATCGATCTCGATCAGTCGCTTTGTCATGTCAGCTCCTTATATCGACGGCGTTGTCGAGTATATATTCGCGCGCTTCGTTGCGTAGTCGAGTTCTGCGGCGATGACTCTTTGAACAGCGGGCTCGTACGTATCGTGGGCAATGGTGCCGCCGGCGCGCTTCAAGGAGGGGAAATGACTACCAACGGGCAACTGGCGCTCGAGTTGGACGGGCTCTACAAGAAGTTCGGCGGGCCCTGGGTGGTCGAGGGGGTGAGCCTGGCGGTGCCGCCCGGGTCGTTCTTCGGGCTGGTGGGGCCGAACGGGGCGGGGAAGACGACGACCTTGTCGATGGCGGTGGGGTTGTTGCGCCCGGATCATGGGGCGGCCCGGATCTTCGGGCACGAGGTGTGGGCGGATCCGGTGCGGGCGAAGACCGTGGTGGGGGTGTTGCCGGATGGGTTGGCATTGCCGGAGCGGCTCACCGGACGAGAGTTGTTGAACTTCACCGGGTTGCTGCGCGGGATGGACAAGGCGACCGTGGTCGGACGGGCGGACGAGCTGCTGCACGTGCTCGAGCTGGACGGCGCGGAAAACACTGTGGTGGTCGACTATTCGGCCGGTATGCGGAAGAAGATCGGCCTGGCCACCGCGCTGCTGCACGCACCGAAACTGCTGGTGCTGGACGAGCCGTTCGAGGCGGTGGACCCGGTGTCGGCGGGAACGATTCGAACGATCCTGCAGCGGTTCGTGGCCGCGGGCGGATCGGTGGTGCTGTCGAGTCATGTGATGGCACTGGTGGAATCCATCTGCGACCGGGTCGCCGTGATCCACCGGGGACGGGTGGTGGCGGGCGGGACGCTCACCGAGGTGCGCGGCGAGGGCACCCTGGAGGAGGCCTTCGTGCGGCTGGTGGGCGGACGCGTGGGCGGCGAGGAGGGGCTGTCGTGGTTGGCGTCCTGATCCGCATGCGGTTGCGCATCACCGCGCGGCAGATGCGGGAAGGCCGTGCGGCACTGAACTTCTGGACCGGCAGCATCTTCGGCCTGATCGCCGCGGTGGCCACCGCGCTCATCATCGCCGGCGCGCGCGAGACCGTGCACGGGGGAGTGACGGTGGCGGCGGCGATCTTCGCGGCCTGGACCCTCGGCTGGATCTGTGGCCCGGTGCTCACCGGCAGCAGCGACGAGACCTTGCAACCCGAGCAATTCCGCCTGCTGCCCTTGACGACTCGGCAACTGGCCTCTGGGCTCGGCGCGGCGGCCTTCGTCGGGCCGGCGCCCATCGTCAACCTGATCGCGTTCGGCGGCCTGGTCCTGCTCGCCGCGCCGATCGGCCTGGGCGCCACCGCGATCGCGGCGCTCGGCGCGGTCCTGCAACTGGTATTCGTGGTCCTGCTGTCGCGGGTCGTGGTGGCCTGGCTCGGCGCGGCCATGCGGTCCCGGCGCGGCAAGGACCTGGGTGTGCTCTTCGCCGCCCTCATCGGCCTGGCGTATTACCCACTGAACCTGCTGGTTTCGGCCGTCGGCCCGAAACTGGAGGGCGACCACAGCGGTCTGTCGGTGACGCTGCGCGCGGTCCCGTCGGGCTGGGCGCCCTACGCCGTCGAGGCCGCGGCCCGCGGCGACTACCTGCTCGCCCTGCTGTCCCTGCTGGGCCTGGCGCTGCTGTCGCTGATCCTGTGGCAGTCCTGGGCGGTCCTGCTGGAACGCCGCCTCACCACCCCGGCCGCACCCGCCGGCCAGGTGGTCGACACCGGCGGCGGTCTGCTCGACCGTTTCATCCCCGCCACCGCGGTCGGCGCCGTGGTCGCCAAGGAGCTGCGCACGTGGTGGCGCGACGGCCGTCGCCGCGCCGCCCTGCTGCCGCTGCTGATCATCGGTTTCGTGCTGCCGATCTTCCTGTCGCTCCGCACCGGCGGTAGCGGAACCATCCCGTTCTCGGGCGCTTTCGTGGTGTGGCTGGCCACCATGTCCAGCACCAACCTGTACGGATTCGATGGCACCGCGATCTGGCAAACGCTGGTGACGCCCGGCGCGCCACGCGCGGATGTGCGGGGCCGCGCCTATGCCTGGCTGCTCCTGGTCACCCCGCCGTCGGTGCTCGCCACCCTCATCCTGCCCGGCGCGCTCGGCCGGCCGTACCTGTACGTCTGGGCGCTGTCGACGCTGCCGGTGCTGGTCGGCGTCGGCGTGGGGGCCGTGGTGTTCCTGTCCACCCATGCCGCCTTCGCCCTGCCGCCGCAGCGCGGCAACCCGTTCGCGGGCTCGGGCAATCCCGGCTGCCTGAAGATCCTCATGCAGCTCGCGGTGGGCCTGGTGCAGTTCCTGATGGCGGCCCCGGTGCTCGCGATACTGGGAACCGGTGTGGCACTCCACAACTCGCTACTCCAGTGGGCGGCACTGCCGATCGGCGTACTGCTCGGCGCGGTGGGCGCCGCACTCGGAATCCGCTGGGCGACCACCCGGTTGGAGGCCCGTGGACCCGAGCTGCTCGCCGAGGTCAAACCGCGCTGAACAGCGCCTTCGTCGCTCCTGAAGACCATTCGACCCCGCCCGCGCCCCAACCTGCCCTGACCCGCCGCCCCGGCCTCTTACCGGAAGGCCGGCGGCAGCGCGGTGAGATCCACCGCCTCCGCCATGGCCCGGGCCCCGTCGTCATTGAGATGCATGCCGTCGCCGCTGTCGAACTCGGGCCGGATGAAGTCCGGATCCGCCGGATTCTCCACGGCCGCGGCCACATCGAAGACGGCGTCGAACACCGTGGTGGTGCGCAGCCACTCGTTCACCGCGCGCCGCACCGGAATGCCCTCGGCCACCGCCAGACCCGGGTAGATGGCCCCGCCGAACGGTCCGATGGTGTTGGCGTAGATCGGCAGTCCGGCCGCGTGCGCCCGCTCGGCCAGCGCGGTGAAGCCGGCGATGAGGGCCTCGGCGGTCGCGGTGCCGGCCAGGATCAGGTCATTGATGCCGAAGTTGGACCACACGGCCGCGATCCCCGGCACCGATGGCACGTCCCGCTCGAACCGGGCCAGCCCGTGCTCGCCGATCTCGTCGGTGAGCAGCCGGTTGCCGCCGATGCCCTGATTGACCGCCCACCCGGTGGTCAGCCGCTGGCTCAGCACATCCACCGACCGCCGGTTCGCGCCATGGGTCGAGCCGAAGCCTTCGAACCATGAGTCGCCGAAGGCCACCAGCACCGGAACCTCGGAGTCGACAGCGACGTCGATTCCGGTGAGGAGGAACCGCGCCGCGGTCTCCTCGGCATCGGACGGAGCAGCGTCGCCCGTCCGATCGCCGGTACTGATCCAGCTGCTCTCGACCGGGAACTGCGCGAACGCGGGCAGCGCCGGTTCGGGCAGGTACACGCTCAGCGCGAGTTCGGTTCCCGCCTCGACGGCCAGGTCCACCGGGTCGCTGACGATATCGGCCCCGGCCGGGATCCGGATGGACCCGGACCCCGCGAACCGCACCGCGGTATCGGTCTCGGGCACGATCTCGGCACCCGTCTTGCGCACGGCGATCCGCGCCGCGCCGATCACGAGTTCGTCCGTGCCGTAGCGATTGGTCAGTCGCACGCGCAGCCGTGACCCGCCGCCGGCGACCCGCACCACCTGTCGCACGGTCTCGCCGGCGAAGGCCCGCGGCTCGGCGAGCTTGATCTCCTCGGCCGGATTCACCAGTGGCGCACGGAATCCCGCCACCCAGCGCTCGGTCGTCATCGGAACCTCCATGTAGTTGCAGTGCGGAATATTGCGTTAGCAACAAGATATCGAAAATGTTCCGCATGTCAACTATCCGCACTGAAAACGTCTGGTCTAGGCTGGTCACCGTGGATCCCAATCTCTTCGACGACCCCCGGCTGACCGCGATCGGCCTGCTCTACGAGGCTCACGATGGGCTCATCGCCCGGCTCGAGGAGACCTGGAAGCGCAATGGCCTGTCAGGACTCGACCTGAATGCCCTGCTGCGCCTGAGCCGTTCACCCGGCCGCAAGCTGCGCATGACGGATCTCGCCATCCAGACCAGCCTGTCCACCTCCGGTGTCACCCGGCTGGTGGACCGCCTGGAGCGCAATGGCTTCGTCCGCCGCGAGGCCGATCCCGCCGACCGGCGCAGCTCCTACGCGGTGCTCACCGCCGCCGGGGCCACCCGCGTGGCGCGCGTGCTGCCCGTCTACCTCGACGGCGTGGACCGCTGGTTCACCGGCCTGCTCAGCCCTGAGCAACTCGACCAGCTCACCGCGAGCCTGCGCATCATTCGCGACGCCACCAATCCCGACGCGACGCACGTCTCGGAATGAGAGGTGGAAATCGAGCCATAGCCGCCGCTCCGGCGGCCTAGCCGGTAGTTTGCGTACCGCAGGGTGTCTTTCTCAGCGGGTAGGAAAGTGAGTGCGGGTATGACGACGGAACGTGCGCTGGTGATCGGCGGCGGCGGGGTGGCCGGGATCTCCTGGGCGACAGGCATTCTCGCCGGGCTGGCGGATGCGGGCGCCGACGTGACCGGCGCGGATCTGCTGCTCGGCACCTCCGCCGGGTCCAATGTGGCCGCCCAGGTGGGCAGCGGGCTCGACCTCGCGGAATTGGTTCGGCGGCAGGTGGATCCGGCGGTGCAGAGCCGCGAGATCGTGCCTTCGATGGAGAAGTTCGCCGGGCTCTGGGAGACGCTGGCCGCCATTATCGAGGAACTGCAGGTGGATTCGGTCGAGCGCCGGCAGCGCATCGGCGCGCTCGCGCTGCGCGCGGAGTCGGTCCCGGAGCCGGAGCGGCGGGCCGTCATCGAGACCCGGCTGCCCGTGCACGAATGGTCCGATCGGGATGTCCGGATCACCGCGGTGAACGCCGAGACGGGCGAGCTGCGGGTCTTCGACAAGGATTCCGGTGTCGCACTGGTCGACGCGGTGACCGCCAGCTCCGCGGTGCCCATGGTGTGGCCCTGTGCCACGGTCGACGGCGCGCGCTACACCGATGGCGGCGTCCGGACGTCGGTGAACGCCGATCTCGCCACCGGCTACGCCCGGGTGCTGGTGATCGCGCCCATGCCGGACGCGGAACTCGAGGCCCAGGTGGCGGGCCTGGTCGCGGCCGGCGCCCGGGTCGAGGTGATCGCCCCGGACGAGGCGGCCACCGCGGCCTTCGGCCTCAACCCGCTCGACACCGCCACCCGCGTCCCGTCCCTGGAAGCCGGCCGGGCGCAGGGCAAGGCGGACGCGGACCGCGTCCTGGCGCTCTGGCAGAACTGACGGACCGTCAGCTCACCGCCCCGGCCGCCAGCGCCGCGCGCCAGCCACCGTATTCGCTGATGTCCTTGGCGGATTCGGCGGCCGCGCCCGTGCAGCCGAACCCGGTGTGCCAGGTGTCGTCGGCGAGTTCGACCGCGCCCAGCTGCATGGGCGCGGGCAGGGCCGCGAGGAAGCGGCCGAGGGCGGCGGGTGAGAGCAGCCAGCGTTCCCCGGCCACCGCGACACCGGATTCCATTGCGGGGACCCGGGTTACGGCCGGTTTGGGTGGCACCGTGTCCAGCGCGCCCAGGCGGTAGTGCGGAGCGGTCTCGACCGGGCCGCACCAGCGCGCGCCCAGGCCGGTCAGCTGGTGTTCGAGGGGCTGGCCGCGCAGGTGCGCGCCGAAGACGATCAGATCGTGGGCGGCCGCGGCCGTCGCGGGCCAGCCCGGCTCGCCGGGGTCGAGCGGGGCGCCGGTGATCAGAGCGGCGATATCGAGCGCCACGGCGTCCTCGAAGGCGCGGGCCAGCACGGTCACGCCGAAATATGGCTCATCCGTGGGGATTGCGACCGCGCACAGGTCGAAGAGATTGCAGAAGTTGGTGTAGGTGCCGAGCCGGGCATTCACGGCAACGGGATCGGCGGCGACCTCGGCAATGGTCGGGTGGGCCGGCGCGGTCGGGGTCAGCAGCGCGTCCACTCCCGCGAGGCTCGCCATGGCGGTGGCGCGCAGACGTTCGAGCGCGGCCAGATCGGTGACCAGCCGATGCGCGGGTAGCTCGCGGGCGGCACGGATGATGGATCCGACCGTGGGATCGGCCGATTCGGGGTGTGCGTCGATGAATTCGCCCACCGCCGCGTAGCGTTCGGCGACCAGCGCGCCGTCGTACAGCAGTCTGGCGGCGGCCAGGAAAGGCTCCGGATCGACGTCCACGATGGTCGCGCCCCGATCGCGCAGTGCCGCGACCGTCCGCTCGAAGGCGCTGTGCCACTGCGGATCCAGCTCCGGCAGCGCGCTGAAAACCGCGATCACCGGCTGCGGCGGCGCGGCCAGCCGGACGTCGGCGGGCCACGCCCGGCCCGGCGCACCCGCCGCCATGACGCCCATGGCCCGATCGGCCAGGCGCAGATCGGCGGCGAAGATCGTCACGCAGTCATAGGAGCGGCAGGCGGGGACGACGCCCTCGGTGGAGATCACGCCGACGGTGGGCTTGATACCGGCCAGGCCGTGGAACGCGGCCGGAACGCGCCCGGACCCGGCTGTGTCGGTGCCGATGGCGATATCCGCCTGCCCGGTCGCGACCGCGACCGCCGACCCGGAACTCGAACCGCCCGAGACATATCCGGGTCGCAGCGCGTTCTCGACGACGCCGTAGGGCGAGCGGGTGCCGACCAAGCCGGTGGCGAACTGGTCGAGATTGGTCTTCCCGACCACCACCGCACCGGCCGCGCGCAGCGCGGCGACCGCCGGTGCGTCCCGATCCGGCGTATACGCGAAGTCGGGACAGGCGGCGGTCGTCGGCAGGCCGGCGACATCCACATTGTCCTTGACGGCGAGACGCAGACCCGCCAGAGCGCCTGCGGCGGTGGCGATTTCGGCGTCCACCTCGGCGTCCGGGCGGTGGTGGATCCACACGGTCATGGGGTCTCCTAGATCTGGGATGGGAGCGAACAGGCCGAGGCGCTCAGGGTGTTTCGGCGAGTTCGCCCGCCTCGCGCCAGGAATTGCGTTCCGCGGCGAAGGCGTCGGCCTGCCGGGCGCGGAACTCGTCGATGGATGCGGCATTGTCCGACAGGAACTTCCGGTAGTCGACGAGACGGAACTCGCCGTCCTCGGCCAGCAGCTCGCCGCGGCCCGCGGCGGTGTCGGCGCGCAGGTCGAGCAGTTCCTCGGCGCTCACCGGATACCAGCTGATGCGGTCGAAATACCGCAGCAGCCACGGGTCTTCGCCGACGCCGCTGGAGCGGTGGTTCCACACCTGGGTGGTGCGCCCGACGAACTGGTAGCCGCCGGGACCCTCCATGCCGTAGATGCAGAGGTAGGCGCCGCCGATGCCGACCGCGTTCTCCGGCGTCCAGGTGCGGGCCGGGTTGTATTTGGTGGTGACCAGCCGATGCCGTGGATCGGTCGGCGTGGCCACGGGCGCGCCCAGGTACACGTCGCCGAGGCCGAGGACCAGGTATTCGGCCGCGAACACGGTGTCGAAAACCTCGTCCACGCAGGCCAATCCGTTCATCCGGCGGATGAACTCGATATTCCACGGGCACCACGGGGCATCCGCGCGGACGCCGTGCATGTAGCGGGTGATGGCCTCGCGGGTGGACGGATCGTCCCACGACAGTGGCAGCCGCACGGTGCGGCTGGGGACCACCAGCTCGTCGGCGGGCGGCAGCTCGCCCTCCACCTCGGCGAGCAGGCCCAGCAGGGTGCGGGTGGGCAGCCGGCCGGGGTCATGGCGCACCTGCAGCGATCGCACGCCCGGGGTGAGTTCGGTGATCCCCGGTTCGGACCGTTCCAGCAGCGCCTGGTGCAGGGCGTGCACGCGGGCGCGCAGCTCCAGATCCAGTGTCATGTCCCCGTATTCGACGAGCAGGCCGTCATTGCCCGCGCGCCGGTAGGTGACCGCGGTGTCCGCGCCGTCGCGGCGGGCCAGGACGCCGTCGTCACCGTCGCCGCCCGTGGACAGCACGACCGGCCAGGCGGCCCGGCGCTCGGCCCCGAGCTCCCGCAGCGAGGCCGCGTGGTCGGCGCGGACCGGGACGAAGCGCACGCGGTCGCCCGGCGTGAGCTGACCCAGCTTCCAGCGCTCGGCCGCCACCACGGTGACCGGGCAGACGAAGCCGCCCAGGCTGGGGCCGTCCGGGCCGAGCAGGATCGGGGTGTCACCCGTGAAGTCCAGTGCGCCAACGGAATACGCGTTGTCGTGGATGTTGGACGGGTGCAGTCCCGCCTCGCCGCCGTCCCGCCGCGCCCACTGGGGTTTCGGGCCGATGAGCCGCACCCCGGTCCGATCGGAGTTGAAGTGCACCTCGTAGTCGGTGCCGATGATGGTGTCGAAATCGCCGCGGGTGAAGAACTCCGGCGCGCCGTGCGGTCCCTCGGTGACCGCCAGCTCCCAGCGCCGGGTCAGCACGGGCTGATCGTCGCCGGTCACCCCGGCCGTCACCCGCCCGGGCGCGCCGAGCCCGAACTCATCGCCCGCCGCCAGGGCTCGGCCGGTGCCGCCGCCGAACTTGCCGAGGGTGAAAGTCGCACGGCTGCCCAGGTATTCGGGCACCTCGATACCGCCGGCCACCAGCAGGTAGCACCGCATTCCCGGCCCGCGCACCATGCCGATGTCCAGCACGCCGCCCGCCGGCACCAGCACACTGCGCCACTGTCGCACCGCGCGGCCGTTCACGGTCACGGGCACCGGCGCACCGGTGACGCACACCCAGGTGGCGGCGTCGAAGCGCAGGGCCGGACCGCCCAGGGTGCACTCCAGCCCGGCCGCGCCCTCCGGATTGCCGAGCGCCCGATTGCCCAGCCGGAACGACAGGTCGTCCATCGGGCCGGACGGCGGCACCCCGACATGCCAGTAGCCCACCCGGCCCGGCCAATCCTGCACGGTCGTCTGCATGCCCGGCCGGATCACCTGGAATGTCGCGGCGGGGGACGAGTGCTCGGGTGCGGTGAGGTCCGGCAGCACGGCGGTCATCGGGTCACCACCATGCGCACCGGGGTGGGGTCGAAGCCATTGCAGGGGTTGTTGATCTGCGGGCAGTTGGAGACCAGCACCAGGGTGTCGATCTCGGCGCGCAGCGTGAGCTTCTTGCCCGGCGCGGAGAGCCCGTCCACGATGCCGAGCGTGCCGTCCGCCTCGACGGGAACGTTCATGAACCAGTTGATGTTCGAGACCAGATCGCGCTTGCCCAGCCCCCACTTCAGGCCCTCGGCCAGGAAGTTCTCCACACAGGCGTGCTGGTGGCGGGTGTGGTGGCCGTAGCGCAGGGTATTGGACTCCTGCGAGCACGCCCCGGCCACGGTGTCGTGATTGCCGACCTCGTCGGCGACCACCGTCATGAGCGGGGTGCCCGCCTCGGTCAGCAGGACGCTGCCGGTGGTCAGGAAGATATTGCGCTGGGTCGTGATCGTCGTCTGCGCGCTGTACCGGTCGGTGTGATCGGCGGCGTTGTAGAGCAGGCAGTCCACCGCCTGATTGCCGTGCAGATCGATGATGTCCAGCTGGTCTCCCGCGCGCACCACGGCCGACCAGGGGGCGCGGGCGGGGACGGTCTCGTCGAGTACGACGGTGCGGGCGGCGGTGATCATGCGCGGGCCTCCAGAGTGCGTGCGTGCCAGTCCTGTTCGGTGTTCTCCACCGCGCGCAGGTATTCCGGGTCGGTACCGTGCGCGAGTGCGAGCTCTTCCGGGGCGGACCACGCCACGAGGTCGAGCTCGGTCGGGGGAGTGGGGTCGAGCGGGTGTTCGGCATTGGCGACCAGCAGGGTCACCGGCAGCTGCACGAGCAGGTCGACCGCCGTGCCCGCCGCCGCGCCGCCGGTGATCGTCAGCGCGCCATCGGATTCCACGCGCACACCCCGGAAGAACGACACCGTCGGGCCGATATCCCGTGGCTCGAGCCCCTGCTTGACCCCGGCCAGCCGCAGGCTCTGCCGCGCGGCAGGTGAGGGACCGCACAGGGTGTCATGGCGGCCGGAGGAGTCCGCGATCACCGTGGCCAGCACTCGCCCCTGATCGGAGAGCAGCGGGTGGCCGACGCCCAGATACGCCTGCCACGGCACCTTCACCGTGTCGGCGACATTCAGCCGTTCCCAGGGCGATTCGGCCCGCAGCAGCAGCAGATGCGCACACGCCGCGCCGAACGGATCCGACAGCCGTACCCGGGTACCGCGCGCGAGCACCACATTCGCGTATCCACCCGACGGAACCCGCTGGGCGAAAGTGATTTTCGCGATGTCGACGTCCACGGGGAGCTCGGGCCCGACGCGTTCGGCGGCGGCCGCCTGGGAGCGGGCATGATCCCGCGCGCCGGTGGTGTTGGCTGTGCTCATTGCTACTCCGTTTCTCGGGGATCGCCGGAGACTCGGCCGGCGGTGCGGGCGTTGGCCGGGCTCCGGCGATATCATCGGAATGTCGTGTGGATCAGGCGATTTGGGGAATGGGATCGGTGACTACGCCGCGCGCGGGGGTCACCATCCGGTGCACCACCGCGCCGACCGCCACCGTGAGCAGCACGAACAGCGGTGCGGCCCAGAGCATCCACCAGCCACCGCCGGTCGGGGTGTAGACCGCGGCGCGGGGCCAGGCCAGGTTCACCGCCATGGCGATGCCCCAGATCACGGCGAGCGCATTGATCGCAATGCCGTAGCGGCCCAGCGCGAACAGTTTCGTGCCCGCGGCGTCACCGGCGATATCGGCGGGCCAGCCCTTGATCCGGCGCACCAGCAGCGGCATGGTCACCAGCAGGTACGCGAGGTAGAGCATGACGATGCAGACACTGGCCAGCGTCGCGAAGATGGCGGCATTGCCCAGGTTCACCACCAGCAGGCCGATTCCCAGCACGCCGATCACCACGGCGGGCCACACCGGGGTGCCGAAGCGCGGATGCACCGTCGACAGCGGTTTGGCGAACGGCAGCCGCCCGTCGCGAGCCATCGAGAACAGCAGGCGCGAACCGGCCGTCTGAATCGCCAGGGTGCACACCGTGATCGCGCACGCCACGCAGGCCAGCACCACCTTGCCGGGAACGCTGGTCAGCTTGGCCTCGATCACGTACGCCAGCCCGCCGCTGGCCAGCGAGCCGTCGGACAGGCTCGGTGCGGCCATGAGCGCGCCCAGCAGGATGAGCCCGCCGCCCAGCGCGGACACGGCCAGCGCCGACAGAATGGTGCGCGGCGCGACGTGCCGCGGATTTCTGGTCTCCTCGGAAAGCTCACCGGCGGAATCGAATCCGACCATGACGTAGGCGGCCATCAATCCGGAGGCCAGGAAGGCGGCCCAGTACGGCCCGGCCGCGGCCTGATCGGTGTGCGTGACCACGCCGGGCCCGCGGTCGGTGTGGGTGAAGAACACCGCGATCACCGCGATCACACCGATGATCTCGATGGTCACCCCGAGCGAGTTGATGCGCGCCATCCAGTCGATGCCCACCACATTGATGAGGGTGGTGATCACCAGCAGCACGCTGCCCAGCAGCACCGCGTTCGACGCCCCGTCGCGGGAGGTGAGATCGCTGTTCGTGCCGATGAGCTGGAATCCGGACCAGATGGTCGGCAGCACCACCTGCAGCGCGATCGCGGCCGCCGCGGCGGTGACGATCTGGGCGATGATCATCATCCAGCCCGCGAACCAGCCGACGACCTCCCCGGCCAGCCGGCGCGACCACTGATAGATGCAGCCCGAGATCGGGTAGCGGGCGGCCAGTTCCGCGAAGTTCAGTGCCACCAGGAACTGGCCCGCGAACACGATCGGCCAGGTCCAGAAGAAGGCCGCGCCTCCGAAGGAGTAGCCGAAGCCGAAGAACTGGAAGATCGTGGTCAGGATGGAGACGAAGGAGAATCCGGCCGCGAAGGAGGCGTAGCGGCCGAGCTTGCGGTGCAGCACCGGCTGATAGCCGAAGCGCGCGAGATCGGCGCTGTCCGAGCTGGTTTCGGCGGTGACCGGTGGGGGCTGGGGAATGATGGCGTCGGCGGAGGCAACCATGGCGGTGAGTCTTTCGCGAGGCGAATATCTATCGCTTGAAAGTTTTCCGGTCGCGATCGCGGCTCAGGTGACGCCGCTGTATCGGTCGGATGGCCCGCCGTAACTTCTGTATTGCCGGTATTTCTGTCAAATGACAGGAACCTCACTGTGCAGGTCGGCCGCTCGGGTAGGCGGCCCGGCCATGCGCGTAGGCAGGCCGTTGGTGCGGGTAGGACAGAATGGCAGGGTGACCCAACTCGGACCCGGCCGTCCTCGTCTCGAACCGCGCCGGCGCGCAGGCCAGACGCCGCGCGCCGAAATCCTCGACGCCGCCGCCGAGTTGTTCACCAGTCACGGCTACGGCAATACCTCCACCCGCGCGGTCGCCGACGCCGTCGGCATCCGGCAGGCCTCGCTGTATCACCACTTCGCCGCCAAGGACGACATTCTCGACGCCCTGCTCGCCGAAACGGTCACCACGCCACTGGAATTGGCGAGCGTGCTGGCCGGGCGGACCGAGCCCGCGGCCGTGCGGTTGTACGCGCTGGCCTGGTACGACGTCAGCCAGCTGTGCGCCAGCCGCTGGAATCTCGGCGCGCTCTACCTGCTGCCGGAACTGCGCAGCGAACGCTTCGCCCGCTTCCGGGAACGTCGCGACGAGCTGCGCGGCCACTACGAGACGCTGTCCGCCGCCGTCATCGCCGAGGCCGGGTCCGTCATCGCCGCGGCCGGTGCGGGCGCGGTGGCCGGGGCCGAACTGCTGCCGTTCCGGCTGGTGGAGTCGGTCATCAATATGCGCTCCGATGAGGGCGCGGCGCCGGAGTACGCCGAGCAGCTCATTCCCGACGCCATCCTGCGGCTGCTCTGCTGGCCCGGTTCGCTGGCCGAAACCCGGGTCGCCGCACTGGAATTGGCGCGGCGACTCGCTCCGGAGTGATCCGCGTCAGGACTTGCCCTTCGAGGTGCCCCACTTGAGGCCCCAGCCGTAGGCCTGATCCACCGCCAGCTTGCCCCAGAACCGGCGACCCTCCGGCGGGCGCACGAACCGGCCCTCGCGCCGCACCACCAGCTCGCCGTGCACATTCTCGATCAGCGCCAGCACCATCTCGCGCGAATCATCCTGGCAGCCGCCGACTTCCATCTCGATCGGCGGCGTATTGCGGGGGAACAGGGTCGCGGTGGCGTGCACGCCACGGAAGTCCTGCGCGCCCTCGTAGAGCGAGGCGAATACCAGGATGCGGCGGAAATCCGCGATGTGATCGAGGTTGATGGACAGGTTCTCGCCGGTCGCGCTGCCGCCGGTGCGATCGTCGCGGTCCAGCGCGATGAACGGCGGCTTGTGCAGATCGCCGAAGGTGTCCAGCGCGCTGACGCAGCCCCTCGACCCGTCGGCCAGCTCCCAGAACGCGCACAGATCCAGGTCGAGCCCGCCGTTCGCCCGCTTGCGCCCGAACAGACCGCCCGAACTCGGCACCGACCAGTTCAGGTTGACCCGCATGATTCCGCCGGTCGCGCCCTGCTTGGTCAGCGAGACCGCCGGGGCCTCCTTGGTCAGCGAGATCTTGCCGGTATTCGGCCGGGGTGCAGGCGTCGGCGGCGGCCCGAAGGTGTGCTGCTGCGCCGGCATCGGCTGCGGGGGAGCGATCGGCGGTCGGGCGGCCGCGGGCTGGGGCGAGGTGACCGGCTGCGGGGGCGTGAGGGGCTGCGAAGGGGCGACGGGCTGCGGTGTATTCGGCTGCGGGGCAGGCGCTTCATCGACGGAGATACCGAAATCTGTTGCCAGCCCGGCCAGTCCGGAGTCGTAGCCCTGACCGACGGCGCGGAACTTCCAGCCGCCGTCGCGGCGATACAGCTCGCCGAGCACGAAGGCGGTCTCCGAGGTGGCGTCGGTGCTGTCGAAGCGGGCCAGCTCCACGCCGCCCATATCCACCAAACGCACGTGCAGGCCCTGGAATTGGGCGAAGGTGCCGCCGTCGGCCGAGGCGGCGAGCACGATGGCGTCGATCTGCGGTTCCACCCGGCCCAGGTGCACCGAGAGGGCGTCCACGATCACCGGTCCCGTCTGCTTGCCGTGGTGGCGGACCGCGCCCGAGGCATGCTGCGGCTGGTTGTAGAAGACGAAATCGGCGTCCGAGCGCACCCGGCCGCTCGACAGCAGCAGGGCGGAGGCGTCGGCGTCGGGAACCCCGGGTCCCGACTGCCACCCCAGTTCGATCCGAATCTCGGACGTCACCACCGGAACGTTGGAACCCTTCAGCATCGACACACGATTCAAGGTATCCGATCCGGACATCCGCCGTTCAGAGGTCACCTGTCGGCAAATATTCGGCTGCCCAGCCGCCTCGACATACACTGTTGAACGGACAATTGGCGCATAGGCGGCTAACGGATAATCGGACTCTTCGGACGGCTGTTCAGCGGCGGGAGCGACGAATGACGGAAACGCAGCTCGACCTGGGTCGCAACAAATGGATCACCCTCGGTGTCCTGGCGCTGGGACTGTCCATGGTGGTGCTGGACGGCACCATCGTCGCGGTCTCCCTGCCCGTCATCATCGACCAATTGCAGTTGAATTTCACTCAGGCGCAATGGATCAACAGCATCTACGCGGTCGTGCTGGCCGCGCTGCTGATCACCAGCGGCCGCCTCGGCGACCGGCTCGGACGGCGCAGGATGTTCGCCCTGGGCGTGGTGATCTTCGTACTCGGCAGCGTGCTCTCCGCAGCGGCGCAGAGCGCCTGGCCCCTGCTCCTCGGACGCACCGTGCAGGGCATCGGCGCGGCCGGTGTCCTGCCCGGCACGCTGGCCACCATGAACGCCCTCTTCCGGGGCCGTGACCGGGTGATCGCCTTCGCGGTCTGGGGCTCGGTCGTCTCCGGTGTCGCCGCCATCGGCCCGCTGCTGGGCGGCTGGCTCACCACCTACTTCACCTGGCCGTGGATCTTCCTGGTGAACCTGCCGCTGGGCGCGGTGGTGCTGGTCGGGCTGGTGCTGTACGTCCCGGAGACCCGCATGGGCAAGGCCGCGCCGGGCCTGGACGTGGACGGATTCCTGCTCAGCGCAGCGGGTTTCGCGCTGCTGGTGTTCGCGCTCATCGAGGGTCAGACCTACGGCTGGGGGAAGCCACTGCGGGAATTCCCGCTCGTCGGGTGGAACTGGCCGGCCAGCGCGCCGGTCTCGCTGATCCCGATCCTGCTGGTGCTCGGGGTGGTGGCGCTGTACCTGTTCATCCGCTGGGAGCAGCACCGCCGTCTGATCGGCCGCTCGGCGCTGCTGGATCCCGCGCTGTTCCGGATCCCCAGCTTCCGCTGGGGCAATATCACCGCGTTCCTGGTGGCGCTGGGCGAATTCGGCCTGCTGTTCGTGCTGCCGCTGTTCATGGTGAACGTGCTCGGGCTGTCCACCCTCGGCGCGGGCTATGTGCTGGCCGCCATGGCGGTCGGCGCGTTCCTGGCCGCGGGGCTCGCCGAGGGGCTGGTGCGCCGGTTCGGACCGGTGCGGGTGGTGCAGCTGGGCCTCGTCTTCGAGGCCGTCGCCGTGGTGCTGGCCGCGCTGTTCGTCACCCCGCACATTTCCGGCTGGTGGCTGGCGGTGCTGCTGATCGGGTACGGCATCGGGCTGGGGATGGCTTCGGCGCAGCTGACCGGGACCGTGCTCGCCGATGTGCCGCCGGAGTATTCGGGCCAGGGATCGGCCGCCCAGTCCACGGTGCGGCAGATCGGTTCGGCCTTCGGTACCGCGGTCATCGGTGCGCTGCTGTCGGCGGCGCTGGCCCACGATCTGCCCAAACGGCTCGCACACGTGCCCGATCTGCAGAAGCCGGCCGCCGACACCCTCGCCACCGCGACCCGGCAGTCGGCCGGTGGGGCCATCAGCGGGTTGCGGGAGCACCACGGCGCCGCGGCCATCGTGGACGCGCTGAGCCGGGCCTTCACCGACTCCACCCGGACCGCGCTGCTGGCCGCGGCACTGTTCCTGCTCGTCGGCCTGGCCTCGGCCGCCCTCATCCCGAACCAGCCCTACCCGGCGTCGGACGAGGACGAGGACGCTCAGAGCAGCTGACCGTCGAGGCACATCCCGGACGAGCGGGTGGACGTCTTCGGTTGCACCACACCGGGGTCGAAGGTCCACTGTGAGACCGGGCCCGCCGACTTCCACAGCAGGCCGCCGCTGGTCGGGACCGCCTCGAAGACGTCCCCGACACCGGGGATGAGCTGATCGCCGACGCAGTAGTCGTCGTAATCGGTGCCGGGCTGGCGTGCCCCCGCGCTGAAGCGGCCCGCCGGATTGGCATCCGCCCCGGGATTCGGCACGGTGCTCCCGCTCGCCGCGCCGCTCCGGTACCAGTGCGGACCGGCCGCGTCGCTGCCACAGGTGAAGGCCGAGCCGCCCGCCACCACCTGCGACCCCCGCGGGTGCGTGCCGCCCGCCCACAGGCAGTCGGTGCCGGAGTCGAAACGGGTGTCCGCCACGGTACCGAAGCCGAGGCCACCCGCGGCCATCACGGCCGTCGCGAGCAGAGTAAGCGGTTTGATCACTGCAATCACCCTTGATTCGGTGCGATCCGGAATCCGGACCGGCGCATCTCGGGGCGCGGATCCGGTTGGCGTAGTTGCCATTCAGGAATAGCGCGGGTGGTTACAGTGCGAGGGTCAGTCGATCAGGCCGAGCGCGTGCAGCCGCCCGAAGACCAGCAGCGAGCCGGGGGCGACCGCGTTCATGGCGGCGTATTCACCGAGGGTGAACCAGCGCAGTTCGGCGATCTCCCCGGAGGGGCGCGGCTCGTCGGTCAGCTCGCCGAGGAAGCAGGTCATGTGCAGGCGGGTGCCGGGCGCGTGCCCGTAGGCCTCCGCCTCGAACACGCCCAACTCGCTGACGCCGGTGGCGGCCACCCCGAGTTCCTCGTGAATCTCCCTGTGCAGGGCCATCTCCGGGGTCTCGCCCGGATCGATCTTGCCGCCCGCCATATAGAAGACGTCCTTGCCGGTGGACCGGGTCTGCAACATGCGACGATCCCGGATATGCGCCAGTGCCGCGGTGCGAATCACCCGTCCCACCCTAGCCAGCCGCGGTAGCGCGGGAGGCGCGGGCGCCCTTGTCATCGCGGGCGCCCGCGTCGTCGGGCCGGTGTCAGCAGGCCACGGTCCGCAGCCGCGCCCGGTCGCCGGCCGCGACGGCGCGCACGGCCGCGGCGATGGCGACCACCGGCGGCACCCAGCGCGCCTCGTGGGGCATGACGCTCCACGCGGTCCCGCGGCCCGGCTGCGGCAGCGGCACCCGGTCACCGTCGGTGTGCACGATCGCCCCCGCGGCGCGCAGGCTCTCGATGGCCCGCGCGGCCTTGGCCACGCCGACGACCAGATGGATTTCCCGCCGCTGCGGACCCGGGACCTCGATGACCGGGCCGGAGAGGTTGTTGGCGCGCAGGTACCGGCGCACCCCGGCAGCGACGGACCCGGTGAGTTCGATGGCCGCGATCTGCTCGCCGGTGATCAAGTCGACGCCGTCGCCGGTCGTCTCGATCGTCCATCCATACTGGCGGAAGTCCTCCGCCACAACGCTCAACGCCACGATCATCACCCTCACACCTGCGGCTGTGCATTCGTTCCGCCGTGGCTGTGAGGTTCCGTAGAGGACGCTGCGATCACCAGCCACACCAAGGATTCTCGGGCCGTGACCGGGGTGGATGCATCGTCCTGCGGTCGCCGGTCGCTCAGGGAGATCCCCTAGGTGTGCGGGCTCAGCGGGTGGGCGGGGCGATCTTCCAGTGCCGCTGCAGGGCATTGGCGATCTCCGGCAGGATGGTCACCGGAATCCGCCTGTGCCGCAACATGGTTCGAATCTCATCGACCTGTTCACGCTTGCGCATGTCGTAGGCGCTGGCAATGGGCCGCCGCACCGGTGGAATGGACAGCAGCACCAGTTCCCGATGCGGCTCGTCGCCGCCGTTGAGATCCAGTGCGAGGGTCCAGCGGCCCTTCTCGTCCAGTGCGAACCGTCCGGCCACCACCCGATCCCAGGCCACCGCCGAGGCGCCCCACGGCGTCCGCCGCACGATCGCATCCTCGGTCAGCTCCACCCGGTCCCGCCCGAACAGCGCGACCATCAGCCCCACGGCGGCGGCCGCGCCGAAGAACAACCCGGTGAACACTCGATTCAGCCCGAACACCCCGACCGTGCCGGCGCAGACGACGGCCACCACGAGTATCCCCGCGGCCACGTACCCGGCCATGCGCCGCCCCGGCACCACGCCCGCGCGCACCATCGTCATTACGCCTCCCGAAACCGACTGCCGGTCACCGTACCCGCCGGTGCGCGTCGTCGATGAATTCGACGCGGACGGATCGTCTTCATCCGCATGACGCCATCGACCTTCACCGCCGTCGTCAATATCGCGGTGCCCGTGACCGATCAGGACCGGACCAAGGCGCTGCTCGAGCGGCTCGGGCTGGCGACCCGCATGGACGCCGAACTGCAGCCGGGCTTCCGCTGGATAGAGATGTCGCTGCCCGGCGGGACGGCCGCCTTGGCGCTGGTGCGCGCGTCCGCGGAACTGCCCGCCGGCATCGACACCGGGATCCGGCTGGCGACCACGGATGCCCGTGCCGCCCATGCCACACTCGCCGGCCTCGGCCTCACCGTCGGCGCGCTGCTGGACTGGGATTCGGTGCCGCTCATGTTCGCCTTCCAGGACCCCGACGGTAACCGCTTCTACGTCATGCAGATGGACTCCTGAGGCGGTCGAAACCGGAGGATTCCCAGCCGATCTCGACATGGACGCCCTTGTCGACCTACCGTGCCTCTACCATCGCCCACCGCTGGTCCCGCAGTACCCGAAGGAGCGACCGATGCCGCACGCCGTCGACCTCGAGCGCCGACTGGCCGACTCGATCGAGGAGCACGGAGTCCCCGGCGCGCAAGTGGCGGTGCTGGTCGGCGGCGAGATCACGGACGCGGCGGCCGGGGTGCTGAACACCGCGACCGGTGTTGCGGCGACCACGGATTCGGTGTTCCAGATCGGCTCGGTCACCAAGGCGTGGACCGCGACGCTGATCATGCAGCTTGCCGCCGAGGGGCTGATCGAGCTGGACGCCCCGGTGCGCCGGTACCTGCCCGAGTTCCAGGTGCGCGACGCGGCGGCCGCGGCGGTCATCACGGTCCGGCAGCTGCTCGGCCATACCTCGGGCATCGACGGCGACCTGTTCCTCGACACCGGGCGCGGCGCGGACGCGGTGGAGAAGTTCGTGCCCGCCATCGCGGACGCCGGGCAGGTGCACCGCCCCGGCGACATGTTCTCCTACTGCAACAGCGGCTACGTGCTGCTCGGCCGAATCCTGGAAGTCTTGCGCGGCAAGCCTTTCGACGCGGTGTTGCGGGAGTGGCTGGTGACCCCGCTCGGGCTGACCCGGGTGGCCACCGACGCCGACGAGGCCATCCTGTTCCGCGCCGCGGTAGGGCATATCGGATCCGCGCCGGGCGTGCGCCCGGAACCCACGCCGGTCTGGGCGCTTCCGGCCTCCAACGCTCCGGCCGGCGCGAGGCTGGCGATGTCCGCGCGCGATCTGCTGGGATTCGCCCGGCTGCACCTGTCCGGCGGTCGCACCGTGGAGGGCGTCCCCGTCCTCCCCGAGACCGCGGTACAGGCGATGACCCGGCCGCACGTCGAGGTGCCCGATATCGGCTACGGCACCCACTGGGGTCTGGGCTGGCAGCTGTTCGATCCCGCTGGAACCGGATTGTTCGGGCATGATGGCAGCACGATCGGCCAGAACGCCTTCCTGCGCATCGCGCCCGCCGCCGGCGTGGCAATCGCCTTGCTGGCCAATGGCGGTGACGCGTTCGCGCTCTACCAGGATCTGGTCGCGGACCTGCTGTGGGTGCACGCGGGTATCCGATTGCCCGCCCGGCCCGTGCCGCCCGCGCGGCCCGAACCGGTGGATGCGGCGCGGGTCAGCGGCCGGTACCGCTCGGTCATGTACGAGCACGCCATCGACGTCGACCCCGACGGCCGGGCGTGGCTGTCCACGATTCCCCTGACGGCGGAAGCGGCCCTGGTCTCCGCCCCGGACCGCATGGAGCTTCTGCACCTCCGCTCCGACGCCCTGATCGCCGCGCGCCCCGTCCGTGGCCGGCACGCCGTCTACGGCCTGATCGACGGAGACGGTGACCCCGCTGCCCGCTACCTGCACACCAGCCGCGCGATGCCCCGCCAGCCCTGACGCGATACCCGGACGGCTGGGGTCAATTCAGCTCGGCGGCGGAGGCCACGACGACACCGTAGAGATCGGCGATGGTGGCCAGGGCGCTGTCGTGCAGCTGTGCGGCGGTCACCTCGCCGACGGCCGACTCGAGGGGGCGGGTGGCGCAGGCATCGGCCACGACGGTGGGGTGGTTGCCGCGCAGGAAGGCGCCCTCGGCGGTGAAGATGACGCACATATGGGTCATGAAGCCGGCGATGATCAGGTTCTTGTTGCCCGCGGCGTCCACCTGGGCGGACAGGTCGGTGTCGTGGAAGCCGTTCGGAACCTGTTTGACGACAACGGGTTCGCCGTCGGCCGGGGCCACGGCGGGGTGGATCGCGCCGATGTCGGCGGTGATGTCGTAGGGTGTGCCGGGGCCGCCGTCGTTGACGATGTGGATGATCGCCGAGCCGGCCCGGCGGGCGCGGGCCAGCAGGTCGGCGGCGGCGTCGAGGGCGGGCTGCCAGCCGGTCAGCTCCATCACGCCGCGGGTGTAGGTGTTCTGGTAGTCGACGAGGATCAGGGTCGCGTCGGCCAGGGTGGCCGGGGTCTGATCGAAGCCGCTGAGGTCACGCAGGGTCTGCGCGGGCATGGAGATCCTCCTGGGTTTGCACATCCGAACCGCCCTGTGCGGTGGACGTTTTCCACGCTATGGGCCGGCGGGCATGTCGGAAATGTCATGTAGCCTGCAGATTCGGACATAGCGAGGGAGGGGGAACCGTGGGTGCACCGGCGCGATTCGTCGTCATCGTGCTGTTCGACCGGGTCGATCTGCTGGATGCGACCGGGCCGCCGGAGGTTTTCGCGCTGCTCCAGCGAGAGATGAACGGGGACACCGGATATCAGGTGGCGCTGGCCGCCGGGACCCTCGACCCCGTCACCACCTCCGCCGGGGTCCGAGTGCTGCCCGACATCACCTTCGCCGACCTCGCCGGGCGCGCGATCGACACGCTGGTGGTGCCCGGCTCGGTGGAGGTGGACGGCGACGGCCGGGTGCGCGCGCTCAGCGACCCGCGGGTGGTGGCGTGGGTGGCGAAGCTGGCCGCCGCCAGCCGCCGCATCGCCTCGGTCTGCGTCGGCGCGCACATTCTCGCCGACGCCGGGCTGCTGGACGGCAAGCGCGCCACCACCCACTGGTCCACCGCACAGCAGCTCGCGGCGGAACATCCGGCCGTCACCGTGGACGCCGATCCGATCTTCATTCGCGACCAGAACATCTGGACCGGTGCGGGACTCACCGCCTGCCTGGATCTGGCCCTGGCACTGGTCGCCGACGATTTCGGCGACGCCCTCGCACTGCGCGTGGCGCGGCAGCTGGTCATGTTCCTGAAAAGGCCCGGCGGACAGAGCCAGTTCAGCGTGTCACTCGAACCCCTCTCGACCACGCGCCGGATCGACGACCTGCGCCACTACATCGCCCGCCATCTCGCCGAGCCGTTGACGGTCGCGGACCTGGCGGCGCGGGCCCATGTCAGCGAACGGCAGCTGACCCGCATCTTCAAGACCGATCTCGGCGCCACTCCGGCGGCCTATATCGAGTCCGCCCGAGTCGAATTCGCGCGCAACCAGCTCGAGACGACCGATCACACGCTCGAGCGGGTGGCGACCCTGAGCGGTTTCAACACCACAGACACCCTCACCCGGGCCTTCCGGCGCGTCCTGGACACCACGCCGACGGAGTATCGAAACCGCTTCCGGCTCACCTAGTCTCGCCTCGGATCAGCTGGTCACGCCTCGAGCGGGACCGCCGCCTCGGCCGTGTACACCAGGAACGTCAGGCTCTCCTGGAAGTACAGCTGCACCGTCTCGGCATCGTGCGAGAGATAGCCGATGGACAGATCCTGGCCGATCTGCAGATCGAAATCGCCGCCGCGCGTGGACAGGACGAACGCGCCGTCGATGGCCGGCGCCCAGATGATGTCACCGTCGATGAGCCGCTCGATATGGGTGCGGATCGGGTGCCCGTGATCGGAGGTCTCGCTCACCGCGGTGTACAGATCCGCCGACAGCAGCACCGAGTACGGCCCGTCCACACCCGCCAGCCGCAGCTTGCTCAGCGCCTGCGCCACCGCCTCCGGAGCCAGGCGCGGGTCGCCGGGCAGCTTCACCGGCTCGCACGAGGTGGAAGCCCGGACGCCGATGATCCCGGCCGCCGGATAGCCCTCGAAAATGGCGCGGTCCTCGGCGAAGGCGATCTTCTTGGCCGCCGTCTTCACCGGATCCAGATCGGCGTCGTGCGCGCCGCGCTCGATATTGTCCAGCTCCTCGCGGGAGAGCGTGAACGGCACCCGCAGCTCCACGAGCGGCAGCACCACGCGCTGGCGGGCCTGCACACCGTCACCGGGGGAGGTGATGGTGGAGGTGCGGCCCAGTCCGGCGGCGGAGTAGTCGGTGCCGTGCGGGCCGGACAGATCGACCACGCGGCGGCCGGCGATGTGCCGCTTGAAGGTTCGCGTCGCCTCCTCCTCGATGGCCGACCAGGCCTCCGAGGTGATGGGCGCGAGTTCGCGATGCAGGTTGTTCATGCGTCAGCTCCGTTCGGTTCAACGATTCCGTAGCGCCGGTTCAGCGATTGCGTAGGGCTCCGATGCCGAGGGATCCATCCCTGGGCACAACGCCATTGCCGTCCGGGGATTCCCGCTGGGTGGCCGCCGCCGGCGCCGGTGCGTCCGGCAGCGCGTCGAAGAACCCCGCGGGCGGGGCGAAGAAGGAGGTGCCGGTGACCGCGGTGGAGAAATCCAGGATGCGGTCGTAGGCGGCGTCGGCCGTACCCAGGAACATGCGGACCAGCATGTTCTCGGTGATGGCGGGGTCGTCGGCGTAGGCGATGTAGTAGGTGCCGAATTCGCCGTCCTGGATCGAGCCGAACGGCATATTGGCACGCACGATATTGCCGATCTCGTCCTGATCGTTCACGGCCACATGCGAATTCGCGGGCTTGTCGGCGTCGGACAGTTCGAAGTCGTCGAGTTTCGTTCGCCCGATGACCTTTTCCTGTTCGGTGGTGGACAGCGCCTTCCACGAGTCCAGATCGTGCAGGTACTTCTGCACGATGACGTAACTGCCACCGGCGAACTCGGGATCCTCGTCGCCGACCAGCGCGGCGGTGGCGGCGAGCTGTCCCTCCGGATTCTCGGTGCCGTCCACGAATCCGAGCAGATCGCGCTGCTCGAAATAGCGGAAGCCGACCGTCTGATCCACGATGGTGGCCGCGCCGGACAGCCGCTCGGCGATCTTCATCGCCAATTCGAAACAGGCGTCCTGGGTTTCGGCCTTGAGGTGGAACAGCAGGTCGCCCGGCGTGGCCGGGGCCTGGTGCCGCTCACCGATGAAACCCGGAAACTCATGCAGCTGTGCGGGTTTCGGCCCGGAGAACAGGCGGTCCCAGGCGGCGGACCCGATGCTGGTGATGCACGCGAGGCCGGATCCGGGCACCCGGAATCCGACGGAGCGGCGCAACCCGGGCAGATCTGCGAGCAAATCCCGCGCCACCGTCTCGCCACCCTCGTCGATGGTGACGACGAGGAAGATCGCGGCCGGTGTGAGCGGGTCGAGGATCGGCTGTGGCTCACCCATGGGCACCACCTTATGCGCTGCGGCCGACCGCCGACCCGTCCGGTATGCCCGCGTCTGCCGGACTACTTGGCGACGGTCAGCAGAAATGCCACGTCATCTATGGCTTTCACGCTGTGGCGGGCGTTGGGGATCACAATCAGGTCACCCGCCGAACCCTTCCACTCGTTGGTGCCGCTGATCACCACCAGCACCCCGCTCAGCACCACGAGGGTCGCCTCGCCCGGATTCTCGTGCTCGGCCAGCGTCTGTCCGGCCGTCATCGCGATGACCGTCTGGCGCAGGGTGTGGGTGTGGCCGCCATAGATGGTCAACGAACTGCGCCCGCTCGAGGCGGTGGCCGCCAGCTTCAGTTGCTGGCGAGCAACCGCGGTCAGCGATTTCTTGTCCATGGACTGCCTTTCGCCGGAATATCGCTGAGTATGCCGGACGCGCCCGGACCGATCGGCGGTTTCGAGGCGGTGTTTGCAGGAATTGCCGGACTAGGAATACAGGCGTTACCGCAAGCCCGGGGCGGCGCGGCGATAACGGCGGAAGCGATACCACAGACCCGTCGACGACTCGCGCCAGTCGGCCGCATCCGTCTGCCACACGCGATCGATGGCCGGCGCCAGGGTGTCGCCGTCGATGTCCGCGTCGATCTCGGTGACCATCAGCTCGGTCGCGAAAGGCATTGCGGCACGGTAGATCTCGCCGCCGCCCATGATCCACACCGACTTCTCGCCGGTCATGTGCAGGGCCTCGGCCAGCGAGCCCGCCCGCTCCGCCCCGGCCTCGGACCAGTCCGCCTGCCGGGTCACGACGATATTGCGGCGGCCGTCGAGCGGACGGAAGCGCACCGGCAGCGAATCCCAGGTCTTGCGGCCCATGATCACCGGATGCCCGAAGGTGACGTCCTTGAAGTGCGCCATGTCCTCGGGCACGCGCCACGGAATCGTATTGTCCCGCCCGATGATTCCCCGCGGCGTCTGGGCCCAGATCAGCCCGATGGTCCGGTTCACACCGCCACCGGCGCCTTGATGGCCGGATGATGCTGGTAGCCCTGGATTTCCACGTCCGCGTACGAGTAGTCGAACAGCGTGGGCGCGGGCCGCAGGTGCA
This sequence comes from Nocardia sp. NPDC004860, assembly GCF_040609015.1. Taxonomy (NCBI): domain Bacteria; kingdom Bacillati; phylum Actinomycetota; class Actinomycetes; order Mycobacteriales; family Nocardiaceae; genus Nocardia; species Nocardia sp. NPDC004860. The sequence goes on along the minus strand of NZ_JBEXJI010000006.1, from coordinate 188,460 downwards.
GCTGCGGGAACGGGTAGGGCTCGCGGGTCAGCTGCTCGCGCACTTGGGCCACGTGATTGTCGTAGATGTGCACATCGCCGCCGGTCCAGATGAAGTCACCGGGCAGCAGCTCGGTCTGCTGGGCCACCATGTGGGTCAGCAGCGCGTAGCTGGCGATATTGAACGGGACGCCCAGGAACAGGTCCGCGCTGCGCTGGTACAGCTGGCACGACAGCTTGCCGTCGGCCACATAGAACTGGAAGAAGGCGTGGCAGGGGGCCAGCGCCATCTTGTTCAGCTCGGCCACGTTCCACGCCGAGACCATGATGCGCCGCGAATCCGGATCGGTGCGCAGCGTCTGCAGCACCTGCGAGATCTGATCGATGTGGGTGCCGTCCGGGGTCGGCCAGGACCGCCACTGCACGCCGTAGACCGGGCCCAATTCGCCCTGCGCGTCGGCCCATTCGTCCCAGATGGTGACGCCGTGCTCCTGCAGCCACCGCACATTGGAGTCACCGCGCAGGAACCACAGCAACTCGTAGACGATCGACTTGAGGTGCACCTTCTTGGTGGTGATCAGGGGAAAGCCCTGCGACAGGTCGTAGCGCAGCTGATGCCCGAAAATGCTGCGGGTGCCGGTTCCGGTCCGATCCGCCTTGGGGGTGCCGGATTCCAGCACCAGTCGGAGCAGGTCCTCGTACTGGGTATCTCGGGCGCTCTCCACGCCTGGCAAGCTTACGCACCGTGCGGAAGTTGTTTGTGATCGGAATCGGGGCGGGGGACCCGGACCAGGTGACGGTGCAGGCCATCAAGGCGATGTGCCAGGTAAACGTGTTTTTTCTCATCGGCAAGGGGGCCGAGAAGCAGGAGCTCACGGACGTGCGGTCGACCATCCTGGCCGAGTACGCGCGCCAGCCGCACTCGATAGTAGAGATCATCGACCCGCCGCGCGACCGGGGCGTGCCCGGCAGCGGCGCGGACGCCGTCTACCAGGGCGCGGTCGCGGACTGGCACGAGGCGCGGGCCGAGCTGCTGGAGCGGGCCTTCGCCGAAACCGACGGGGTGGGCGGCATTCTCGTGTGGGGCGACCCGTCGCTGTACGACAGCACGCTGCGCATCGTCGAGCGGGTGCTCGAACGCGAGCGCATCCAGTTCGAGTACGAGGTGATTCCGGGCGTCACCAGCGCGCAGGCGCTGGCCGCCGCGCACCGCATCGTGCTGCACGAGATCGGCGAGCCGCTGCACATCACCACAGGGCGGCGGCTGCGCGAGGAGGGGCTGGTCCCGGGGCAGTCCACGCTGGTGATGCTGGACGGTGAGTGCTCGTTCACGCAGGTGCCGGGCGACGACGTCTACATCTGGTGGGGCGCGTACCTGGGCATGCCCGACGAGGTGATCGTGGAGGGCCCGCTGCGCGTGGTCGAGGGCCGCATCGCCCGCCGGCGGGCGGCTCTGCGCGAGGCCAAGGGCTGGATCATGGACATCTACCTGCTGCGGCAGGCGGGCGCCGCGCGCTGAATCCGCCGGGTGTCGGGGTGTGCGGTTAGGGTGGACGACGGAAATGGTCGCCCATTGGAGGAGATCCGTTGCCCGAACTACCGGAGATTGTGGCGCTCGAGCAGTTCCTGGCCGAGCATGCGGTGGGGGCGGTGGTCGGGCGGGTCGACGTGGCGGCCCTGAGTGTGCTGAAGACCTTCGATCCGCCGGTGACCGCGCTGTCGGGGCGCGACGTGACCGGGGTTGGGCACTGGGGCAAGCACCTCGGATTGGATTGCGACGGGCTGTGGTTGATCACGCACCTGTCGCGCGGCGGCTGGCTGCGGTGGATCGACGAGCCCGGGGTCAATCCGCCCAAGCCCGGCAAGGGACCGCTGGCCCTGCGCGTGCACTTCTTCACTCCTGAAGGCGCCACCCCCGCTTTCGATCTCACCGAGGCCGGCACCAAGAAGCGGCTGGCCGTATGGGTCACCGGCGATCCGCTCTCGGTGCCCGGCATCGCGCGGCTGGGGCCCGACGCCCTGGCCGTGAGCGAACCGGAATTCGCCGAGATCCTGTGCGGCACCTCGCAGCGCGTGAAGAACGCGCTCACCGATCAGAGCCTGCTGGCCGGCATCGGCAATGCCTACTCCGACGAAATCCTGCACACGGCAAGACTTTCGCCGTTCGCCACCTCCGGTTCGCTGGACGCCGGACAGGTGGCGCGCCTGTATGCGGCCATGCGTGCCACGCTGTCCGACGCCATCCTGCGCTCGGTGGGCCAGGACGCCGCCCGCCTCAAGGGCGAGAAGCGTTCCGGTTTCCAGGTGCACGCCCGCACCGGCCTGCCGTGCCCGGTGTGCGGCGACACCGTCCGCGAGGTCTCCTACGCGGACAAGTCGTTCCAGTACTGCCCGACCTGCCAGACCGGCGGCAAGATCCTGGCCGACCGCCGCATGTCCCGGCTGCTGAAGTAGCCCCTAGACCACGGCCACCGGATCGGTGCGGCGGTCCAGCACGTGTGCCGGAATCTCCACCCCCGCTTTCAGATCCGCGGCCGGGATCGGGGCGTCGAAGACCTGACGCAGCGGCAGGACGCCGGCCCAGACGCCACCGGTGTCGATATCGGCCTGCTCGTCGCGCGGGCCGCCGGTGCGGACCTTGACCGAGGCCTCGGTGAGGTCGAGGGCCAGGACCGTGGTCGCGGCCATCTCCTTCTTGTTCGGCGAGCGGACCGCGTCCCACGCGCCGGGTGCGGCCTGTTCGACGATGACGCGCAGCGCGTGCATGCGCTCGTCCGGGTCGGTCAGCTCGACCGGCCGGGTGTGGATGACCGCCGAGCGGTAGTTCATGGAGAAGTGCATGGCGGAGCGGGCATAGACGATGCCGTCCACATGCGTCACGGTCAGCGAGACGTCGCCGGTCATGGCGGCCCGCAGATTGCCGGAGCCGGTGGATCCGTGCAGGTACAGCGTGTCGCCGTCGCGGCCGTAGATGGTCGGGATGACCACCGGGCTGCCGTTCAGGACCACGCCGAGGTGGCAGATGAGCCCGGCGTCGAGGACCCCGTCCAGTTCGGCGCGGTCGGTGCGACCCCGCTCCTTGGACCGGGTGAGGCTGCTGCGCGGGGTCGGTGACAATGCGGTCCGGTTCGAAGCTGTCTCACTCATAGGACCAGTGTCGAAGGGGAAATGGCATTCCTGAATAGCCAATTCTCCGCAAGATCTACAGACCACTTCGGGGGAGATCCATGCCGTTCACGCTCGCATACTGCGTGCGGCACGTGCTGGCCTATGCAATCACCAGCGCTGTAACGGGTTTCGTGGTGTATGCGCTCGTTTCCACGGTAGTTTCGGCCGTCAAGGGACATCGTTGATCGCACTGTCGTGGGCGGGGTGGCATTCTGATATCCATCAGTTGTCGGATGATCAGGAGGCCACTTGCGGGTGAATCGGCTGGTCGACGACGATCTGCCATTCGTCGTCGAACGCGACAGCGGCGTGCCGCTGGCCGTTCAGGTGGCCGATGGACTGCGCCGGGCCGCGACCACCGGCGCGCTGCGCGGTGGTGATCGGCTGCCGTCCTCCCGTGAGCTGGCCGATCGGCTGGGGGTGAGCCGGACCGTCGTCACCGCCGCCTACGACCAGTTGCACGCCGAGGGCTGGCTGGACGGGCGGCACGGCTCGGGCACCTACCTGACGGCCGCGCCCGCACCGGTGGGCGCGCAGACCGGCGGGCCCGACTTGCCCGAACCGCTGGCGGGACTGCTGGATCTCGGCGCGGGCGCGCCGTCCATCGAGGCCATCGACCCGGCCGCCTGGCGGCGGGCGTGGCGGGCCGCCTCGGATCGAATGCCGTTGATCCGCAAGGACCGACGCGGAGAGACCGACTATCGGGAGGCCGTCGCCGAACACCTGCTGCGGCATCGCGGGCTGGGCGCGGGCAGCGGGACCACGGTGCTCGCGACCGCCGGAACCAGTGCGGCCGCGGGCGAACTCGCGGCGGCGCTGCTGCGGCCCGGCGACGTGGTGGCCATCGAGGACCCCGGCTATCAGCGGGCGGCCGGGGCGTTCCGGGCGGCGGGTATGCGGCCGGTCCCGGTGCCCGTGGACGCCGAGGGCCTGCGGGTGGACCTGCTGCCGGAGGATGCGGGCCTGGTGTATTGCACTCCCGCGCACCAGTTTCCGCTCGGCGCGCGCATGCCCGCCGCCCGCCGGGTCGAGCTCATCGAATTCGCCCGCCGCAGCGGCGCACTCGTGGTCGAGGACGACTACGACGGCGAATTGCGGTACGACACCGCGCCGCTGCCACTGCTGGCCACCCTGGCTCCCGATGTGGTCGTGCATCTGGGCACCACCAGCAAGATCCTCACGCCCACCCTCGGCATCGGCTGGCTGGTGGCGGATCCGGCCGTCGCCGCGGCGGTGCTCGCCCATCGCGAACTCACCGGCACCGGTCCGGCCCCGGCGGGTCAGCAGGTGGTGGCCGAACTGGCCCGGCACGGTGACCTGGCCCGCCATCTGCGCCGCCTGCGCCGCGACATGCCCGCCCGCCGCGCCCTGGTGGTGGACGAGCTGCGCGGCCGCGGCCTGGACGTACGTGGCGACGACGCCGGATCACACGTCTTCGTGCCGCTCGCCACCCCGGAGCAGGAGGACCGCGCGGTGGCCGCCGCCCGCGAGCTCGGCGTCCACCTCGACGCGCTGGCCCGCCACCATCTGGGCGCCCGGCGCACCTTCGGCGTCGCCCTCGGATATGCCGCCCTGCCTGCGGCGGAGCTGCCCCGCGCGGTTCGGTCGGCGGGGGCGGCGCTGGCCCGGGTCGTAGAGTGGTCCGCATGACCGAAAAGGACATCCACGCGCGCATCAAGGAACTCGTGGATCGTGAGCACGAGCTCCGGGCCAAGACCACCGGTGGCGAACTCGACCCCGAGGCCGAGCGCCGCCAGCTGGCCGAGATCGAGGTCCAGCTGGACCAGTGCTGGGACCTGCTGCGTCAGCGCCGCGCCCGCATGGACCAGGGGCGCAACCCCGACGAGGCCCAGGTCAACCCCGCCCGCCAGGTCGAGGGCTACCTGCAGTAACCGACCACCCGCCGTCCGGCCGTTCCCGCCGGCCGGCGGGTCGGCCGTTCCCGCCACCTTCGGAGTCCGCGGGCCGAGACCCTGGGAGCCCCCGAGAGTTGGGACTACCCTTTGTGAATGGTGGCAACGACAGACATCACGACCGCGGACGGCACGGTTCGCGGACTCCGGGGCCGCCGCGTTTCACGCTGGCGGTCCATTCCTTTCGCGGCGGCTCCGATCGGGGAGTTCCGTTTCCGGGCGCCGCGGCCGGTGCAACCGTGGAGCGGGGTGCGCGACGCCACCGACTTCGGTTGTGCCGCAATGCAACACCGCGACGGCGCGCGGATCGGGCCGCGGCAGGCGCAGCTGACCGGCGAGGATTGCCTCACGCTGAACGTGACCGCGCCGAACGCGCCGTCGGCCACGCCCCGCCCGGTCATGGTGTTCATCCACGGCGGCGGCTACATGATCGGAACCTCCGCGCTGCGGCTGTATTCCGGCGCCCGGCTGGCGCTCCGCGGCGACGTCATCGTGGTGTCGGTCAACTACCGGCTCGGCGCCTTCGGTTACGTCGACTTCGGTGAATACTCCACGCCCGACAGCCGATTCGACTCCAACCTGGGCCTGCGCGATCAGGTCGCGGCCCTGGAATGGGTGCAGCGCAATATCGCCGCGTTCGGCGGCGACCCGGACAATGTCACCATCTTCGGCGAATCGGCCGGGGCGCACGCGGTGCTGGCCCTCATGGCCACCCCCGCCGCGGCCGGGCTGTTCCACCGCGGCATCGCCCAGAGCCCGCCCGCGGACTGGGCTCCCAGTCAGGCCGAGGCCCGGCTGTTCGCCCGCCGTTGCCTCGACGACCTCGGCATCGCCCCCGGGGACGCCGCCAAGGCGTTGCGCACCGCCGGTGCGAACGATATCCGCAAGGCCGTCGATCACGCGGTCGCCCGGATCATGCGCGAGCAGCCGGGGCTGTTCCCGGTGGCCCCGGTGGTGGACGGCGAATTCCTGCCCGCCGCACCACTGGCCGCGTTCGCCGCCGGCACCGCGCACCGGGTGCCGCTCATCATCGGGACCAACCGGGACGAGGCCACCCTGTTCGTGCGCTTCGACGACACCCTGCCCACCACCCCCGATCGCATGCGCTGGCTGCTGCGCCACGTGGACCAGGCCCTGGGCGAGGGCGGCGACAGCCCCGTCTTCACCAAACTCGGCCAGTCCATGCCGACCTCGCAGGAGCGGCTGCACGAGACGCTGGCCGAGTTCGGTGCGGCCGTCGAATCCCGGGTCACCGCGGCCTATCCCGGTTTTCCGGGCAAGCGGGCCGCCGTCCGCATGGGCGGCGACTTCACCTTCTGGCGGCCCTCGGTCCGCGTCATGGAGGCGCACAGCCGGTATGCGCCGACCTACGCGTACCGCTACGACTTCGCGCCGCGCGCAATGCATTTGAGTGGTTTCGGCGCCACGCACGCCCTGGATCTGATCCCCGTCTTCGGTGCGGTCGATTCGTCCTTCGGCCGTGCCATGACCACGCTCGGCGGCCACCGCGGCTTCCGTGAGGTGTCGAGCCAGTTCCAGGACAACTGGCTGGCCTTCGCCCGCACCGGAACTCCGCTGTCGGCCTGGCCCGCCTACACCGAGGAGCAGCGCGCGACGCTGATCATCGATTCGCCCGGCCGCGTCGAACTCGACCCGGACCGCGCCAAACGCCTGGCGTGGCAGGGGGTTCGGATCCCCGCCCTCACCTGAGCGGCGGTCACCAGGCCGTACCGGACAGGCCGAGCGCGGACAGTTCCGTCTCGGCCAGCGCGGTGAGCGCGGCGGAGGTCGGGATGGCGTCCGGATCCAGGCCGATCAGCGACAGCGTGTAGGTGTCGGCGATCCGGGTCAGGTACCCCGAGAGCCGAGTCCGGGGCAGGGCGTCGGGCCGCAGCCCGGGGTGGATGGCGCGGGCCGCCACCCCGGTGCACGAGTGTGGACCCAGCGCCAGCAGCGACTCGGGCAGGTTGCCGATATTGGAGCACAGGACGTCCCGCTCGCCCGCGCCCCGCGCCAGCCGATACGCCCACCGGTCGGGCATGACCTGGAGGATCTCCTCGGGGATGCCGCCCGGGCTGGTCATGCGGTGCTCGTAGGCCGCACGGGCCTTGCGGCGCAGGGTCGCCGGGGTGTCGTCGCGGGTGATGGCGACCTCGGTCATGGACATGTCGTTGTCCACGCGCGGCTCGTCGCGGGTGTCGACCGGGAGGCTGGCGGCAATGGTGTCGGCGGGAAAACCGCTGGACCACAGCATCTTCGCGATCAGATGGACGAACAGGCTGTTGGCGGTGCCCGCGTGCGCGACCGCGACACGGTTCCAGTCCCGGGCCGGGATCTCGAGCACCGTCCCGCAGGTGGTGGCGGTTCCGGGCAGGGCATTCACGGTGCCCGGCACCACTTTTCGCGCCTCGGGTGCGGCCGGGCGGGCGGGAATGCCGCGCCGCAGCGCGCGAGCGGTCCCACCCAGGACCGTGGCCCACATGTGCCGGGCATCGGCCCAATCCGAATGTCCCGCACGGGGCGCCGCGAGTGGGATGCCGGACAGTGCGTTGTCGATGGCCAGGGTCAGCGCGCGGCCGTCGGCCAGCGCGTGCGAACAGGTCAGCGCGACCAGGCAGCCGCCGTCGTCGAGACGTGCCGCCGACAGCCGCCAGCCCGGCCCGGCCTCGGGATCGAGGTCCGCGCCCTGGCGGTCGGCCCAATCCAGTACGGCCGCACGCGGAATCGGCTCCGGCGTCATGGTGAACGGGTGCGCGGTCTCGTTCGGCTGCCAGCGTGGGCGTGCCCCGAGCACCCGCGAGCGCACCACCCGGCGGCCGAGCGGCCCGGTGCGCAGATCGCGGTGCACCCGCCAGAGCAGGGCCGGATGGACCGGTTCGGCGGTACGCCAGAGCCCCTGCAGGACGATCGGGGTGCCCATGCCCCGATGCGACCGCAGGAAGATCTCGTCCAGCACGCTCAGCCGATCCATCGAACGGCTAGCGTACCGATCGGTTCGATGGGGTGCTGCCGCGCGTATTCGGGGCTTTCGCGCGATCGATCGAACCGGAGCCCGGATCAGGCCGGGCGGCCGTGGCGGCCCTCGCCCGAGGCAAAGCGCTGCGCCCCGTCCAATGCGCCGTCCATCAGGGCCTTCGTGCCGTGGCGCAGCTCGTTGGCGATGGCCTCGGACTCCTCCAGGCCGTTCTGCTCCAGCACCGACATGCGGTCCGAGCGCAGGCAGGTCTGCGGCAGCGTGGCCAGCTCGAGCGCGAGTTCCTCGGCGGCGCGGCGGGAGTCGCCGTTCGGCACCACCCGGTTGACCAGCCCGATCTGCAGCGCCTCGGTGGCGCCGACGGCCCGGCCGGTGAGAATCAGGTCCATGGCGCGGCCCTCGCCGATGACGCGGGGCAGCCGGACGGTGCCGCCGTCGATGAGCGGCACGCCCCAGCGGCGGCAGAACACGCCGAAGGTGCTGTCCTGCTCCGCGATTCGCAGATCGCACCAGAGCGCCAACTCGATGCCGCCCGCGACCGCGTACCCGGAGACCGCGGCGATGACGGGCTTGGACAGCTTCATGCGGGTCGGGCCCATGGGCCCGTCACCGTCCTCGGTGACCTGATTGGAGCGTTCGGTGCCGAGGGCCTTGAGGTCGGCGCCGGCACAGAAGGTGCCGCCGTCGCCCCAGAGCACGGCGACCGCGGCGGTGGGGTCGGCGTCGAAGTCGCGGAAGGCGTCGGCCAGGGCTTTCGCGGTGGGGCCGTCGACCGCGTTGCGGGCTTCGGGGCGGTGCAGGATCACGGTGTAGACGGGGCCGTTGCGCTCCACTCGTACTGTCACAGCGCCGACAGTACGCCGTAAACCGGGGCTTGCGTCAAGAAATGAATCGGTGGTTCACTTCTTGTATGGCCTATCGCAGAACCCCCGCTGTCCAGGCCCGCCTGGATGCTCAGGCGGGGTCGATCGTGCGCGCCGCCATGACCGTGCTGTCCCGGGACGGGTTCGCCGGACTGTCCATGGCCGCGGTCGCCGCCGAGGCCGGGGTCGCGACCGGGACGGTGTACAAGAACTTCAGCGGCAAGGCCGAACTCGTCACCGCCGTCTTCCGTGAGGTCGTCACCCGCGAGGTCGACGCCGTCGCCGCCGCCGGGGCGGCGGGGGAGGGGCGCACCGCCCCGGACCGGGTCACCGCCGCGGTCGAGACCTTCGCCGGCCGCGCCCTCAAGAACCCCAAACTCGCCTACGTGCTGCTCGCCGAACCGGTGGACGCCGCCGTCGACGCCGAACGCCTGCGCTTCCGCCGGGCATTCGCCGAGACCTACGTGTCCGCCATCTCCGACGGCATCGCCACCGGTCAACTGCCCCCGCAGGATCCGCGCACCTCCGCGACCGCGCTGGTCGGTGCCATCGGCGAGGTGCTCGTCGGCCCGCTCTCCGAACAACTCCAGAGCGAATCGGTGCTGCCGGAACTGGTCGCCTTCGCCCTGCGCGCCCTCGGTGTCCAGCCGGACGCCTCCGGTGACCACCCCGAATCTCGCGGCGTCCCACACGAATAGGAGTCACCCGCAATGCACACGCACGACGTCTTCAACCAGGTGCCGCCCATCGTCCCCTTCGACAATTCGCGCAATCCCGCGCTGCTCGAGGGCTTGCACCGGGAAGGTGCGGGCTGGGCCGAGGCCGAGGTGCGGGAGTTGGGCGTGCTCGCGGGCGGCGCGGCCGCGCAGGAGTGGGGCCGGCTGGCCAACGAGAACCCGCCGATCCTGCACACCCACGACCGCTACGGCAACCGCATCGACGAGGTGGAGTTCCACCCGTACTGGCACAACCTCATGGACACCGCGGTGTCGCACGGTCTGCACGGTTCGCCCTGGCAGGACGACCGGTCCGGCGCGCACGTGGCCCGCGCCGCCAAGTTCTTCACCTGGGGTCTGGCCGACGCCGGGCACATGTGCCCCATCTCCATGACCTACGCCGTGGTGCCGGCGCTGCGCCACAATCCCGAACTGGCCGCGAAGTTCGAGCCGCTGCTGGCCTCTCGCGTCTACGACTTCGGCCTGCGCGAGCCGTCCAGCAAGGCCGGTCTCATCGCGGGCATGTCCATGACCGAGAAGCAGGGCGGCTCCGACGTCCGCGCCAACACCACCACGGCCACCCCGCTCGCCGACGGCACCTACCGCATCGTCGGCCACAAGTGGTTCACCTCGCACCCCATGGGCGACCTGTTCCTGACCCTGGCCCAGGCGCCGGGCGGCCTGTCCTGCTTCCTGCTGCCCCGGGTGCTGCCCGACGGCACCCGCAACGCGCTGCGCATCCAGCGGCTCAAGGACAAGCTGGGCAACAAGTCCAACGCCTCCTCGGAGCTGGAGTACGAGAACGCCATCGGCTGGCTGGTCGGCGCGGAGGGCGCGGGCGTGAAGACCATTATCGAAATGGTCAATATGACCCGGCTGGACTGCGTGATCGGCTCGGCCACCGGCATGCGCGCGGGGGTCGTCTACGCCACCCACCACGCCCGGCATCGCCAGGTGTTCGGCAAGCACCTGGTCGACCAGCCCGCCATGCGGAATGTGCTGGCGGACCTGGTGATCGAATCCGATGCCGCGACGACCATCATGATGCGCCTGGCCGGTGCCACCGACCGCGCCGACGCCGATCCCGCCGAGGCGGCGCTGCGCCGCATCGCGCTGGCGGTCACCAAGTACTGGGTGTGCAAGCGTGCCCCCGCGCACGCGGCCGAGGCGCTGGAATGCTTCGGCGGCAACGGTTATGCCGAGGAGTCCGGCATGCCGCGGCTGTACCGCGAGGCCCCGCTCATGTCCATCTGGGAGGGCTCGGGCAATGTGGCCGCGCTGGACGCGCTGCGCGCCATGGGCCGGCAGCCGGAGACGGTCGAGGCGTTCTTCACCGAGGTGAACCTGTCCCGCGGCGCCGACCGCCACCTGGACGAGGCCATCGACCGAATCGGCAAGGAGCTCACCGACTTCGCCGACATCGAGTACCGCGCCCGCCGCGTGGTGGAACTGATGGCGCTGGTACTGCAGGGCGCGCAGCTGGTCCGGCACGGCCACCAGGCCGTCGCGGACGCCTTCTGCGCCACCAGGTTCGGCGGCGACTGGGGCATCGCCTTCGGCACGCTGCCCACCGGCGTGGACACCGAGGCGATCATCCAGCGCGCCTACGTCGACACCCAGACCAGCATCGGCTGACACTCGCCCCGACGACACCGCGCGGGCTGCGACCCCACGCTTCCCGCCGCAGCCCGAGGCGCGGGGGTGTGATCCGGGACAACTCCTCGATCCAGGTGTCACGTTTCGGCCCGCTCCGGCGTCTCATGTTCATGAACGCCACCGCGAACCGCGCCGATGCCGCCGACCAGCGGTATCACCTGGCCGCGGGCCTGAAACGCTCCATCAACAAGGTCTTCCCGACCCACTGGTCGTTCCTGCTCGGGGAGATCGCGCTCTACAGCTTCATCATTCTGCTGCTGTCCGGGGTCTACCTGACGCTCTACTTCGAGCCGTCCATGACCGAGGTGACCTACAACGGCAGCTACCAGCCGCTGCGCGGCGTCCGGATGTCGGCCGCCTACCGCAGCGTTCTGGACATCTCCTTCGACGTGCGTGGCGGGCTGTTCGTGCGGCAGGTCCACCACTGGGCCGCCCTGCTGTTCGCGGCGTCGATCATCATCCACATGTTCCGGGTGTTCTTCACCGGCGCCTTCCGGAAACCCCGCGAGGCCACCTGGGTGATCGGCGCGGTCCTGTTGATCCTGGCCATGTTCGAGGGCTACTTCGGTTACTCGCTGCCCGACGACCTGCTCTCCGGCACAGGACTGAGGTCACCGCTGGGCGGCATCACCATGGCGGTCCCGGTGGTGGGCACCTGGATCCACTTCTTCCTCTTCGGCGGGGAATTCCCCGGCACCGTCCTGATCCCGCGGCTCTACATCACCCACGTGCTGCTGTTCCCGGGAATCATGCTGGCGCTCATCGGCGCTCACATCGCACTCGTCTGGTACCAGAAGCACACCCAGTTCCCCGGGCCCGCCCGCACCGAGCGAAATGTGGTGGGCGCGCGCATCGTTCCGGTGTTCTCCCTGGACCAGGGCGCGTTCTTCGCCTTCACCCTGGCCACCGTCGCGCTCATGGGCGGGCTCTTCCAGATCAACCCGATCTGGAATCTGGGGCCCTACAACCCGGCCCAGGTGTCGGCCGGATCCCAGCCCGACTTCTACATGATGTGGACCGACGGCCTGGCCCGGCTCATGCCGCCCTGGGAGATCTACCTGGGCCGCTACACCATTCCCGCGCCCTTCTGGGTGGCGGTGGTGATGGGCATCGTGCTGGCGGTGATCCCGCTGTACCCCTGGATCGAGAAGCGGCTGACCAAGGACACCGCGCACCACAATCTGCTGCAGCGGCCGCGAGATGTGCCGGTGCGCACCGCGATCGGAGCCATGGCCATCGCCTTCTACCTGGTGCTCACCGTCGCCTGCGTGAACGACATCATCGCGCTGAAGTTCGACGTCTCCCTCAACGCGACCACCTGGTTCTTCCGGATCGCGCTGCTGACCCTGCCGCCGCTGGCCTACGCCGTGGCCTACCGGTTCTGCCTGGGCCTGCAGCGCAGCGACCGGGCGGTGCTCGAGCACGGCATCGAGACCGGCATCATCAAACGGCTGCCGCACGGCGAGTACATCGAGGTGCACCAGTCGCTCGGTCCGGTGGACCGGCACGGCCATCCGATTCCCCTGGAGTACCAGGGCGCGGCCGTCCCCAAGAAGATGAGCACGCTCGGCTCCGCGGGCAAACCCGGACCCGGCGGGTTCCTCACCGCCGACCCACCCGAGGAGCGCGCGCTCCTCGCCGCCCAGCATCATGATGAGGAGCACGCACAGCTCACCATGCTGAAAGCCAAGCAGGACAACGGGAGTCGAGGATGAAACTCCGGACACGCACCGACGGCGAGGAATACGGGCTGCTGGTGCCCGCCGCCACGGTCTACGACATGCAGTCCGCGCGCGCCGTCCGGCAGCTGCTGCACACCCACGGGGTGCGCGCCACCATGGGCCGGGCGCGCATCCACCGCTGGCGAAACCTCCAGGACCGCTTCCGGATCCTGGTCTTTCCCGAGGACGCCGTGCGCGCCTACGACGTCCTCAGCCGCCACACCAGCTGATCAGAGCTTGGTCAGGGTCCGGCTGTACTGCGGGATCAGCCGGATCTTGCCGGCCGTGCCGAAGTCGATGGTGACCGTCGCCAGCGAGCCGAAGCCCTCGGCGGCGATCACCCGGCCCAGGCCGTACTTGTCGTCGTTGACCCGGTCGCCGACGGCCAGCACCAGACCGGTGTTGTTGCGCTTGACCCCCGCGGCGGCCGGCGCGGGCCGCCGCTCGCCGCGATCGCGCAGACCGGGACGCGGCTCCGACCAGCCGTCACCGCGGGTCCAATCCCGTTCCAGCCCTTCGTCTTCGCCACGCCGGCGGAAACCGCGCGAGGTCTGCGACGGGGCCGGCTCCAGCCGCCGCCAATCCATCAGATGGCCCGGAATCTCCTGCAGGAAGCGGGATTCCGGATTGGAGACCGGCTGCCCCCACCCCGAACGGACCACGGCCCGGGTCAGATACAGGCGCTTGCGGGCGCGCGTGATGCCCACATACGCCAGCCGGCGCTCCTCCTGCAGCTCCGTCGGATCGCCCAGGGCGCGCATGTGGGGGAACTGGCCGTCCTCCCAGCCGGTCACGAACACGACCGGGAACTCCAGGCCCTTGGCGGTGTGCAGGGTCATCAACGTGACCACGCCGGAACCCTCTTCGGGAATCTGGTCCGCGTCGGCCACCAGCGAGACGCGCTCCAGGAACGCCGCCAGCGAACCCGGCTCCGGTTCGCCCTCGGCCTGCTCGGGCAGCATGCCCTCGGCCCGCGCGGCCTCCACATTGTTGCGCGCCTCGGAACTGAATTCGCGTGCGACGCTGACCAATTCGTTGAGATTGTCCAGGCGCGCGCCGTCCTGCGGGTCGTCGGAGGCCTCCAGCTCGGCCCGATAGCCGGTGCGGTCCAGCACCGCCTCCACCACCGAACCCACATCCGGGAAGTCCATGTCGGCCTGCGTGCCCGCCGCCCGGATCTCCTCCAGCAGCTCCAGGAATCCGGCGATGGCCCGCTGCGAGCGGCTGTTGAGCAGAGCCACCTTGCCCGCGGCCGCGTCCCGGAGCGCCTGCGCGAAGCCGATATTCCGCTGCTCGGCGTGCACGGCCACGCACGCCTCCGCGCGGTCGCCGATGCCGCGGCGCGGGGTGTTGAGTACCCGCCGCAGGCTCACCGCGTCATCCGGGTTCTCCAGGACACGCAGGTAGGCCACGATGTCGCGAACCTCCTTGCGCTCGTAGAAGCGCACCCCGCCGACCACCTTGTAGGGCAGCCCCATACGGATGAAGATCTCCTCCAGCGCCCGCGAATTGTTGTTGGTGCGGTAGAAGACGGCCACATCCGCGTAGTTGGCGTCGCCCTGGTCCACCAGCCTGTCGATCTCGCGGGCCACGAACGAGGCCTCGTCGTGCTCGTTGTCGGCCACATAGCCGACGATCAGATCGCCGTCGCCCTGATCGGTCCACAGCTTCTTCTCGCGCCGGCCCTCGTTGCGGGCGATCACCGCGTTGGCGGCGGTCAGAATGTACTGGGTGGAGCGGTAGTTCTGTTCCAGCAGAATGGTTTCCGCATCCGGGAAATCGCGCTCGAACTCCTCGATATTGCGGATGGTGGCGCCGCGGAAGGCATAGATGGACTGGTCCGCGTCACCCACCACGCACAGTTCCGAGGGCGGCACCCGATCCTCGGCAGCGGCATCGTCGCCCCGCCCGCCCCGATGGTGGCCCACCAGTTCACGCACCAGCACGTACTGCGCGTGGTTGGTGTCCTGGTACTCGTCGACCAGCACGTGCCGGAAGCGCCGCCGGTAGTACTCGGCCACCTGTGGATGCCGCTGCAGCAGCGACACCGTCTCACCGATCAGATCGTCGAAGTCGAGGGCATTGGCCGCGCGCAGCCGCCGCTGGTACTCGTCGTAGACCCGGGCCACGATGCGCGGCAGCTCGCTGTCCTCGGTCTCGGCGTCGGCCGCGGCCTGCGGCGGGTCGATGAGCTCGTTCTTGAGGTTCGAGATGGCGGTGGCCAGCAGGCGCGGCGAGTACTTCTTCGCGTCGATCTCGAAGTCGCGAATGATCATGCCCAGCAGCCGCCGGGAATCGTCCGCGTCGTAGATGGAGAAGTTGGAGTTCAGCCCCGCCAGCAGCGACGCCTGGGTACGCAGGATGCGCACGCAGCTGGAGTGGAAGGTGGACACCCACATGCCGGCCGCGCGCGGGCCGACCAGCCCGGCCACCCGCTCGCGCATCTCGGCGGCGGCCTTGTTGGTGAACGTGATGGCCAGCACCTCGCCGGGCCGCACCCCGCGAGCGTCCAGCAGATAGGCGATGCGACGGGTGAGGACAGCGGTCTTTCCGGACCCGGCCCCGGCCACGATCAGCAGCGGGGTGCCGGTGTGCATCACCGCGGCGCGCTGTTGCGGATTCAATCCCTCGAGCAACCGCTCGGTCTTCTGCTCGTCCTGTGCCACCGTCGTATTCATCGCCCATCCACGCTACCGGCGCGCACCGACAGGCGGCGGGGCGGACCGCGCAGGTGTCCGATAAGTGCCGGTCCGGCGAACATCCGGTGAACCGCACCCGGTCGGGAAACTCAGGAGATTCACAAACGTACCTGTTTTGCATAGGTCCCTATGCATGGCACACTCGTCGCATGACCGGCTCCGAGGCGACGCATTGCACCTGAGCCCGATCCCGGGGGGACAATGTGGTGCGGTCCCAGGGGGACAATGTATGGCCAACAGGTCTGATTCTTGGTGAAGAACCGATCGGTAACAGGTTGGGTCCACCCGCCGATCGACGTTCTGGACCACGAGGAGTTGAAGAATGAGCATCTCGACGACGGGACATTCCGAGTCTGCCACCGGCTCGGACTCCGCCCTGCCCTCCGAGGCTGAGATCGACAAGCTGCGCTTGGAAATCGACAAGCTGGACGCCGAAATCCTCGCCGCTATCAAGCGCCGCACCGAGGTCTCGCGCATCATCGGGCGAACGCGTATGGCGAACGGCGGGCCCAAGCTCGTCCACTCCCGCGAGATGAAGGTGCTCGAGCGATTCAGCGAGCTGGGCCAGGAGGGCCACACCCTGGCGATGTTGCTGCTGCGCCTGGGTCGCGGCCGCCTCGGACACTGACAACTCTCGTAACCCCCCGAAACCCCCGAAACCTCGGCCCTGCCGCCTTCGCCAGGGCCCGTTAACGCCGGGCATCGCGTGCTCGATACAACATGCGGTGCGCCGCGAAGTGCGGCCCTACACAGACCGCGCTGCATGCGCGCCACGGATGCAGCTTCCCCAGACCGCCCCGGGTGTTTCGACCCCGGGGCGGTTTTGTCTTGTCCGGAGCTCAGCCGCCGATGACGAGCAGGCTGGTCGAGGCCGTGGCCACCGTTTTGCCCTCCGCCGAGCGGATGTCCGCCTCCGCGAACGCGATCCGCGAGCCCGGCTTGACCACCCAGCCGTGCACCAGCAGTTCGTCGCCGGCGCGCACCGCGCGCAGGTAACTCACCTTGATCTCGATTGTGGTGAAGCCGACGCCCGCGGGCAGCGTGCTGTGCACCGCGGCCGATGCGGCCGAGTCGAGCAGCATGCTGATCAGCCCGCCGTGCACCACGCCGATCGGATTGAGGAACGATTCGTCGGCGACGCAGCGCATGAGCACGTCGCCGGGTTCGATACGGACCGCCTCCATTCCGGCGGTCGACACGATCGGTGAGGACGGCAGCCTCCCCTCGGCCATGGCGGTCAGGTACTCGGAACCGCTCATCGAAAGCCCGAGCGCCACCGTGGCCCCGGGGTCGTGCCAGGTCACCGTGCGTTCGCGCAGTTCACCCCAGGTTTCGGGGTCGCCGAGCGTGGCCGTTCGCTGCTGCTGTCCCATTGCTGCTCTCCTCATGGGCGGGTGTGTCCGATGCCGACGAGCAGAACGTAACACTGTTTCGAAACGCTGTCCCGATTAATGGCAGGAATCGTGACACTGTTTCGATAGGCTGGTCGCCGTGCCCCGCGCCAAACAGCGAACCCCCGAGCTTCGCGAGCAGCTCCTGACCGCCGCCGTCGGACTGCTCGCTCGGGACGGCGTCGCCGGGTTCACCGCCCGGACCATCGCAAACCAGGCGGGGACTTCCACCCCCGCGCTGTACGAACTATTCGGTGACAAGGCCGGATTGGTGCGCGCGGTGTACTTCGAAGGCTTCCGCTTACTGCGTGCGCACCTGGACGAGGTCCCCCGGACCACTGATCCACGAGCCGATCTCGAGGCCGTCATGCATGCCTACCGGGAATGGATGCTCGACAACCGGGAACTCGCCGAGATCATGTTCGCCCGGCCGTTCACCGACTTCGACCCCGGCCCCGAGGAGCTGAAACGCAGTGCCGCACTGCGGGTTTTCATAGTGGACCTGGTGCAACGCTGCGTGGACGCGGGCGTGGTGCGCGGCGACGCCACCGACATCGCCCACGTGGTGGTGGCGCTGGTACAGGGCATGGCGGCCGCCGAGGCAGCGCGACGCCTCGGCGGCACCACCGAATCCGTGGACCGGCGCTGGGCGCTGGCGCTGAACTCGGTGCTGAACGGTCTCGCGCCGGCCGGCTAGGGCAGGGCGATGTACTTGGTGTCGAGGTATTCCTCGATGCCCTCGAAGCCGCCCTCCCGGCCGAAACCGGATTCCTTCACGCCGCCGAAGGGCGCGGCCGGGTCGGAGATGACGCCCCGATTGACTCCGACCATGCCGCTCTCCAGGCCCTCGGCCACCCGCAGCGCCCGGTCCAGACTGCGCGTGTACACGTATGCGACCAGGCCGAATTCGGTGTTGTTGGCCGCGGCCAGGCCCTGCTCCTCGGTGTCGAAGCCGACGATCGGGGCGACCGGGCCGAACACCTCCTCGCGCAGGATGCGGGCCTGCGCCGGGATATCGGTGAGCACCGTGGCCGGATAGAACCAGCCCGGGCCGCCGGGGGCCTTGCCGCCCAGCTTCACCTGCGCGCCCGCCGACACCGCGTCGTCGACCAGCTCGTTCACGGTGTCGAGCTGGTTCTCGTTGACGAGCGGGCCCAGCGTGGTATCCGGGTCCACACCATTGCCGAGCCGGTACTCCGCCATGGCCGCCACCAGCTTGTCGGTGAATTCCTGGCGAACCGAATTCTGGACATGGAAGCGGTTGGCCGCGGTGCACGCCTCGCCGCCATTGCGCAGTTTGGCCAGCAGCGCGCCCTGCACGGCGGCATCCACGTCGGCATCGTCGAAGACCACGAACGGGGCGTTGCCGCCGAGCTCCATCGAGGTGCGCAGCAGGCCGTGCGCGGACTGCTCGACCAGCTTCTTGCCGACCGGCGTGGAACCGGTGAAGGTCAGCTTGCGCAGCCGCGGGTCGTTCAGCAGCGGCGCGGTGACCGCACCCGAGTGCGAGGTGGTGATGACCGACAGCACGCCGTCGGGCAGGCCGGCCTCGCTGCAGAGCTGGGCCAGCAGCAGCATGGTCAGCGGGGTCTCGCCCGCGGGCTTCACGATCATGGTGCAGCCCGCCGCCAGCGCCGGGCCGATCTTGCGGGTGCCCATGGCCAGCGGGAAGTTCCAGGGCGTGATGGCCAGGCACGGGCCGACGGGCTGCTTGTGCACCAGGATTCGCCCGGTCCCGGCCGGGGCGGGCTGGTAGCGGCCGTGAATGCGGACCGCCTCCTCGCTGAACCAGCGGAAGAACTCCGCGCCGTAGCGGACCTCATTGCGGCTCTCCGGCAGGGCCTTACCCATTTCGAGGGTCATCAGGAGGGCGAACTCCTCGGCCCGCGCCGTGATCGCCTCGAACACCGCGCGCAGGATCTCCCCGCGCTGCCGGGCCGGGGTCGCGGCCCATTCGGCCTGCACGGCCGCGGCCGCGTCGAGGGCGCGCACCGCGTCCTCGGGTGCCGCGTCGGCGACCTGGGCGATGACCTCACCCGTCGCCGGATTGTGCACCGGGAAGGTCGCGCCACCGGTGGCATCCACCGGTCCGCCGATCCAAAGTCGCGTGGGAATGGACGAGAGTAGGGCGCTTTCGGTCACCATGAGACGAGCCTAGGCGCGTGTGCGCCCGAGCCGCCGGAGTCCGTGGAATCCGCACCCCCGCTGCCGGCCGAAAACGCTCTGCGCTGGGAGAATCCCGCGAACGACGTCTTGTTACCTGCGCGTCGCAAGGTGAAGGTTGTAACCTCGGCGATCGTGAGCAGCGACATCACCGCATCGGCGGTCTGGCGGAAACTGCACGATCACCACGCCTCTCTCGCCGGGCGGCATCTGCGTGAGTTCTTCGCCGAGGATCCCGAGCGTGGTCGTGAGCTGACCGTGCAGGTCGCCGACCTGCATATCGACTACTCCAAGCATCGGGTGACACGCGAAACCCTGGACCTGCTGGCCGAATTGGCGCAGACCGCCGGGGTCGAGCAGCGCCGCGACGCCATGTTCGCGGGCGAGCGCATCAACACCTCCGAGGACCGCTCGGTCGGGCACGTGTGGTTGCGCCGGCCCGCCGGCGAGCCGCTCACGGTGGACGGCCAGGACGTCGAGACCGACGTGCACGAAGTGCTGCGGCGCATGGGCGAATTCACCGACCAGGTGCGCTCCGGGCAGTGGCGCGGCGCCACCGGCGAGCGCATCGCCACGGTGGTGAACATCGGCATCGGCGGCTCGGATCTGGGCCCGGCCATGGTGACGCTGGGCCTGCGGCACTACGCGGACGCGGGCATCTCGGCGCGGTTCGTCTCGAATGTCGATCCGTCGGATCTGGTGGCGAAGCTGGACGGCCTGAACCCGGCCACCACGCTGTTCATCGTCGCCTCCAAGACCTTCTCCACCCTGGAGACGCTCACCAATGCCACCGCGGCCCGCCGCTGGCTGGTGGCCGCGCTCGGCGAGGACGCTGTCGCAAAGCATTTCGTCGCGGTGTCCACCCACGCGCAGCGGGTGGCGGACTTCGGTATCGACACCGCCAACATGTTCGGCTTCTGGGACTGGGTCGGCGGCCGCTACTCGGTGGACTCGGCCATCGGCCTGTCGGTCATGGCGGTCATCGGCAAGGAGCGCTTCGCCGAGTTCCTGGCCGGAATGCACGCCGTGGACGAGCATTTCGCGAATGCGCCGCTGGCGGAGAACGGCCCGATCCTGCTCGGGCTGCTGGGCGTCTGGTACTCGAACTTCTTCGGCGCGCAGTCCCGCGCGGTGCTGCCGTACTCCAACGACCTGGCCCGTTTCCCGGCCTACCTGCAGCAGCTGACCATGGAGTCCAACGGCAAGTCCGTGCACGCCGACGGCACCCCGGTCACCACCTCCACCGGCGAGATCTTCTGGGGCGAGCCCGGCACCAATGGCCAGCACGCCTTCTACCAGCTGCTGCACCAGGGCACCCGGCTGGTGCCCGCCGACTTCATCGGATTCGCCCGTCCTGTCAGCGATCTGCCCACCATGGACGGCTCGGGCAGCATGCACGACATCCTGATGAGCAACCTCTTCGCTCAGACCAAGGTGCTGGCCTTCGGCAAGACCGCCGAGGAGATCGCGGCCGAGGGCACCGCCCCGAATCTGGTGCCGCACAAGGTGATGCCCGGCAACCGGCCGTCCACGGCGATCCTGGCGCCGCAGCTGACCCCGTCGGTGCTGGGCCAGCTGATC
This sequence comes from Nocardia sp. NPDC004860, assembly GCF_040609015.1. Lineage (NCBI taxonomy): Bacteria > Bacillati > Actinomycetota > Actinomycetes > Mycobacteriales > Nocardiaceae > Nocardia > Nocardia sp. NPDC004860. Next base: position 167,637 of record NZ_JBEXJI010000006.1, on the reverse strand, counting down.
GCCCTCTACGAGCACCAGGTGTTCACCGAGGGCGCGATCTGGGGCATCGACAGCTTCGACCAGTGGGGCGTGGAACTGGGCAAGCAGCAGGCGCTGGCCCTGGAGCCGCTGCTGACCGCGGCGGAAGAGCCCGCGCCGCAATCGGATTCGTCCACCGACGCGCTGATCCGCTGGTACCGCTCCAACCGCGGCTGATCGGGCCCGGACCGCGCTGCTCGGGTCTCACCGGCCGGCGCGGCCCGTCTGCCGGCCCGAGCAGAGCAGGTCGGGGTGTCGATTCGTCGCCGCCACCCCGTTCGACCCGGCGGGGCGGACGATGCCCCGCGGCGTCCAGAACCTCCCCTACCGCAACGGGATCCAATCACCCCGAGTGACCTCGGCGCGCGCAGCCGGACTCGCTCCGGGGCCGTCGGGGCCGCGCGATGGGGCCGGTCCGCGGCGACGCCTCCGCGTCGATCGGTACGGTCCGGATGACGGATTCGATCCGGTCGCCGGTCCGCCCGATTTCGCCGGGAGCCGCCCGGAATGCCGAAAGGCGCGCCCTGCCGGGCGCGCCTTTCGGATCGGATTCGGTTGCGGGTCAGTCCCGTTCGGGGCCGAGCGAGATGCCGCGCGAGGCCAGCCAGGGCAGCGGGTCGATCTTGTCGACGCCGTTCAGCCAGACCTCGAAGTGGCAGTGCGGGCCGGTCGAGAAGCCGCGGTTACCGACGGTCGCGATCTGGTCGCCCGCCAGCACGCGCTGGCCCTGCGAGACGGTCGCGGTGTCGATGTGGCCGTAGATGGTGACGGTGCCGTCATCGTGGAGCAGCCGCACCCACATGCCGAAACCGGAAGCGGGACCGGCCTCGAGCACGGTGGCGTCGGCCACCGCGTAGATCGGGGTGCCGATCGGAGCGGCGATGTCCACGCCCTGGTGGGCGACGCCCCAGCGGATGCCGAAGCCGGAGGTGAAGGTGCCGGCGGCGGTGAACTTGGTCCACAACGGCCGGTTCTTCAATGCCTCCTGGTTGGCCATGTCGGCGGCGAACTGCTTGCCCTTGGCCAGAATGTCGTTGAACTGGTCCAGGCTCGCGGGCGCGTTCGGGCTCACCACCTGGGGCGATCCGGGGGCCCCGTCGCCGACCACCGAGGTCGCCGCGACCTCCTTGACCTGATTGGCGGCCTGGTAGTCGACATTGCTGTTGTCATGGCCCGTGGACTCGATGGTGGCCTGGCCCGCGGCCACGACCGCACCGGCCGCGACCGCGACGACCGCAGCGCGGCCCTTGAGCGCGGTGGGCGGGGCGGGTAGGCGGTGGGTGCCCCCGGAGCGGCGCTTGCCGCCGGAGCGGGTCGGGCGCGGCCCGTCGTCGTACTCGGCGTCGTGCTCGGCTTCGGCTTCCCGCGCACTGCGATTCAGGCGGGCGCCGTCGCCGGAGAACTGGAGCTTCTCGCCGGACGCGGTCTTGAACGTGTAGACCGGTCGGTACTCGTCGGAGGGGGTCGGGTCCGCGGTCGGATCCCAATTGGTCCGCGACTGCGGGGCCCAATCACTCGGATTCGGTGCGGCCCAGCCGTTCACGGTGGTCTGGGCGTTGTAGTCCCAGTTCGGTTCGGGCTGCCAATCGGCGGATTCGTCCCACTGCGGGGACTCACCCCACTGCTGACCGCCGTTCCAGTCCGCTTCGGAATTCCACTGCGAGCCGGAATCCCACTGCGTGTCGCCGTTCCAGGCCTGAGTGGCGTCCCAGTCGCCGTGGGCGACCCCGCTGTGCATCGGAGCGGGAGCATCGAAGGTCGTCGCGCCGCCGTAGTTCTCTGCGTCCTCGCGATAGCGGTGTCCGCGGCGGGCGCGGGGCTGCGAGGAGAAGGGGCCGTCGCTCATTTGCGCCGGTCCGGAGAGTGCTGCGTGGCTGACAAGTCGCCTGCGGAGCGGCTCATTTCCTGGGGAGCGCTGTGCTGCGTCAAGCCTGCCGTCCTCCTGTCCGTGACCGGGTTGTGACATCGACCGCAACGACGGTAACGAAACGATTGCGGCTCAGCAAGCGATGGACTTGGTTCGACACGCTGCTGTGATATTGATCACGTTCTGAGCAGGAATGCGCTCACTGTGCTTGGGGTAACCGGGTGAGGTTTTTCGACGACGCAACGTAGTAGCCGGTATCACTGTCCGGGATTCGTGTGTCCCACCTGGCGCGGTGTCAACAAGCTACCGATGAGTAGCATTGACGAGGGGTTTTGGGATTGCGGAGACAGTACCGTGACCTGCGCCACTTAGGCTGTATGCGGCTGATTTCCGCTCCATGTGACTGATTAGAGTCCGAGCCAACCCGCCTCCGACGACGGGCCGCCAACCAAGACGTTGTCACAACAACGCAGACGAGACGGTGAGTACATGGATCTCTTCGAATATCAGGCGAAGGAACTCTTCGTGAAGCACGGAGTGCCTTCGTCGGAGGGCCGCGTCACGGACTCGGCCGAGGACGCCCGTGCGATCGCGGAAGAAATCGGCAAGCCGGTGATGATCAAGTCGCAGGTCAAAGTCGGTGGCCGCGGCAAGGCCGGTGGCGTGAAGTACGCCGCCACCCCGGACGACGCCTTCACCCATGCGCAGAACATCCTGGGCCTGGACATCAAGGGCCACATCACCAAGAAGATCCTGGTTGCCGAGGCCAAGGACATCGCCTCGGAGTACTACATCTCCTTCCTGCTCGATCGCTCCAACCGCACCTACCTGGCCATGTGCTCGGTCGAGGGCGGCATGGAGATCGAGGAGGTGGCCGCCACCAAGCCGGACCGCCTGGCCAAGGTGCCGGTCGACGCCGTCAAGGGCGTGGACCTGGCCTTCGCCCGTTCCATCGCCGAGCAGGGCCACCTGCCCGCCGACATCCTCGACGCCGCCGCGGTGACCATCCAGAAGCTGTGGGAGGTGTTCATCAAGGAGGACGCGACCCTGGTCGAGGTCAACCCGCTGGTGCGTACCCCCAACGACGAGATCCTCGCCCTCGACGGCAAGGTGACCCTGGACGAGAACGCCGAGTTCCGCCACCCCGACCACGCCGAGTTCGCGGACATCGACGCCACCGACCCGCTCGAGCTCAAGGCCAAGCAGAACGACCTCAACTACGTGAAGCTCGACGGCGAGGTCGGCATCATCGGCAACGGCGCCGGCCTGGTCATGTCGACCCTGGACGTCGTCGCCTACGCCGGTGAGAACCACGGCGGCGTCAAGCCCGCCAACTTCCTCGACATCGGCGGTGGCGCTTCGGCCGCCGTCATGGCCGCGGGCCTGGACGTCATCCTCAACGACGAGCAGGTCAAGTCGGTGTTCGTGAACGTCTTCGGTGGCATCACCGCCTGTGACGCGGTCGCGAACGGCATCGTGCAGGCCCTGGAGATCCTGGGCGCCGAGGCCAACAAGCCGCTGGTCGTCCGCCTCGACGGCAACAAGGTCGAGGAGGGTCGCAAGATCCTCGTCGACGCCAACCACCCCCTGGTGACCCTCGCTCAGACCATGGACGAAGGCGCCGACAAGGCCGCCGAGCTGGCTGCGGCCAAGTAAGGACACGAACCACAATGTCTATCTTCCTGAACAAGGACAACAAGGTCATCGTCCAGGGCATCACCGGCGGCGAGGGCACCAAGCACACCGCGCTGATGCTGAAGGCGGGCACCAACGTGGTCGGCGGTGTCAACGCGCGCAAGGCGGGCACCACCGTCAAGCACGTCGACGCCCAGGGCAACGAGGTCGAGCTGCCGGTCTTCGCGACCGTCGCCGAGGCCATGGAGAAGACCGGCGCGGACACCTCCATCGCGTTCGTTCCCCCGGCCTTCTCGAAGGACGCCATCATCGAGGCCATCGACGCGGAGATCCCGCTGCTCGTGGTCATCACCGAGGGCATCCCGGTGCAGGACACCGCCTACGCGTGGGCCTACAACGTGGACAAGGGCAACAAGACCCGCATCATCGGCCCGAACTGCCCCGGCATCATCACCCCGGGTGAGTCGCTGGTCGGCATCACCCCGGCCAACATCACCGGCAAGGGCCCGATCGGCCTGGTCTCCAAGTCCGGCACCCTGACCTACCAGATGATGTACGAGCTGCGGGACTTCGGTTTCTCCACCGCCATCGGCATCGGCGGCGACCCGGTCATCGGCACCACCCACATCGACGCCATCGAGGCGTTCGAGAAGGACCCGGAGACCAAGCTCATCGTCATGATCGGCGAGATCGGCGGCGACGCCGAGGAGCGGGCCGCGGCCTACATCCAGGCCAACGTCAGCAAGCCGGTCGTCGGCTACGTCGCGGGCTTCACCGCGCCGGAGGGTAAGACCATGGGCCACGCCGGCGCCATCGTCTCCGGCTCCGCCGGTACCGCCCAGGCCAAGAAGGACGCCCTCGAGGCCGCTGGCGTGAAGGTCGGCAAGACCCCGTCCGAGACCGCCGCCCTGGCGCGCGAGATCCTGGAGCAGGCGAGCATCAGCGCCTGATGAGTTCTCGTGCCCCGCTTCCTGGCGGAAGCGGGGCACAGGGCGAGATCTGATTGGCTGAGTACGAAGGCCGCCTGTCGAATTCGACAGGCGGCCTTCGTGATTCGCGGGACTGTGACGAACCCGGCCGGGGGCGGGGGTTTGCGAGTGCGACGGTCCGGGTAAGGCGATCGTGTCCTGCGCCGATTCGGGTATTGCGGTCGGGCCACGGCTGGTGGTAGATGGTGCCCGCGACCGTCGAGTGCAGTAGCGTCGGTGGAGGTTCGTGAACGACTCGATAGGAGACGACGACATGTCATACCCGACCGGGGGCTCGGGATACAACGCGCCCCAGCCGACGCCCTCTTCCGCTTTCGGATACGGCTCGCAGCCCGCAGGCGCTCCCGCTGCCGGTTCGGGAACGTCGCCCGTCGCGGGCAAGGGCCTGCCTTTCTTCCTCGCCGTGGGCGTGGCCGCGCTCGGCGTCATCAACTTCCTGCTCGGCTTCGCGCCCTATATCGGCACCAAGGCCGTCGACATCGGCAACACCCGGGTCGGCGGTGACACCAGCTTCAGCCTGTTCGAGAGCACCGGCTCCGCGGCGCTGGTGACGATCCTGCTGATCGCGGGTCTGCTGGCCGGCCTGTCGCTGCTGCCCAAGCAGAGCGGCAACACCGGCATCGTGGCGGCCGCCTCGTTCGGCGCGTTCCTGGGCATCCTGTTCGGCTCCTTCGACCTCGGCGACAGCGTGACGCTGAAGTGGGGCGGCTGGGTGATCCTGTTCCTGTCGTTCGTGCAGGCCGTGGTGGCCGTGCTGGCGCTGCTGTTCGAGCTCGGCATCGTGAAGGCGCCCGAGCCGAAACCGGCCGCGCCGCAGGGTGGTTACGGTCAGCAGCCGCCGCAGCCGTTCAGCTCCACCGGGCCGCAGTACCAGCAGCAGGCATTCGGTCAGCAGCCCGGCTACGGTCAGCAGCCGTCGTTCGGTCAGCCGGCGGGGTACGGCCAGCAGCCGCAGCAGCCGCCCTACGGGCAGCCGGCCGGTTACGGTCAGCAGCCCGCAGGCTACGGCACCGGTTCCCAGCCGACCTACGGTCAGCAGCCGCCGTCCTACGGCCAGCAGCCCGCCCAGCCCGGTTACGGTCAGCAGTCGCCGTACGGCACGCCGCAGCAGCCGGCCGGGAGTGCGGACGCGACCCAGCATTTCGGCGCCCAGGCGCAGCGCCCGGCGCAGCCGTTCGGCGGCGAGCAGGCGGCGGATCCGTCGGCGGACGCCACCCGTGCCTTCCGGCCGGGCCAGGACGACAAGTAGTTTCGCCTCCCGTCAGGAGCGGCCTCCGGTATGTGACCGGGGGCCGTTCTCTTTTGCCAGCGCGCCGGTCGTCCCGGCGCGCCTGACCCCACGGTTTCCGAGATGCTGCCACGCTGGATGTCCATGAATGCCCCCAGAACTGCCCTGGCTCGCCTGAGCGACCCCGATCTCCGGGAGCCGCGGCGGCCCCCGGTCCGGCGGCGCGGCGGGGGCGGCGGGGGTTTCGGATCGCTGACCCCGGAACGCGCCCGGGTGCTGATGCTGGTCGCCGCGCGCGCCTCGGCCATCACACTGCTGGCGATCTTCGTGCTGGTGTACGCCACCCTGTTCGCGGCGGGTAGCGGGATGAGCGGTTCGTCGGGCGCTATCGCCGCGAGCTGGCTTGCGGTGCACCAGGTTCCGCTGGTGATCGGCAAGACCGGGATCGGGCTGTGGCCGCTGCTGCCGACCCTGCTGATGCTGTGGCTGGTGGCGCGGGACAGCGCGCAGGCGGCCGGGCCCGAGTGCGAGACCGCCGAGCTGGGCTGGGTGCTGGGCGCCGCGGTGGGCGGCCCGCTGCTGATCACCGCGGTGTGCCTCGCGGTGGCCGAGGACGCGGCGGCGGTGGTGTCGCTGCAGCCGCCGGACACCCTGGCCGCCTTCGCCTGGGTGCTCGGGCTGAATCTGCTGGCGGCGCTCGTGGGCATCGGTGCGCGACGCTGGCGCGACTTCGCCGATATACTGCCGATTCCCTTGCCGGACTGGGTGTTTCCCGGTTTCCGGGCGGGGCTGTGGGCGGTGGGTCGCCTGCTGCTGGCGGCGACCGCGGTGACCGTGGTGTCGTTCCTGCTGCACTGGTCCCGCCTCGGCGACACCTACCACGCGGCCGGAAACGCGGTCGGCGCACTGGGTTTGACGCTGCTCTCGCTGGCCTACCTGCCGAATGTCGCGGTCGACGCGGTGAGCGTGCTGGCCGGCGGGCAGGTACAGATCGGCCCGGGATCGTTGAGCCTGTTCGCGATTCAGGGCGCGCCGGTGCCCGCGGTGCCGGTGGCGGCCGCGGTGCCGTCGGGTCCGGTGGCGGTGTGGTGGCTGGTGCTGCTCCTGGCGCCCGCGGCGATCGGAGTGCTCTCGGGCCTGGATTGTGGTCGCACCTCCAATGATCGGGCGACCGCGCCCTGGGCGACGCTGACCGCCGCCGGGGTGGCGGCCGTCGTGGTGGCGCTGCTGGGCGTGGTGGCCGGGGGCGAGCTGGGCACCTTCGGCCGGATCGCGCCGAATGCGGTGGGCGCGGCGCTGGTGTTCGTCTGGCTGGCCGTCGCCGGATACGTGGGCATGCTGGGCGCCCGGTTCTTCGGCGGCCCGGCCGTGGTGGCCCCCGCGGCCTTCGACGACGCCTATGACGACGAATACGAGTACGAGGACGACTACTACTACGCGGACGACGACGCCGAGTACGCGGACGACGACTACGACGATGACGAGTACGACGACTACGACGAGGATTTCGACGACGAGGCCGCCGGTGACGCCCAGCCCGGCGCCGGCCACGACGACGAGGGCGGCTGGTACGGCGACGAGGATCTCGACGGCGCCCTCGAGGCCGAACTGGTCGACGACCAGGACGAGTACGCCGCCGATGGCGCTGTGAAATCCACCGACAACCCCGACATCGTCGACGCGGAAGTGGTAGAGGGAGACCTGCCGGACAAGTAGCAAGTGGACGGTCGTTAGGCTTGAGGCGGCGGGTTCGTTTCCGCCGTCCCCATCCCGCTCCGATCGACAGGGAGTAGTGCGCTGACGTCCACGCCCGCCCCGCAGCTGCCGCCGACCGCGCCCGCGAGCGTCGTGGTGCTGGCTTCCGGCACCGGATCCCTGTTGCGTTCGCTGCTGGAAGCGACGCAGCAGCCGGGTTATCCGGCCACCGTGGTCGCCGTAGGGGTGGATCGCGATTGCGCCGCCACCGAGCACGCCGCGGCCTTCGATGTCTCGTCGTTCAAGGTCGCGCTGCGCGATTTCCCGGACCGCGCCGCATGGGATGTCGCGCTCACCGAGGTGGTCGCCGCCTTCGAACCCGATCTGGTGGTGTCCGCGGGCTTCATGAAGATTCTCGGCCCCGCTTTCATGGACCGTTTCGGCGGTCGCATCATCAATACCCATCCCGCGCTGTTGCCCGCCTTCCCGGGCGCGCACGGGGTGCGGGACGCGCTCGCCTACGGCGTGCGGGTGACCGGTTCCACCGTGCATCTGGTCGACACGGGTGTCGACACCGGGCCGATCCTGGCGCAGGAGGCGGTCACGGTGCTGCCCGATGACGACGAGGACACCCTGCACGAGCGCATCAAGGTCGTGGAGCGCCGGCTGCTGGCGGAGGTCGTCGCCGCTGTCGCTACCCGAGGCATTGTCTCCGATGGACGAAAGGCAGTTATCCCAGATGAGCGAGTTCTCCGGTGAGTGAACGCAAGCCGATCAAGCGGGCCCTCGTAAGCGTCTACGACAAGACCGGTCTGATCGAACTGGCCACCGGTCTGCACAGTGCGGGCGTGGAGCTGGTGTCGACCGGCTCGACCGCCGGCAAGATCGCCGACGCCGGCATTCCGGTCACCAAGGTCGAAGACCTGACCGGTTTCCCGGAGACCCTGGACGGCCGGGTCAAGACGCTGCACCCGCGGGTGCACGCCGGCATTCTGGCCGACACCCGCAAGGAGGAGCACGTCGACCAGCTCGTCGAGCTGGGTGTCGAGGCCTTCCAGCTCGTCGTGGTGAACCTGTACCCGTTCACCCAGACGGTCGCGTCCGGCGCGAGCGTCGACGAGTGCGTCGAGCAGATCGACATCGGCGGCCCGTCCATGGTGCGCGCCGCCGCCAAGAACCACCCGTCGGTCGCGGTCGTGGTGAACACCGGTGACTACGCCGACGTGATCGCCTCCGTGCAGCAGGGCGGTTTCACCCTGGCCGAGCGGACCGCGTTGGCCGCCAAGGCTTTCCAGCACACCGCCACCTACGATGTGGCCGTCGCCAGCTGGATGACCAGTGTGGCGGTCCCGGCCGTCGCGACGGAATCCGAAGGCGCGCAGCAGTTCCCGGAGTGGATCGGCGGCACCTGGCAGCGCGCGGATGTGCTGCGCTACGGCGAGAACCCGCATCAGGCGGCCGCGCTGTACACCAACCAGGGTGGCCCGGTCGGGCTGGCGCAGGCGCAGCAGTTGCACGGCAAGGAGATGTCGTACAACAACTACACCGACGCGGACGCCGCCTGGCGCGCCGCCTACGACTTCGACGAGCCGGCGGTGGCGGTCATCAAGCACGCCAACCCGTGCGGCATCGCGATCGGCGCGGACATCGCCGAGGCGCACCGCAAGGCGCACGCCACCGACCCGGTCTCCGCGTACGGCGGCGTGATCGCGGCCAACCGCGAGGTCTCCGTGGAGATGGCCGAGCAGGTCGCCGACATCTTCACCGAGGTCATCGTGGCCCCGTCCTACGCGAATGGCGCGGTCGAGGTGTTGCAGCGGAAGAAGAACGTGCGCGTGCTGGTGGCCGAGCCGGCCCAGCGCAAGGGCGCGGAGCTGCGTCCGGTCAGTGGCGGTGTGCTGCTGCAGGAGCGCGACATCCTCGACGCCGCGGGTGACAGCGCCGCCAACTGGACGCTGGCCGCGGGTGAGGCCGCCGACGAGGCCACCCTGCGCGATCTCGAATTCGCCTGGCGCGCGTGCCGTGCCGTGAAGTCCAACGCCATCCTGCTGGCCGATGACGGCGCGGCCGTCGGCGTCGGCATGGGTCAGGTCAACCGGGTCGATTCCTGCAAGCTGGCGGTGGAGCGCGCCGGTGACCGCGCCAAGGGGTCGGTGGCGGCCTCGGACGCGTTCTTCCCGTTCTCGGACGGCCCGCAGATCCTGGTGGCCGCCGGCGTGCGCGCCATCGTGCACCCGGGCGGTTCGATCCGTGACAAGGACACCATCGAGCTGTGCCGTGAGGCCGGAGTGACCTTGTACCTGACCGGTTCCCGGCACTTCGCGCACTGAGCGTGAGCCACTGCTGACGCGAGTCATGTAGCGGGACAACGACATCAGGGGCAGGGGCCCGGATCGTACATCGATCCGGGCCCCTGTCGCGTGCGCGGACCGCCTCCGCCGCAGTGCCGGGAACTAGGTGGCGCTGAGGACTTTTCGATCACCCAGCGGGGACTTCAGCTGGATTTCGAGGGTGCCGAAGACGGCGATCATGGTGCACATCTTGCCGACCGCGTCGGGCAGGGTGCCGGACTTCAGGTCGACGGTGACGGTCGAGGAGGTTTCGGTGACGGTGGCGTTCACGCCGTAGCACTCGGGGGAGCCGGTCTGGAAGTTGACCGCGATCCGGTCGGGTGCGACCCGGGTCCAGCTGTCGAACGAAATGCCGTGTGGGCTCACGATACTCGGATCCGCCGTGAAAGCCCGTCCGATCTGCCCGTTGGGCGCCTCGGTGGGCGTGGTCTTGGTGCTGGTCGCGGCGGCGCCGCTCTTCGATTGGTCGCCAGTGCTTTCCGTGCTTCCGCACGCCGTGATGGTGAGCCCGATCAGAGTGGCTGCGGCGGCAGCGATCAGGCGGCGTCCCCGTGTCCCGTACATGGCTGACACCCTAGTGTCCGCGACCGCACAGCAGGCGCACGCGCCGGATTCGGCCCCCTGGCGAATTTCTGGCGAAGACACGCCGAAATCTTCGCAGAACCGGCGCGTAACCGTGCGGTGACCGGCGCGGGATCGGTAGTGTCGTGACAGATGTGCGAATGCAGTTCCGCGCCATCGGCTTATCTCATGATCACCCCCTCCCGAAAGGACGCACCGTGGGCGACTCGTTGAAGGTCGGCGAAGAACTCGGTCGTGGAGAGGCGCTGCAAGGCGGTGCCTACACCCTGACTCTGCAAGATGATGGCAACCTGGTGCTGTCCGAACCGAGCGGCAATGTCGTGTGGGCCACCGGCACCAACGGCCAGGGCGTCGTCCGGGCCACCCTGCAAGACGACGGCAACTTCGTTCTCTACAAGGAGGACGGCGCCGCCTGGTCCACCGAGACCAATGGCAAGAACGTGGACCGTCTGGTCGTCCAGCCCGACCGCAATGTGGTGCTGTACGGCTCCGAAGGCGCCGTCTGGTCGTCGGGCACCAACACCGACAACCCGCTCCCCGCACCGGAGCCGGTCCAGGCCCAGGCCGCCGCGGTCGTCGAGGACGTGCCCCCGCCGCCGCCCGCCGCCCAGACCTACACCGTCGAGCCGGGTGACACCCTGTGGGCCATCGCCGAGCGCTTCTACGGCGACGGCAACCGCTACCAGGAGATCGCCAACGCCAGCGGCATCGACAACCCCGACCTCATCCAGCCCGGCCAGGTGCTGACCATCCCGTAATCGCGGCTCCGCCAAGGATTTTGGGATCAAAGAAAGAGGCTCCGATGCGAAAGCATCGGAGCCTCTTTTCTTTTCGTCGTTTCAGGCGATCGCTATCGGCTCGTGAAGGGCAGCAGAGCCATCTCGCGGGCGTTCTTGACGGCGACGGCGACCTGGCGCTGCTGCTGCGGGGTCAGCCCCGTCACGCGGCGGCTGCGGATCTTGCCGCGGTCGGAGATGAACGTGCGGAGCAGGTTCACATCCTTGTAGTCGACGGTCTCGACGCCGGCGGCGATCAGGGGATTCTTCTTCGGGCGGCGGGCCTGCTCGGCGCGGACCTTCTTCGACGGTGCTCGCTTCACTGCCATGTCAGCGGTTCCTCACTCACGAATCGTGGATGCTTACCAGCTCGATTTGTGCACACCGGGCAGCTCTCCTCGATGGGCCATCGCGCGAACGCGCACGCGCGAGAGACCGAACTTGCGGAGATGACCACGCGGGCGTCCGTCCGCGGCGTCCCGATTGCGCAATCGTACCGGACTGGCATCCCGCGGCAGCTTCTGCAGGGCGGCCTGCGCGGCCGCCCGTTCGGTATCGCTGCTCGCCGGTTTGCGGATGATCTCCTTCAATTCCGCCCGCCGCTGCGCCCACCGTGCCACGACGAGTTTGCGCGCTTCGTTCTTGGCGATCTTCGATTTCTTGGCCACGTCACCGGTCCTCGCGGAAGTCGACGTGCCTGCGGGCGACCGGGTCGTACTTCTTCAGGATCATCCGGTCGGGATCGTTGCGCCGGTTCTTGCGGGTGACGTAGGTGTAGCCGGTCCCGGCTGTGGACTTCAGCTTGACGACGGGCCGGATGTCGGTCGATTTCGATGCCATTGCTCTCCCTTTCAGATCTTCTCGCCGCGGGCGCGCAGCCGGGCTACCACTGCCTCGATGCCGTCGCGGTCGATGGTCTTGATGCCCTTGGTGGAGACGGTCAGCGTGATGCGCCGGTCCTCGCTGGGCAGGTAGTAGGTCTTGCGCTGGATATTGGGGTCCCAGCGCCGGTTGGTCCGCTTGTGCGAGTGCGATACGGACTTGCCGAAGCCCGGCTTGCGGCCGGTGACCTGGCAGATGGCCGACATGGGCACTCCCTTCCGGTGGTAGATGTACATGACAATCGTTTTCGACAATGAATCTATTCCACGGTACCCTCGGTCCTCGGTAATTGAAAATCATTGTCGAAAGGGGGACCGGTGCCGTCCCAACGCAAGCCAGTGCTCGTCCTCGCGGGACTCCCCGGACGCGCCGCCGAGGGTGTCGAGCAGGGCGCCCGCCTGCTGGGCGGGAAGCCCGGCACGGTCGTGGTCCGGCACGACCTGAGCGAGCTGCGCCAGGGCGTGGTGCGGCGCATCGTCCGCATCGACGGCCGGGAGACCACGACCGTGCTGGAACTCGCGCACGGCTGCGTCTCCTGCACCCTGCGCGCCGACCTGCTGCCCTACCTGTGCCTGCTGGCCGAGCGGGATTCGGTGCGGCGCATCGTGCTCGCGCTGGATCCGGCCTTCGAGGCGGAGGCGGTGTGCCGGGCCATCGCCGACGTGACGGTGACCGGCGTGGTCGGCCGGGTGGACGGGCCGGTCGGGCGCAGCGTGCGCATCGACGCCGTCCTCACCTGTGTCGACGCCCGCGACTGGCTGGCCGACGCCACCGGCGACGAGACGCTGTCCGAACGCGGCCATGCCACCGCGGAGGACGAGCGCACGGTGGCGCAACTGGCCGTCGGTCAGGTCGAATTCGCCGATGCCCTGGTGGTTTTCGACGGCGACGCCGACCTGCTGGACCGCGAGCGCACCGCCGCCGTGCTGGCCCGGCTGGCCCCGCGCGCCCCTGTCGCCTGGGTGGCCGGGCCGCCCGCGCTCGGCGGGGACGACCTGACCTGGCTGCTGCGCCGGATACCCGCGGAGGCGCGCCGCGGGGCACCCTTCGATCCGCACGCCTCGCTGCTGGCCGGCGGTCCGCCGCTGGAGCCGGATTGCGGTGTGGCACTGGTGGAGTTCGCCACAGACCGCCCCTTCCACCCCGATCGGCTGCACTCGGCCATCGATGTGCTGCTGGACGGCGTGGTGAGCGCCCGGGGCCGGGTGTGGCTGGCCACCCAGCCGGACGAGGTGGTGTGGCTGGAGTCGGCGGGCGGCGGACTGCGGGTCGGTGGCGCGGGAAAGTGGCTGGCGGCCATGGCATCCGGGGAACTGGACGAGGTGGATCCGGAGCGGCGCGCGCTGGCCTCGCTGCGCTGGCACGAGCACTTCGGCGACCGCCACACCTCGCTGGTGATCCTGGTCGCCGATGCCGATCCCGAGGAGGTCCGCCACGCGCTGCACTGGGCACTGGTGGACGAGGACGAACTGCGCCAGGTGCGCTTCGCGCCCGAACGGGTCGCGCTGTGGCCGGACCCGTTCGGCGATCAGCACGAAGAGCCGTGTGACACAACCCGATCCGTGCCCATCGCCGGGGACGGCGCCACTCGCGACAACGAAAGGTGAAGTGATGAAACAGGGAATTCATCCCGACTACCATCCGGTGGTCTTCCAGGACGTGAGCACGGGAAAGTGCTTTCTGACCCGTTCCACCGCGGTCTCCACTCGCACCATCGAGTGGGAGGACGGCAATACCTACCCGCTGCTGGTGGTCGATGTGACCTCGGATTCGCATCCGTTCTGGACCGGGAATCAGCGTGTGCTCGATACCGCCGGCCGCGTGGAGAAGTTCGAGCGCCGCTACGGCAAACGCGTTCGCGGCAATCGCAATTCGACCAGGGATGAGGAGAACTGACCGTGGCCGTTCCGAAGCGCAGGATGTCGCGGGCCAATACCCACAGCCGGCGTTCGCAGTGGAAGGCGACTCCGCCCGATCTGATTCCGGTCGAGGTCGGGGGAGTGGTGTACCAGGTGCCGCGCCGGCTCGCGCGGGCGGTGGAGCTCGGCCTGATCGGACGATTCCGACAATAGCCCCGAAGTTGCTGTCCCGCCGGGTATCTGCTCGAGTGTTGCCCCTACCGTGTTCGGTGGTCCGAATGTGGCGTGGGTGCGAAAAAGTTTCCCCGAAGTTGTGAACTCGTAGCCTGACGACGGTATTCTCGTGCCTTGAGGGCGGGTTCTTCTGATCACAGAAGAACCCGCTCATCGCCACTTCAGGGCCCGTTCAGGCTCGCTTTCACGCCAGTTCACGCACTGTTCCGCAATACCATGCGGTCCGGTCGGTCGCCGGCCGGGTGCTGGAACAAATCCGACAAATCGGCCAAATCAACTGTCGGATACCACTTTCGGTTGCTGCTCCGCCGGAGCTTGTCCCGCGGCGGCCGGATGGCCGTTCGGGCCGGTGCCCCAGCCGGGCAGCGGCACTCCGGGCAGCAACTGCTCGAGCTTTGCCAGCTGATCGGCGATCGCCGTGGCCGGACCCTCCACCAGCGAGAAGGGGAACGGCCAGCGATGTTGACCCGACAGCCGCGCCACCTCGTCCTTGAGCTCGGCCGTCGTGGTCTCCAGATCGCTGATCTCGGTGCGCAGTTCGTCGATCTGCGCGAGCGCGGCCGCCAGCCCGTCCACCACCGTCCGGTCGCGGCCCTGGGCGTCGGTGCCCAGCTGCGGCCAGCCCTGCAGACCGGGACCGCGCAGCTGAGTCTGGATGTCGCGCAACACCTCGTCCTGTTCGGGAGTCAAGTCGGGTTCCTCCGTTTCCACATCCCACTGGCCGAAGTCGGCTCGGTCGGTTTGGTTCACATCGCATTGCACGCCGTCGACCGTGACCTGCTCGCCGGTCTGATAGAGGGCGATACGCGGATCGATATTCCCCCCGGACCAGGCCACCGTCTGCCACGCCCAGGTCGCGGTCCCGCTGTCCAGTGCCCGGCTCACCGGCCAATATCCGCCGTAGATCCCGACATTCGCGCGTCCGATGACGCTGGCCGCGCCGTCCAGGTAGGCGTCGATGGGCACCTGCTGCTGCGGGGTGGCGTCGAAATCGGCGGAGAAGTAGATGGGCCGGTCGGCCCGGCCCCCGCAGCGCAGCACCTGGGCCAGCGCGGCGCGCGCATCGGTGACGCCCGCGCCGTAGCCGTCGAGCATGCGGGCGGCGGTGGTCTCCCAGTTGGAGACGATGGAGATGCCCTGTGCGCGCAGGCCGTCCGCCTCGGCGGGAGTGAGGAGCTTGCCCGGCAGGGTGGGCCCGCCCTCGGACAGGTAACGGATGACGAAGTCGTATCCGGCCGCCCTGATGGCACTCGGCGCGGGACGACCTGCGGCGTAGTCCAGCCCGAAACGCATGGTTCCCACTGTAATTCGGCGGACACGCCGACTGTGCCGGATTGCGGTGGTTGACTGGTCGGCTATGAGCGAACGCGACAACTGATTTCGCACGATCGGGGTAACTCGCCGGGGATGTCCAGAGTCGGGTTGGCTCTCAACTTCACTCCGCATGCATGCCTGTCAACGGCTCTCAGCCGGGCGCTGAAGTCGCGGAGAGGCGGAAAGGTGATGACCGATGCCGATACGCAATGAGGCCTGGCCCCCGGGAACACCGTGCTGGGTCGACTGTCAGGTCGACGATCCGGCGAAGGCCGGTGAGTTCTACGCCGCGCTCTTCGGCTGGGACATGCAAGGCGGCGGCGAGGACGCCGGGGGATACCTCATGGCCCTGCGCGACGGGCAGGCGGTGGCGGGCATCGGGCCCAAGCCGGAGGGCGGGGTGCCGTCGGTGTGGACCACGTACCTCGCGGTCGCCGACGCCGACAAGACCGCCGAGCAGGTGACCGCGGCGGGAGGCAGCCTGCTGGTGCCGGCCTTCGACGTGCTGGAGTCCGGCCGCATGTTCGTGGCCGCCGACGCCTCCGGCGCGCCCTTCGCGGTCTGGGAGGCCCGCGCGCACGACGGCGCGGCGGTGTACAACGAACACGGCGCCTACGTCTGGAACGACCTGCACACCGGCGATTTCGCGGCCGCCAAGGCCTTCTACGGCGAGGTCTTCGGCTTCACCTTCACCGAATTCGACGACGAGGCCATGCGCTACGCCACCTTCACCCCGCCCGGCGGGACCGAGTCGGTCGGCGGCATCAACGACGACAGCGTCAACGGCGTCGCCGCCGCCCAGCCCTACTGGCTGACCTGGTTCCAGTTCGAGGGCATCGACTCCGGCCTCACCCGGGCCGTGGAGCTGGGCGCGACCGTGCTCATGTCCGCCACCGACGGACCCTTCGGCCGGATGGCCATCATGGCCGCGCCGCAGGGTGAACTGTTCGGCCTGCTCGATCCCACCACCGCCGAGCCGCCCGCGGCCGCAGACTGATCCGGAGAACGCTCAGCGCACCGATTCCGGCCGCCGCGGACCCTGCTGCGCCGCGGCCTGCTGCGAGGCCGCCTGCAGCGAAGTGCCGTGCGCCGCCTGCGGATCCGCGGTCCGCATCGGGGTCCGCGCCGCGCGCCGGTCCGGCGCGACCAGAATGGCCGTGATCGGAATCGCCAGCGACAGCGTGCCGATGATGAAGGTCGGCACGAAGAAGTTGAACAGCACGTTGCCGTGCGGAGTGGGCGCGGCCGGGTCCACGTGCACCTCGAGCCCGGTCAGCCCGGCGTAGTGCATGCCGATCACCAGGATCGCGTACAGCACCGCGCCGGCCAGCACCATCGGCACCGAGCCGACCCACAGGCTGAACCACAGCATCAGCGCCGAGAGCACGAAGGCGATCACGTACACCGCCACCGAGGACACCAGGCTGCGATCGACACTGCCCTGAATCCGGATGGCGCCCAGCAGCAACTGGTGGACGTCACCGAAACCGAAGGCCATCACAGCCGCCGCCACCAGCAGCCGCCACCAGACCAGCCGCCGGCCGTTGATGAGCAGCGAGGCGAACACGGTGGCCGCCGACAGCACCGAGAACAGGGTGATGGACACGTTGTCGTAGCGCAGCTGGCTGCCCCGCACGTCGAAGCCGAGCATCGACACGAAGACCGGCATGGCGACGCCGACGCCGCCGATGGACACCGCCGCCACGAACAGCCACACGATCCGGAACCGCTGGGTCACCGACTTGGTGGACTGGCGAATGCAGGCCAGACCGCACGCCGCGCCCGCGAACGACACGATCAAGGCCAGCGCCAGCACCCAGTAGCCCATGGAGAAGTAGATCATCCCGACACCTCTGTCTTCGTCTGCTGCGACCCTGGACGGGCGAACCGCTAACCGTGCTGCGCGGTTTCGCGCTGTGCGGCCGTCAGCCGTTCGATCGCGTACTCGGTGACGGCGGCCAGTGCCCGGCGCACCTCGGCCGGATCGCGCGCGTCGATGTCCACGATCGGCACGCCCTCGCGCACGCTGAGCGCCTCACGGAGCTCGGTGACCGGGAAGCGCGGCGCGTCCGGGAAGCGGTTGACCGCGATCAGGAACGGCAGCGACTTGGCCTCGAAGAAGTCCACGGCCGCGAAGCTGTCCTCGATGCGGCGGGTGTCGACCAGCACCACCGCGCCGATGGCGCCGCGGATCAGGTCGTCCCACATGAACCAGAACCGCCGCTGCCCGGGCGTGCCGAACAGGTACAGCACCAGGTTGCCGGGCAGGATGATGCGGCCGAAATCCATGGCCACCGTGGTGGTTTCCTTGCCCGGCGTGGCGGCGAGGTCGTCGACCCCGTCGGAGTAGCCGGTCACCATGGCCTCGGTGCGCAGCGGCACGATCTCCGAGACCGCGCCCACGAAGGTCGTCTTGCCGGCGCCGAAACCGCCGGCTACGACGATCTTGGTCGAGGCCGTGCGCGACTCCTCACCCGGTCGCGGCGGGTACTGCAGCGCCAGGTTCGGGAACTGCCCGGTCGTGTACCCGGGGGCCCCGTGCGGGCCACCGGGGTAGCCTCCGCCGTCATAGGGCGCGGAGTCCATGCAGTGTCCTCTCCATTAGTGACCGGCGCTCGTCGAAGGTCGCCTGATCGCTCAAAGTCGAATGCACACGCAGGGTTCCGGCGACGACGAGATCGCCGATGACGACCCGCACCATACCCAGCGGCCGGCCCAGATGGGCCGCGATCTCGGCGACCGAGAGCCGCGCCGTACCGAGTCGCAGGATCTCGGTGCGCACGTCACCGGCGGGCCAGTCGAAATGGGCGGTGTAGGACAGGGTTTCGACGACCGCCTCGAGCGGTAGCTCCACCGCCGGCTCGGTGCGGCCGGAGGTCAGTGCGTAGGGACGAACACGTGTGGTCGGTGGCCGGTTACCGCCGCCGCCAAGGGGATTGGTCATGCGCAGCTCATCTAGGCAGTGCGGGCGGTGGCCGAGACCACGGACCCGACCCGGTCGACCAGTAGGGCCATTTCGTAGCCGATGCGGCCGATGTCGTGCTGCTTGTTGGCCAGCACCGCCAGGTGCGAGCCATTGCCGACACTCATGACCAGCAGGTAGCCGCGTTGCATCTCGACGATGGACTGCATCACCTTGCCGCCCTCGAAAAGCTGTGCGGCCCCGGCGGACAGGCTGGCCAGACCGGCGGTCACCGCGGCCAGCTGCTCACCGCGGTCGGCCGGCAGGTGCGGGCTGGTGGCCTGCAGCAGACCGTCCGCGGAGACCAGGACGGCGTGCGAAACGCCCGGTACCTCCCGGGTGAAGCGGGTGACCAGCCAGTTCAGATTCTCATCGGTGGTGGTGCGCTGGGTGTCGGTCATGCATGCCCTCCGTCGTTGTACTGGGAGTCGGCCCGCCCGGAGCGGACGCCGCTGAGATGCCTGGCGAGGCTGTCGCGGATCTCGTCCGGATTGCGGCCGCTGCCGTCGTCCTCCTGGGCGACGGCACCGGGCACCAGCTGGGCGCCGGGTCGCCGAATCGGCAGGCCGCCCTCGGTGCGACTGGTTGTGGTCGGATTGGCCGCCTCTTCGGCCGCGGCCCAGCCGGTGTCCGAACTCGACGACCAGGCAGCGCCGTTCTGGTTTCCGTCGGCCGGTTCCACCAGCCACTCGGACACCATGCGCTGATAGATCGGGGTCGGGGCCGCGCCGACCGGACGCAGGCCGGGCGGGGGAGCGACCGGGCGCGTGGCGGCGGGTGCGGCCTCGTCGCCGCGAACATTGGTGTCGGCGTTGCCGTTCGTGCCGCCGTTGCCGTTCGTGCTGCCGCTGGTGTCGGCGGCCGGGATCGTGGGCCGATCGTTGTCGCCGAACGCGCTGTACCCGTTGCCGAAGTAGCTGCCGGTGTCGGGCCCGTTCGGATTCCAGCCCTGCGCCGGCTCCGCGATCTGCGGCTCGGGGGCGGGCGCGACGGTCTCGGGCATCCAGACGGACTCGGGAGCCGGCTCCGGCTCGGGCGTGCGCGCCTCGCCCCAGTAGTGCACCGGCGCGGGACTCTGCTGCGGCGCAGCCGGTTCCGGCCGCAGCGCGGACACGCTGTAGGCACGCGCGTCCTCGGGTTCGGTGAAGGCGTCGGTGAAGCCGTCCGAGAACCGGTCCTGCACCGGCGGGGGCTCGGCGAACGTAGGAACGATCGGCTGCTCACCGGTGTCGGGGCCCGGCTTGCGCTGTGGCAGGCCGGAACTGGTGAAACGCGCGGTGGTGGTGGCCGGGGCGGGCTCGGGCAGGTTCGGCACCGGGGTCAGCCGCGGCGGGGCGAGCACGGGTTGCGGGCCCGTGATCGGGCCCGAGGGCGCCGGAATCGGGCCGGACGGTACCGGAATCGGCCCGGACGGCATCGCGATCGGGCCGGAGGCCAGGGCCGCCGGGGGCACCGGCAGCGGGGAGGCGACGGGGTATTGACCGGTGGGGTCGCCGACGCGCTCCGGCGCGGGCGAGACCAGGCTGCCCGGCAGGTGCACGCTGCCGGTGATGCCCGGCTGCTGCACCATGGCGGAGGTGCGGCGCAGGCTGACGGTGATGTTGTGCCGCTTGGCCAGGCGGCCGACGACGAAAAGACCCATGCGGCGGGCGGTCTCGACATTGACCTCGCCACCGGAGGCCAGGCGGTCGTTGATGCCCTGCAGGTCCTCGGCGTTCATGCCGAGGCCGCGGTCGGTGATCTCGATCAGGTAGCCGCCGTCCACGGCGCGCGCCACCGACACCGCCACCGGGGTGGTGGGCGGGGAGTAGCGCAGCGCGTTGTCGATCAGCTCGGCCAGCAGGTGCTCGATGTCGACGGCGGGCTCACCGGCGACGATGCCGTCGGGCACGGTGCCGATCTCCACGCGCTGGTAGTCCTCCACCTGGGAGACCGAGGACCACAGCATGTCCGACAGCGGCACCGGCGCGAGATGGCCACGGCGCAGCGCGGTTCCGGCCAGCACCAGCAGGTTGTCGCCGTTACGGCGCATGCGGGTGGCGAGGTGGTCGAGGCGGAACAGCGATTGCAGGCGCTCGGAGTCGTCCTCGTCGCGCTCGAGCTCCTCGATCAGCGACAGCTGCTGTTCGACGAGGGATTGGCTGCGGCGCGAGAGGGTTTCGAACATGTTGCCGATCTGCAGGCGCAGTCGCGCCTGTTCGGCGGCCAGGTGGAGGGCCTGGGAGTGGATGTCGTCGACGGCTCGGGCCAGCTGGCCGATCTCCTCGGTGGTGTGCACGTCGACCGGCGAGATCTCCGGGGTCGCGCCGCCGGCGCGCACCACCTCGAGCTCCTGCGGCAGGTCGATGTGGGCCACCTGCAAGGCGTCTCGCCGCAGGCGGCGGACCGGGACGACCAGCGAGCGGGCCACCACCAGCGCCAGCGCGAGACCGGCCAGCAGCATGCCGATCACGATGGAGGTGTCGCGCAGCACGTTGTTGCGCGCCTCGGTGGTGAGGGCGGCCAGCTTGGAGTCCATCGAGTTCGCGACCGTGGACACTTCCTTCTCGTAGGCGTCGGCACTGCCGCGCAACGAGTCCTGCATGGCCGGCAGGCTGCCCGGATCGGGCACGTTCTGCATCAGGATGCCGACACGCGCGCCGGCATTGTCCTTCAGCGTGTTCGCGTTCTGCGCCGCGTCCGGCGCCATGCCGCGATACACCTCGATCATGGTGATCTCGGCGCCGATGGCGGTGAGCAGCTTGGTGCGCAGCGCCGGATTGGAACCCGCCCCGGGCGCGGCGAGCATGATCCGCTCCTGGGTGAGCAGGCGCGAGGCGGTCTCGGCGGCGCCGAACTGCAGGAAGGACTGCTGCACCCGGAGGTCGCCGACGGTGGGCGCGCCCGCGAGCGCGTTCTGCGCCCGGGTCTGCACCTCGTCGACCTGATCGCCGATGGTCTGCGGGGAGCTGGTGCGCAGGCTGTTGCGCATGGTCTTGGCGACGGCGATGGAGGCGCCGAGTTCCTTCGTGACACCCGGATCGGCGTTCGAGGACTTGAGGACTGTTTCGAGTTCGGCCTCGGCCTGATCGAACTTGGCCGTGGCGGCGTCGAGGTCGGGGTCGACGTCCTGATTGCCGCCGGTGATCGCGGCGACCGCGAGTTCGTTGCTGGTGACGAGGAATTTGATCGTGGGGCGGAGCACGTCCATCTGCTCGCTCGCCGCGCTCAGTTTCGAAATGGTCTGCAATTCGCTGTTGATGCGCAGTACCGCGAACGTCGCGGCGAGGAGCACCGGGAGCACCAGCACGATCCCGACTTTGCGGGTAACGGGCCAGTTGGACAGGCTGAATTGCCAGGACCGGGGTGCTGCTTCCATCCCGCTTCCGTCGCCTCCGCTTCACGATTGACCCTCGGGTACGTATGCGGTTGTACGGCTTTGGGGTCGAACCCGCGCGGAACCAACTAAGGGTCTTCTTTTACGGCCTGCAACATACCGCGTGAGCTGTCCAACGGCAATTCGTAGGACTTTGAGGTTTAGTTCCCGAATGCGGCCTTCCCGCAACGGGTTTCGCGCGAATTTGGGTGACACCGCAACCACTTGGCGTCGGCCCTCCGTGAAACGCGCAGGTCATCTGCCTCACTCGTCCGGCGTGTCGAAGGGGACCTTCTCAGTCACCTCTCAGTCGCTGTGGGCAGACTGGTTGCCATGCGCATTCTGGTAGTCGACGACGACCGCGCGGTCCGGGAATCGCTGCGTCGCTCGCTGACCTTCAACGGGTACACCGTCGACCTCGCGGTCGACGGTCTGGACGCCTTGGAGAAGACCGCCAGTCAGCGACCCGACGCCCTCGTCCTGGACGTCATGATGCCCCGGCTCGACGGGCTCGAGGTGTGCCGCCGGCTCCGCAGCACCGGGGACGATCTGCCGATTCTGGTACTCACGGCACGGGATTCGGTCTCCGAACGCGTCGCCGGACTGGACGCCGGCGCCGACGACTACCTACCCAAGCCCTTCGCCCTGGAGGAACTGCTGGCCCGGCTGCGCGCGCTGCTGCGCCGCACCGCAGGCGATCCGGCCGACGCCTTCTCGGAGGCCATGGCCTTCGCCGACCTGTCGCTGGATCCGGTCACCCGCGAGGTCACCCGCGGCGAACGCCAGATCAGCCTGACCCGCACCGAGTTCTCGCTGCTGGAAATGCTGATGGCCAACCCCCGTCGTGTGCTCACCCGCAGCCGCATTCTGGAGGAGGTGTGGGGCTACGACTTCCCCACCTCCGGCAATGCGCTTGAGGTGTACATCGGCTATCTGCGCCGCAAGACCGAGGCCGACGGTGAACCGCGTCTCATCCATACCGTGCGCGGCGTCGGCTACGTGCTGCGCGAGACCCCGCCGTAGGAGCCGTGCTCGTGGGAAGAACCGTTCCCCGGCGGCCGGTGGTCGCCGGACTCGGGTCGCGTCCGGAGTCGGCCGAGCTGCGGCCGCCCATGCCGCTGACCCGGTCGGTCTCGCTGCGCTGGCGGGTCACGCTGCTGGCCGCCTCCGTGGTGGCCGTCGCGGTCGCCTTCACCTCCATCGCCGCCTACGCCATGGTGGCGCGCTCGCTGTACGCGGACGTGGATTCGCAACTGCGGGCGCGGGCTTCGGTGATGATCGACAACAACCTCGACAGCCTCGGTTTCCAGTCGCTGGTGTTCGCCGGGCTGTACTCCAGCGATGTCGGCGTCGCCCTGGTCTTCCCGGATCAGTCGCAATACGTGCCCCCGCAGACCACGCTTCCGCCCATCGGCAATCAGGAGCGCGCGGTGGCCCGCGGCGAGATCGGCTTCTCGCTGCGCACCGTCGAGGATCAGCGAGTACTGGCGCGGCGCACGCACTCCGGATCCACCCTGGTCGTCTCGCAGCGGCTGCAGCCCACCAAGGAGGTGCTGGACCGGCTGGCCTGGCTGCTGTTCGTGGTCGGCGGCTGCGGGGTCATCGTGGCCGCGGCGGCCGGAACCACCGTGGGCCGCACCGGCTTGCGGCCCATCGCCCGGCTCACCGCCGCCACCGAGCGCATCGCCCGCACCGACGACCTCACCCCCATCCCGGTCACCGGCGACGACGAACTCGCCCGGCTCACCGACAGTTTCAACACCATGCTGCGGGCCCTGGGCGAATCCCGGGAACGACAGCGCCGATTGGTCGCCGACGCCGGCCATGAGCTGAAGACGCCACTGACCTCTTTGCGCACCAATATGGAACTGCTCATCGCCTCCTCCCGGCCGGGCGCGCCCCGCATCCCCGACGAGGACATGGCCGAACTGCGCTCCGACGTGATGGCCCAGATCGAGGAGTTGTCCACGCTGGTCGGCGATCTGGTCGACCTGGCCCGCGAGGACGCGCCCGAGACCGTCTACGAGCAGATCGACCTCGGCGACGTGGCCGAGCGGGCGCTGGAACGAGTCCGGCGGCGGCGCACCGGAATCGAATTCGACGCCGAGCTGCGCCCCTGGTTCATCTACGGCGACGAACCGGGACTGGAACGCGCACTGCTCAATGTGCTCGACAATGCGGCCAAATGGAGCCCCGAGGGCGCCAAGGTCTTCGTCGCCATGCGCGAGAGCGGACGCGGGCTGCTGGAGTTCGCCGTCGACGACGCCGGGCCCGGCATTCCGCCCGCCGAGCGGGAACTGGTGTTCGAACGCTTCTACCGGACCACCGCCTCGCGCTCCATGCCCGGCTCCGGACTCGGGCTGGCCATCGTCAAGCAGGTGGTGACCAAACACGGTGGCACCATCAACATCGATACTTCCGACCGCGGCGGCGCTTTGATCCGTATCGTGCTGCCTGGAGAAGGCGCACCGCCGCTGCCCGACTCGGCGCCGGACTGAGCGCCGGAAAGCTCGGCGAAAAGCAAGCACGGTCTCAGTCCACTCTCAGTCGTTACCGCCAGGCTTGGCGACGAGACTCGAGGAGAAAACGAGAAATGACCGAGGATTCGACAGTATCCCCCGCAGGCGGGCAGGGCCCCGAGCCCGAAGGCGACGCCCCGGATACCACCGCCTCCGGCCTGCCCAAGCGCGACCCCGCAGGCTCCGCCACCCCCGAGGCCGGATCCCAGCCCTTCGACGGCTTCGCCGCCTCCGCGGCCCCGCAGCCGGGCGCACCCGCCCCTGGCGGAATGACGCCACCTGCGCAGTCGGGCCATCCAGCCCCCGCCGAACCGGCCGCGGCCCCCGGATCGGCCACCCCCGCCTCCGCGGCTCCCGCCGGATTCGGTGCGGCGCAATCCTTTTCCACCGGTGCCGTCCAGGGACCGGGCTCCGGAGTCCCGTCCGGACCCGGTCCCGGCATTGCCGGACAATCGGTTCCGGGTCCCGCGGCACCGGGCCATCCGGGTGCCGGCGGCCCCGCCTACGGCGTGGACCCGGCGACCCAGATCCTGCCCGGCGCGGGTTACGGTGCGCCGCAGGGCACCCCGGCCTACGGCGCGGCTTTCGGTGGGGCACAGCCCTATTCGGCGCAGTACGGGGCTGGGAAGCATCCGACCGAGGAGATTCCGGCCGGGCTGTACGGGCAGGCGTACGTGGCGTCGGGGGCCGGGTACGCCACCGGACAGCATCCGACACAGGTGATTCCGGGTGCACCGGGCGGCCCGGGCATGCCGGGCGCGCCGGGGATGCCCTACGCGGGCGCGCCCGCGCCCAAGCGGTCCGGGCGCACCGGTCTGGTCGCGGGTGCGGTGGTGCTGGCGCTGCTCAGCGGCGGGATCGGCGGCGCGGTCGGCGCGCTGGCCACCCACCACAACGACACCCGCTCCACGGTGACCAACGCGCTCGATCAGCCGCTCGGCAATGGCAAGACCGCGCCCGCGCCGGAAGGTTCGGTGCAGGCGGTGGCGCAGAAGGTGCTGCCCAGCGTGGTCATGATCCGGGTCGCCGGCGCACGGGCCGAGGGAGAGGGGTCGGGCGTGATCCTGTCCTCGGACGGCCTGATCCTCACCAACAACCACGTGGTCAGCGGCGCGGGCCAGAACGCCAAGATGGATGTGGCCTTCAGTGACGGCACGACCGCCCCGGCCACCGTGGTCGGCGCGGATTCGGTGTCGGACGTCGCGGTCATCCGGGTCACCGGCAAGACCGGTCTCCAGCCGATCGATCTGGGCCAGTCGGCGAACCTGCAGGTCGGCCAGGGCGTGGTGGCGATCGGTTCGCCGCTGGGCCTGGCGGGCACGGTGACCAGCGGCATCGTGTCCTCGCTCAACCGCCCGGTCTCCACCAGCGGTGAGCCGGGCTCGCAGGGCACCGTCATCGACGCCATCCAGACCGACGCGGCCATCAACCCGGGCAATTCCGGCGGCGCGCTGGTCGATATGAGCGGCAAGCTGATCGGCATCAATACCGCCATCGCGACCATGGGCACCGCCGAGTCGGCGGGTGCGCAGAGCGGCTCCATCGGCCTCGGCTTCGCCATTCCGGTGGACACCGCGCGCCGGGTCGCCGACGAGCTGATCAAGAACGGCAAGGCCACCTACGCCCAGATCGGGGTGACCGTGCGGGCGCAGGACGACGTCAACGGCGCGCGCGTCATGGACGTGTCGCCCGACGGCCCGGCCGCCAAGGCGGGCATTCCGAAGAACGCGATCATTACGAAAATCGATGATCAGATTGTGGATTCGGGTAATTCGCTGATTGCCGGGGTGCGCTCGCACCGGCCCGGCGACAAGGTCAAGGTGACCTACACCGACGACCAGGGCAAGAACCCCAAGACCGTCGAGGTGACCCTCGGCGAGGCAGCTGCGGAGGGCGGCCGATGATGATTCACGAGAGCGGTAGAGAACCGACCCCGGCGATTCGCGTCACCGGGGACGGGGGCTGGGAGCTGTTGTCGGACAAGGGCGCTACGGTGAGCACCATGGAAATCGATACCGCTGTCGCGGGCCGTGCTCTTGTCGTGGTCGTCGACGATCGAACCGCCCATGGCGGGGTGGACTCGCTGGGTCCGCTGGTCACCGAACTACTCACCGAGGCCGGGTTCCTGGTGGACGCCTCGGTGTCGGTGCAGGCCGATGAGGTGGAGATCCGCAATGCGCTCAATACCGCGGTGATCGGTGGTGTCGACCTGGTCATCTCGGTCGGCGGCACCGGCATGTCGCCGCGTGACGTGACCCCGGAGGCCACCGAGGAGGTGCTGGACCGGGTGCTGCCCGGCATCAGCGAGGCGCTGCGTTCGTCCGGGCTGGCCTCGGGTTCGCTGGACGCGGGGCTGTCCCGCGGTCTGGCCGGGGTCTCGGGCAGCACGCTGGTGGTGAACCTGCCGGGTTCGCGCGCCGCGATCCGGGACGGCATGGCCACCCTGGGCCCGCTGGCCAGCCGGGTCATCGATGAACTGTCCGGTCTGTCGGAATGATCGACGCCGAGCAGCCTTCCGAGTCATCCGAGACCTCAGGGTCATCCGAGACCTCGGAACCACCCCGTCCGGCCGAGCGCCGGGCGGGGTCTCGTCGTTTGACACCCGCCGAGCGCGCCCGGCTGGCGCGCATCTTCGGTGACGAGCTGCCGTCCACGACCACGGACGAGCGCACTCCCGAGCCCGAATCCGGCCGATCCTCCGATGATTGGCTGCGCTCCCAAGTTCCGCCGCATCACGGCTGAGTCTGCTGCCGGCATCGCGGTCGAGTCGCGCTCGCGACGTATTCATACCCGGCGATCCGCCGTCGGCCTGAACCTCGGCCCCCGTCAGGTCACCTTCGTTTGATCAGTTTCCGCCCAGCGGAATCCGAAGGGGCCCGTCGTGATTAGCTCCGGGCCCCTTTTGCTATCCGCGACTTTCTCGACATACCTGCGGGTTTGTGTTGGCCAGTGGTCAACTCTGTTCGCTCACGTCTCAGAGCCCACTCCTGTGATGTAAAGTGCCCTCCGTCGCTACGCCAAAAGAATTTGTGACCAGTAACACGGTGGCAACAATGTGGCGACAAACTCAACCGGGGATTCGGAAGGGTCCCATTTCAACCTCGGTGGTCGAGGTTGAACTGCTTGAAACCTGATGAGGGGAAGTATGAGCGAGAACCGCACCCACGGTGCGCGTACCGCTGCCCGCATTGCGGGCATCGGCGCGGCTGCGGCCGTGGCCTTCGGCCTTTTTTCCACTGGTGCCGCTAACGCCGACACCTTCGTGCCGTTGCCGGACGGCCAGAAGGTGAACCCGGCGGGCACCGTCACCATCACCCGCACCGGTGAGCACGCGATCGTGTCGCCGTCGCTCGCCGCCAATGGCGCGGGTCGTGTCGTATGGGTCAGCGGCGCCGCGAGCGCCGTCGTCGACACTCCGGATGGCACCGTCGGTCCGTGGAACGGCCCGACCAACAGCCCGGGTTCGAACAATTCGTCCACCCATGGTTCGTCGATCATCAGCACCGGCTACATCGTCGGCTGCCAGATCAGCATCGGTGAGGACGCCATCTCCGCCGGTATCTCCGGCAATGTCAGCCTGAACAGCGCGGGCGTCGGTGGTTCCATCGGCGTCAACCTCGGCCCCGGCCAGGTCGCCTTCGTTCAGATCGACTCCAAGGACATCACCAAGTCCGGCACCTACTCGGTCGAGTACCGGGACGCGGAGATGCAGATTCAGGGTTGCGCGGGGTACGCCCAGGCGCGTGCGTACACCACTGTCGAAGTCATCGGCAACGACTACTCGAAGACCACGCTCTACGGACAGCCGTTCAGCATCGGCTGACCGTGGTCTCGACCCGCCAAATCCTTTCTCGCATAAGCGAATTCGACCCACGAGGGACAACAGAAATGAGTATCCGTAAGACCGTGGCGCGGGCGGCCGGTGTAGGTGCCGTTGCCACCGCCGCCCTTGGCCTGCTCTCCACCGGTGCGGCGAACGCCGACACCTTCGTGCCGCTGCCGGGCGGCGAAATCACCCAGACCCTGTCCGACGGCACCGTTGTCACGGTGAAGCTGGTCGGCGAGTCCGCCAACATCAGCCCGTCGCTGGGCGCCACCCCCGTGCACCGCAACGCCTGGGTCTCGGCGTCGGCGCAGGTCCACATCTCCGGTGACACCACCGCCACCGGCGGCAAGATCTTCCCGGGTTACGTGGTCGGCTGCCAGGTCACCATCGATGGCGGCAACGTCAGCGGCGGTGCCGACGGCGGCGCGAGCTGGGACAGCTCGGGGAACGTCACCCCGTCCGCCGGCGCCAACTCCGGCGCCAACCTGACCCTGGGTCCGGGCCAGGCCAAGTCGTTCTACATCCTCGACCTGGAAATGCCGGACGACTACGGCAAGGAAGCCCACAAGGTCCGCAATGCCTTCAAGGGCACCGACGGTTCGGTGACCTGGTCGGATGAGACCATCGGCCTGAACGGCTGCGCCGGTTACGCCCAGGCGCGCTCCTTCGTGAGCGTCGAGGTCGAGACCGACAACGTCATCAGCTGGGTCACCCTGTGGGGCCAGCCCTTCAGCCTGGGGTAAAACCCGCTAGCTGGTAATGGCAACGGGCCCGGCGCTTTTCGCGCCGGGCCCGTTTGCTGTATCCCGATCCGATATTGCTATGTCCCCGTTCACATCTCGTGCTTGCCACCGGCGCTGCGCGCGGCCAGCAGGTCCCGGATCTCGGTTAGCAGTTCGGTGTCGGTGACCGGGTCCTCCGCGGTGCCCCACAGCTTCTTGGCCCTGCTGTACGGCAGTACCAGGACGAAGTAGAGCAGCGCCGCGATGATCACGAAGTTGATGGCCGCGGTGATGATCGGGCCGACGGCCACATAGGTCGCCGGTTTGTCGGCCACCAGCTGGAAGCCCAGGCCGAGCTGACTGGTGCCGCCCAATGCGGCGAGCAGCGGGGTGATGATGCCGTCGCTGAACGCGGTGACGATGGCGACGAAGGCGGTACCCATGACCACGGCCACCGCCAGGTCGATGACATTGCCGCGCATCAGGAAATCCTTGAAACCCTTGAGCATTGCGGAAGCTCCTCTACCTGAGGGATCGAACGCAGTAATGGGGGTATACGGGATGCTAGTTCACCCGCGGGCCGGTTCAGTGGAACACGACGGTGAGTGCCGTCCGCAGCGAGGCCGCGGCCACCGCGGCGGCCCGCCGGGAATCCAATGCCACCAGCACGATCCGGTCGGTGCGCCCGCGCGGGTTCTCCGTGCCCGACACCAGCACCACGGCCGCGTCGGCCGCGAGCAGCCGCGCGGGACGCCCGCCCCCGCCCGAGTCCTCGCCGGCCACCACGTCCACCCGGTCCCCGGCCCGCAGGATTTCGGCAACGGCATTGTCCGCCAAGCGAATCGGGACAATGCGCGCATCGGCGGACTGCGCCGCCACCGCCGCCAGCCGCGGCCCTACCACCCGGACCTCGGTGACGATCTCACCCGCCGCCAGCGCGCCCGCCAGGGTGGCTCCGCGCAGCCGTGCGGCCTCCCGCACGGCGCCGGCGGGCAGGGTCGCTGTCTCCCGTGCCGCGACCCGCACATCGCCGTCGCCGAGCACCTGTCCGGGTGGCAGATCCCGGGCGGCGACCAGGACCGGGGTGTGTCCGGCCGCCGGGTCGGCGCGCACGGCCAGAAACCCCGCCAGAACGAGCAGCGCGACCGCCCCGGCCCGCCGCAGTAGCACCGCGTCCGCCCAGATCAGGCGGCTACGGAACTCCTGCAGGATGGCTCGATACGGTCGCGTCATGCGGGGCAGCGTACGGTCGCCCCGGTACCGACAGGCCCGGGCGGAACCCGGGCTGTGGATAACGAAAAGCCTGTGGAGAAACTCGGATCAGGCGGCGGAGGTGCTGGAGCCGCTGGTCGACGCGGCCGAGGTCGAGGAGCTCGAGGCCGTGGAGCTGGAGCTCTCCGAGGAGGTGGACGAGGACTTGGCCGGCTCGGAGGAGGTCGATCCGTTGCGGCTGTCGGTGCGGTAGAACCCGCTGCCCTTGAAGACGATGCCGACCGAGTTGAACAGCTTGCGGAGCTTGCCGTTGCACTGGTCGCAGGTGGTCAGCGCGTCGTCGGAGAAGGACTGCACGATGTCGAACTTGTTGTCGCACTCGGTGCATGCATACGAGTAAGTAGGCATCGGGAAACCTCCACGCTCTTCGTCGAATTAGCACTCTACAGCTGGCAGTGCCAACGCTGCCAATCGGGTGTCAATTCCCGACCCGATCTTCGAGCCGTCGCAGGCCCCCGAGCGGGGTCAGTGCCCACCCCATTCGGTGGTCGTGCGGCTCTTCCGGCAAACGCTCCACGAGTTCGTCGTCACGCACCACCGCGATCAATCGCGCGTCGGTGCGGCAGGCGCTCAGACTTCGATCGTAATAACCGGCCCCGCGCCCCAATCGAACCCCGCGCCGGTCCACCGCCAATGCCGGAACCAGAATCGCCGCGGCCTTCGCGATCCCATTCGCGACCGGCGCGCCTTCCGGTTCCCGGAGTCCGAACCGCCCGCGCCGCAGCCCCGCCGGACCGGTGTACTCGGCCCACTCCAGCGGACCGGGCTCGCCGGTGACCGGCAGCAGCACCCGCGCCCCGGCGGCCCGCAGCGCGTCGAGCATGGCGAGCGAGCCGGGCTCACCGCCGACGGGCACGTAGGCGCACACCCACTCCGCGGCGGCGAGCGCCCCGGCCGCCGCGGCCAGTGCCGCCGCCTCGCGCTCCCGGTCGGCGGCGGGCAGCGCCCGGCGCCGCGCGAGGATCTCCTCGCGCCAGGCGCGCTTGTCCCGCTCGTCGGTCACGCTTCCACCCTAGGACGGGCGGGTCAGCGGTCCGAGCGCGGCCGGGTGAGGATGAAGGTATCGACGGCCTTCAGATCGCTGGTCGGCCCGGTGAGGGCGTAGTAGGTGCCGGTGATGGTGGTGTTGCCGCCCGGCTGACCCGGGTCCACGTCGAAAGCGCAGAAACCGTAAGGGTGTTCGGCGTCCTTGAAGGCCGACCAGGGCGCGTCCTCGAGGACGTACACCGGCGCCTTCTTGCCGGTGGCCGGATCCACCTCGCCGACCGCGGTGATGACCCGGCACTTGTCGCCGGGGAAGAACAGCTGATTCGACGGCGAGGAGGTGCCGCCGCCGCCGATCACCAGGTGCACGGTGCCCTTGCTGGTGTCGACGACGTCCTTGCGAGTGTCGGCGGGTCTGGGGGTCAGCGTCTCGGACCCGGTCACCCCGCGCACCGGATGCGAACGCTCGTAATGGTGTTCGTGCCCGCACAGCACCAGATCGACCTGGTATCTGTCGAACAGCGGCAGCCAGTCCTGCCGGATGCCCAGGTCCGCGCCGTTGAACTTGTCGGCCGAGGAGATGGCGACCTGGTGCATGAACACCACCACCCAGTCGATGCCCTTATCGGCCCGAGCCCGGGCCAGTTCGCCCTCCAGCCAGCGCTTCTGGGCGCCGCCCGAGTAGCCCCTGACGTAGGAGTTGCCGCCGTCCTGCAGGCAGATGTCGTCATTGGCGACCGCGATCACCCGCACGCCGCCGACGGTGAACGAGTACCAGAGGCCCTTGGCGTGGTCCTCGCTACCGGATTCCGGGACGGTGAAGTAGGTCTGGAACGCCTGGTATCCGATGGGCCCGTTCCCGAGCTCGTTCTCGTGGTTGCCGGGCGCGGGCATCCAGGGCCGGTAGCGGGCGGAGCGAGAGTTGTTGGCCCACCAGTCGTTCCAGGTGCGGATGCGGTCGGTGGCGATATTGGCGTAGCAGAGGTCGCCGTTGACCAGGTTGAACAGCGGGGCCAGCGATTCCACCGCCGAGGTGACGTCGCCGGCGTACTGGGAGCCGAGGTTGTCGTTGAGGGCCTTGCCGTCGACGATCTTGCCGACGGTGGGCGTGCCCTGGTCGCCGAAGCTGGTGAACCGGAACTTGGCGCGGCCCGCGGGCGCGGTGCGGATGGTGCCGAGTTCGGGCGGCGCGCCGTCGTGCCCGGCGGCGTACACGTAGTCGGTGTCGGGGGACAGGCCGGTGATCCGGGCGTGGTGGGCCTGAATCTCGATGCCGGACTTGGCATCCCGGTAGGTCCGGGTCTCGGCCTGCACGCTCTTGCCGAAGCCGGCGTCGGCGGTGCCGTAGCGCACGGTGGGCTTGGTGACCGATCCGGTGGTGTGCCAGCTGACCACCACCTCGCGGGTGGTGTCGGATCCGAATTGCAGGTGCAGGCCCGCGACCCGGGGCGCGGCCGCGCGGTCGGGGGTGGTCACCAGTTCGGCCGAGCGCGGCCATGCCTCGGAGTTCGATGCGCCGCCGCGCAGCGTGACCGCTCCGCCGGCGCCGACCGCGAGCCCGGCCAGCCCGGCCACCGCGGACGCGCCGAACAGCCGGCGGCGGCTCAGCCCGCGCGCGCCGTCGGGCGAGTTCGCGGCGGATGCGGCCGGGTTGTCCGAGGTGGAATCGGGGCTGTGGGAATCCTCACGATCGGTCATGGGTGTCAGCTAACAACCGTTGGGTACGTGAGAGGTCACAGTGCGGCGAACTTGAAATGAAATGAACAGGTCGGTCTGCCAGTTCCGCTCCGGTCCGGCGTTCGGTGCGCTCCCGGCGCTCCCGCCCCTTAGGCTCTCGGGGATATCGAGGCGGCCCTGAGCCGGTCTCGGGCGTGTGACGGATGGATAGGGTGAATTCATGACAGCTAATGGCGGCGGAGCCGAGTCGTCGAACGGCGGCGCAGCCGAGTCGTGCTTCCGTACCGCGGTGGTTCCCGCGGCGGGGCTCGGCACGAGGTTCCTGCCCGCGACCAAGACGGTGCCCAAGGAGCTGCTGCCGGTGGTCGACACACCGGGCATCGAATTGGTCGCCGCCGAGGCCGCGGAGTCCGGCGCCAATCGGCTGGTGATCGTGACCTCGCCCGGAAAAGACGGTGTGGTCGCACATTTCGTCGAGGACCTGGTGCTGGAGAGCACCCTGGCCGAGCGCGGCAAGTTCCATCTGCTGGAGAAGGTGCGCAAGGCGCCCGCGCTGCTGGACGTGACCTCGGTGGTGCAGGAGGAGCCGCTGGGCCTGGGTCACGCGGTGGCACAGGCGGAATCGGTGCTCGACGCGGACGAGTCCGCCATCGCGGTGCTGCTGCCCGACGACCTGGTGCTGCCCGGCGGCGTGCTCGAGCTGATGGCCAAGGTGCGCAGCACCTACGGCGGCTCGGTGCTGTGCGCCATCGACGTGCCGAAGGAAGAGGTCAGTGCCTACGGCGTTTTCGATGTCGAGGAGCTGCCCGGCCGCCCGCAGGACGTGCTCAAGGTCAACGGCATGGTGGAGAAGCCCGCCATCGCCGACGCCCCGTCGACCTTCACCGCGGCCGGGCGATACCTGTTGGACCGCGCCATCTTCGACGCGCTGCGCCGCATCACCCCCGGCGCGGGCGGTGAGCTGCAATTGACCGACGCCATCGCGCTGCTGATCGCCGAGGGTCACCCGGTACACGTCGTGGTGCATCGTGGGTCGCGACACGATCTGGGGAACCCGGGCGGTTATCTTCGAGCAGCGGTCGATTTCGCTCTGGAACGCGAGGAATACGGTCCCGCCCTGCGGGAGTGGCTCGAGCAGCGGCTCGGGTCCGGCTGGAATCCCCAGCTGACCTCGTACGAATAGCCGCAACGGGCAGAAGTGAAGGACAGGCGCCGGGGTCGCGTGGGCGGCCCGGCGGGCGACACGTCGACGGCGGCGGGCGAGACAACGGAAGGGCGGCATGCGCTCGGTTGAGGATCAGCAGATCAAGGTGACCGCTGCGGCCGTGGCCCCGCGGCCGGTCCGGGTCGCGATCAGCGAGGCTCAGGGACTGCTGTGTGCCGAGGACGTGGTGACCGAGCGGCCGCTGCCGGGCTTCGATCAGGCCGCGATCGACGGATACGCCGTGCGCAGTGTGGATGTGGCCGGCGCGGGCGCGAATATCCGTGACGAGGACGGTAATTCGGTCAACCTGAGCCTGCCGGTGGTGGGTGAGGTGGCCGCCGGATCGCGGCAGCCGATCCGGCTGCAGCCGCGCCAGACCGTGCGCGTGGACACCGGCGCGCCGCTGCCCACCCTCGCCGATGCCGTGCTGCCGCTGGAGAACACCGACGGCGGCCGGGCCCGGGTGAAGGTCTACGAGTCGGTGCGCTCCGGTGACTACGTGCGCCGCATCGGCGACGATGTGCAGCCCGGCGATCTGGCCGTGCGCGCGGGCACCATCATCGGCCCGGCCCAGGTGGGTCTGCTGGCCGCGGTGGGTAAGGACAAGGTGCTGGTGCATCCGCGGCCGCGGCTGTCGGTGCTGTCGGTCGGCGGCGAGCTGGTCGACATCGACCGCACCCCCGGACCGGGGCAGGTCTACGACGTGAACTCCTACGCGCTGGCCGCCGCCGCGCGCGACGCGGGCGCGGACGTGAACCGGGTCGGCATCGTCAGCTCCGATCCCAAGCGGCTGCGAGATGTGGTGGAGGGCCAGCTGGTTCGCTCCGAGGTGGTCGTGATCGCGGGCGCGGTCGGCGGCTGGGCGTCGGAGCAGGTGCGCGAGGCCCTCGAGGGTCTGGGCGAGCTGGAGATCACCCGGGTGGGCATGCATCCGGGCTCGGTGCAGGGTTTCGGCCTGCTGGGCCGCGACGAGGTGCCGACCTTCCTGCTGCCGTCGAATCCGGTTGGCGCGCTGGTGGTTTTCGAGGTCATGGTGCGTCCGCTGATCCGGATCGCGCTGGGCCGCCGCCATCCCATGCGGCGCATGGTGCGGGCGCGCACCATCCTGCCGATCGCCTCGATTCCGGGCCGGCGCGGGTATCTGCGCGCGCAGCTCATGCGCGACGAGCAGACCGGCGACTACCTGGTGCAGCCGCTGGGCGGCCCGAACGGGGCGTCCTCGCATCTGCTGGCGACCATGGCGGAGGCCAACAGCCTCATCGTGATCGATCCCGAGGTCACCGAGGTGCGCACCGGTGACGAGGTGCAGGTCGCGTTCCTTGCGCAGCGAGGGTGAGGCGTGGAGATGAATGTCTTCCGGACCGCCCAGCATCCGGGCTGGCCGGCCCATCTGGGGCCGGTGCGGGTCGCCGCGGGCATCGTCACGCTGCGTCCGATCCGTTTGCGTGATGCCTCCGCGTGGAGCCGGATTCGCATCCGGGACAGGGACTATCTGGAGAAGTGGGAGCCGACCGGCCGCGGCCCGTGGGAGGCGCGCAACCACTCGAGCAATTGGCCCGCGCTGTGGTCGGCGCTGAAGGCCGAGGCCCGGCGCGGCGCCATGATCCCGTTGGTCATCGAGGTCGACGGCGTGTTCAGCGGGCAGCTCACGGTGGGCAATATCGTGCGCGGCGCATTGCGTTCGGCGTGGATCGGCTACTGGGTGTCGAGCGAGCTGAGCGGGCAGGGCGTGGCCACCGCGGCGCTGGCACTGGGGCTGGACCACTGCTTCGGTGAGGTGGGCCTGCATCGGGTGGAGGCCACGGTGCGGCCGGAAAACCTTGCCAGCCAGGCGGTTCTGCGCAATGTCGGCTTCCGCGAGGAGGGCCTGCTGGAGCGCTACCTGGATGTCGACGGGGCCTGGCGCGATCACCTGCTGGTCGGCATGACGGTCGAAGAGGTCTCAGGAACGGTGGTGGACAGGCTGATTCGCGCCGGACGCGCCGCCAGAGCCTGATAACTCGCTGTGTATTTCGGCGGCCCGATTACCGCCTCTGCCTGCGGCTCACCAGAATTGCCCCGCCGAATCGGGTTTCCGGGGCCCGACCCGGACAACGACCGAGGGGTCGGCTGTTACTAGTGTTACTTGTGTGGTCGGCGCGCCTGTGGGGAATTACCCCGGTGTGGAATTAACCTACGGGTTCCGGTGGTGCGTCTGGGTACCCACCGGTAGGCGCTGCGGTGCACGTCGAAGGGACTATGAGCTGGGCGGGACGGAGGTGTGACGGCAATGCCGAATTCGATCTTGTGGATCGGTTTGGTGGTGCTCTGGGTCTTCGTCCTGTTTCCGATGCTGGCCAACCGCCATCCTCGTATCCGGCAGCACACCGACGCCGCGCTCTCCACGCGGATCCTGCATCGCGGTGGTGCCGCACAGCGCACCAGGAAAGGTCCGGCGACCGGACATGACACCGACCCGGATTACGTGCCGGTTCGCAGAAAGCTTCAGCACCCGAGCGAGGATCCGGAGGATCGGATGACCAGATCGGACGACGCAGCTGCATCGGACGAGAAGGAAGTCGACACCGAGGCTGCGCCCATCGCCGAAGCGCAGACGCCGCCCGCCGAAGTGCCCGGGCCCGAGGGGGATTCGGCCGACGGTGTCGAGGCGGCGGATATCGCGGCCGAATCCGAGTCCGAGCCGGCCGAGTCCGAGACGCTCCCCGAAACCGCCACGGCCGAGGGCGAACCCGAGAACGATGGGGCGGTGGCAGACGACGCCGACCGCGAGGCCGAGCGCGAAGAACGGCGGGAGGCGCCCCAGCGCGCCCGCACCCCCGCGCTGCGCGAGCCCGATCCGGCACCGGAACCGGAGCTCGAATCCGAGGACGAGGACGCGGATTTCGTGCCGTCCCGTCGTGGCCGCGGCGGTTTCGATCCCGAGGCCGATGCCGCCGCCCGGGCGGCCCGCTACACCTTCCGTCAGCGCGCCGTGCTGGGCCTGGTGCTGTTCACCCTCATCCTGGCCGCCGCCGGTCTCGCCGTCTCGGCGGTGCTGTGGTGGCTGTGCGCCCTGTCCGGCACGGTCCTGGTGGCGTACCTGGGTTACCTACGCAGACAGGTCCGCATCGAGGAGGACATCCGCCGCCGCCGCGCCGCCCGCCTGGCCCGCAAGCGCGCCGAGGACGACGAGGACGACGAGGAGGAGTCGCGCCGCCGCGAACGCCCACGCCCGGATCGCGAGCAGACTCGTACCCAGCTGCGCCGGGCGGTCCTGGTCGAATCCGATGACGAGGACCCGCTGTTCGAGCATCTGGAGCTGTTCGACGCCGCGGCCGCCCGCGCCACCCGCCAGCGCGCCGCCGGCGCCCGCGAACGCCGCGTGGTGGGCGAGTAGACCTACCGGACACAGTGCGAGGGCTCCCCGAGCGATCGGGGAGCCTTTTTGCTGTGCGGGCAAAGTCGTGCCGTGCGGGCAAAGCCTCGCCTGATAGGTTTTTACTATTTCAGAAAGATTGCATTCCTATCGAATTCCCGGCGGCGAGCGCGGACATCGAAAAGGCCCGGCACTCGGCCGGGCCCTTTCGACGATGCGGAGTAGCGCTGTGACGGTGCGGACGCTATTCGGTGTCGGGCATTCGCCCGGCAAGCGGAATCTGGCGCTCGATGAGTTCGGCGAGCGTCCGCAGTTTGGCCGCGAATTCGCGGGCCGCGACCGGATGGTCGGTGGAGCCCTTGACCACCTTCTGGGTGAGCGCGGTGAGGCGCGACTCCACCGAGCTGAACAGATCGGGTGTCTGCGTCTGCTCTTCGATGAGGTCGCCGCGCAGCCACGCCCGCAGCCGCTGCACCACTGTGGCCTCGTCGTAATCGTCGGGCAGCACCGCGACCGCTTCGCGCAGCTTGCCCGCGGTGACCTTCACGTCGGCGGCCAGTGTGGTGTAGACGGTGACCGCCGCGTCCTCGCCGTGGGCTGCGGCCACCGGTAGCAGCTCGCGGATCTGTCCCTCGTTGATGGCGGGCGCGAGCGGGTGCAGGCGGGAGGCCAGCGGCCAGGCCCGGATCAGCTTGTGCGCGTAGGACCGCTGCATGTCCCACCGCTTCTCGACGTACTCGTCGAAGGTGGCGTGATCGGCGCGGTAGAGCCGCCCGTCGCGGACGATCTGCAGGGCGCGCCCGGCGGTCCAGAAGGCCACCCGCAGCGCGTCGATGGAGG
Source organism: Nocardia sp. NPDC004860 (assembly GCF_040609015.1). Classification (NCBI taxonomy): domain Bacteria; kingdom Bacillati; phylum Actinomycetota; class Actinomycetes; order Mycobacteriales; family Nocardiaceae; genus Nocardia; species Nocardia sp. NPDC004860. The sequence continues at coordinate 129,491 of NZ_JBEXJI010000006.1, read as the reverse complement.
ACTCGCAGAGCTCGAGCTGATCGGCTTCGGTCCGGCTGAGCGGTCCCTCGCCACCCGCACTGGGCAGCGGCAGGTCGAGCACGCTCGGCGCGGGCTCGACCTGCGGCGGGGCGGCCGCCCGGACCGGTGCGGGTCCGGGCGGTGCCGAAGCGGCCGGGGCGGCAACCGGTTCGGGTGCGGTCGGCACGGGTTCGGGCGGTGCCGGGGCGGGTGCGGCCGTCTCCCGAGCCGGTGTCGACTGCGCTGGTTCCGGTGCGGATATCGCCGAGTCCGCCTCCGGCTGTGCGGGTTTGGCGGGCGCCATGAGCACGGTGGTCGCGGCCTGGGACAGCTTCGGGGTTCGCGGCCATTTGGCGTCGCGCAGCGGCGAGACCGGGGGAGTGTGCTCGGCCTCGTCGGCGAGCGGGTTGCGGCCCAGGCCCCCGCCGATGGAACTCTTGCGGCGCTGGGGCGGCATCAGGCCGACACCTCCGCCGGCATGCGACCGGACTGCGCGGCCTCCAGATAGGGCTGTATCAATTCGTCACCGACGGAACGGTATTCGCCGAGATCCTCGATCGGATTCTCCGCGCCGTCGCCGACTTCACCGTCGGCGGCTTCGCGGTACCACTTCCAGGCGCTCACATAGGATTCGAATACGTCGTATTCGGCGTCCTCCAGATTGGCGCGCTGCGTGCGGTATTCGGTGGAGACATTGACGCCGTTCTTCATGGTGACCGGAACCTTGGTCATGAGCACTCGCACCCGGATGGCCTTTTCGTGTTCGGCGGCCGCCTCTTCCGCGGCGCGATAGGTACTGGGCACGCGTTTGACCTCCGACGGGCTGACGCTGGTGACGAGAACGAGCTCATCGCTCACCGTGACGGCGGCCTTGAAGATGTCGGCCGATTCGCCGCCGGCGTCGACGATGATCACGTCGTAGTTCGCGGAATTGTCGGTGATGCAGTCGTTCACGTGCCGGGACGGGAAGGCGAGCAATTCGAAAGGAATGCCGACCTCGGCCCGCTGTAGCCGCCGATACCAGGAGTAACCGGTCTGGCTGAGCGGGTCGGCGTCGATCACGAGCACCCGAAGTTCGTGCACCGTGGCGAAATACGAGGCGAGAAAGAAGGCGGAGGTCGTTTTACCCACGCCGCCTTTGAGATTCCCCAGTGTGACAACCAGGGGCTCGGGAAGATTCGGTAGCGCACCGGATTTGGTCATCGATCATCCTCCTGATGATGGGGAGGGCTGTTTTTCCGTCGATCAGTCTCACACGGTCGCGCGTCCGGGCTCGTGAAGGCTCGCGCGATGTCGTCGAATTCGATGAAAATTGGCTGTGTCCAATTGGACACAGCCGTCAATGGTTACTGTTTCGTTATCGATAACACGCATGTCACTTGTTGCACCCCGTGCAATTCGGGCGAAATATGCACTCTCGGATCTGCTGCAGGACCGAAGAGTTCGAGTGTGATGGACGGAAACCGAATAGCTTTCACGGCTTGATCGGAGGACGACCGCTCATGGAAACCAACGGTGATAGACAGAAGGTTCGAGTGCTACCGCGGCTGAGCCTGCGGACCCTGGCGACAGGAGTCCTCGGCGCGGCAGCCGTCGGAGCAGCCCTGCTGTTCACAGCGGGCCACGCGCACGCAGCGCCGGTCTCGGTCCCCGGTATCGGGGAGATCGAGATTCCCACCGAGATCAAGATTCCCACCGAGATCGCGACCCAGTTCGGCCTCGCTTCCGTGCCGAGTGTGGATATCACGCTGCCGGGCGTGGATATCGCGCCGCAGCCCGCGGTCGGCGAGACCTCCGCCGTCGGCTGGGCGGATGCCTCGCGCATGGTCGGGATTCCGGGACATATCACTATCGCCCCGGCCGACCCCGTACCGGATCAGATTCCGGTCCAGGCGCTTTCGCCCATACCGCTGTACCCCGGGATCCCGGCTCCGGAATCCCGCTCGGTGGTGGTGGCCGGTCTCGGCACCTTCGCGGTGCCCAGCAGCCTGCCCCCGCTGGTCGGAATCCCCGGCGTGACCGATCCCGCGGCGCCCCGTGCGCCGGTACCCGCGGCCATGCCGAAGAAGACCGTCGGCGAACGCGCCGTGGAGGCCGCCCGCACCAAGCTCGGCGCGACCTACGTCATGGGGGGTGATGGCCCGGATACCTTCGACTGCTCGGGTTTGGTGCAGTGGTCGTATCGTGAGGCCGGAGTCGAAGTGCCGCGTACCAGTTATTCGCAGCTGGCCGCCGGAACGCCGGTGTCGGTGGACGATCTGCAACCGGGTGATCTGGTCTCCTATTACGGCGGCGGCCATTCCGCTCTGTATCTCGGTGACGGAAAGGTCATCCACGCCAGCGATTACGGTTCCGGGGTGAAGGTCTCACCGCTGACCACCATGCCGATGGCCGGAGCCAGACGCTTCTGATCAGGACCACCCGACCGCGGACGCGCGGCCGAGGAAGTCCGGATACCCGATCCCGCCGGTGCCCGCCCACAACTGCTGGGCCATGACCGGCAGCCGGGCCCGCAGCGGAGCGACGATCTGCTCCGGAGCCAGGGCGGCAGGATCATCGCACCAGAGGAAGAGCATGGAGCCACGCAACAGCGGGCGATCGGAATCGGGCAGTCGCTGCCCGTTCACGAAAAGCCCCGGGTCCCAGGCCCACAGCAGTTCCGGCGGAGCGTTGAGCGCCGCGGCCGGCCCGCCGGTCGTGAAGTACGTGGGCGTGAAGGCCGCATTGAGGACGGGATGCCCGTCCCGGGTGAAGTCGGCGGGTGTGCGACCGCCGGGCAGCCACGGCAGCCCACCGGCGCCGGCCGACCAGTACTGCACCACCAGTTCGGGTTTCGGTGTCAGGACTCCAGGATGGTCGAAGCCGTCGTTCCAGACCCGCGGCGTCTTGCCGAGCGATTCGACGAGATCCGCTGCCCAGTTGGCGAAGTCGATGATGATATCGCCGGGTGCGGCTCCCGGGCCGAAAGTCCGTGTGGCGTAGTCACCCAGCTGGGGATAACGCGTGTAGTCGGAAATGTACTCGTCACAGCCCAGGTGCCAGTAGCGCCCGGGAAACAGAGGTACGAACTCGTGCAGAATGTCGCTGATCAATTGGCGTGCAGCGGGATTGGTGAGATCGATCTTGCCGCCGACACCGCCGCCGATCGCGCTGTCCAGCACCGCGTCCTGCGGTGTGGTGCGGGCCGGGCGCAGGACCAGGTCCTGATGCTGGGCCAGGATGGCGTTCATGTGGCTGGGCATGTCGATTTCGGGCACGATATCGATACCGAAAGACTGTGCATAGGAGACCATTTCGCGAATATCGTCGGCGCTGTAGTGCTCGGGCGAGGTGATCTCCGGGTGCATGACGCTCGCCAGCCGGAAGCCCTGCGAGTCCGACAGATGCAGCTGCACCAGGTTCATCCGGAGGTACGCGGCGTCGCGGATGCGGGCCTTCACCCAGTCGGCGGGAAGGAACTCGCGCCCGGTGTCGAGCATGAGCCCGCGCTCGCTGTAGTCCGGCCGGTCCTCGGCGACGCCGCGGGGCAGGGTGCTGGTCTGCCGCAGCCATTGCAGGGCGGTCTGGGTGCCGTGCACGATGCCGGTCGGGCTGTCGGCGGTAATGGTGAGCCGATCGGTGACGGCGATGCGATACGACTCCGAGGGAGGGTCGTCGATATCGCCTGTGCGCAGCACGATATCGCCCGGCCGGTCGCTACCCGTGGTCAGGGAGATCGGTTTTCCGGCCCGGATCAGGTCCTCGGCAAGGTGTTCCGCGATTTCGGTGGAGCCGGCGTCGGCGATAATGCGGGGTTCGGAGCCGAGAACGAATCCGGGCTCGTCCGATCCGGTCGGCGTCCAATGCTGAATACTCGGGATGGTTGCTGGAAGCTGTTGCGCTGCAACAGAATCCGCGTGAATCGCGGAGATATGGACGAAAGTCCAGGAGGTTGCCAGCGCGAGACCGGCGGCGAGGCGGCGGAAATGGCGACTGGGGAGAATCGAAATCCCGGGCACGGCCACAATTGAACCCTTCGGGCCCCTGATACGTCATACGATGCTGGGATTTACCGGCCGACATGGACGAGGTACGACATGGGGATCAGGAAATCCGCTGCGCTCGCCGGCGCGATGCTCGCCTGCGTGGCGCTGTCGTCTTTCGCCGCGGCGCCGGCCTCGGCCGCGCCGGTCTGTCCCGGCGCGGGACAGCCGACCGCGGTGGTGGCCGCGCTCCCGGGTGCCGCGCTCGAGGGGCTGACCATCGACCCCGCCGGGCGAGCGTTCGTCACCGATCTTGTCAGCGGGCAGATCTTCCGCATCGACGCGCCAGGTGCGCCCGCGGTGCCGATCGCCAAGGTGCCCAGTGGCGGGGCGGGCGCGCTGGCCTGGCTGCCGGACGGCCGGCTGCTGGTCGGCTACGGCGCGGATCCCCGGGTGTTCGTGGGTGATGCGTTGCGGCAGGCCGGGATCGTCACCGTCGACCCGGACACCGGGGCCGTGGCTCCCTTCGCGACGGGTCTCTCGGCGGCCGACGGCATGGACGTGGCGCACGACGGAACCGTCTATGTCACCAATGATTTCGGTTCCCTGGTGGGCCGGGTGGTGCCGAACGGTGCGGTGCAGCCGAACTGGGCGAGCTTCCCCAGCGCCAATGGCGCGGCGCTGGACCCGGACGACTCGTACCTCTACGTGTCGCGCACCTTCGTGAACCCGGGCGTGAGCCGGATCCCCACCAATGCCCCGTGGGCCCCGCAGTCGCTGCTGGACCTGTCCGGCGGTGACTTGCTCGCCGCGCCCGACGGGCTGACGCTGGATTCGCTGGAACGCCCGGTGCTGCCGTTCAATTCGTCCGGTCAGGTGGTCCGTATCGACGCGCCGGGGCAGTACTGCGTGCTCGGCTCCGGACCGCAGCTGACCAGTGAGGTGCAGTACGGCCGTGGCGGCCAGGGCTTCTCGGCCGGGCGGCTGTTCGGCATCACCTTCAGCGGGATGGTCTACGAGATCCCCGGCGGCTTCGACTCGGATGCCCGGACCGCGACGTCCTGACCGACCGGTTCGGTCAGTAGCCCGACGATCATGGCGATGATGCTGTCCCGGGCGTCGGCGCGCTCGGCCGCGGTGGGCAGGTCCTGGCGTTCGTAGTCGGCGAGTAGGGCGAACATGACGGTGGTCATGGCCTGCAGCCGATATCGGCGCTGCGCCGGGGTGATGTCGGGCATGGCGCGGTAGAGCCGCGCCACCAGGACTCGTGTTGCGGCCCAGCGCTTCTCGTGCAGGTTCGGTCCGGTCACGGCGGGATGCGCGCGCGCCTGCTCGAGGAATCGCGCGTAGTGCGTCGACCCCTCGGCGTAGGGCACGTCGAACATGGGCCGCACCAGAATGGCGACCAGCGCGGCCACGCTGTCCGGTGCGCCCGTGGCCTCGTGCTCGGCCAGCAGTTCGGTGCGCCGGGATTCCAGTGCCGGTTGATGCCGTTCGATGATGGCCGCGATGAGCCCGTCCCGGGAACCGAAGTGGTAATGCACCGCGGAGTTGTTGCGCTGTCCCGCCGCCACCGCGATATCGCGCAGGGCGGCGTCCGGTCCGCGTTCGGCGATGGTGCGCTCACCGGCGAGCAGGATCAGCTCGCGCGCGTCAGGACTGTTCACCGGGGTCACTATAGGGCGGGGCCGGGCTGTAGCGATTTCCCGGTTCGCGGCGAAACGGTACTATCGTGCCCCTTCGGCATGTACCGCCCCGTACCGGGCGGACGCAGGCGGCGATGACGGTGGTGATGTTCGATGACGCGACGGTATTTCCGGTCGCGCCGGGCCACGGTGGACCTCGCGCTGGTGGTGCCGCTGAGCGGTCCCGCGGGCATCTTCGGGCCGTCCTGTGAGGCCTGTGCGACGCTCGCCGTGGAGGACATCAATGCCGTCGGCGGCATTCTGGGCCGGCCGGTCCGGCTGCACCCGGTGGACGCCGGTGCGCCGCTGCCGGTGCTGGCCGCGCAGATCGACCGGATGGTGAGCCTGGGCATGATCGACGGGGTGGTCGGCTGGCACCTGTCCAATGCCCGCAAGGTGATCACGCCGCACACCGCGGGCCGGGTGCCCTACGTCTACACCACCTTCTACGAGGGCGGGGAGGATTCCGACGGCGTCTACATGGTGGGGGAGACGCCCGACCAGCAATTGTTCCCCGCGCTGCGCTGGTTCCGCTCCGAGCTGGGGGTGCGGCGCTGGTGCGTCGTCGGCAACGATTACGTGTGGCCGCGTGAAACATCCAGGGCCACTTGGGAATTCGTGCGCAGCACCGATATCGACGTGGTCGGCGAGGTGTTCGTCCCGCTGGGTGGCCGCGATTTCACCGCTGCCCTGAACCTGATCCGGCGCTCGCCCGCGCAGGGGGTGCTGGTGTTCATGGTCGGCGCGGACTGCGCGGCCTTCAATCAGGCGTTCGCGGCAGCCGGGCTGGACGACGGGCGGCTGCGGCTGAGCATGATGATCGGTGAGGACGTGCTGTACGCGGGCGGTCCGGACAGCGCGCGCGGATTGTTCACGGCCTGTGGCTATTTCGAGAGTCTGGTGTCGCGCGAGGGTATGGCGTTCGGTGGCCGTTACACGGCCCGCTTCGGGCAGCTGGCCCCGGCGCTGAACAATATCGGCGAATCCTGCTACGAGGGCCTGCTGCTGTTCGCCTCGCTGGCGGAGGCGGCGCGCAGCCTGGATGTGCGGGTCATCGAGCGCGAAGCGGCGCGGGTGAGTTACGGGGGTCCGCGCGGCGAGGTACGGGTGCGCGGGGCGCACACGACGCAGCCGGTGTACCTGGCGGGGACGGATGTCATGGACTTCAGCGTGATCGCCGATCTGACCGGGCTCTGAATCGGCTGTCCTCGTCCGCCGTTCGCCCTCGGGCAGCTCGTTCGAATGAGGGCGAACGCTACGTTGCGTTCACAGCGATGGCAATGAGGAGATGCCGTCATGAACAGGATAACAACTGTGTCACAAGGGAATTCATGTTTCGCCGGGACCGTGTTCCAGGCCGATTCCGCACGTGGTGTGTTGCAATAGGGTGAGCCGCGCCGCCTCGGCGGCATCTGATGAAGGAGCCGCTCCGATGCCCGGAGGAAGACTCAGCCAGGAGGATCGCCGTCTCATCGCCGCGGGGCTGGCCCATGGGCTCGGCTATGCCGAGATCGCCCGCCGCCTCGAACGGCCGACGTCCACCGTGAGCCGTGAGGTGACCCGCAACGGCGGGCCCGGTCGCTATCGCGCCGATCGGGCGCAGGCCGCCACCGTGGTGCGCTCACGCCGTCGCGCATCCCGGCCCAGACCCGTCGAGAAGCCCGCTGCCGTCGATGAATACGGCCGCAATCCGGTGTTGCTGGCCGATTTCAGCGCCCAGTTCGCGGCGCTGTTCGCGCAGTCCGGCATGCCGCGCATGGCATCGGCGGTGCTGGCCCGCCTGTACGCCGCGGACTCGGGCAGCCTCACCGCCGCCGAGTTGGTGGCCCGGCTGCGGGTGAGTCCCGCGACGGTGTCCGCGGCCGTGGGCTACCTGCAGGAGCAGGCGCTGATCCGGCGGGACCGGGATCCGGGCAGTCGTCGCGACCGCTATGTGATCGACGAATCCGCCTGGTATCGCGCCACTCTCGCGGGTGCGCGCACCAATGAGCGACTGGCCGCCACGGCGCGCGACGGCGCCGACGCACTGGGTTCGGCCACGCCCGCCGGGGTGCGGCTGCTGGGCATGAGCGAGTATCTCGAGCGGGTGGGCCTGGATATGGTCCGCTCCGCCGAACGCTGGCGCGCACACCTGGCCCGGTGAGCCGCAATTGGCCCGGTGCGCCGCAATCGAGGCCTGCCGGTTGAGCCGCAATCGAATCCGGCCCGGTAGCCGGCCTAGAGCGCGGGTGCTCCGGGTGGTGAGCCGCGAAATGGATTCGCGACGGCAATTCCCGGGAATCTGTGGTGAATGCGATCCACATACCGGCGCACCGTGGAGAGTTCGGCACTGATCGACTGCCGGGCTTCGAGGGTGGGTGCGGTCTGCAATCGCCGGGTCAGTTTGACTACATGCCTTTCCAATTCGTCCAGGAAGATGCGGGCCTGAGCTAACTCGGGATCCTCGCCGGCGTCGGGATTGTCGAATCCCCTGTACTGCATATCGCGGAAGTATTCCACGCAGCCGGGCTCCGCGTCGCGCAAATGGATTGCGTCTAGGTCGAATTCGCGGCGCGCAGGAATGCGTGCGCCGCATCGAATACCCCGGCGGGGTCTTCGAGCTGCGGCCAGTGCCCGATCCGGTCCAGGCTCACCACATCCGGGTCGGCGACCAGTTCGCGGTAGCGGGCCACCATGTGCGCACCGGAGTTCGGGTCGAGCGGGCCGTTGATCAGCCGCATCGGAATCTCCTTGCGCAGCAGCGGTTCGACCCAGCGGTCGCGGTAGGTGGTGCGCTCGGCCACGAAGCGACCGACCAGATGATTGACGAAGCGGCCGTTGCCGTAGAACAGCACCTCCTGCAGTGTTCGCATCTCGTCGTCGGTGGGCTTGGTGTCCGGGCCGAACACCTCGCGCACCGCGGGCGCGATGACCCCGCCGGTCATGAGCGGGCCCACCAGGTGACCAAGGGGTGTGCCCAGTAGTTTCTGCACCAGGCGCGGGCGATACGCCTCCACGAACAGCCCGCCGTTGAGGAACACCACGGCCCGGATGTCGGCCGCCGCGGTGCCGTCGAGGTGGCGGGCCAGCAGCTCCTGCGCCACGCTCACGCCGAGATCGTGTGCCAGCAGCAGGGTTTCGCCGATGCCGAGCCGCCGCAGCAGGGCCTCGTGCATATCGGCGTGCTCGAGCACGCTGTAGTGGTGGCGAATGGGCTTGTCGGAGAAGCCCATCCCGAGCATGTCGGGCGCGATCACGTCGTAGTGGGCGGTCAGATCCGGCCAGATGCGATGCCAGTCGTAGGAGTTGAAGGGATAGCCGTGGATCAACAGCAGCGTCGGTCCCTTCCCCTCCCGGATGTAGAAGATCCGATGCCCGTCGAAGTCGAAGTAGCTCCCCCGCGACATCCACTCCGTGAGTTCCGCTCGCATTTCCGTCTCCCGCCCATCGTCGGTATACCGATCGTTCTCATCCTGCCGCATCCTCCGCCGATCCACCACGTGTGCGCACGCCGACACGGCATCGAGTAGCCTCGCCAAGCGAGCTGCCCCGTCGCGATCACGCAATGCCCGTGTATCGGCCCGGGGTGTTCGGATCCCCGCACCGCCCCCGACAGGAATTCGAATGGCCATCAGTTACCTGGAATCGATCATCGTCGGCGCGCTCCAGGGGGTGAGTGAGCTCTTCCCGGTATCCAGCCTGGGCCACAGCATCCTGCTGCCCGCCTGGGTCGGCGGTAAATGGGCCGACGATCTGAGCATGTCCGCGAAGGACTCCCCGTATCTGGCGCTGCTGGTGGCCATGCACGTCGCCACCGCGCTCGCCCTGGTGATCTTCTTCTGGCGGGACTGGGTGCGCATCGTTCAGGGGCTGTGGGATGTGGCGCTGACACGCCAAATACGAACGCCCGAAGCGAGATTGGGCGTATTGCTGGTCATCGCCACGATTCCGGTCGGCCTGGCCGGCCTGCTGCTGGAGAAGGCGGTCCGCAACTATCTCGGCACGCCTGTTCCGACATCGATCTTCCTGGCGATCAACGGCTTCGTGCTGCTGTCGGCCGAGCTCATGCGCAAGCGTGAACACGAACCCGAGTTCCAGCTCGCCAGCCCCACCGGCCGCACCGGCGACCTCTCCATGGAGGACACCGTCGTGCTCCCGATGACCGACCCGGCCCGCGCCTCCGATGTCCGGCTGTCCCGCCTCGGCATGCGCGACGCCACCCTGATCGGCGCCGCGCAGATCGCCGCCCTCTTCCCCGGTATCAGCCGGTCCGGCAGCACCATCGTCGCGGGCCTGTTCAAGGGCATGCGTCACGAGGACGCCGCCCGCTTCGCCTTCCTGCTGGCCACGCCGGTGATCCTGGCGGCGGGCGTGCTGAAGATGCCGGAGCTCTTCAAGCACGAGAACCACGCCATCCTCGGCCCGGCCTTCGCGGGCAGTGTGGTCGCGGGTGTCCTCTCCTATATCTCGGTCAAGTTCCTCACGGCCTACTTCGAGACCAAGACCCTGACCCCGTTCGCCATCTACTGCCTGGTCGCAGGCCTGGGCAGCCTGGTCTGGTTCACCATCCGCTGAGCCGGAACCGGCGAGCTCCTTCGGAAACGAGCATGCGCTGGGGCCGCACCCTTCCGGGTGCGCCCCAGCGCATGCTCGTTTCGCCGGTGGGTCAGTGCGTGACCGTGGTGGTCGGCGGTGTCGTGGTGGTCACCGGGGGAGTGGTGGTGACCGGAACCGTCGTGGTGGTCACCGGCGGGGTGGTCGTGACCGGCGGCGTGGTCGTCGCCGGGGTGGCCGCGTCCGGGGTGACCGTGGTGGTCGGCGGCGTCGTCGTGGTGGCGGGCGTCGTCGTGCCCGGGGTGGTGGTTCCGGCGGCCGGTGTCGTGGAACCGGTTGCGGGAGTGGTGGTTCCGGACGTGGCGCTCTTCGGCGCCGCGGCCAGCACGTTGGGGGCGGTGGTGGCGGTCGGGGTCAGCGTCTTCGGGTTCAGCTGGCCGGCCTGGGCCTCCTTGGCGAGCTCGGTGAGCCACGCGGCGGCGTACTCCGCGGAGGTCAGGGGCTTGCCGTTGTCCGGGTTGGAATCCCGCCAGTAGTCGAAGTGGTGACCGGTGCCGTTGGGGCCGAGGGTCAGGTTGTACGGGTCGTTCAGGAGCACCGGGATGGTGTTCTGGTTGGTGGTGATCAGACCGACGACCTCGTTGAAGACCTTCTGCGGCAGGTACGCCAGGGGTGACATGGTCTCGGCCTGAATCGAATCCGCGGCCACCGGGGTCGGGTTGTCCTGATTCGGCTTGTAGCCCGGCTGCGAGACCTTGAGCAGGACGTCGAGGAAGGTCTCCTTGCTCGTCCACCAGCCCGGGTTGTGCGCGATGTCGGCGAAGGCGTCACCGGCGATCTTTCCCAGCACCATCGCGACATCGATGCCCGTGGTGGGGGTGAGGCCGTCGCTCTGCATCTGGTCGGCATTGATCTGGCGGCCGACATTGATGGCCAGCTGGAGCAGCGAGATGTTCTTCGGCGCGGCGCAGGTGAGGTCGCCGTCGGAGCAGAAGGAGGCGATCCGGCCGTTCAGTGCGCCGAAGTCACCGGACTGGTCCGGCAGTGCGCCCTGACCGCCGGCGACGTCCTTGCCGGTCTGATAGCTCTGGTTGAAGTTGTCGGGATGGCTGGGATCCTTCGCACCCGGGAACGGACCCTCACCCGCTGTCCGGCCCGAGTCGGCGAGAATGACGACACCGGCCACATTGCCCGGATCGACGATCCCGTACTTGCCGTCCGCCCCGGCGCTCTGGTGCCCGACATCCATGGCGACCCGGCGCGCGACGTCCGCGCCCTCGCTGTAGCCCACGATGGCGTACTTGGTGTTGGGGCAGGCCGCGGAGATGTCGCGCATCACCTGCTCGGTATTGGCGACCCCGGTGTTCACGGCGTCCTCGTAGCTGTTCAGGTTCGCCGGATAGGAGACGTACACGGCCCAGTACGAGTTGGAGTCGACCGATCCGCCGGGCGCGTTCACCACCGGATCCACCCAGTGGCTCTGGTAGTCGTCCGACAGGGCCGCGGGCAGCTCGTTGCCATTGGCGTCGACCAGCATCTTCGTGGTGCCCTGTTGCGGCGAGTCGTTGCGCCCGGCCACCGAGATGGTCACCATGTCGTGACATTCCGTGACCGAGGCCTTCAGCGCCGGATCGGCCTGCTTCGAGTCCGGCGACGACGTGATCGCGAACGTGGCCGCGACCGCTACCGCCACGCCCAGCGTCGCCGGCGCCGCCACCGCCGACGCGATCTTATGTCGCTTCATGAAGCCACGAATATCCATGCCCGAATCCCCATCTCACCCCGACAAGTGAACTGTCAGGCCCTGCGCGCGTCCGGGCCGTCTACCACCGGAGACGTCGTCACAGGAGATTCGAACGTTACTTGATCGAATGAGTCGTTACCGCACCAGGACCTGGGCCGGGGCCCGGCGCAGGTCCTGGAGCAGCGAAAACGTGGTCACCCGCACCCGGTTCCGGCGGACCGGTCGGGTACGGGTGACGGGTGTGATCCCGGCGTTACCGGGTGGACTAGGGCGCGTAGCGGAGGATCGCCGCGGCGTGTGCGCCGTCGGGAATGTCGTCGCCGCGGACGGCCAGCACGCGGCCATTGGAAAGGAGCACCCGCCTGGAGATTTCGTCGAGGACGCCCGGGGACTCGCCGTCTCCGGTGGCGGCGGCGAGTGCGCCCTCCTGGGTCACGGCGCCGGGAACCGACGCGTCGATATCGACGAAGAGGGTGTGCACGATGCCGTAGGTGGCGGCGCGGGCGATGTCGGAGAGGTCGATGACGCCGCGGCCGTCGCTGCGGCGCTTCTCGAATTCGCTTCGGACATCGGCCAATTCGGCGGCGTAGTGCTGATCGAGCAACTGCCGGGCGCGGGCTGCGAGGTCGCCGTCGGAGAGGTGCTCGGGATTGCCGGGGATGCCCGCGGCCAGCAGCAGCGGGTAGCTGTCGACCGAGCGGTACAGCGAATCCGTCGGTTCGGCGGCAGCCAGGATGAGCGGGATGTCGTGACCGGCCAGCACCGGCCGCAGCGCCTGGTCCACGGCCCGGCAGAACTGCCGCACCCGCACCTTGCGGCCCTCGCTGCCCTGCAGGCGGCCGTGCGGGCTGCGGCCCAGCGGCGGCAGATCCAGGTACTTGTTCAGATCGGTCGGGAGTCCGGCGACCGCCACCTCCGCGGCCGGGCCCTCGGCAGCGACCTCCACCAGCCGCACCGCGTTCTCGGACAGGGCCAGTACGAAGGCGGTTTGCGGGAAAGTCACCGCTCGCAGCAGCGGCTTGATGTAGAAGCGGTCGCCGAGGGTGGCGCCGGGTTCGAGCCGGTTGGGCAGGCGGTAGGTGCGCATGCCCTCGGGCGTGGCGTGCACGGCCAGGGTGCGGGACTGGAAGCGCCAGTAGTCCTCGTCGTCGACGAGGTCGGCGAAGGCGTCGGTCAGCGTGATCCGGGCCTGCTTGTCGGTGACCCGGTCGAGCACCTCTTTCGCCTGGTTCTCGAAGGCCACCCGGTTCTTGTCCGGGGTCGGGGTGTCCGCCTCGGTCGGGGTGTAGACGGATACGCACCACGGTCCGGTGGTCGACGCCAGCGCCAGAATCTCGCCGCGCGTGGGGATATCTGTATGCAGCATGCTCACCCTCCACGAAGTCGATTTCTTCTGCCCAGTCCAAGGTAGCTGACACGTTGCTACACCTGGACCGGGCCCGCATCGCCCATGTCGGCCGGGCCCTGATGGGCCGGGTCGATCAGGCCCCGATGGGCTTGCCGAAGAAGGAGGCGAAGGTCTCGCCCAGGGTGTCGCCGAGGGTCTGCAGCTCGCCCTGGGTGCCGAGCATGGACGGCATGTCGGTGGTGGAGCAACCCGGTTGCGCCGCAACGCCGTTCAGCCGATCGAAGAGCCACATGAGCGCGGCGGGCCCGCCGGTGACCTCGGCCAGGATGTGCTCGCTGGCCCAGTCCCGGGTGTAGGTCACCTGCGCGGCGGGCTGCTGGCAGTAGGTGTCGACCAGCTGGTTGGTCGAGGGCAGCGGGAGGATCTCGTCCCAGTGCGAGTGCCAGATGAACAGCGGCATATCCGGCAGGCTCTTACCCAGACGAGTGTCCTCGAGCATGGCCTGCACCGCCGGTTCCTGGAGCGGGTCGGGCGAATTGATCATGCCGGTGATGTTCAGGAACGGCAGCAACGCCGTCTGGTACTGCACGCAGAACGGGGCCTTCACCGCGCGCAGCAACTGCCCGAGCGGATTGAGCTTCTGATCGAGCAGGGTGTTGAAGTCCGGATACTCGCGCGACAAACCCAGCACCGCGCCGAGCACCAGGCCCGCGGTCGCCTGGTTGTTGGCCATGAGCAGGGTCGCGCCCAGATCCGCGCCGGTGCCGCCGGAGGCCGCGCCAACGATATTCAGTTCCGGCGCATAGGTTTTGCGCAGTTCGGCGGCGTGCATGGTGGGCATCGATCCACCCGAGTAGCCGTAGAGGGCCACCGGTGCGCCCGCGCCGACCTCGAGCGGCGCGAAGGAGGTGGCGGCGCGAATGCCGTCGAGGGTGATGCGGCCGCCCAGCGGGCCCGCCGCATAGGCCGAGTTCGGTCCCTCGTGATCGGGGATCACCACCGCGAAGCCCTTCTGCAGCGCGGCCTGCGCGAACAGGAACTCGGCCGGCGCGACGATCTGCCCGACGAACGGCGCGGCCGAAAGATGTTGCAGCGCATAGGAGGGACTGCAGTATCCCTGGGTCGAGTCCTCGGCGATCTGCACCGAGAGCAGCTTGCGCGGCGCCGGCGCGACCCCGCGCGGCTTGATCAGGGTGGCCACCGCCGGGATCGCCTCGTCGCGACCGTTGTTGGAGCGGTAGGAGACCTGCCAGGCATCCACATTGAGCGGGATCAGGCCGAAGTTGGCGAGGTTGACCTGCCGGGCGGCGATGATCTCACCGGGCGCGGCGGCCGCGACCACGTCGGCGGGCGGCTGGTAGAAGCCCGGATCGAGTTCCGGTGGCAGCGGCAGGATCTGCGCCGGCTGAATCGAGGGCAGGACCGGCGCGGCGGGATCGGCCGGCGCCGGTCCCGCGGTCAGCCCCGTCGCCACCAGCGCACTGATGGACATCGTCCCGAGCCGCAGTAACCGCCCGGTCAATCGTCTGGTCTTCATCGACCCACTTCCTCACCCTGATCCCCATTGTGAGACTATCTAGTCTCAATATTGCCGAGCTCACCTTGCCACAGCTGTGACCCGGCTCGCAATATGCGTGCGTGGCGGAATCGGCATATATCCCGGCGCGACCGTCTCGGCCCTTGCTTGGAGTGCACTCCAGCTGTCTAGGGTCGGAGAACATGAGCAAAGTGTGGTTCATCACCGGTGTATCAAGGGGTTTCGGGCGGGAATGGGCGCTCGCCGCACTGGAGCGGGGGGACCGGGTCGCGGGTACCGCGCGCGATCTGAGCACCCTCGACGAGCTGGTCGCCAAGTATCCGGAGACCTTCCTGGCGCTGCGGCTCGACGTGACCGACCGCGCGGCCGACTTCGCCGCCGTGCGGCAGGCGGCCGACCATTTCGGACGCCTCGACATCGTCGTGAACAATGCCGGCTACGGCCAGTTCGGCATGATCGAGGAGCTCACCGAACAGGAGCTCCGGGATCAGCTGGAGACCAACGTGTTCGGCGCGGTGTGGGTGACCCAGGCCGCGCTGCCCATCCTGCGCGCGCAGGGCAGCGGCCACATCCTGCAGGTCTCCAGTATCGGCGGCATCTCCGCCTTCCAGAATCTGGGCGCCTACCACGCCTCGAAGTGGGCACTCGAGGGTCTGTCCCAGTCGCTGGCTCAGGAGGTCGCGCCCTTCGGCATTCACGTGACGCTCATCGAGCCGGGCGGCTTCGCCACCGACTGGTCCGGGCCGTCCTCGCGGCACGCCACGCCCAACCCGGCCTATGACGCCGCCCGCGCGGCCCGCGCCGCGCAGCGTTCGGCGGTCCGCTCCGGCAATCCGGGCGCCACCGGCGCCGCGATCCTCGCCGTCGTCGACGCCGACGAGCCGCCGCTGCGTCTGTTTCTCGGCGAGGTCCCGCTGGCCATCGCCACCGCCGACTATGAGTCGCGGCTCGAGACCTGGCGGAAGTGGCAGCCGATTTCGGCTGCGGCCCAAGGTAACTGAACATGCGAGTCCGGTCCATGAACCGGTCGGAATCGCCGCCGCGGCACTGAGTCCGGATTTCATCCGCCCGTGTGGGTCTCGATCCACATGGGCGGATGTCGTTTCGGTTCACGGGTTGCCGTCTCGCCCCCGCCTGGTGGCCTGATCGCCTTGACCGGCATGGCCCGCGGCGTCGCCGCCCAGCACCTCATCGCGCCCGACGCCTTCGACCTCGCCGCGGCGGTGCAGGCTTGCCAGCGTTTCGTCGAGCGGAGTCTCGCCGCCGGATAACTACAGTGAGTCCGATGACAGGTAAAGAGATGACGAAAAAGATCGCGACTCTTGCCATGGCCCTCGCGGCGGTCGGCCTGCTCGGCGCTTGCAGTAGCAACAGCAGCGAGCCGATCCCGACCACCACCTCCGGTGCGGCGCCCACCTCGGCATCCGTGGCGGTCACCTCGGCATCCGCGGCGGTGACGCCGGGCTCGCCCGCGGCCATGCTGGCCGCCACACCCTGGGAGACCACCTCCGCGGCCGACGCCCACGGCGCCGCGGTCCCCCTCACCGACGACAATGTCACAAACTACGTCGGCTTCGCCTACTTCAAGGCCGACGGCACCTTCACGATGTTCAACCTCGACGACACCCCGAAAATGCACGGCGACTGGTCCGTCTCCCCGGACGGCAGAACTCGCACCATCGTCGCGAAAAATGATGCGGGCCAAGAACAATTCACCCGCGTGGTCGACATCGTCACCTTGAACGACAAGGACTTCACCTACCGCGTCTATCCCACGGCGGACGACAAGACCGTCTACTTCGACATCATCCACACCCCGACGACCCACCCCGAACCCACCAGATAATCCGCACTCCGGCAGACGAATGCCGCCCGCGTCCTCTGCTGATGGCGCGGGCGGTGCGGTCGATTCGCACCGCTGTGTGCCCTATCGGGAACGCGGCCCCGATCCCGTTGCACAGCACCGGCGGAACACCTCGCCCCGGTGTACACGAACCCGAATCTGTTGTCCCAGTATGGGAATGAGCCGTTGCTCGACGTCGTTGGCGGGCATCGGCGTGCTCACGGGTAGAGCACCACGACGTCGGCGACGCAGGCGGGGCGGCTGCTGCCGTCGATCTCATAGGTGAGGCCGAACACCGCCTCCACGCCGGAGGTCTTCCGCTGGGCGGCAGTCAGCGTCACCACCGCCCGAATCTTGGACCCCACCGGCACCGGCGCGGGGAAGCGCACCTTGTTCAGGCCGTAGTTCAGCGCCGCGGTGAGGTCGCGGATCTCGAGGACGTCGGCGATCATCGCCGGCGCCAGTGAGAGCGTGAGATAACCGTGCGCGATGGTGCCGTTGAAGGGCCCGTCGGCGGCCCGCCGCGGATCGGTGTGGATCCATTGGTGATCGCCGGTGGCGTCGGCGAACAGTTGCACCTGCGGCTGGGTGATCTCGATCCATTCGGTGGTACCGAGTTGCTGTCCGGTCAGGCCGATCAGGTCGGCGGGTGAGTCGAGTCGTGTTGTCACGGTATGCCTTTCAGTGAGTGAGCACGTAGGTGCCGGGGGCCGGGTCCTGGGCCGGCAGATCGGGGGCGCCGAGCGTCGCCGGTGCGTCCCGGTCCGGTCCGCTGCGTTCGGCGAGCCAGTGTGCGAAGTCGGGCCACCACGAATCGGCCTGCTGCGCGGCGTTGTCCACCCATGCGGCCGGATCGGCGTCGTCGGGCGCGCCGACGCGGTAGGCGGCCTTCGGATTTCCGGGCGGATTCACCAGCGCGGCGATATGGCCGCTGGTGGACAACACGAATCGGCAATCCTTGCTGCCCAGCAGCCGGGCGCTGCGATAGCAGGCCTGCCACGGCGAGATGTGGTCGGCGAGCCCGGCCACCACGTAGGTGTCCACGGTCACCCGCGACAGGTCCACGGGCGTGCCGAGCATGTGCACGCCTCCGGGGACGGTGAGCGAGTTGTGCACACCCATCAGCACCATGTCGCGGTGCAGGGCGGCGGTCATGCGGGTGGTGTCGGCATTCCAGAACAGCACGTCGAAGGGCGCGGGCGCGCGGCCCTGCAGATAGTTGTTGACCCAGTACCGCCAGACCAGATCGGTGGGCCGCAGCCAGGCGAACACCTCGGCCAGCGAGCGGCCGTCCAGGTAGCCCTTGCGCTGGGAGACCGCGATGGCCGTCTTGGCGGTCTCCTCGTCGATGGCGGCCGCGGCGAATCCGGCGCGGGCCTGGTCGAGGACGGTCACCATCAGGGTCAGCCCGGCCAGACGGTGGTCCTCCCCGATCTCGGTGAGGTGGGCCGCGGTCATGGCCGCCAGAATGCCGCCGGAGCACGACGCCTGCAGGTGGGTGCGTTCGGAACCGGTGATCGTCTCGACGGCGCCGAGCGCGTCGATGATGGCCTGGCCGTAGGTGTCGAAACCCCAATCGCGTTGCGCGGCCGAGGGATTGCGCCACGATATGGCGAACACCTGCTGGCCCTGCGACAGGAAGTACTCGATCATGCTGCGGTGCGGCGCGATATCCATGATGTAGTACTTGTTGATCACCGGCGGCACCATGAGCAAGGGGACCGTGTGCACCCGCGGGGTCTGCGGCGTGTACTGGATCAGCTCGAAGACTTCGGTGCGCAGCACCACCGAACCCGGCGTGACCGCCACGTTCTCGCCCACCGTGAAGGCGTTCGGCTCCACCATGGCGGGAACCCGGGGCGCCCGGGCCATATCGCCGACGAAGCGCCGCAGCCCGCGCACCGCGCTCGCCCCGCCGGTGTCGACCAGCGCCTTCCAGCCCAGCGGATTGAGCAGCGGATTGTTGCTCGGCGACACCCCTTCGAGGACATTGTCGATCACGAAGCGCATCCACTGCTCGTCCTTCCAGTCCAGATGCGCATCGGTGAGCAGTTCCTCGGCGGTGTCGCCGGCGGCCAGATACGCCTGCATGCTGCGCTTCAGGATCGGATTGCTCTGCCAGGCCGGATCGGCGAAGCGCTTGTCGGCCTTGGCCGGAACCCGATCGGACCGTCCGCGCGCGATATCAGTCAGCTCGTGCCGCAGTGCCGACACCCGCCCGCCCACCACACGGGGCCGCCGGGCCAGGTGCACGGCCAGCCGGCTCCAGGAATTGTTGGGCAGCATCCGACGGCCGATGCCGACTGCCGAGCCGGTCAGCAGTAGATCCAGCGGTGCGGCCAGTTCGTCGGCCTGTGCGGGTTCGGCGGCGTGGTCGGACTTGGTCACCATGAGTCACTCCTCGTGGAATTGGGGGAATTCATGGCGAGAAAGATAGGCCGCCGGCGCGCCGCTGCCATTGTGTCGCGGAGACGAAGATGAGTCCCGGTCTTGTCCTCCGCGTGCGGCAGCCGCTCGCGCTCTCAGCCCTGCGGGCGCAGCACCGCCGGGCCGTACCAGTGGCAGGCCAGCAGGGCGAGTTCGACATCGAGCCGATCGCCGGTGATCGGCCGGCCGCGGCGCTCGATGGCCCGGCCGACGCGGTACTTCACGGAATTGAAATGCAGATCCAGTTCACCGGCCGCCGCCTTGAAACTCGAACCGCTGCGCAGGAATACGCGCAGGGTCTCGCGCAGGCGTTCGTCATTGTCGGTGTCGCAGGCGAGATTTCCCAGCACCTCGCCCACCCACTCGCGGGTTTCGCCGAGATCGCCGCCCAGCAGCGCCGCTGCCGCGAGACCCGGTTCCGATGCGGCCAGCAGCGGATTCGGCAAGCCTCGGGCGACCGCTACGCCGTGGGCTCGCTCGGCCTGCCGATGCGACGCCCGGAAGCCGTCCAGGCCCGGCTGGGCCGGACCGATGGCGATACCGGGCGGGCCGGGCTCGGCGGCGACCCGGGCCCGAATGCGCGCGACCGGATCGCCGGGATCCGCGCGATAGGGCAGCCAGGCCCACGCGCTGGCCGGATCGGTGGCGACGAACAGGGGATTCGCCTCCACGGCCAGCTCCTGCCCGAGCTCGCGGACGAACTGTTGCAGGCGGCGGATCTCGTCGTCCTCGGAGTCCGAATACCAGAGCACCAGCGCCACGTGATGCCAGCGCAGCGGATACCGGAGGGCCGTGGACACGGCGTCCGCGTCGACGGTCTTGCGGCTGGTCAGCAATTCGCGGACGCGTAGCGCGCGCAGGCTGTTCCGGCTCTCCAGCCACCGCTCACGCTCGTCGTCGTAGATCGACACGACCTGCTCGGTGATACGGTCGATGTACTCGAACAGGATCGTCGTGATGCGCTCGATGGCGGTGACCCGGTCGGCCGCCGGAATGTCCATGGCGTGCAACTCGGCGAACACGATCTCGGTCATTCGTCGCTGCCCGAGCCGATAGGCACGCACCAGCGCATTGACCGGAATACCTTGCTGCGCGAGACGTCTGGCGTACTCGACGGCCGCGCCGGGGGCCTGGATGCAATCCACCGGAATGTCGTGGCGCACGCCGTGCAGCAGGGTGTCCACATTGGCTTCGACGCTCGCGCCGAGCAACTCCACCGTGCGGGTATCGCCGCGCAGCACGACGATGTCGTCCTCCAGTGCGTCGCGAATGGCGGCGCTCACCTGCGTCACCCTGGCGTTCAACCGGGCGGCGATCGCTTCCAGATAGCGGCCCACCGCGACGTCGCCGTCGTGCCGCGCAACCGTCACCCCTCCACCGTAGATCCGGGACCGCGCGGTGGCGGCGGATTCGCCGAGCGGGTTGTCTCCCGGCGACAAATACGGTCCGGAACTTCGTTCACGCACGACGGTGGCGCGGGGGCCGGCGATTTCTACCGTGGTCGCCATCACTTTTCCTCCACCAAGGACATAACTCATGAACCTCCCGGCACTACCCGATCGCAGGGCCGCTGCCCGGCCGACCGCCCCCGCCCTCGCAGACGACTGGGCCGATCTCGACAACACCCGGTTCCTCGCGGCGGTGCAGCGGGCCGCCGCGACCCTGCACGGCCACGGTGTCGGCGCCGGCGACGTGGTCGCGGTGCGGCTGCCCAATACCGCGGACCTGGTGGTGACGCTGTTCGCCGCGTGGCGGCTGGGCGCGGCGGTCACACCGGTGAATCCGGCGCTGGTCGACGACGAGATCGCCTTCCAGGTGGCCGACGCCGGCGCGAAGGCGATGGTCACCGATGCGCTGTTCGATGGCCCCGGGTGCGCTGTCATCCCGCTGGGCGAGTTGCTCGCGGGCCCTGGTATCGACATCGAGCCGATCGACACGGACCCCGGCGCGCTGGCCCTGCTCATCTACACCAGCGGCACCACCGGGCGGCCCAAAGGGGTCATGCTCGACCACGCGAATCTGCTCGCCATGTGCGGCATGGTCATCGACGCGCTGGATCTCAACGAGAGTGACCACAGTCTGCTCGTCCTGCCGCTGTTCCACGTCAACGGGATCGTGGTGAGCGTGCTGTCCCCGCTACTGGCGGGCGGGCGCACCACCGTCGCGGGCCGGTTCGATGCGGGCAGCTTCTTCGACCGGATCGAAAAGGCGCGGCCCACATACTTTTCCGCCGTGCCGACCATCTACGCCATGCTGGCCGACCGGCCCGCGGATGTAGACCCGGATACCTCGTCGGTGCGCTTCGCCATCTGCGGGGCCGCCCCGGCGAGCATCGGGGTGCTGGCGAAATTCGAGGCCCGCTACGGCATCCCGGTCGTGGAGGGCTACGGCCTGTCCGAGGGCACGTGTGCCAGCACACTCAATCCGATTGCCGGACTGCGTAAGCCGGGCACCGTCGGTCTGCCGCTGCCGGGCCAGCGCATTCGCATCCTCGGTCCGGACGGTGACGACGTGCCGGCGGGGGAGGTCGGTGAGGTCCTGATCTCCGGCCCGAATGTCATGCGCGGCTACCTGAATCGGCCCGATGTCACCGCTGCCACCGTTGTGGACGGCTGGCTGCACACCGGTGATATCGGGCGGCTGGACGAGGACGGCTACCTGGTCCTGGTGGATCGGGCCAAGGACATGATCATCCGCGGCGGCGAGAACATCTACCCCAAGGAGATCGAGACCGTCGTCTACCAGCTGCCCGAGATCGCCGAGGCGGCTGTCGTGGGCCGGCCGGACCCGGTCTACGGCGAACAGCCGATCCTGTTCGCCGCCCTCACCACCGGCGCTGCCCTGGACGCCGACGGCATTCGAGAGCACGCCCGCAGGGGACTGGCGAAATACAAACTGCCGGTGGCCATCTCGATTCTCGACCAGCTGCCCAAGAACGCGGTCGGCAAGATCGACAAACCCGCGCTGCGCCGCCTCGACGCGCAAACGCTCTGATTCCCACTACTTTTCAGCAAGGAGCATCGTCATGGGATTCATCGAACCCGATCTGCCCGCCGTGGAGCCCGAGCGCTTCCTGCGGCTGCCGCTCATGGAGCGCATGCGGATCCTGGCCGTCAACTGGGCCGAACACGGCTTCGGCTCACCGCGCATGGTGCACACGATCTACATCCTGAAACTGATCGTGCTGTACGCCCTCGGCGGCATCGTCGTCGCCACCACCACCTCGCACCTGCCCGCGTTCTGGCACGTGAGCGAGTGGTGGAACCAGCCGATCGTCTACCAGAAGGTCATCCTGTGGACCGTCCTGCTGGAGAGCGTCGGCATCGCCGGATCGTGGGGTCCGTTGGCGGGCAAGGTGAAACCCATGACCGGCGGCATCCGGTTCTGGGCGCGGCCGCGCACCATCCGGCTGCGGCCGTGGACCTGGGTGCCGTTCACCGCGGGCGACCGGCGCGGCTGGTTCGACATCACGCTGTACATCGCGCTGCTGGTGAGCGTGGCGGTCGCGCTGTTCTCGCCTGGCGTGCACAGTGATTCGCTGTCGGCGGCGGTACCGGGCAACACCTCCGGCCTGGTGAATCCGGCGCTGCTCATCGCGCCGATCGTGCTGCTCGTCCTGAACGGGTTGCGGGACAAGACCATTTTCCTGGCCGCCCGTGGCGAACAGTATCTGCCCGCACTGTTCTTCTTCGCGGTGCTGCCCTTCGTCGACATGATCATCGCGCTGAAACTGCTCATCGTCGTCGTGTGGGTGGGCGCGGGTGTCTCCAAGTTCGGCAAGCACTTCTCGCAGGTGGTGCCGCCCATGGTGAGCAACAGCCCGTCGGTACCGTTCACCTGGTTCAAACGCGCGCACTACCGGGACTTCCCGCGCGATCTGCGCCCGTCCCGCATCGCCGATGTGATGGCGCACGTCGGCGGCACCACGGTCGAGGTGATCACGCCGCTGGTGCTGCTGTTCTCCACCAACCGCTGGCTCACCCTGGCGGCCGTCGCGGTGATGGTGATCTTCCACCTGTTCATCGTGTCGACCTTCCCGCTGGCGGTGCCGCTGGAATGGAACGTGCTCTTCGCCTACGCGACGGTGTTCCTGTTCCTGGGCTTCCCGAACTGGCACGGCTACGGCGTCTTCGACCTCTCCTCGCCGTGGCTGGCACTCGGTTTGATCGCCGGACTGCTGATCTTCCCGATCCTCGGCAATTTCCGGCCCGACAAGGTGTCGTTCCTGCCGTCCATGCGGCAGTACGCCGGCAACTGGGCCTCGGCGGTGTGGGCCTTCGCCCCCGGCGCGGAGGGCAAACTGGATAGGGTGACGCGCTCCGCCAAGAACCAAATCGACCAGTTCGTCGAATTCGGCTACGAGCCGGCGTGGGCCGAGGTGACCATGCAGCAGGTCGTCGCCTGGCGCACCATGCACAGCCAGGGCCGCGGCCTGTTCTCGGTGCTGCTGAAGAACCTGCCCGACATCGATGCCCGCACCGTGCGCGAGGGCGAATTCCTCTGCAACTCGGTGATCGGCTTCAACTTCGGCGACGGGCACCTGCACAATGCGGACTTCATCGCCGCCGTACAGCGCGAAGCCCGCTTCGAACCGGGTGAGGCCATCGTCGTCTGGGTGGAATCGCAGGCGTGGGGCAGCACGGTGCAGCACTACCAGGTCATCGACGCCGCGCTCGGGGTGATCGAGCGGGGCACCTGGAAGGTCGCCGAGGCCGTGGCGGAGCAGCCGTGGCTGCCCAACGGCCCGATCCCGCTGGCGGTCACCTGGACCCGGCCGCAGCCAGAAGTGGCCGCCCCGGCGGAGATTCGCGACCAGCAGCAGCACGGCCACGGAGCGCTGGCATGACCACCGCGACCGTCGTCGGCGGCGGGCCCAATGGACTCGCCGCCGCCGTGGCCCTCGCCCGGGCAGGCGTTCGGGTCACCGTCCTGGAGGCCGACCAGGAGATCGGGGGCGGCACCCGCACCCTCGAGGCCATCGTTCCCGGACTGCTGCACGACCACTGCTCGGCGGTCCACCCGATGGCCGCGGGCTCGCCGTTCCTGCGTGAACTCGGACTCGATCGATACGGATTGTCCTGGCGCACAACGGAGATCGACTGCGTGCACCCCCTCGCCGACGGCCGGGCCGGCGTCCTGCACCGGTCGGTCGAGCGCACCGCCGCCGGGCTCGGCCGCGACGGGCAGCGGTGGACGTCGTTGTTCGGCGCGCCCTCCGCCCGCTACGACGCCCTGGCCGAGGACATCCTGCAACCCCTGCTGCGGGTGCCCCGGAACCCGCTGACCCTGGCCCGCTTCGGCGCACCGACCCCGTTACCCGCCTCGACGCTGGCCCGGATCTTCCGGACCGAGGAGGCGCGAGCGCTGTTCGGAGGCGTTGCGGCGCATGCCTTCCGGCCGCTGCACCTGCCGATGACCTCGGCCATCGGGCTGGGCATCCTCACCGCCGGGCACCGCTACGGGTGGCCCGTGGCGGCCGGCGGCTCGCAGGCCATCGCCGACGCGCTGGCGGCCCTGCTCGCCGACCTCGGCGGCAAGATCGAGACCGGCATCCGGATCGAGACGGCCACCCAACTGCCGCAGGCCGACCTCACCATGTTCGATCTGGCCCCGGAATCGGTGGCCGAGATCCTCGGCGACCGGCTGCCGTCGCGAATCTCCCACGCGTACCGGCGATTCCGGCGCGGACCGGGTGCGTTCAAGGTCGACTTCGCGGTCGCGGAGGGGGTGCCCTGGTCCAATCCGGACGCCCGCCGCGCCGGGACCGTCCATCTGGGCGGTCCGTTCGCCGAGGTCGCCGCCGCGGAGCGCGATATCCATGCCGGTCGGCTGCCCGAGCGGCCGTTCGTCCTGGTCGGCCAGCAATATCTGGCCGACCCGCAACGCTCGGTGGGCGATGTCCACCCCGTGTGGGCCTACGCCCATGTCCCGCACGGCTATACCGGCGATGCCACCGAAACGATCATCGGGCGCATCGAGCAGTTCGCTCCCGGCTTCCGTGACCGCGTCATCGGCTACGCCGTCAGCCCGACCGCCGAATTCGCTGCCCACAACCCGAACTTCACGGGCGGCGACATCATGACCGGCGCCAAGGACATTCGCCAGCTCGTCTTCGGCCCACGAATCACCTTGTCCCCGTATGCGATCGGTATCCCCGGCATGTACATCTGCTCCGCCGCGACCCCACCCGGCCCGGGTGCCCACGGCATGTGCGGCGCCAATGCCGCCGAGGCAGCCCTCGCTCATCTCGGATCCGTGTGAGGGCTGAGATTTTGCCGGCTACCGGGAGCTCCGCGCCGGACCGTCGATGCGGGCGATGACCGCGTCGAGCGCCAGATCGATCGTGTAGTCGAATTCCTCCTGCTTGTCGAATCGCGCCAGGTAGGGAGCGGCTTCCGCGACGGCGGGCAGTCCCGACTGTTCGAGCGTCGCCTGGCGCGCGGCGATCCCGGCGATGTCGCTGGTTCCGTAGGTGGGACCGGCGTTGACTTCGCGCAGCAGGGTACCGATCAGGGCGGCCACCATCGTCCGCATCAGATGGACCGCTTCCCGCGGATCGCAGCCTGCGGCGAGCAGTGCTTCCAGGACGGCCTGGATCGGTGCCAGGCCCTCCACCGATGCCAATTGCCGCGTGAGCACCAGCGCGGCGGCCGCGGGATGCAGCAGAGCCCGATCGCGGAACGCCTCCGCGATGGCCCGCAGGTCACCACGGAGATCACCGCGACGGGCGGGCAGCTCGATCGAGCCCAGCAGATGTTCGGCCACCGCATCGAGCAGCCCGTCCTTGCCGTCCACGTAGTTGTACAGGCTCTTCGGATCGACACCGAGCTCGCGTGCGACCGCGCGCATTCCGACAGCGTCGATACCGTCGCCGTCGATCACCGTGAGGGTCGCAGCGACGATCCCCGCCCGGGTGAGCTGGCCGGACCCTTTCGGGGGCCGTCCCCGGCGCGTCGAGGGGGCTGGGCTGGTCATGCGGCCATTCTGCCGCACACCCTTGATTAAATCCACACTGTGGGTATATTGTCACGACTGCATAAAACCCACGCTGTGGATATTGGAGTCCGGCATGCGTTTCCCCTGGGGCACTTCCGATGTGGTCGATCTACCGGCCGTTGGAACCCGTATCGACACTTTCACCGATCTCGCGCACGTCGAGGGCGGTCCTGGCGCACGGCTGCGGGTCGCTCGTGAACAGGCACAGGCGTTCCGTCGCGAATTCCCGGGCACCGGCACCCCCGACAGCATCACCACCTGCGATCTGGTGACCCTGCCGTACCCGACTCGGTTCGGTCTGTTCCGCGCCTCGCGGGCGATCGCACCGTTCCTGTCGATCACCAACCGGATGCTCGTGATCCGCTGGCACGACTCCGGCGGACGCACCCGCACCCTGCTGTTCGAGCCCTCCGACGTCGAACTCGGCCGCTACACACCGTATTTCGACAATCTCTCCCAGCGGACCCCGGCGATGATCGAGCGGCGCATGGTCACCGAGCACGGTACGGCGCTGGGCCATCTGTCGCGCCTGGGCATCGCGCGCGACGAGGTCGACTATCTGATGTTCGACCATCTCCACACCCAGGATCTGCGGCGCTGGATCGGGACCACCGTCCATCAGACCGACCTCGACACCACACCGGCGGCGATCTTCCCCAACGCCAAGGTCATCGTGCAACGCGACGAGCTCGCGGGCATGGCCGAGCTGCATCCGCTGCAACGGCCGTGGTACCAGCCCGCCGCCTACCGGGATGTTCCCCCCGAGGCGTTCCTGCCCATCGAGGGCTCGGTCGTCCTCGGGCCCGGTGTCGCCGTGGTCAAGACTCCCGGGCACGTGTTCGGCAATCAGAGCCTGGTGGTCAACACCTCGACCGGGATCTGGGTCAGCAGCGAGAACGTGATCGCGGCCGAGGCGCTCACCCCGGAACACTCCCGATTGCCGGGGCTGGCGCGGTGGGCGCGGGAATGGCGGCAGGAGATCGTGCTCAACGCCAACACCATGGAAACCACTGCCGACCAGTACAACTCGATCATCCTCGAGAAGACGCTGGCCGACCGAAGTCAGGCCGACCCACGTTTTCTGCAGTTCTTCCCGTCCAGCGAACTCACCGGCGTCTGGACCAACCCGGGTACCCACCCCACCTTCCACCACGGCCACCTCACTCATGGCCCTCAGCGCTGAGGAGAGACCAACCATGCCTTCACGATTCACCCTGCCGCCCGAAGCCGTGCTGCGTGCTCGGGAGAAGCTGGTCCTCGATCATTTCCACGACGAGGTGGCCCAGGACTGGGACGCCACGCTGTCGACGTTCCCGCACCCGCACTACGAGCTGATCGCACCGATGGTCGTCCACGACGGCGACACCGAGGTCCGCGACTACTACCGCGACACCCGCGTCGCGTTCCCCGACCAGGACCATGAGATCATCGCCCTGCGCCACAGCCACGACGCCGTGATCGTCGAATTCTGGCTGCTGGGAACCCATTTGGGGCCGCTGGGCAAGATCCCGCCCACCGGGTCGGCCCATCGGACCAGGATGACGGCCTATTTCGTGTTCGACGAGCACGAGCACCTGGCGATCGAGCGGATCTATTTCGACCAGCTCACCGTCCTCAAGCAACTGCTGGGCGGGCTGGACAAACGCAAACCCCGCGACCTGCTCACCCTCGCGCGAGCCCTCGCCGGAGCCGCCACCACCGGCGGCGAACCCGACCCGCGCCTGCTGAACACCACACCTCCGGACCTGGGCGACTGACTCCCGCCATGACCTCGAACGAACGCAAGGAGAAGACCACAATGCGTGCACTCATCGGCGGCAAGGGAACCGAGTGGGTCCGCGAGGACCGCGAGCTGCCAGAGCAGTTGGGCGCCATCCGCATTCAGGTCATGGCCGCCGGTCTCAACCGTGCCGACCTCTACGCCCTCGACGGCAGCTACACCGCCACTTCGCAGGGCGATGGGCCCTTCGTCGCCGGCCTGGAGGTCGCCGGAGTCGTCGAGACTTCCAGCCTGCTCGCACCGCACCTGCCCGTCGGTACCCGGGTCATGGGCATCACCGCCGGAGCCTTCGCCGACTACGCCCTGTGCCACCCCCGTCTGGTGGTGCCGATCCCCGATAATCTCGGTTTCGACGCCGCGGCGACCCTGCCCGTCGGCCTGATCACCGAACACGACGCACTGGTCACCCAGGCGGGTTTCACCCCGGGCGACACCGTGCTCATCGTCGGCGGCGCCAGTTCGATCGGTCTGATCGGCATCCAGCTCGCCAAGGCCCTCGGTGCCGGCACGGTCATCGCCACCACGACCAGCGCGGGTAAACGGCCTGCCCTGCTGCACGCGGGCGCCGACGTCGTGGTCGACACCACCGCCGAGGACCTGGCAGCGGTAGTGCTCGCGACCACCGACGGCAAGGGCGCGACCATCACCCTCGACCACGTCGGCGGGAGCCTCTTCGCGCAGCTCCCTGCCGCCACCGCGATCGGCGGCACGATCATCAGCATCGGCCGGCTCGCCGGTGCGGGCACCGAACTCGATCTCGACACCCTGGCCTTCCGCCGTCAGCGAGTGCTCGGCACCACCTTCAGCATTCGCACCCGCACCGAACTCGCCGATGTCGTCGGGGCGCTCGCCGACCGGGTCCTGCCCGCGCTCGCCGCCGGGGAGATCACCCCCACGCTCGACAGTGTCTACCCGGTCGGCGACGCGCGGGCCGCCGCGCAGCGCCTGCGCGACAACGCGGCCACCGGCAAGATCGTCCTGTCGTTCGCCGACGCCCACCCCGGTCCGGCGCCGGCCCCCGACCCGGTGGCCAACCTGTTCGGCGGCATCGCCCAAATCGGTTACGTGGTACACGATATCGAGGAATCGATGCGCAACTTCGTCGCCTGCGGTATCGGTCCGTGGTTCTTCCTGCGCGGTGTGCGCCCGGAGGACTTCACCTACCGGGGTGAACCGTCGGCGATGGTGATGGATGTCGCGGTCGCCAACAGCGGTGACATCCAGATCGAGCTGATCAGCCCGGTCAACGACGCGCCCTCGATGTACCGCGACTTCCTCGACGCGGGACACGAAGGCGTGCAACACATCGCCTATTGGAGCGACGATTACCAGCAGCTCTACGAGCGGGCGCTCGCGGCCGGATTCACCGTCGGGCAGGAGGGCCGCATCGGTGGCGCCGACGGCCGATTCGCCTACCTCGAGACGGAGCATCACCCCGGCACCGTCATCGAGATCTCCGATGTCGGCGGCACCAAGCGGCTCGTCTTCGACCTGGTCCGGATGGCAGCCGCGAACTGGGACGGCAGCAATCCGATCCAGGCCATCGACGCCGGCCTCATCGGAGGCGATCCCGCAGCCATGACGGCGATGTTCGAGGCGCTGGGATGAAAGTCCACCACCTCAACTGCGGCACCATGCATCCCCCATGCACCCCCGCAGGTTTGGTGTGTCACGTCCTGCTCCTGGAGACCCGCACCGGCCTCGTGCTGGTGGACAGCGGGCTGGGGCTGCGCGATGCCGCCGACCCCGCAGCCCGATTCGGACCGGCACGTTTCTACGTGCGCCCCAGGTTCGACGAGAACGAGTCCGCCATTCGGCAACTCGAACGTCTCGGCTTCGACCCGCGTGATGTCCGCGATATCGTGCTGACCCACTTCGATGCCGACCACACCGGCGGCCTCGCCGACTTCCCGTGGGCCAGAGTGCATCTCACCGCCGATGAAGCGAACGCCGCCCGGCAGCCGGCAGGTTTCGCCGAGAAGGCCCGCTACCTGCCCACCCACCGCGACCACCACCCGACCCTGGTCTGCCACACCCCCGGCGACGGCGATCCCTGGAACGGCTTCGCCGCCGCCGAGGAACTCACCGAGATCACCCCCGGCCTCGTCATGATCAGCCTGCCCGGCCACACCCGCGGCCACGCCGCCATCGCCGTCGACACCGGCGAACGATGGATCTTCCACGCCGGCGACTCCTTCTACCACCACGGCCAGCTCGACGGCCTCACACCGGTGCCACGAGCCCTGACCGCGATGGAACGTTGTGTCGCACACGACATGAACGCGGTTCGCGCCAACCACGAACGCCTCGCCGAGCTGTGGGCCAGACAGTCCCCCGACCTGCTGCTGATCAATGCCCACGACCCCCTCCTGCTGCGCCGTGCCCAGCAGATCGACACCGACGCCGGCAGATGACGTGCCGTCACCGACCACCTGCCCGACGCCCCAGTCATCGCGAAACAGACATCCCCGCAACAGAGTAGAAGGAATGCGCTGACACATTGCCACCACGCCGCTGCCGGCGTGACGGCGATGTCCGATTCTCGCCAGCCGCACGGGCGGGGTGTTCGTAGCGTCGGGAGTATGGAAACGGAACTGATTGCCGTTGAACGGGTTACGGGCCTGCGGACGCCGGTGGTGTGGTTCATGGCCGTCGCGGCCGCGTTGGGGACTGCCAGCATCTATCCGCTGCAGCCGGCCATCGCGGCGGTGGCCGGGTCGTTCGGGGCATCGCTCGCCGAGGTCGGGGGAGCGCTGGCGTGCGGGCCGGTGGGGTACATGGCGGGGCTCGCGCTGCTGGTGCCGCTGGTGGATCGGGTGGCGCCGCGGACGGTGGTGGCGGCGCAGTTCTGGGCGCTGGGGGTGGCGCTGGCCGGGGCGGCGGCGGTGGGGTCACCGTGGCTGCTCGGCCTCGCCATCGGCGTGATCGGGGCCGCCTCCTCGGTCGGGGCCCAATTGAGTTCGGTGGCAGGCCGATTCGCGGAACCGGCGCGGCGGGCGACCGTGCTGGGCGTGGTCACGGCGGGGATCTCGGCGGGAATTCTATCGGGGCGCATCGTGGGCGGGTGGCTGTCCGATGCCATCGGGTGGCGCGGCATGCTGCTTCTGCTGGCGGCGGCCTGCGCGGTGGTAGCGGTTTCGGCGCGCGCGGTGCTGCCCGCCGAAACCGGGAACGCCGGCACCAGCTACCTGGGGCTGCTGCGCGGTCTGCCGGGGCTGTACGCGCGGTTCCCGGTGTTGCGGCTGGCGGCCGGGCGAGGTGCGTTGTGGTTCTTCGCCTTCTGTGCGGTGTGGGCCGGTCTGGCGGTGGCCCTGTCGGAACCTCCGTTCTCGTATTCCGCCGAGCGCATCGGGCTCTACGCCTGCGCCGGACTGCTCGGCATCGTGGCGACACGGGTCGCCGGGGCCTGGACCGATCGGGTCGGGGCGCGCCGGGTGATCCTGGCCGGGCTCGGGCTCGCGGCCGCCGCGACCGTGATTCTCGCGACGAGCCTGTCGAATACCGTTGTCACGCTGGCGTGCCTGGGCCTGTTCGATGCCGGATTGTTCGCCGCGCAGGTCGCCAATCAGAGCACCGTGCTCGCCATCGATCCGGCCGCGACAGCTCGTTTCAACAGCGCGTACATGCTGGTGTACTTCGTCGGCGGCAGTGCGGGTACCGCGTTCGGCGCGGCCGCGGTGAGTTGGTTCGGCTGGGCGGCAACGGCTCTCATCGCCGCCGGCGCGATCGTGGTCGCGGCCGCGATCACCGTCTCGGTGCGCGCGGCCCGCGCCTGACGTTCCCCTCGACGCGGGTCAGGTGGCAGGCGTCGTCGGTGCAGGAGCGTTGCAGGCGTCCTCGTGAGATCGTCTGGATCAGGCCGATCGCCCAGCACATGGGACAGCCGCGCAGGGCCAGGACACCGATCGGCAGCAGTAGCAGACTCGGTATGCCGAAAACCGGTGCCAGGGCGACCGATCCGGCGAGCAGCCCGAATCCGATGACTCCTCGTGCCAGATGGGCAGGAACGGACTTGCTGGCGAAAGACCTTTCGCCCGAGGTACGACTGTTCATTCCGCTGCCGCCGTCCTCCAGGCATCCAGCTCGGAGCGCACGGTGGTGCGGGCACGGTGGAGCCGAGACTTCATCGCCGCCGTGCTCAGCCCGACCGATTCGGCTACCACACTTCCCGGCAGGCCCTGAACGTCACGCATGATCAGTACCCGGCGCTGATCGGTGGGCAAGGACGCGATGGCCGCGGCCACCCGCTCGATCTCCAGCCGGGCCAGCACGTCGTCCTCGGCCGAGGCGGTGCACACCTCGGCACTCGTTTCGGAGCGGCGGGCCAGGTCCGCGACTCGCCGCAAGCATTCGTTGCGCACGATCCGAAACATCCAGGAGGCCAGCGCACCGGTGGCCCGCAGAGTTCCGATCTTGCGATACAGCACGATCATCGCCTCCTGCGCCGCATCCTCGGCATCCTGGCTGCTCGCGCACAGCGAATACGCGAACCGCCGCACATGCGGATGCGCACCGGAAACCAACGCCGCAATCGACGCCTCATCCCCGCCCTGAGCCGCGACCACAATGTCCGCCGCAGGCCACGAGGACGGCGCGCCCCTACCCACGCGACCGCTTCCGATTACGCAGGAACAGCACGCAACCACAAACCGACACAGCCGCAACAACCACGGCAACCACCACTACGGTCATGAGAACCCTTCCTCCACGTGCCGACCTCGATGCCCGCACCCCCATAAGAGCAACCAACCGCGAAAAGGATTCACCACCCACCCGATTCGACCCATCCATGCCGAGGGGCCACGAGTCTCAGCGCCGCCGCCGCTCCCGCCGCTCCCGCTGGTTGTCCAGTCGTTGCTGGATCCGTGGCCATACTCTCGGGTTACGAAGCGTTGGAACCCTGCGACCAGTAGCCCGGCCAGTCCGCCCCACTCATGTCCGGGGTCGTTGTCACTGTCGGCGACGTCGGAACCGGGGATCGCCGGAATAGTTCGGTGGAAGGTAGCGACCAATCCATCGGATCCATCGCGACGAATCAACCACCCAGATAGCGACGAATCAACCACTAACTTTGCGACCAATCAACCAGCCATGCTGCGACCAATCAACCACCTGCTGGACGAAAACTGATTATGATCAGGCGCTGAGCGCGACTGCGGCCACGCGGCGCGGATGGGCGGACGGAGTGTATGACCATGCAGACCCGACATGGACCAGTCGTCCCCCGACGTGCTGAAGTGGCGGTCGCCGACGCACTGGCCGACACTCGCGTCGTCCTCGTCAATGGAGCGAGGCAATGCGGCAAGAGCACCCTCGTCCGGCTCGCCGCGAGGGCCACGACGCAGAATGGCGTGACCTTGATATCGCTCTGACCAGGCAGGCCGCACTCAACGACCCGGACGGGTTCGCCGACTCGCCGATCCTGATGGTGGTGGACGAGATCCAGCGGGCACCCGAGCTATTGCTGGCGATCAAGGCGCAAGTGGACGCAGATCCGCGCCCGGGCCAATATCTGCTGACGGGCTCCGCGCGCGTGCTCGGACTACGAGCACTGCCGGACACTCTGGTCGGTCGTATGGAGACAATCGAATTGTGGCCGTTTTCTCAAGGCGAGATAGACGGCACACCCGATGCCTTCATCGACGCGGTCTTCACCCACGGCGACAAGGTGCGCCACTCCACAACGGTGTCGCGAGCCGACTACGCCGAGCGGATCGTCCGCGGTGGCTTCCCGGAAGCGATCGCGCGTAGCACCGACAAGCGCCGGCGAGCTTTCTTCGACTCCTACGTCGGCGACCTGATCACCCGTGACATCCGCCAGCTCTCAGAGATCGAGCGCACCTCCGAGATGCGCGCACTGCTACAACTGGTCGCTTTCCGCTCCGGACAACTACTCGCGAAGACCACGCTCAGCAACGACCTCGCCCTCGGTGCCTCGACAGTCAAACGCTATCTGACGCTGCTCGAAGAGGTCTACCTCATCAAACGAATACCGGCATGGTCCCGAAACCTGAGCAGCCGCGCGACGATGACACCGAAGGTAGCCTTCGTCGACTCCGGCATTGCAGCGAACCTCGTCGGAGCTGACGTCCGAAACATGCTGCGCCCCAATGGCCGATTCGGTCCACTACTCGAGGGCTTCGTATTGATGGAACTCGCACGCCAACGCACTTGGTCCTCGGAGGATGTCGAGATGTACCACTACCGCACCAAGGACCAGGTCGAAGTCGATGCCGTCCTCGAGAACCGACGCGGCGAAGTCGTCGGCATCGAAGTGAAAGCAGCCTCCACCGTGGCACCGGACGACTTCCGTCACCTCCGCCACCTCGCCGAGCGCCTCGGTGATGACTTCCTCGCCGGCATCGTGCTCCACACAGGTCAACAAACATTGCCCTTCGGTCCGAAGATGCTCGCAATGCCGGTCAGCGCCCTATGGGAAGTTCCTCACCCCGTGCGCTGATCAGATCGAAACGCCGGCAACGAATTTCACCGATACCGTCAGGAAGGGGACTCTCGGATCAACGGCTCGGGCGCACTTACGGTGGTGATCGGGGCTGGTTGACGGCATGATGCCTCGGTGGTTGAGGTGGATGACGTTGTTGGGCTTGCCTTTTCGGGATTGCTGCCGCTGGTGATGGAGAGTGTGGCGGTAGAGGGTCAGCGGGTGGTGGTGCAGGCCAGAACGGCCTCGCGTCCGGCGGTATGTTCGCGGTCTCGAATGGGCCGCGGCGGCTTCGTCGTCAGGTCGTATAGATCTTGCAAAGAAGCAGGTCGACAGCGCCAAGGGTGCGTCAAGGCAGCTGTTGTCACCGTCCGGACGCGCCTATCTTCCATCTTCCGTCCGGAGGATTTCCGGGCAACGAGGAGATGGTTCGATTGGCCGGCGATCACGATGACCCGATGCGGATGGACGAGCCGGCAACCCATCGCCATGTCGTCGAGATCCTCGACATGCTTTCCGAATCCGGTTGCAATACAGCGCTTCTGCGGAGATTTGTGCCGGTGCGGGGCGTGCTCCTCACGATGGTGGCCGGCTTGCAGAGCATCACTCGGTCCTGGGAAGAGCCGCCGGCCGAGTGCTGAGCTTGCGCCGCAGCAGGGGGGAGGGCTTGCCGCGACGTCTCGCGCCTGACATCGCATTGGCCGAGACCCGTTTCGGCCGTTGCAGTGGTGACTGCCGCGCTGGGATGAGGGCGTGTCGGACGTTGTGCCTGCGAGCCGGTAACGTCCGGCACGATTCGCGGGCATCCGCACGGCCGCCCGCTCGGAGGAGGTACCACTGTGACCGAGCAGCGACCTACGGGGGCAACGGGTGACACCCCCGCGACGCAGTCGACACCGGGCATATCCGCCGCGCACGACACGGCCCGGCTGGCGGTCATCGTCGGTGCGCTCGGTGTGGTGTTCGGCGATATCGGCACCAGCCCGATCTACACCCTGCAAACGGTGTTCGATCCCGGTGACCCGCATCCGGTTCCGGTGAGCCGCGACAATGTGTTCGGTGTCGTGTCGCTGGTGTTCTGGTCGGTCATGATCATCGTCACCGTCACCTACGTCCTGCTGGCGATGCGTGCCGACAACGAGGGCGAGGGCGGCATCATGGCGCTCATCACGCTGCTGCGGCGCTGGGTCGCGCCGGGCGGGCGGCGTACCGCGCTCGCGCTGTCGGCGCTCGGAATCTTCGGTGCGTCACTGTTCTTCGGCGACAGCATGATCACCCCGGCGATCTCGGTGCTGTCGGCCGTCGAGGGTCTGAAGGTGGTGCAGCCCTCGCTCGCGGAGCTGGTCGTGCCGATCACGGCGGTGATCATCATCGGGCTGTTCCTCGTACAGCGGCGCGGCACCGCGGCGGTGGGCCGCATGTTCGGGCCCGTGATGATCGTGTGGTTCGTGACCATCGGCGCACTGGGCGTCACCGGCATCGCCACGCATCCGGAAATCCTGAAGGCGCTCTCACCCACCTATGCGCTCGGATTCCTGTTCGGCCACTTCGGAATCGCGTTCTTCGCACTCGCCGCGGTCGTGCTCGCGGTCACCGGCGCCGAGGCGCTCTACGCCGACATGGGGCATTTCGGCCGGCGCGCCATCACCCGCGGCTGGCTGTTCCTCGTCTTCCCGGCGTGCGCGCTCAGCTACCTGGGACAGGGGGCACTGATCCTCGACGACCCCGCCAATGCCAGCGCCCCGTTCTTCCTGCTCGTCCCCGGCTGGGGACGACTGCCGATGGTCATACTCGCCACCGCCGCCACTGTCATCGCCTCACAGGCGGTGATCACCGGCGCGTATTCCGTTGCCGCCCAAGCCGCTCAGCTCGGCTACCTACCGCGGCTGCGGATCGCGCACACCTCCGAATCGACCATCGGGCAGATCTACGTGCCGTGGATCAACTGGCTGCTGATGGTGTCGGTCCTGACGCTGGTGTTCGCGTTCCGCAGCTCGGCCGCACTGGCCTTCGCCTTCGGTATGGCGGTGACCGGCACCATCACCATCACCACCCTGCTGTTCTTCTATGTCGCACGGGCGAAATGGCATACGCCGATGTGGCTGATCGCGCTCGCCGCGACCCCGCTGCTGATCGTCGACCTGCTGTTCGTCGCGGCGAACCTCACCAAGCTCGTGCACGGCGCCTGGCTGCCGCTACTGATCGGCCTGACCGCGTTCACCATCATGACCACCTGGCAGCGCGGCCGGGAGATCGTCACGGCCGAACGCGAACAGCGTGAAGGATCACTGCGCGTGTTCATCGACCATTTGCAGGAGGGCAAGCCGGCAACGGTCACCGTCCCCGGCACCGCGGTATTCCTCAACCGCGGCAAGGAAACCGCTCCCCTGGCCATGCGCGCCAACGTCGAGCACAACCATGTACGGCACCAGCAGGTCGTATTCCTGTCGATCAAAACCGAACCGGTCCCGCGGGTTCCGGTCGACCAGCGCATCACCATCGACCACCTGGACTACCGCGAGGACGGCATCATCCACGTCACCGCCCGCTACGGCTACATGGAAACCCCCGACGTCCCAGCCGCACTCGCATTGCTCGACCCCGCCGAAACCGAAGGCCCCCTGGACTTGGCCGGGGCTTCCTATTTCCTGTCCACCATCGAACTCCGCCCCGGCCCTGAACCCACCATGGCCCGTTGGCGCAAACGCCTGTTCATCGCCACCAGCCACATCACCGCCGACGCCGCCGAATACTTCGGCCTTCCCCGGGAACGCACGGTCATCATGGGCTCGCAGATCGAGGTGTAGGCCGGTCCGACGTCCGCTGGGGCCTGCCTAAGCCCCCAGGATGTCCAGTGTTTTCGTTAAAGGTCAGTGCGGTGAACGTGTCGTTCACCGCGGGACAGTGCGCGCAGCGCGAGGGCATAGGTTAGGACGAACAGCCCACCGCCGTCAGCACTTCGAGCGTCGGCACGAACCACAGGTTCGTCCGCAACAGCTCCCACCGACGATCGAACTCGAGATAGGAGCCGGGGCCGGCGTATCTCACGCGGCGGGCCGCCCCGACCAATCCTGGTGCCGCCCTCGGCGTTCGATCAGATCGATCAGGGTGTCGACGGCGGCGAGGGAGGACCACTCATCGCGAGCGGCGAGACCGGGGTGCTGGTCGGAGCGCGCGATGTACACCTCCTCCGCCGGCGACCATTGCACATGGAACGACGACAGGCAGACTTCCCTGCCGATGATGCCCATAACCTGCCTCCAGCTTCGACATGACCTGAGCTCCCATTGGATATCCACCCGGAAGGCGCCCCGTGGCTCTTGACGATTCCATCACCGACCCGCGCACAAAATTTTCGATTTTTTAGCGGCGTCGGCGCATTCGAAGCGAATCACGGTACCGTCGAGTCCGCCATGACCCCGCACTAGTGGACCGCATCAGCGGTGGGGCCCGCCCGGTCGACCATTCGACCACGCTGCGTTCCGCGTGGCGTTGATCGGTTGGGTCGCGCTGGTCATCCCGGTGAATTCGATGTCTCGAGCCGTTCGTGGCGCAGCAGGACGACTTGTTTGTCCAGTACCCGCGATTCGGTCAATCGCAGTGCCGCACCGACATTCACATCGGTGAAAACGGGCTTGCCGCCGCCGAACAGGACCGGGTGCACGAAAATGTGGTACTCGTCGATCAATCCGTCGCGAGTCAACGACGACGCGAGTTCGGATCCACCACACAGGAGGAAGTCCCCCTGCTCGCGACCCGCCGCAGCGGCCAGGGACCCGAAGTCGGAGAACACGCGAGTATTCCACGGCGCACTGTCGAGCGTGCGCGACACCACGGCCTTCGGCTTGGCCAGCCAGACCGGCGCGAAGTCGGCGTCGCCGGGATGGAATGCGCATTGCTCGGCCCGGGGCCAGTACTCGGACATGAAGTCCCAGGTGACCCGGCCGTAGAGGAAGGTCCCCGCCGTGTCGGCGAGTCCGCGCCAATACGCGTCGACGTCGGAATCCATGGTGGGCCAGTAGAATTCACCATTCGGCCCTTCTACGTAGCCGTCCAGCGACTGGTGGACGACATGAACGATCTTCCCCATCGGGTTGCTCTCCCTTCAGGCTGCGATGGTCAGCTGCCGGTGTCGTCGCCCATGGCGCGCTCGATGGCGTCGACCAGCCGCTTCCGTTCGCGGTTGACCCACGCGTCCTCCTGGTAGTTCCGCGCGAACGTCTCGATGAATTCCACCGGGTCGTCGCCGACGACCTCCCTGATCGGGGTGCGATCGGCCGCGCTCTGTTCGAAAAGATCGGCGAGGTCCTCGAACATGGCGACGCTGCCGCCCGGCCCGTACACCATCAGGTATCGCTCGAACGCGTCGATTGCCGTGCGGTAGTTCACCGGCAGCCGCCGTGCGCGTTCCTTGTACTGCCGCCACCGTCGCTTGTCGCCGAGGTCGCCGATCACCTTCGCGGTGAATTTCGAGATATCCATGACTATTTGCCGCCTTCGTGGAGTTGTTCGAGCCGTTCGGAAAGGAAGTTCCAGCTCCTGCGGAACTCGTCGAGATAGTCCCGCCCCTGCGCATTGAGGGTGAACACCTTGCGTGGCGGCCCCTTCTCCGAGGCGACCTTCTCGACGTCGACCAGGCCCTTCTTCTCGATCCTGATCAGCAGGGCGTAGATGGTGCCCTCGGCGATATCGGAGAACCCCTGCTCCCGCAGCCACGCCGTGATCTCGTACCCGTACGCCGACCGCACGGACAGGATCGCCAGCACAATGCCTTCCAATGTGCCCTTGAGCAGCTCCGTCATCTGCTTGCCCACGGATCACCTCCTACTACTCTGTGTTGCTGACTACTAGTAGATAGTAACGCTGAGTAGTGAAACCGCAAGCAGTCCTTGCCGAAGGCCTGTAAACCCATGGGCTACTGGAAATTCCCGTTCCGGCCAGTCGCCGACCCGACGCCAGCCTTTTCAGTACTCGACGACCAGCCCCGGGCAAGGGGTGTGAAACGCAAGAATCCCCAGCTCATCGACCTGGGGATTCTTGGTGGTGATGGCGGTGCTGTGGGCGATGAGATTTCCTCTGCATCGTTCTGCCGAGCTCATCGTGTCGGTGGGCGCATGGCACCGGACGGTCGGACACTCGCTGGCCTGATGGCCACCGACCGCGCGTTGCCTGGATGACTGTCACGCTTGGTGGCCGATGACCATCGGTCGGTCGTCGCCGAGGACCTCGCTCGGCGAGTGGGATGACCATCGGAATCGAGCTGCTGTTGGCAGCCGACATCCGAATTGCCGCAGCCAACGCCCAATTCGCTCAGATGGAAGTGCAACCAGGGATCTTCCCTCTCGGCGGCGCCACCTACCGGCTGCCACGCGAAGCCGGCTGGGGCAACGCGATGCGCTGGCTGCTGACCGGAGATCCGTTCGACGCCGGCCAGGCGCTGCGGTTGGGACGGGTTCAAGAGGTTGTCGAGACCGGCCGGCAACTCACCCGCGCAATCGAATTGGCTCACCGGATCAGTGCGCAGGTCCTGCTCGGTATCCAAACCACCTTGGCCTCTGCCCACCTCGCGCTGACCGACGGTGAGGTCGCCGCCGGTGACGCGATCCGCGACCAATTACGGCGCATCTCGGTCAGCGACGACGCCAAGGAAGGCATGTTGTCGTTCATCGAACGTCGCCCGGCCCAATTCACCGGTCGATGAAAGAGGACACCCAACTCGCGATCGGCTCGAGTACAACAGCCGGGAGAGCCCGCAACAACTGGTGCGGTCCGGCTCCGATCCGGCCGGGTGGAGTCCCGGAATGACCCAGAAACGAGGCGAGCCAACGATGAAGAGCGCCATGCAGGACGAGCAGCTGTTGCTACTGGGCCAAAAGTTCGTCGACGAGGCCGTCGTTGGCGATGCGTTCGATGTCGGCGGCGAACTTCGAGATGTTCGCTGGCGGGCGATGTTCGCCGTTGTCGAGGTTTCTCGCGTGAGGGCGGGGCGGTGGTCACGAACTGGTCGGGGAGCTGGTTGCGTCGTCTCCGCGTGTGGCGGAGAGTATTTCGGCGATCTCCCTTGCGACCCGTTCGCCGGATTCGATTGCTCCCTCGATGTATCCGGCGTGTTCGCTCGCGGTCTCGCTGCCGGCCCAGTGGATGTTGCCCACCGGTGCTGCGCATGCCGGAAAGTACCCCTCGTCGTGACCGATGACGGGTAGAGCCGTGTAACCACCGCCGACGTATCGGTCCTGGTGCCAAGACTTTTCGTGCCAGCCTCTTGGTATGAGCACGTCGGAGCCCAGCTGTGCGGCAATGGCGCCGAGTATCAATGCGCGGCGCGCGTCGGCGGTGAGATCATCGAGCCCTCGCGCCTCGGGGCCCGCGATGAGAACGCAGAGATGGCCAGGCCCGCCGGGCGCCGAGGTATCGAATACCGCCATGCCGGGATCGGAGAGCATCAACGATTCGGCGTGGCCGTTCTCGCGCCAGAACGGGCGATCGTAGACGGCGATCGCCTTGTACACCGAACCCATATAGGTGGTGTCCTGCAGGAGATTTCGTGCGACGGGCAACGGGGGAGTGTGTTCGATGAGAGCAGCCATCGGTGGCGGGACGGTCACGATCACCTTGGCGGCGCGGTATGTCCCGGAAGCGGAGTGGATGGTCACGCCGGTTTCGTCGCGGTGCGACGCCGTCACCGCGCTGTTGAACACCACCCTGCCGTCGAGGTCGGCGGCCAGTCGTTCGGCCAGTGTCCCAGCCCCCTCGGCGACGAGGCTGTCCTGCGCGCCGCCCGCCGTGGAGAGCATGGTGGTGAGTCCGCCTTGGAATCGAACCATCTCCAGGAACGCGCGCATCGAGTAACGGTCGAGGTCGGCGGTAGTGGACACCGAGACAAGGACTTCCAGCAGTCGGCGCGCTCGCCGACCCGGTACTCGCCGCAGCCATGACTGCACGCTCCGGGTGGTCTGTGCTCGAGGAAGGCCCAGGCGCGTCGCGATTTCCCAGGCCAGCAGGACCACAGTGACGGTCGCGGCCGACGCCCCGAAGTTCTTGATGGTCTTGTCGCCGTCGACGATCTTGGGCCGCTTGGGGGTGTGCATCGCGAAGACGGTCGTGCCGAACTCTGCGGCGAGGTCTTCGAAACGATG
Source organism: Nocardia sp. NPDC004860 (assembly GCF_040609015.1). Lineage (NCBI taxonomy): Bacteria > Bacillati > Actinomycetota > Actinomycetes > Mycobacteriales > Nocardiaceae > Nocardia > Nocardia sp. NPDC004860. Next base: position 88,058 of record NZ_JBEXJI010000006.1, on the reverse strand, counting down.
ATGCCCGTGCCCGATCCACTGGCCGCCGAGGTCGACTCTCGAACCGAGCGCGGTGGTCTCGGCCATCATCCGCCCGCCGGCCCGCGCCGCGGATTCGAGCACGATGACGTCGATGCCCCGTCGGTGCAACTCGCGAGCCGCGATGAGACCGGCTATCCCCGCGCCGATGACGGCAACCGTGACGGTCCGTGCGGGGTCCCGAAGGCCGGGCAGGTCATGCGGATTCTGTTGGGTCATTTCGTCTCACTCCAGATGGCGAACCGGGCCGACCGAGGACAGGGAATCCTCACGAACTAAGTCGGACAACCGTACGAGTTACGATAGGTCGAGTGTGACCCAGGACGCAATAGGTGGTGGAGCGGAAGCAGCGAACAGCTATGAGGCGTCGGTGTCGGTCGCGCTCGTTCGCCGCGCGGTACTCCGTGCCACCGGCTGTGGGTCGGCGAACAGGACGAGCATGTCCAGAGCCTGGTTCAGGTCCCGCCGGGCTCGGTCGTCATCCGGCCTGGAGATGTATTGCAGGATCAGCCCGTCGACCTGGGCCAGCGCCAGGCGTCCGAGCGTGTCGAAACCGACGGCACACCGTTCGCCCGCGGCCTGGGCGGCCTGCTCGCAGAACTCGGTGACGACCGAGCTGTAGCGCTCGAACTGCAGCTGCGCGAGGCTGCCGCCCGCGTCGCTGCGCACGGAGTACGCCATCAGTTCGTACTGCATGATCTGCAGTCCGATCTGGTTGCGCACCAACCTTTCCCAGAAGCTGGTCACGCCGTGCCGAAGGGCGTGCTCGACGCCCTTGTCGAGTTCGAGTTCCGCCCGCAGGGCCTCGGAGATGTCGCGGATGAGCGTGGTGATGACCGCGCGCAGCAGTTTGTCCTTGGTAGGGAACACATAGTGCAGCGTCCCGAGCGCGAGCCCGGCCTGCGCGGCGACCGCGCGCAGCGTAGTGGCCGGCACGCCCAATTCGCTGAGCGTGGTGATGGCCGCCGCGACGATCTGCTCCTCGCGTTCGGACGCTTTGACGTAAACCACGGGTTCTCCTCGCTCCGCCGGCCGACGAACTTCGCACAACTCTTGCACGCTACCTCGACGCGACCTATCTTACAGTCGGACAAACGACCGACTTTTGGCGGAGGAACCATGCCCGATGTCGGTGTTGTGGCTCGATGAATTCCATCGGGTCGCCGACGACCTCCGGGATCGGAGTGCGATTCGCTGAGTTCTGCTCGAACAGATCGAAAACGACGATCGCCCGCGACCTCTGCCGAGGTCACGGGCGATCGTTCGAGAGTGGAGCTGATGCGAACCTACTCGAATCGGCGCACCTTGGATGGTCAGGCGCACAAGGCGCGGGTGGAAGGAACGACGTCACCGATCCAGCGGTGAAGTTGGGTATCGTCGGCGGACTCCGGCCAGTACACGAAGGTGTCGAAGCCGGTTTCCGTGGCGAGATCGGCCAGAATGCGGGCCCAGCCCGCAGCGTCGGTGCGAATCGGTTCCTCGCCGCGGAGCGTGACCGGCCCCGGAGTGTCGGTGATCGTTCCGACGAGCTGTGCCATCCGTGTGATGTCGCCCGGTTTACGTCCCGCGTCGATGGCGGCGGCAGAGATGATGTCCTGTGTCGCTTGCCATTTCTCGTACGGGAGGTAATGCGGGATGGGCGCCGCCCAGCCGTCGGCGATGCGCCCGGTGAGCGCGTTGGCCTTGGGGCCGACGCTGCCGAACCAGATCCCGACCGGATGCGCGGGCGCGGGTCCGGACTGCACGCCCTTCACGGTGTAGTGCGTGCCTTCGACTTTCGCCTTCGTCCCCGGATGCCACATCGCCCGAATGATCGCGGTGGCCTCCTCGAGCGCCTGCAGCGCTTCGGGATTCGACCGCATCGGGCCGCCCATGGCGCCGATCGCCGGCCAGAAAGCGCCCGCGCCCAAGGCGAGTTCGAACCGTCCGCCGCTGAGGAGATCCAAGGTCGCAGCCTGCTTCCCGAGCATCGCGGGCCCGCGCAGTGGCAGGCTCGCCACATCCGGAAACACCCGCAGCCGTTCGGTTTCCGCCAGCACGGTGGCGATCACCGCGAAAGTGTCGGCCAGCCCGCCCGAGTACGGATGATCCTGGATGCCGAGCAGATCCAGGCCTTCCCGGTCCGCCACCCTGGCCATCGCGCGCAGCTGAGGTAGCTCGGTCACCGTCGGCGCCAACTGAATACCGAATCGTAGGTCCACCCCGCGATCATGCCAGCCGCGTCAGTGCACGGTGACCCTCGTAGCGCGTGAACGTGTCGTTCGATCTGGTCGCGGATGGGGAAGGACGGCGTTGAGGTTCGTCCCGCGGGCTCGTCGAACTTCCAGTCTCGGCAGGAGATGCCGGGGAAGTAGGGGCAGGCTATTGGTTGCCGGGACGGACGGGCAGGAGACGCTGACGCTCCGATATCAGGTGGTCGTAGGAGTCTCGAACGTGACGGACGAAACGGTCGCCGGGGTGACGAACCAGCGGCGGTGCGGTGACGCCTTTCCGATTCAGCCGCCAGGGATACTTCCAGCGATGCGACGTGGGCACAGAAGTCACGGAGGGGGGTTGGGAGAGAGGGCTACAGGAGGAGATCGGCGGTTGCCGTGATCGTATAGGCCTGATTGACGTAGTACGTGTTCCCCGAAATCGAGAGACCGTTGTTGGATGTATCGGCCGATGCCATCGGCGAACCGACGCCGACAACACTGGCCAATGCCACGAATCCGGCGATTCCAATGCCCGCCCGACGGTTTCGTGTCTTCATCATCACGTCCTTCTCGGTGGTCGAAAATCCCTATATATCAAGGGGATTGACGCAGCCTATCGGGTCTGACTGACATCATTTTCAGATAGACGTCGCGCGAGTTGGGACACGCGAACGGGGGCCGCGACGACGATGCGTGAATCCTCCAAGGCCTTGCGGTAGCCGATGACGGCCCGGCGGGCGGCCTTCGGATCCTGAGCCTTCTGGCGCCATGCCTTCGGGCTTGGTTCCACCCCCGCCTCACTACCGCCGGGCCGAGCGAATCGGCGATCCTCCCGTAGGCGTGGACTCATTTACCCCCCGTTGTTCTCGGGAATCGAGACCGTGCAGGCTGAGGGCTGGATCACTTTGACCACCGCGCAGATGACATTGACGACAGACCCGGCCGAACCCGCGGCCGAACCGGTCGACGGCGATTCGGCTGCGGCCGAACCCATTCCGGCGGTGAGGGCCGCGGCGGTGAGCACGACGAGGGCAAGGATGCGACGCATGAGTATTCCCCGATACTTGATGTGAAACAGTTGCGCTTCGCAAGATACTGCCTAACCCCTGCCCGAGAACCCCGTTTCGGCCCGACGTTTCAGCGACCAGGTCCGGCCCCGGTCACTTCTTGCAGACGGTCCCGGGCGCGCAGGCCGGATCCGAGGCCCCCTTGCGCGAACACCTCAGCGACCAGCAACGCCTTCGGCCACAGATGCACTCCGGGTATTCACGCCTGCGGCTTCTCGCCTCGGAACCCAGGTCGGCATGCGGGTGGTGTCAGCCAGACTCAGGGCCCACCGAGGAGACAGCCGCCATCGTCTCGCTGTCTTCTTGATTGATGAGGGGGACAGGCAGGGAGACACCCGGGCGACAGAGCGTTTCCCATGCATCAGCCCTCACGACCTCGGACACACGGCCGCGTCTCTGGCGATCAGCGCCGGCGCGAACCCAAGGCGGTGCAGACCATTCTCGGTCACAAGTCCGCTGCGATGACCCTGGACGCCTGCGCCGACCTGTTTCCGGACGGCCTCGAATCCGTTGCGGATGCTCTCGACCTGCCGCGCGGTCCGCACTTGCGAAAGCTGCGGATGCACTGCGGACGGGAACCGGCGATCACCAATCCGAATAGCTCCGAAAACGCAAACCGCCCGTGATCTCTTCCGAGGTGACGGGCGGCTTTTCGTTATGTGGGCCTGACGCTCCACAACCCGAACACCCTGACCGCCGACGGACCGGAGATCCGGATCAAGCCGGTGGGTACCCGTCGCGTGGCCGTGGGTGGTGATCGGTAATGGCCACCGACTACCGGGATCAGCAGGGCCGCGGGTTGTGGGTACAGTGCGCGTGCGTGGCGTTGGTGTGCCTGGGCGCGGCTTACGTCTCATACCGGCACGGGCGCATGTTCGCGCTGCGGTTCGGGGCAGGTGAGGCCACGGCCGGGATCTGGCCGCTGATCGTGGACGGCATGATGACCGTCGCCACGATCGAACTCTGGCAGACCCGAGCCGGTCGACATCGGCGGGTTGCATGGCTGGCGTTCCTGTTTGGGGTCGGATTGTCGTTGTGCGCGAACCTCGCCAGCGCGCCGCTAGTGAGTGGGCTCGGATTGGTAGTGGCGGGGTGCCCGCCGCTGGCGTTGCTGCTGTCAGTCGAACTGCTCAACCGAGCCCTCCGCCAGCGCCGCGCCGAGAGCGGCTGCGAGACGAGACCCGCATCCGAGACTCGAGACCACGGCCGTCCAGAATCGACCGATACCGCGTCTCGCTCGGGAGTTACCTTGACCGCCGAGCAGAAGATGTGGGCGGAATTGGATCGCATTGCTGGAACGAACAATTACGGACGGCGAGTCCTGCGACGGTGGCGCACGTTGAGTGCGAGACCTCCAGCCGATGAAAACCCTTCGAGTTACTGACGCCAACGAGAGCCCCAGCGCACGGCGCGACGGGGCCTCTCCGTATCTCGCTTTAGTGGTTACAGATCGTTGTCCACCTTGCCTTCAACTAGCCAAGTCTTCAATGTGATAAGAAATTCGTAGTCGTCTTCTTTCACCGATCCTCCATGAAACAACTCATTCCTAATGACGTTTAGCTTCTGTAACCATTTAGTCCGATCTTTCCACGATCCACGAGACCGCTCATCACCGGGTTTCGTGTACCGCTTCTCAAACAAACTCACCCACCTGGCATGATCATTTGTAAGAATCTTCTGGTAGTCCAGAAGGTACAGGCAATCCCAGGCCTCTACCGCATCTTCGGTGCCCCGCTCCAGATTCTTCTCGACGGCCATTTTTCCAGCCTCGCTCTGAACGGCCCTCGGCACCCCTCGTTTGAACCACTCATTGCCGAATTCATCTTCAAGACGGCCCCTAATGTCACTCTTTAGGAAATGCTCAAGCTCCCTCACCATGTCGGAAGATTCATTATTGAACTGCTTCGTTTCATCTTTGATGTACTCGGCAAGCCCGGGAGGGTTGAATTCTGGAACTTCAGCATGAATGGCGATCTGCAATCGGCGCCAGTAGCGAGTGCTGCCACCTGAACCGTACTGCTTCCGATACTCCGATCGCTCTTCGGGAGAAAGGCCTTGAAGATGGCTAATCATTGGATCGAGCAGGAATTTTATTTCTTCGAATACCTTCGAGGGATGACTTGATACTTGCGTAGTATCGCGGTCGCCAATTATATGGTCAACCGCGTCACTGAATATTCTCAGTAGCGACTCAACTCCAATGTTTATGAATACAAACCCACCCTCCGCGCTGCCAAGATCCCATTGACTCCTAAGCCCGCCCTTGATGTAATCAAAACAAAGTTCAAGAAACTCAACCAATCGCGCAACGGTTTCTTCATTTGTCCCGACATAGAAAGTCCCAACGTGAACCACGTCGGATCTTCCGAAGACACCGAGATAATTTGCGCGTTCGATCCCGCGTTTGATTGCATCTATGGTTATGCATCGAATCGGCGACCGAACGCTCTCGCCAACTAGAACTCGCCCGTATAGTGGCGACGGTTTTGTTTCGCCGAGTTGTTGAGCCACTTGTAGCACGAGTGAGCGAACTTTGTCTCGAAGATTCGGAGAATCAGATAGAAGGTCAGCATTCAGAGTGTTGCGGAGATTCTTCGGCACTGCCTGCTGATGCTCGTTGATCTGCATGAATATCCTCACCTGCTCTGCGCGGTCGAGGTCCACAAAGGCCACGACTGGAATGAGATCCGATCCAGCTCGCTTCGAATTGGCGTATCCGTACAGCCTATGTTGGCCATCAATAACGTATGCCGCACGATATGTTTGTGGCAGGTATAACGTCCCCGTGCGGCTCTTAGAATCAGGTACTTGGCCCCCATGTATATCGAACCGCACGCCGCCCCGCCTGCCGGAATCAATATTCAAGATCAGGCAGTTGGGAAAGAATCCGCCACCTTCGACGAATTTTGATACGGCTGCGAGGCGTGGCCGACGGATTAGCCTCTGATAGGTTGGCATCAAGCCTTGATTCGCCTTGGTTCGATGCAGGATATACGCTATTTTCAGGAGCCTTTCCGGCTCGATTACGAACGAGTAGTAGGTGTGTCCACCCATGCGTGCTTCTATCGCGGAGACACGCGGTTCAAGTTCAGGAATCTTCTGATTCGCGAATAGACTGCCGAGCAATTGATACTTGGCAGCCTTACCGAGATGCCCTGTGAGGTCTCTGTAGTATTCGAGAATGTCCTCATCCATATAGGAAATCTGAGCGTTTTCAAGTGTCGTCAACGTCTGAGCCGATACGTCGCAGTTTCCGGCAGCCAAGATGAACCTGATCTTGCGACCAGGGAACTCGGTCCTTATACGGCTGATGATCCTATTGCGTTGGGCTTGCAGGAAATCAATGTCAGCCCTAAAGCTCTGGGTTTTACCTTCTTCGAAATAGCGGCAGAGGATGACAAGCGCGACCTCGTCATCTGCCGCAAATATATCGAGGTCCCGCGGACTGTTGTCCGCCAGCCATGGTGTACCACCCAAAGAATTACTCATGTAGGTGAAGCCCAGCTTGGCAAATGTTGCCCAAGTGCGGTCAACAAAGCGCTCGCATGCGGTCTTTGGCTTTCTCATCTTGACCGCGGTCTTCATTGACTTTTCTTTTAGCCAACCATCACTTTCGAGATCGGCGACGGCGGAAGCTGGGACGGATTTGATGTGATACTGCGCGAACCTGCGGCGTACCTCCGCAGGTATGTTCTTGAAAGGAATCAGGTACTTCTGCACGTCGTTTCGACTACTGGAATCGCCTTTAGTCATGCCCGCCCCACGTTGGTGAACAGGTATTCTGACGCGTATCCCCTCGAGGATGATGCTCCACCAACAGCATTCTTCCGCTGTGTTACAACCCGCTGGTCACCTTTTTCAAATAGTTCGGCTATCGAATCATGTGCAGCGTTGGATAATATATAGTAGGCGTTTGCCCTCTTGATTTTATCTATCAGGTTACTGAGCCGACATTGATCGGCCCATGAGAATAGTTTCTGATTGTACTTCACGAAACCATTATTATTATGAGCGACCGTATAGGGGGGATCCAAGAACACGAGATCGCCAGGCTCGACATTTTCAATACAGTGCTCAAAATCGCGGGCCTCGAGCTTTGCGTGCTGAAGGCGCGCTGAAATAGATTTCAAGGTGTCCAGTGCGGGAAGATTAATACTCTTTCGGCTACCGTACGGGACATTATACGTCCCCGAAAGGTTTACTCTATAAATACCGTTAAACGATGTATGGTTCAGGTAGATGAACCTAGCGGCGCGCTCAATCGGCGCATCCGGCACCTCGCTCCGAGTTTGATAGTAATGCTCAGGGGTGTTTACGTGACCTTCCAGTATGTCAAACACACTTTCGTAATCATCTCGGATGCACTCGTATACTTCGATCAACTCCGCGTTGATATCGGAAAGAAACGCCTGGCCCGAATATGAGGTCCCCAGAAATACCGCAGCACCGCCAAGAAAAGGCTCGTGATAATTGTTTACAACGACATTCCCCAGAACGGACTTAATGGTAGGCAGTAGCCAGCGCTTTCCTCCAGCCCAACGCAGGATCGGTTCACTGTACGCAGACTGGTGCACGCTGCCCCCCTCATCGCTAGTCAGCCGAATCTCGCTGACGCCATCTCGACCCCTATGGCCATAGTGTGTTCAAACGCTAGCAAGAAAACTGAAGTCAGGAAGTGTCCGCTCAGCGATTGGCACGAGTCGTCAGTCGGTTGACAGTTCGAGGTGTGGGCATGCGCTCCCGGATGTGACCGTACTGTTTCGTAATCTCGCAGTTGCAGGCAATATATACCTAACAGTCGGTTTTATTTGTTGGACGGCACTCTCTAACGCCCTCTTAACAAACCCGCTTGTCTCAAATCGGTGGCACTTCTTTGTCTTGAACGCCGGACATGAGATTTTGGGTCACGAATGTCGCACCTGCTAGCCCGCGATGCTCACGGATTACCTCGATGGTGGTGGTGGCCAGTCCGTGCCGGAACGTGCAGCGTCGAGAACGTCACCGAGGCGCAGCCACGCGGCCGGTCCCGTATAGCTGATAGGGCTGGCGGCCAATCGCTTCCAAGATGCGGTCTCGTCGCCGAGGACGTTGGTGACCACGTCGATGATCTCGGGGTATGCACTGCCATAGCCGTTACTGAGTTTTAGGGCGGTCCAGGCTGGCAGAGCGCGGATGACATTCGGAGCACAGTTCGGTAGGGCTAGGACTTCTCGTGCCCATTGCTCACGGGCTGGCGGGTTACCGCCGAGCCTGCGCCTCAGATCGTAGGTGAGGCCGAGAACCGCCGCGTCCGGGTCGGAGTGGCGACCGAGTACGTCGCCAAACTGGGGCCGCGGGCCTGGATTCGGAAGCGATGCGACAGCCAAGAGCGCCTTCTCAATCAGAAGATCGTCGCCGGTATGGCGATCGAGGTAACTGATCAGGACGTCGGCAGGGACCTCTGCAAGTTCGCGGCGGGTGACCTGGGCCGGATCTCCCAAAGCTGACCTGCGGGATGAGATATCCGGTGCGGGCTCGGCGGCGATCTTCTCAATCCTGGCGACAAGCTTCTCAAGTGTGCCACGATCTGTGTGGTGATAGCGGACACTGAACGACGAAGCCCGGACGGCCTCGCGCGCGGATTCGACGATAGGACGGACAACATCTTTCACATCGTCAGAGATACGCGGCAGATGGGTCAGGACTTCGGCCACCCAACGCAGTAACGGCGCATCCCCAGCCAGTCGATCCGAATCCGGCTCCCACATCATGAGCGCCGATACGGTCGTTTCTGCGAAGGTGCGGCCAAGAATCCCGAGATCGGTCGAGGAAGCCCGCCAAGAATACGGTTCTCCATAGTGGGGCTTGGCCTCAGCAGGATTGAGTATCAGCCGCCAGTTGCCCTCCACAGCGCGGGACGCCCACCTCGTTGCTTCGTTGCAACCCCACTTCGGATCCATCACGCCCTCGTCGAAGTACATCTCTACCAGACGACGACCGCGGGAAGATAGCTGATCAATTCGGTTAGCAAACCGATTTCGTACCGCCTCGATCGAGGCACCGTCGCGGAGCTCACGGCACAGGTCGGTGGTCAGTACAGCGGTGTGGAAGCCGTCAAGGTCAACCGCGGCCAAGTCTTTGAGCAGCGTGGGCTCAACCATCCAGGGCATGTTGCGGAGCAGTTGTGAGCGGATGACGTCATTGGCCGGGTCATCCTCAGTTCGGTCCACGAGTTCTGCGTGCCGGTCAGACTGGCGCTTCAGGACAGTGGTCCACATCGCCTCCTACGCGCTGCGCCGATCGCGGAAGTGCGCGTGCCAGCTCTCGAAGTCTGCGTTGTCATCTCGATCGGGATGGGGGTGGGTTGGAAGTAATTCGAACGCGACGTCGAACACCAGATCGGCAAGCCGCTCGGTGCTCAAGACCTTCTGCGCCGGCGTCGGTTGATCCAGCAGCTGACGCGTCATCGGCATCGGATCTGGGGATCTGCGGCGCAACTCGACGGCTACAGCAGCCGTGAGAGTTGCTGGCCTGCATGCTGCTCCGAGATTCGCCAGTTGGCCGTCAGTGCACTGCTGCAATGCATCGTCACGGAAGTTGACCTCACAATCTGGATGGGTCAGAGCGGTCGCGGCGAGGTCGATATCTGGACCTATCCAATGTTCATCTGCGCCGGTCAGCGCCTGGTCGACAGCCACCTTCAGTAGCCAATCTGGGGCTACATCGCGAAACGCAACAGACAGCAACGCCGACAACAAGCGCCCTCGATCGCGGCTGGCAGGCAACGATCTCGCCTGCTGCGCCGCAAACGTCGCGACAGCCGAGCCCGGAGCAGCCTGGGCAGCGACAGCAGTAACGAACTCCACCGGCAAACCAGGCTCGCGTGGCCCCATCCGTCCAACCCCCAATGCACGTTACAGAGAACTTCGGCGCTCGTCACAAGGGTGGTCGAACTACCACCACCACGGAATCGAGAATAGCTGTGGATGCTGCTCGACCATGAGCCGATGGCCGCAACGGCTTGGACAGGAATCCGGGCACAACTACAGGAAATCCCGGATCGATCTGACCTCCCGACAGACCGATCGATGCTTCACAAGAACATCGAAATCAACTGGGGCCGTTGAATTCTCCGCACCTAACTCCAGTCGTGAAGGCGTTCCATTCAGCAAGTGTGAAGATCAACGCCGGGCCAGACGGGTTCTTCGAGTCACGGACGCCGACCGCACCGGCATCCAGCCACGCGACCTCCACGCACTCCTGCCCCCCAGAACTGTGACTCGACTTGAACCACCTGACCCCGGTCAGATCAACGATCATTCTCATGCTCCCTTGCTATCTCTCGCAACAGATCTCGGGTCGGACGCGCGCCCAAGGTCGCTTTCAGGACTTCTTGAAACGCCGTGCGGAACCTTCCTACATCGGCAACCCGCTCGAAGTACATGGCACCGGTATAGCTCTCGGCAAACACCACTGATGGCTCAACGAGCTTCCCGCGCTGGTCACGGCCAAAATCGAGGATAGTGAAGGACGGCAGCGGCATTCCCAACGGAAACCCTGCGCGATACGGCAGCAACTGCACCTGGATGTTGGACTGGGTGCCGAGGTCAGCCAAGCGGCGCAGTTGCGCTGACATGATGTGTCCGTCACCGACACGGGTTCGTACCGCCGACTCGTTCAAGACGGTGATCAGGCTGGCGGGCTGCCGTTTACGCAGGATGACATTCTGGCGTTGCTGGCGCAGTTCAATACGGCGGTCCAGCTCGGCGTTGGTCTCGTGGGGGAAGAACCGACGGTCCAGCGCTCGGGCATAGTCGGCGGTCTGGAGAATTCCGGGAACGATCAGGGGCTGGTAGTAGGCCAGTTCCCTTGCGCTGGCTTCCAATCCGACGAACAAGTTGAAGTTCGCCGGAATCAGGTCACCGTAGGCGTGCCACCATGACCGCGCCGGAGCCTGCTGGGCCAGGCCCTTGAGCGCGGCCATCTTCTCCTCGCTCACCCCATACAGCTCGCCCAGGCCTATCACTTCACGAACCCGTACCCGCTCCGATTGCCCCTTCTCGAGCCGCCCCAGCGTCGACTTCCCCCACTCCATCAACCGGGACGCCGCTTCCAACGACATTCCTGACGCCTCGCGCGCCTCGCGCAGCATCCGGCCCAACTGTCGACGCGGCAGGGTACTACTGGCGGTGTCGTCGGTGTGACCGTCTTGGTCCGCTATGGCATCCGGCATGATGGTCCGTCCTCCCTGTCCGGCCGCCATGATTTCCCATTCTGGGACAACGATACGGTCCGGAATCGATCGCACGCTGCGGTTTCACGCCATTTCCACAGGATCGTCACCGATGCCGTACAACCGTCCGTAGCGGGTTCATCGTTTTCCCATGACCAAAACCACCAGACTCGATCAAGCGCAGGTCGCGGTGCTGGCTTCGCTCGCGCCCGGCGGGGTTCTCGGCGTCGAATCCATCGCACAGTCAGCGCAACTGACCATGTGGCGCACCCGAAATGCGGTGTCGAAATTGTCCTCGCGGGGGCTGATCGTGGGACGGCGACGCGGTGGGCGCGGCACCTGGGAAATCACCGATCGCGGCCGACGGACCCTGTCTACCCGCGGTCGCTACTTCCAATAGGCGGAACGAAACATGTTGCACATCACCGAGATTGAGGATCTATCAGCCAGCTGGCTGATCACCGGGGACCGCATCGTCATGGTGTCGTTCACCGACAAAGCATCCGCTCATCGCTCGTCCTATCAGGTTCGCGCGGACGGATCGGTTGCCGACTTCCCCGGTGGTGCACCTGGCACTGTCTACTTCAGCGACGGCACACCACAGCCCGATCTGGCACAGGCGCGAGATTGGTTTCCCAAGTACTTCACGCTATGGGATGCGGTGCGTGCCGAGTACTGGGATGCGGTCTTGCCGCTGAACAACCCCCGATTGACGGGACTCGGCGTACTGGCCACCTTGCCGTACCGGCGTTGAGGAGCTTCCCCAAACCCGACCGAAGCCGCTATCGTGCAACGCATTTACGGGCTCTACACCCGAGAACGACTCGGCTCCAAAACCATCGCGAAGGTTTTGACCGAGCAAGGGCATCGCACTTCCACCGGCGGCACCTGGTCCGGCATTCACATCCTGCGAATCCTGGCCTCCCGCATCTATATCGGCGAACTCACCTTCCGCGACATCACCGTCACCGACTGCCACGAACCACTCATCGACACCGACACCTTCGCCGAAGCCACGCGCCTGCTCACCGCCCGCGGCGAGGACCACGCCCACCGCCGCTCCAACGCCTCCGACTACACCTTGACCGGGCTCATGCGCTGCCCGGACTGCCGCAAAGCCATGATCGGCACCCGCGCCCACGGCAAGAACAACGTGTACCGCTACTACACCTGCCACAGCCGCAACCGCTACCACTCCGGCGTGTGTAGTGGCGCGAGACTCAATGCCGACTACGTCGAGACTGCCGTGCTCGACGCTCTCGCCCGCTTCTACCGCAACCAGTACCAGCTGATCGCCGACGCGGTCGCCCACGCTCAACGCCAGCACCTCGCCGGATACGACGCCCAGCATGCTGAACTGGCCGCCGCGCAGGCGAAGATCACCGAAACCAACTCCAAGATCGACCGGTACCTGACCGCGTTCGAAAACGGCAGTATGGACGCCGAACTCGTCGGCGACCGCCTCACCAGCCTGCGCCAGACCGCCCGCCAACTCGCCACCCGACGCGATCAACTGAGCGCCGCTCTGGAGGACGCCCCGACCGTGCCCGCGCCCGCGACTCTTACGCAGACTGCCGACCACATCGCCGAACTCATCCGCTCCGGCACCGACCAGACCCGCAAGGCGCTGGTCGAAGCCCTCATCGCCGAAATCAAGATCACCAGCCCCACCACGATCGTCCCCGTCTTCCGCATCCCCCAGCCCCCGACATCTGGAACCGGTTCGACGGCGGCAAGGGCCACAGATACGAAAAAGGCCCTGGCTGGCGATAAACCGCCAGCCAGGGCCTCCGAAAACGGTGTTCGCGCAATGGCAAACCTGGTGGAGCTAAGGGGAATCGAACCCCTGACCTTCTCGATGCGAACGAGACGCGCTACCAACTGCGCTATAGCCCCGCGGGGACGTTTCCGGCCCGCGCTGGAGAACTTTAGCAGGTGGGGTGGGGAGTCGACGAATCGGCTGGTTGGAGAGGGTTTCTGTGGATGTAGGGGTGGGCGGGCGCACGGCGACCGGGGCATCGCCGAACTCCGTTCAGGCGTGAGCGCCGGCCCGAGCCCTCAGATGGGCTCGCTCATGAGCGGCCGGCCCGAGCTTTCAGATGGGCTCGCTGTAGGAGTCGAGTACTCGCAGGAACAGGTCGAGGCGGTACTCGCGTACTGCCGGGTTGTCCGGTTCCAGCAGGCACTGGCCCAGCGTGCCGTCGTGCACTGCCACCAGTGCCCGGCCAAGAGCCGCCGGATCCGGTACACGTCGGCCGTTGCGGCGCATGAGTGCGACCACCACAGGGGTGAGTGCTGCGGCGATCGCCTCCTCTCGCGCCACCATCACCTGTCGCAACGCGGGATTGCGCAGGGCGTGCGCGGTGAATTCCGAGGTGATTCGAAACCACTTGTCATCCACCGGAACTGCCGCCAGCACCTGCTCGACCGCTCGCCGCGGATCGCCGCCCACTCCGCCGGGCGTATCGAGCATCGCTGCCGCTTCGGCCAGCATCGATGCCGATCGCTGCTCCCACATGGCCAGGAACAATTCCTCCAGCGAGGTGAAGTTCGAGTAGAACGCACCCCGTGTGAATCCGGCCCGCTCACACACCTGCTCGACCGAACACCGGCCGAATCCCTCCTCGGCGAAGGCCTCGAACGCCGCGTCCAATAGCCGTTGTCGCGTCCCGGCCCGGCTGCGGCGCACCTTCACACCCCCGGCCGCCCCATCGGCAGCCGCCTCCTCCCGGTCGGATTCGTCATCGGCCCTGCTCACGCCCGCATCGTATCCGGTCCGGCGACCCCACCACCGAGAGTGCCGTGCCCCTGGCCGATGCACCCACCCGCACCGTCGCCGGAGACCTTCGTGAATGCCGAGTCCGGACAGTCGAATCGTGTCGCCGGGCTCGATGATGGTGATCTCGCTGGATGTCGAGTCGGGACAGTCGAATCGTGTCGCCGGGCTCGATGATGGCGATCTCGCTGGATGTCGAGTCGGGACAGTCGAATCGTGTCGCCGGGCTCGATGATGGCGATCTCGCTGGATGCCGAGTCCGGACAGTCGAGCCGAGTCGCCCGCTGCGGGGCTGGTGACCTCATTGAATGCCAGACGTGGACAGCCGAATCGACCTGCCCGCCGCGGTCGGCCGGGTCTAGGGGCGGTGGACGGGGAGGCCGGCGGCGTGGGCGGCGTCGGTGAGGACCTGCTCGAGCATGGCTGGGGTGAGGCGGCCGGTGAAGGTGTTCTGCTGGGAGGGGTGGTAGGTGCCGAACAGGTGGAGGGGGGAGCGGCCGGGGACGGCTGGGGCCAGTTCGATTCGGGCGCCGTGGGTGAAGCGGGGCTTGGGTTTGGGTATGGCCCAGCCGGATTCGGCCAGGGCGGGCAGGAGGGCTTGCCAGCCCCAGCCGCCGAGGACGACGATCGCGCGGAGGGTGGGTGCCAGCAGGGTCAATTCGGTGGTCAGCCAGTGGCGGCAGGTGTCGCGCTCGGTGGGGGTGGGTTTGTTGTCGGGTGGGGCGCAGTGCACGGGGGCGGTGACGCGGGTGCCGAGCAGTCGCAGGCCGTCGTCGGCGGAGACGCTGGTGGGCTGGTTGGCGAGACCGGCGGCGTGCATGCAGGCGATGAGGACGTCGCCGCTGCGGTCGCCGGTGAACATGCGGCCGGTGCGATTACCGCCGTGCGCGGCCGGTGCCAGGCCCACGATCAGCAGCCGGGCGTCCGCGGGACCGAAGCCGGGAACAGGCTTGCCCCAGTAATTCTCGTCACTGAAAGCGGCCCGCTTCTCGTGTGCGACCTGCTCGCGCCATGCCACCAGCCGAGGGCAGTCTCGACACGCGGTAAGTTCCGCTTCTAGCTGGGCAATTGTGCGGCACACAGGGGCGACTCAACCACAAAGCCGCACCGACCGTGCGGCGGAGTGCCGGTGTGGCGGGCCGGGCATACTGTGCGCCGGTAGCCGAAAGTTAGCGATGGAAACGGAAGTGGGCCACAGGTGAGTGATCTCGTCGAACTTGGTACCCCTGTCGACGCGGCACAGAGTGTGGGAAACCTGCTGGGCGTGTTTGCATTCGGAGTGTCGGGCGCGCTGCTCGCGGTGCGTCGCCGCTTCGATGTGGTGGGCATCGCGGTGCTCGCGGTCGCCACCGCCACCGGCGGCGGTGTGATCCGCGACCTCGTCATCGGCCGCACCCCGCCGCTGGCTTTCGTCCAGGTCTCCTATGCCGGAGTCGCCCTGCTGGCCGCGGCCGTCATCTTCTTCTGGCATCCGCCGGTGCGCCTGGTCCGCACCCCGCTGAATATCGCCGACGCCATCGGCCTCGGCATCTTCTGTGTGACCGGCACCGTGACCGCGTTCCAGCACGGCATGTCGGCGACCTCCTCGGCGGCGCTGGGCCTGGTGACCGCGGTGGGCGGCGGTGTGATCCGCGATGTCCTGGCCGGTGTCACCCCCAGCGTGCTCAGCGACGGCGAGTTGTACGCCGTGCCGGCCCTGCTCGGTTCCGTGGCGACGGCGCTGCTGCTGCACTACGGCCAATACACGTACTGGACCGGCGGTTTGGCGGGGGCGGGCGCGGTCGGCCTGCGCTTGATCGCGCTGTTCCGGCACTGGCACGCCCCGATGGCCCGCCCGCACCGCCGCCGCGACGGGTGAGCGACGCGCCCGCGCGCGGGGGAGGCCAGCACCTCTGTCGTGTCGCCGGGTACGGTCCGGGCTGATTGATAGCATGGCGAAGGCTTGGCCGACTGGCTGTGAACCACACCTCGAGAGAGTTTCCATCCAATGCAGTTCGAGATCGTCGAGCGGGACGAGACGTGGGTTGCCGGGTTGCCGGTGCGCAGTCCCAAACGTGCCCTCGGTGAACTGCGCGACCACGATCTCGAAGTGGCCTGGGCCGCGGTCCTGCACCAGGAACTCGGTGGTCCGCTGGCCTCGGCCTACACCGACTACGCGGCCGAGCTCGGCACCTACAACACCCAGATCGTCGGCTACCAGTGCGGCTCGCTCGACGAGGTGACCCGCGGCCACGTGGTGGCCCGCCTACCGCGCGGCACCTACGCCCGCTTCTCCTCGGTCGGCAACTTCCCCCAGGTGATGACGGATCTGTGGACGCAAATCGCCTACGCGGAGGAACACAAGCAGATCAAGCGCATTCACACCGGCGACTTCGAGACCTACCCGCACGCGTACAAGATCGATTTGTACCTGGCGGTCGAGCCGTCATGACCTATTCGATCGTGGTCCGGCCCGGCGGGGTCTACGGCGGCCTGGTGGTTCCGCGGGTGCGCCCCAGTTTCAAGGTCTCCAACAGCGAGCTCATCGAGTTCCTGCGCGACCGCCTGCGTGACCGGGAGGGCGCCGAGCGCCCGCTGGCCACCGTCTACGTTCCCGACCCCGCCGGCAACTACAACGTGCTGGTCTCCTACGAGTACAAGGGTCCCGACGACGTCCCGGTCGGCGACGTCCTCATCCGCGTCCCCAAGGGCGTCTACGCCCGCTTCCGGCCCAATGGCGACTATCACGATCCGGCCGAGGACGTCTGGGCTCAGGTCGACGACGCGACCGCTTCCGCCGAGATCACCCGCGCCTACCGCGAGGAGATCGAGATCTGGCACGGCACGACCGAGCTGGAGCTTTTCATCTCCATCCTGGTGTGATTGCTCACTATTAACCCAATGGGTACCAACCGGTCTTGTCGTTGTATTTCATGATTGATAGCAATGGTTTGACCGGGGGGATTACTGGAACCACGTTTGGGTTTCGGGACATTTGCGGTTGCCTGGACAATTTCAGTTGGCTGACGGATACTCCCCTAGGCGCCCACGTCCGACGGCGGTTGATGCATGACCGTATCGGGCGGAGGCGCAGCAGTCGCGCGGGTCGTTTTTAGTGGAGTGGAACTGTATGGCAGTCGAACCGATCGAGCGCGTCCCGGCGCAAGGCCCTGGTCACGGCATGCTCCGATTTCGGGAGCCGAAAACGGGATACACCATCCTGGTGGGTCCTCCGGAGGCCGATCCGGGCCTGTGGCGCCAGAACATGGATGGTGCGCTCGAGGCATATCGGCGGTTCGGCGCCGAGGAGGCGCTCGAGTACCACAAGGTGATCGACGGCCTCTCCACCTCCCTCTTCCTCGTGGCGCTGGATGCCGACGGTCGGGTGGTCGCCGGGGTCCGGGCAGAGGGGCCGCACAAGCAGGTCGACGAGATGCGCGCCGTCGCGAGCTGGGCGGGGTTGGAAGGCGGCTCGGCCTTCCGGCGCTTGGTGGCCGATCAGATCCCTGACGGTGTGATCGAGTGCAAGGCCGGTTGGGCCGCTCGCGACTCCCCACACCGTCATGCGCTGGCCGACTGGATGGCCAGGGCGTGCGTTCATGCCGCGTTGCTGCTGGGGGTCCGCTACACGAGTGCGCATTCGCCCGAGCACGCGCTGAATCTCTATCGTGGCAGCGGGGCGAATGTGGCCTGGTGGATTCCGCCGTCATCCTATCCGGACGATCGTTATCGTACGTTCGCGATCTGGTGGGATATGGAGACTTACAATTCGGTGGCCACCGAATCGCAGGCTCGGTTGCTCGATCTCGAATTGTCCCAACTGACGCAGAATGGCCTTTTGCCGCGCGTTGCCTGGACTTCAGCCCAGGGCTCGGCCTAAACATGATCGAAAACGAAGTATCGGGCGAGTCTTATCGGCCGGTACTGCTCGATGAATCCGATTCCGGGCAGGCCGCGCGACTTGCTGAACTGCTGGCGAATCCGGCCATCGAGTCTCGGGACTTGCGAGACGGACTGCGGGCCGAGTTCGCGAGTCTGGTGGCTCCGCCAGAATTGTCCGAAACATCGGAATCGGATCGCTGGGTTCATTATCCGTGGCGGCGGGCCGTAATCGCGCTGCCCGGCCCGCAATTGCTCCGCGCTGTCCGGCTCGACCGGAATCGCAACAACCTCACCCGCGCGGAGCAGCAGACCCTCGGCGCCCAGGCGATCGGGGTGGTCGGGCAGAGCGTCGGTCACGCCGTGGCGCACATGCTGGCCATGGAGGGCACCTGCGGTCTGCTGCGGCTGGCGGACTTCGACACCGTCGAGCTCTCGAACCTGAACCGCCTCCCGGGCACCCTGTTCGACATCGGCGCCAACAAGGCAGTCGTCGCGGCCCGCCGGATCGCGGAACTGGACCCGTATCTGCCCGTGGAGATCCTTCCGGCCGGGCTCGACGACGAGAACATGGACGCCTTCCTCACCGGCCTGGATATCGTTGTGGAGGAGTGCGATTCGTTCGATATCAAGCTCGCCGTGCGCGAAGGCGCCCGTCGGCTCCGGCTTCCGCTGGTGATGCATTCCAGCGACCGCGGTCTGCTCGATGTCGAGCGCTTCGATCTGGAACCGGAGCGTGAGCCCTTCCACGGTTTGCTCGGCGGTGTCACCGCCGCTGAGCTGCGCGGGCTGTCCACCCGCGACAAAACACCCCTCATGGTTCGAGTTCTGGACGGGCGCAATCTCTCTGCGACGCTCGCGGCGAGCATGGTGGAGATCGGCCAGACCCTCAACAGCTGGCCGCAACTGGCGTCCGACGTGCAGCTCGGTGGTTCCAATGTCGCCGCCGCGGTGCGAAGGATCGGACTCGGGCAGCCGCTGCGGTCGGGACGCACCCGCGTCGATATCGAAAAGAGCCTGGACGAGATCACCGAGCCCGAGGTGCGCAAGGAACTGGTGTGGCCGGACGAACCGGACGACCCTCGGCCGGAATCCGGCATCGCGGCGGTGCTCGAGTGTGCGCAGCGGGCGCCCTCGGGTGGTAACGCGCAGCCCTGGGCACTGCGCGCAGATTGGGGCGAGGTGACGATCACCCTTGCGCCCCAACACTCTTCGATGATGGACATCGGGTATCGGGGCAGCGCACTGGCGGTCGGTGCGGCGCTGTTCAACGCCCGTGTCGCGGCTGCCGCGCACGGTCTGCTCGGTGAGAGCGAACTGCGCACCTGCGATTCGGAACTGCTCACCGCCGTGCTGCGGTTGGGGTCGGGCACTGATCCCGAGCTCTCCGATAGCTACCGGGCGCTGCTTGCCCGGCACACCAATCGGGGCGGTGGGACCGGCGCGCCGATACCGGACGAGATATTGGACGGACTTCACGAAGCCGTGACCCGGGCCGGCGCGACGCTCCGCATGGTCACCGATCGGCGGCGAATCGACTCCGCCGCGCGGATCCTCGCCGAGTCCGAGCGGACCCGCTACCTGACGCCGGACATGCACCTGGAGATGACCTCCGAGCTGCGCTGGCCCGGCGATGATCTACGGACCGGGATGGATCTGCGCACGCTGGATCTCCAACCCGACGAGCTGGCCAAGCTCGAGATCGCCGTTCGCGCGGACGTGATGGCCCAGCTGCGGTCGTGGTCGGGTGGCACCGCGCTGGTGGAAGACGCGCTGGCGAAGATGCAGACCAGTTCGGCCGTGGTAGCCCTGACCTTTCCGAAGCCGCCGCTGGACCCGTCGGAACTCGTCGCGTACGCGCGCGCCGGCGAGGCGCTTCAGCGTCTCTGGATCGCCGCGGAACAGTACGGTCTCGCTGTTCAACCGGTGTCACCCGTGTTTCTTTATGCACGACGCCCCGAGGAACTACATACGGTTTCCCCGGAGTTCGCCGATACACTAACGTCACTTCAAGGCAGCTTCCTGGAGCTGTTGGAAGTGCCTGGGCACGAAACGATGGCGTTGGTACTGCGTCTCGGGTATGCGTCGGAGCCCGCGGTCCGCAGCAGGCGACGTCCAATACCGGGCGCTACCACGCGCGGCAATTGAGATCGGAGAAGAAGTGCCTCGGCGAACGCTCGACTCATTGGTGACCCAGGTCGCCTCGGAGTTGATGGCGGTCGATGCGTCTACGATGGCGGCCGCGAGTGAACGGGTGCTGGCCTGGCTGGTGGAGCACTTCGATGTCGATTTCAGCTTTCTGCGCTTCACCGATGAGGCTCGGCTCGCATCGGTGCTCATCGCGGAGTGGCCGCATCGGGCGGTTCCGGAAACCGACGATCCACTGCAGGTGGCCAACCTCGACGACCCCACCGCGGCGCTGACCCGGTTCGGCGATACCACCGAGCCGATCATCATCAGGCCCATCCCGGAATTCGCCGACTATCAGCGTCTGATCCACCAGGCGGCCGGTATCGAAGCCGTCTCCGCCGCCGCGGTGCCGCTGGTGTCACGCGGCCAGGCGACGGGGCTGCTCGGCTTCATCAAAGAGGGCGACCGCGAGTGGAGCACTCGCGAACTCAATGTCCTCAAGGCGATTGCCGCGCTGTTCGCACAGTTGCAGGCGCGCGTGGTGGCCGAGGAACGGCTCAGATATATCGCCATGCACGATGATCTGACCGGACTGGCGAATCGGCGGGCGCTGCTCGAGCACATGGAGGAGCGGCTCAGGCCCGGACGGCCGGGGCCGGTGGCGGCGTTCTTCCTGGATCTGGATCGGCTGAAGGCGCTCAACGACTTTCTCGGGCACACGGCCGGGGACAATTTCATCCGCACGCTCGCCACGCGGTTGCGCGAGAATCTGGATCCGGGTGACGTGATCGCCCGGCTGGGTGGCGACGAGTTCGTGATCGTGCCGGCCAAGCCGATGGACGCGGCGGCGGCCGAGCGGGAGGCGAGCCGGATTCAGCAGCTCATCGCGCGGCGGGTGACCGTCGGCGAGGAGACGGTGAGCCGGGGCGCGAGCGTCGGCGTGGCGCTCGGCATTCCGGGCGAGACCACGGTCGCCGATGTGCTGCGGCGTGCGGATCACGCGCTGCTGTCGGCCAAGTCGAGCGGCGGCAACGGGGTCGCGGTGTTCACCGATGCCATGCGCGCGCAGTTCGAGCTGCAGGACGACGTGGAGTTGAATCTGCGCGGCGCGGTGTCGGACGGTTCGCTGGTGCTGCACTATCAGCCCGAGGTGGATCTGCGCACCGGCCGGGTGGTCGCGCTGGAGGCCCTGGTGCGCTGGCAGCATCCGACGCGCGGGCTGCTGCCGCCCGGTGCGTTCGTGGGTGTCGCGGAGGCCACCAATCTGGCGGGGGAGCTGGGTCGCTGGGTGATTCGCACGGCCGCCGAGCAATTCGCGCAGTGGCGGCGGCGGGGGCTGGCGTCGAATGTGGTGATCCGGATCAATGTGTCTCCGGTGCAGCTGGTTTCGCTGGATTTCGTGGAGACCATCGAGGGGATCCTGCGGCGGTACGGCATCGACGGGTCGTCGGTGTGCCTGGAGATCACCGAACATGTTGTGGTGCAGGATCTTGCGCGCACGCAGGTGACCCTGCGCGGGTTGAAGCGGATGGGTGTGCAGATCGCCATCGACGACTTCGGGACGGGGTACTCCTCGCTGTCGCACCTGAAGGCGCTGCCGGTGGACGCGGTGAAGATCGACCGGGGTTTCGTGCAGCGGCTGGGCGCCAGCGCCGATGATCTGGCGATCGTGAAATCGATTGTGGGGCTGGCGGGTTCGTTCGGTCTCGGGGTGGTCGGCGAGGGCGTCGAGACCACCGTGGCGGCGCGCACGCTGGTGGCGCTGGGCTGCTACCGCGCGCAGGGGTTCCTGATCGCGCGGCCGATGCCGGGCGGGGAGGTCGAGGAGCATCTGGCGGCGGGGCGGATCGCGCTGGATCTGGACCTGCCGGGGACCAGCCGGTCGGTGCTGCCGGGGCCGTCCTGAGTCACGGTCCGGCGGTCCGGATGGGCACGACTCCCTAACGTCCCCGCACCGTGCGCGGAATCCCGGACCGGGGTGCGTGCGCCCAGGAAAATAGGGGCGTAACGGGTATGCGCCCGACTCGCGAACAGGATTGTTCGCGTAGTAGCGTGCGGTCTGACAGGGCTGTCGAAGTGAGGGATGGATCGACGTGCGTGATCGTAGCCTGAGGGGCAAGAAGACTTTGATTACCGGCGCGGCGAGCGGCATCGGCCGGGCGACGGCACTCGCGGCGGCCCGCAAGGGCGCGCGGCTGGTGCTCACCGACGTCAATGCCGAGGGGCTGGACGCGACCGTCGAAACCATCCGTTCCACCGGCGGCATCGTCGAGGTCGCCACCGCCCTCGACATCAGCGACTACGACGCCGTCACCGCCTTCGCGGAGAAGGTGCACGAGGAGCTCGGCTCGCTGGATGTGGTGATGAACATCGCCGGCATCTCCACCTGGGGGACGGTGGAGAACCTCGAGCACCGCCACTGGAAACGCCTGGTCGATGTGAACCTCATGGGACCCATCCATGTCATCGAGAACTTCGTGCCGCCCATGATCGAGGCGAAACGTGGTGGTGCGCTGGTCAATGTGTCCTCGGCCGCCGGTCTGATGGCCTTCCCCTGGCATGCCGCCTACAGCGCCAGCAAGTTCGGCCTGCGCGGCGTGTCGGAGGTGCTGCGCTTCGATCTGGCGCGCCACGACATCGACGTCCACCTGGTGGTGCCCGGCGCGGTCGACACGCCGCTGGTGCAGACCGTGGACATCGTCGGCGTGGATCGCGACGACCCGCGAATCCAGGCCTGGATCAAGCGCTTCCGCCACCACGCCAAGTCGCCCGACCAGGTGGCCGAGGCGATCCTGCGCGGTGTCGAGAAGGGCACCTACCTGATCCACACCCAGTTCGACATCCGGTTCGGCTATTGGTGGTCCCGCAAGTTCGCCTGGCCCTACGAGTTCGCCATGCGCCGCGCGAACGACCTGTTCACCTCGTTCCTGCCGCGCAAGTAGTCACGCCTGGTCGGGCATGCCGGCGCAGACAGCCTTGGCGCAGTTCTCGGCGGCGTGGGTGTCCAGCACGCGCGCGCCGGGGCCCTCGTCGCCGAGGTGGTCGTGGGCATTGAAGATCTTGCAGACGCCCAGCGAGAGGCAGCCGCAGCCGATGCAGCCGGTGAGGTTGTCGCGCAGCCGGACCAGCTGTTCGATGCGGTCGTCCAGGTCGGCGCGCCACGTGGTGGAAAGGGTCTCCCAGTCGCGGCGGGTGGGGTTGCGGCCGTCGGGGAGGTTGTCGAGGGCGCGGCGGATCTCGGCCAGCGGAATGCCGACCCGCTGTGAGATGCGGATGAAGGCCACCCGGCGCAGGGTTTCCCGGGGGTAGCGGCGCTGATTCCCGCTGGTGCGGCGGGCCGTGATCAGGCCCTCTCGTTCGTAGAAATGCAAGGCGGACACCGAAACTCCGGCTCGCTGAGCGAGCTGACCGGGAGTCAGCTCCTTCGCCTGCCACGACGCGGTCTGCATACCTGAACATTACTCCAGGTTTTTCGCCGGTGCGACTCCAGGGTTCTCCCAGGGTGCGACTCGAGTCGCGAATTCCATGCCATCCGTGCCGCGGGGAACTACCGTCGTGTCATGGGAACAAAGGCCGCACCCACGGCGCGACCGTTTTCCGTGACCTCGGAGGTCGGCGCGCTGCGCACGGTGCTGTTACACCGGCCGGGCGACGAGCTGCGCCGGCTCACCCCGCGCAACAACGACCAGTTGCTCTTCGACGCCATTCCCTGGGTCGAGCGTGCCCAGCAGGAACACGACATCTTCGCCGGGGTGTTGCGCGGGCGTGGCGTGGAGGTGCTGCTGCTGGCCGATGTGCTGACCGAGACCATCCAGGTCAGCGGCGCCGCGCGGATACAGGGCATCTCGGGTGCGGTGGACGCGCGGCGGCTCGGGCACCTACTCGCCGACGAGCTGGCGGCCTACCTGCGCGGAGTGCCCGCGCCGGAACTGGCGCAGATCCTCATGTCCGGCATGACATTCGACGAGCTGCCCTTCGGGGCGGATGCCACCTCACTGGTGCGGCGCATGCACCACGGGCACGACTTCGTCATCGACCCGCTGCCCAATCTGCTGTTCACCCGGGACTCCTCCTTCTGGATCGGGCCGCGGGTGGCCATCACCTCGCTGGCGCTGCCGGCCCGCGCCCGCGAAACCTCGCTCACCGACCTGATTTACGCGTTCCACCCCCGCTTCCTGGGCGTGCGGCGAGCCTACGAATCGCACACCGCGCCGATCGAGGGTGGCGACGTGCTGCTGCTCGCGCCGGGCGTGGTGGCGGTCGGGGTGGGGGAGCGCACCACGGCGGCGGGCGCGGAAGCCTTGGCGCGCAGCCTGTTCGAGGACGATCTGGCGCGCACCGTGCTCGTGGTGCCGATCGCCCAGACCCGGGCGACCATGCATCTCGACACCGTCTGCACCATGGTGGACGTCGACGCGGTGGTCATGTACCCGGCCATCCAGGATGAGTTGTGCGCCTTCACTATTCGCAAGGAGGAGGGGCACGGGGTGAGTATCTCGGGCCCGGATCCCTTCCTGCGCGTGGCGGCCGAGGCCATGGGTATCGGCAAGCTGCGGGTGGTCGACACCGGCCTGGACGGCGTCACCGCCGAGCGGGAGCAGTGGGACGACGGCAACAACACCCTCGCCCTGGCCCCCGGCGTGGTGGTCGCTTACGAGCGCAACGAGAACACCAATGCGCGGCTCGAAGACGCCGGAATCGAGGTGCTGCGCATCCCCGGCTCCGAATTGGGTTCCGGCCGTGGCGGTCCGCGCTGCCTGTCCTGCCCGCTGTCGCGTGACGAGGTGTGATGAAGCCATGCTGGACATCCCGGTCGACCACCACTCGACGGTCCCGCCCTACGAGCAGCTGCGCCAGGGCATCATCGCCCGGGTCCGTTCCGGCGAACTGGCCGCCGGGACCAAGATCCCCACGGTCCGGGCGCTGGCGGCGACGCTGAAGCTGGCCCCGAATACCGTGGCCCGCGCCTACCGGGAGCTCGAGCAGGACGGCGTTCTCGAAACCCGCGGCCGCCTGGGCTCTTTCATCGCCTCCTCCGGCGACCCCACCCGCGACCTGGCCGGCCGCGCGGCCACCGAATACGTCGCGGTGATTCGCCGACTCGGTCTCGATGACACGGCAGCCGTCCGCTATCTGCACGCGGCGCTCGGCGAAACTCCTACTGCTCCCTAGTTTCGGCGGATCCGCGCCGAGCAACTTACGTGGGGTTCGGGGGCTCGGCCCCCAAGTCTTTTCGGGGTGTGGGGGCTGGCCCCCACGACCTGACGTCAGTCCTACCGCCAGCTCGGGAGCCACAGGTGGTCGTGCCAGTTGCCCGGGGTGATGGCCTGGGCGGTCAGGATCGGCCAGAGCCAGATGAAATTGGCGATGACCAGTGCCAGGTAGAGGCTGACCAGTAGCAGGCCCAGGCCTTGTCGCTCACTGAGCGGCGTGAAGTGTTGCCAGCCGGGGGCTCCCGACAGCCGTCGCCCGACGGGTGGGGCGTGGCCGAGGATGTCGCCGAGCGCCAGCGCCACACCCATGGCCAGGAACGGGGCCAGCGGCACCGCGTAGAAGTAGTACATCTGGCGGTCGAGGTCCAGGAACCAGGGCAGGATGCCCGCGCCGTAGCCGACCAGGACCGCCGCGTAGCGCCAGTCGCGGCGCACCGCGCTGCGCCACAGCGCCCACGCCAGCATGGGGAAGGCCACCCACCACAGCGCGGGGGTGCCGATCGCCATCACGGCCTTCACGCAGGTGGGCTGGCCGCAGCCGGTCACATTGGTGTCGGCGTAGTAGTAGAGCATCGGCCGCAGGCCCATGGGCCAGGTCCACGGCTTGGATTCCCAGGGATGGTGATTGCCGGCGGAATTGGTGAGCTGCGAGTGGAAGGTGAGCACCTCGCCGCCGTAGTACCAGAGTCCCCGCAGTGCGCTCGGTACCCAGGAGAAGTCGCCGCCGCGTCCGACCTTCACCCCGACCGCGTACCGGTCGTAGCTGGTCTCGCTGGCGAACCAGCCCCAGAAGGAGGCCAGGTACACGAATACCGGGATCACGCCGAGCGCGTAGACGGTGGGCCCGAGATCCCGTCTGGCCACACCCCACCACGGCCGCTGCACCCGGTAGCCGCGGCGGGCCGAGAGATCGAAGGCCAGTGCCAGCGCGGCGAAACCGATGATCCAGTACGCGCCGGACCATTTGGTGCCGCAGGCCAGCCCGAGCAGGACGCCCGCGCCGAAGCGCCACCAGCGCACCCCGAAACGCGGCCCGTATGGGCTGTCGTCGATGCGGCCCTGCGCGGCCACCAGCGCGATGCGCGCCCGGATGTCGTCGCGGTCCACCACCAGGCAGCCGAAAGCCGCTGTCACGAACAGCGCTTGGAAGATGTCGAGCATGCCGATGCGGGAGGACACGAAGGTGAGCCCGTCGCAGATGATCAGAATGCCCGCGAACGCGCCGATCAGCGTGGACCGGGTCATCCGCCGGACGATGCGGATCACCAGCAGCACGATCAGGGTTCCGGAGACGGCCGCGGTGAACCGCCATCCCCAGGGGGAGTAGCCGAAGATGGCCTCGCCCAGCGCGATCATCTGCTTGCCCACCGGCGGGTGCACCACCAGCCCGTAGCCCGGGTTGTCCTCCACGCCGCCGCCGGTGAGCACCTGCCAGCCCTGCGGCGCGTAGTGCTTCTCGTCGAAGACGGGCGTGTGCAGATCGGTCGGATAGTTCAGGAACAGGAACCGGGTGACGGCGGCGATGGCTGTGAGGAACAGCGTGACCACCCACCCCCGAGCCCAGTCCGTGGGCCCGAAATCGGGTGAGGGCACCAGCGGAGCCGGACTCGACAGCGCCGCCGTCTCCGCCCCCACCGCTGCCGGTCGCACGTCGGTCACCTGGGTCACGCCGTCGATCGTAAGCGGTACCCGCCCCCGAGTCCCGCCGCGGTGAGGATGGAGGTTGGCGGTGCCGGTCGATCGCATCGATAGAGTCGGGGGCGAGTTGGCGGACCTTTCGAGGAGTAGGAGCACCATGAGCGCGGAGCCGAGTGCCGGCGGACGGCTGGTCTTGGCGGCCACTCCCATGGGCGATATCGGGGATGCCTCGCAGCGGCTGCGGGACGCGCTGGCGACCGCCGAGGTGGTGGCCGCCGAGGACACGCGCCGGACCCGGTCACTGGCCAAGGCCCTGGACATCGAGATCACCGGCCGGGTGGTGAGCTTCTACGACCACGTGGAGACCGCGCGGATCCCGATGCTGCTCGAGGAGATCGAGTCCGGTCGTACCGTGCTGCTCGTCACCGATGCCGGGATGCCGTCGGTGAGCGATCCGGGCTATCGGATGGTGGCGGCCTGCGTGGAGCGCGGCCTCCCGATCACCTGTCTGCCGGGCCCGTCCGCGGTGACCACCGCGCTCGCGCTGTCCGGCCTGCCGGTCGAGCGGTTCTGTTTCGACGGCTTCCCGCCCCGCAAGTCCGGTCAGCGCAAGGAGTGGCTGCGGACGCTCACCGCGGAGCCGCGGGCCGTCGTGTTCTTCGAGGCCCCGCACCGTCTTGCGGACTGCCTGGCCGATGCCGTCGAGGTGCTCGGCCCGGAGCGCCGCGCCGCAGTGTGCCGGGAGCTCACCAAGACCTACGAGGAGGTCGTGCGCGGCACGCTGGCCGAGCTGGCCGCGTGGGCGGTCGAGGGTGCGCGGGGGGAGATCACCGTGGTTCTCGAAGGCGCGCAACCGGTTTCCGCCGAGCCCGCCGACCTGGTCGGCCAGGTGGAGGCGCTGATCGGTTCCGGGCTGCGGCTCAAGGACGCGTGCGCCGAGGTCTCCGCGGCCACGGGGGCCTCGCGCCGCGAACTCTACGACGCGGTGCTCGCCGCGCGGGCCGCCGAGTAGCCGGGCGGGGCTCGGCTTGCTGGGAGGGCTCGGGACTGGCTCTCGAGTCTGATATCGCAGTGCGGGAATCACTCTCGGGGGTGAGGACCGTCGAGAACCCCGGTGCGACCATCGCGGGGTGATCTCGAATGAGGTGCGGTCGGGAAGTATCGGCGCGATGGCCGGCGTCTACGTGGTGCTGGCGTTCCTGGCGTCCGGAGTTCTGCTTGTGGTGCAGCCGAATTCGGGGATCGACCCGGCGGCGCTGTCGCTGACGCAGTTCGGGCCCGCGGTGGCGGTAGGTGTCGTGGCCCTGGTGTGGCGGCAGCGCCTGGCGGCCCTGCTGCCCGTGCCGGCGTCGTGGGACGTGGTGCGCGGACATGGTGTGGCGGTGGTGGTTTCGTGTGCGGCCATCGGCCTGTCGACCGCCGCCATGGCCTCCGACTCGATGAAGCTGCACGGTCCGGCGGCGGTGGGTGGGGTGCCTTTCGCGGTGTTCGTGCTGCTCCAGCTGGTCGGGGCGGCGGGGGAGGAGGCGGGCTGGCGGGGATTCCTGCAGCCGGTGCTGGAGTCGCGGTATGCCCGGCCGGTGGCGATCGGGATCACCGGGGTGATCTGGGCGGTGTGGCATGTACAGGCGTTCGCGGCGGGACCGGCCGTGGCGGCGGCGTTCCTGGCGGCGGTGCTCGGATTCGCCTGCGTGCTGGGGTTTCTCGCGGTCGGTGGTTACTGGCAGCGGGCTCTGATCGGCACCGTCGGGCACTGGCTGATCAATGTCGCGCTGTACCTGGTGATGGGGGATGACACGCTGGGACTGCCGCAGCTGTACTACTACGCCGTGGCGGCTCTGGCCGTCGGCGCGGCCGTGTGGATTTCGCGCCGGGGATCGGGCGTCCGCGCGGCCGGATGATCGGTAGCTGTGGCCGAGATTTTGCACTGTGAGTGTATGCAGCGGCTGGGGTGGCCGATGGCGGGACCCGTCAACCCGCCCGCTGTTAGAGTCCCCGATCATGGTGCACGAAACAGAGGTCCCGGCAGGCGAATTGGCGATCGAGCCGTTCGTGCTGACCGATGACTTCTATCAGCACCCGCACGCCGCATACGACCTGCTGCGTGCGCGCGGGCCCGCGCATTTCGTGCGCTTCCCGGACGGCGGCACCGGCTGGCTGATCACCGGCTACGAGGCGGCCAAGACGGCCTTCCTGGACCCTGCCATCAGCAAGGCCCTCAGATCCGAGGGTGCGCGCACGGCCCTGGCGGGTGATGGCGCGGGCGCCCAGGCGGCCGGCGCCATGTTCGGCGACATGATGCTCTTCTACGACCCGCCGGAGCATACCCGCCTGCGCACCCTGGTGAACCGGGCCTTCAGCAGTCGTGCCGTGCGCGAATTGGCCTCGCGCATCACCGGATTGGCCGACGCCCTGCTCGCCGACCTGGCCGCCGACGCCGCCGTCGATCAGGATCTGCTGGACCGCTACGCCTTCCCGCTGCCCATGCTGGTCATCTGCGAATTGCTCGGTGTCCCCCACGCGGATCGCGACGACTTCCGCGCCTGGTCCACCACCCTGGTCTCCAATGACGAGACCGTCGAGGCCCGCGGGGCCGCGGTGCAGCGGTTCCTCGCCTACATCGATCAGCTCATCAACGCCAAGCGCGACGAACCGTGCGATGACCTGCTCTCCGAACTCATCTCGGCCAGTGAGGACGGCGACCGGCTCTCGCACCGCGAGCTGATCAGCATGGTGTTCCTGCTGCTGGTCGCGGGTTTCGAGACCACCGTGAACCTCATCTCGAACGCGGTCGCGATCCTGCTGACGGACAAGGACGTCCGGGCCGCACTGGCCGACACCCCGGATCGGGTACCGGATTTCGTGGAGGAGGTGCTGCGCTACGAGTCGCCGGCGAGCGAGGCCACCTTCCGCTACACCACCGTCCCGGTCACCCTGGGCGGCGTCGAAATCCCGGCCGGCCAGCGCCTGCTGGTGTCCATGGCCGCCGCCGACCGCGATCCGGCCCGCTTCGCCGATCCGCACCGGGTGGACCTGGACCGCACCGACAAGAACCACCTCGCCTTCGGCCACGGCGTCCACCGCTGTGTCGGCGCGCCCCTGGCGCGCATGGAGGGCGGGATCGCGCTGAGCCGTTTGCTCGCGGCCTACCCGGATCTGGAATTGGCCGCAGGGGCGGAACTGACCTGGCGCAAATCCCTGATCGTGCGAGGTCTCGCCGCCCTGCCGGTGCGGCTTCGCCCCTGAACCGGGCGTCGGCCCGTCGAGATGTGCGCACGACGAAGGGGGTTGTGCGCCCATCTCCGCGGGCCGACGCGCGCCGGCCGAATCGGTTTCCGCCGGTGTCGGGTCCGGCCCGGTTCACGGGTGCGCCGCGTTCAACGAGGAGCGTGGCGGCCCGGTCAGCGCAGCTGTGTGTCACGTGCGGTATCCGTGACATGCAGTTGCGTCACCGGAGTACCGGTGCGCGACACGAACATTCAGGGCGTGACCGGGGCCGGCTTCTGGAGGAAGTCGCCGACCTGCCCGATGGCCTCGGCCGCCTCGGGATGGAACGACCAGTAGATCTGGAAGGCATGCCCGTCGACCGGGTAGCTGTCGTGCCGGACCGCGACATCGGCCGCTCGCAGCCGCTCGACGAGCGCATCGGTATTCCGCCCGAGGCCGTCGAACTCACCGGATTGCACCAGGGTCGGCGGTAGGCCGGTGAGATCGGCGCACATGGGGTTGGCCTCCGGGTCGCTCACCGGGCGGCCCGCCAGGTAGGCGGTTTGGAAGCGCATGTGCTGTTCGGCGTCGGCGGGCGGGTCGTCGGCGGGGGCGTAGAAGTCGACGGCGGGGCACAGCAGCACGGTCGCGCGCGGCATGGGCAGTCCGCACTCGCGGGCGTGCAGCAGCGCCGACAGGATCAGCATGGCCCCGGTCGAATCACCCACCAGCGCAATACTTTCCGGTGGTCTACCGCAATCCAGCAGCCAGCGGTAGGCGGTGCACACATCGTCGCGGGCGGCCGGGAAGGGGTGTTCGGGGGCGAGCCGGTATTCGGGCACGAGTACCCGGGTGTGCCCGGCGTCGGCGACCGCGCCCGCCATGCCGCGATACCCGTAGGCCGAGCCCATCATGAAGCCGCCGCCGTGCGCGTAGACGGCGACGGTCTCGGAGTCCTCGGGGCGCGCGAGCTGGATGCCGGGCACCCCGCCGGCGTTCACCGGCTCCAGCAGCACGCCCTCCGGGATGGGGAATTGCGCGTGCATGAGTTCGAAGGCCGACCGCATGGGCGTCAGGTCGCCGTTGAACGTCTCCTCCACCGGACTCCACAGCCGGTCCATGCGGGCCGAGAGCGCGCCGCCCGCCGCGCGGGCCGCCGTCAGGGCGCTGTCCAGGCCGGCGAGCACGTCACGGGTTCGATCCAGTAGCGCCGTGCCCGCGGGAGTGAGGCCCACGCTGCGGGTATTGCGATGGAAGAGGTCGCAGCCCACCAGCTTTTCCAGTGACCGGATGGTCCGGCTGAGCGCGGGCTGGGTGAGGTAGAGCCGCTGCGCCGCGCGGCCGAAGTTCAATTCCTCGGCGACCGCGACGAAGGCGCGCAGGTGCCGGAGTTCCACGCCCTCGGGGGTCCGAGGCAGCGGCTCGACCATGTGCTCGAGTATGCCCGCCCCGCATTCATTCCGCTGCGGCATCGCTCTCTTGCGAACCCGGCAATTCCTTGGGCCTTCCGAAACTGCGACCGTGGACGCATGGGAAAAATTGTTGCAGGGCAGTACCTTTCGCTGGACGGCGTGACCGAGAGCGGCTGGACCGGTCTCGCCCCGTCGATCTCGCCGACCGATCCGCACACCGGGCCGTATTTCAACGACGCCGAGGTGCAGCAGGCCGTGGGCGCCATCATGGCGGGCAATGACGCCATGCTCCTGGGCCGCACCACCTACGAGGGCCTGAAACCCTTCTTCACCAGCCAGTCCGGCCCGTACTTCGACGCCGTCAACGCCATGTCCAAGTACGTGGTGTCCACGACGCTGGAGTCCACCGACTGGGCCAACACCACCATCCTGCGCGACAACCTGGCCAAGGAGATCGGCGCGCTCAAGGACCGGCATCAGCACATCGGCATCGGCGGCAGCGGCACCCTGGTGCGCTACCTGATCGCCGAGAACCTCCTCGATGAGCTGCACCTGCTGGTGTTTCCGCTGATCCTGGGCGGTCCGGGCGCGCGATTCTTCACCCCGGACCAGATGCCGGCCACCCTCACGCTCACCGACTGCCGTCCCCTGGACTGCGGGGTGGTGAACCTGGTCTACACCCGGCAGGAGGCCGCGGCATGAGCCGCCCAGGAGTTCGCCCCAACAAGGCACTCGCCGAGGCGCTTTCGAGCCGCTACACCGTGCCGGCACCCGCGCTGATCGAACTCTTCGGCTGAACCTTTCTCCGATTGCCCGGGGCCCACCAGTTGGCGGGCCCCATCAGCTTGACCAGGGCCGGAACCAGCAGCATGCGCACCAGGGTGGCGTCGATGACGAGCGCGATCACCATGCCCAGGCCGAGGAAACGCATGGGCGTGAGCGGGGAGAGCGTGAACGCCCCGGTGATGAGTACGAGCAGCGTTGCGGCGGCGGTGATCACGCGGGCCGTCTGCACCGTGCCGATGCGCACCGATTCCTCGGTGTCGGCACCGGCGTTGTGGGCCTCCACCATTCGCGAGAGCAGGAACACCTCGTAGTCGGTGGACAGCCCGAAGACCACGGCGATGATGAGCACCATCATGCCCGCCGACAGCGGTCCGACGCTGATGTGCAGCGCACCGGCCAGGTGACCCTGATCGAAGATCCAGGTCAGCACCCCGAAGGTGGCCGTCAGGCTCAGGAACGCCATGAGCACGGCCTTGAGCGGCAACACGATCGAGCGGAAGGCCAGTGCCAGCATGAGCAGGGTCACCGCCACCATCACCACGATCATGAGCGGCAACCGGTCGAGGACGGCGGCGACGCTGTCGACGGTGCTGGCGCTCTCGCCGCCGACCCGCAGGTCGAGTCCGTCCAGGCGCAGGTCACGCAGGTCGCGCACGACGTCCTGGGCCCGCGGCGAGCGGTCCGGAGCGGCCAGCGCCGCATGGATGACGGTGGTGTTGTCGCGGGTGTCCAGCGCCGTCGCCTGGCGCACGCCCCGGACGCCGCCGATCTCGCGCAAGGCGGTGCTGATGGCGGTCGGAGTCGGTGCGCTGCCGTCGGTTTCGCGCAGCAGGATGGTCGCGCCACTGTTCGCGGCCGGGAAGTGCGCGCTCAATTCCTCCACGGCGACGCGGGTTTCGTTCCCGGCGGGCAGTGCGGTGTGGTCGACATCGCCGAGCCGGACCCCGGACAACGGTGCGGCGAGGACCAGCAGGATCGCACCGACCGCGATGGCGACCGTGCCAGGCCGGTGCATGACGGCGGTGACGACCCGTCCCCAGAATCGTTGCGCCCGTTCCTCCGAGCGCTCGAAGGCGTCCGCGCGCCAGCTCCACTTGCCGATGCGCGAGCCCAGCAGGGTGAGGATCGCGGGCAGCGCGGTCACCGACAGCAGCGCGGCCAGCCCGACCGCGGCGATGGCCCCGACACCGAGTGAGCGCAGCACAGCCAGCGGGAACACGAAGGTGCCCGCGAACGCGCACATGAGCAGCAGCGCCGAGAACAGCACGGTGCGCCCGGCGGTCCGCAGGGTGCGGGTCACCGCCTCCTCGGTCGTGCGTCCCCGCCCCAGCTCCTCGCGGAACCGTCCGACGATGAAAAGCCCGTAGTCGATGGCCAATCCGAGCCCCAGCAGCGACACCACATTCATCGCGAACACGCTGACCTCGGTTATCCGCGCGATGATCCCGACCGCGCCCAGCGCCCCCACCACCGCCAGCGTGCCGATGAGCACCGGCAGCGAGGCGGCCACCACCCCGCCGAATACCAGCACCAGCACGATCGCGGTCAGCGGGATCGAAATCGATTCGGCCAGCACCAGATCGTGCCGCGACTGATCGCTGATGGTGTCGGCCAGTGCGCTGTATCCGGTCAGCTTGGTGTCGAGTCCCGGAATACGCAGTGCGGCAGCAAGTTTCGGATACTCCGCGACCCGCTGATTGTCGTTCCCCGCCGAGAACACGACCGCCACCGCCTGCCGTCCATCGGACGATCGGAGGTACTGTGATCGCGGACTGTTCCAATAGCTTTCGACCGGCCGATCCAACAGCGCCGGATCGAGCTTGCCGATCGCCGCGGTCACTCTCGGCCCGATATCGGCCAGCGACTGCCCCTCGGGCGCGGTGTAGATCGCGATGACATCCGGGTTCTGCGGCCCCAGGCGTTCGGTCACCCAGGCATCCACCGACGCGGATTCACCATCGGGTACCACGAATCCCGCCGAGCTCACCCGCTGCTGCAGCCCGGCCGCGAACAGCCCGCAGGCCAGTGCGAACAGCACCGCGATCACCAGCACGGTCTTCGGCCGCGCCACCACGACCCGCGCCCAGGCGGCCATGAGGCCATCTGATTCCGCGGTCTCGGTGACCTCGGGGGAACTGTCGACGACGGTCATGGGGCACTCCGATCCTTGTGTGCGAGTGGCCTATTGCCGCGGCCCGGGCTCGGGTCGAGAGGAGAGTCAGGCGGTCGCGTCCGAATTCGTCGGCGTCAGTTCGCTTTCCAGCGTGCGGACGATGCGGTCCAGCAGAGCGTCCAAGCGTTCCGGAACGCCGCGTCCGTTGCGGACCGAGACGGTCAGCTCGGTGCGTCCGCCGCATTCGGTCATGCCCAACAGCAGCGGCATGGCGACGCTGTGCTGCGGCATGACCTTGATGGCGGTGGGGGCGAAGCCGGGGACCGCGAGTGCGTCGAGGTCGTAGCGGCCCATGTGGGAGACGGTGGCGGAGGCCAGGTTCCGGCCGGTACGCGAGCCGAGCAGGTTCAGCGTGCGCAGCAGCCCGCGTCCCGCCGCCTGCGGCAGGTATTTCAGCCCGCCGTTGTCCATCTGGTTGAGCTCGCGGTTCTCCTTCAGGCCCGCGCGCTTGATCTCGTTGAGCTGCTTCCAATCCATGCCCGGCCGCACGTCCAGGAACAGCGGCAGCGCGAGATTCGCGGTGGACCGCAGTTCCGGGTCGTGGCGGCGGATGTCGACCGGGATCATGATGCGCGAGATCGGCCCGCCCTCCTCGGCGAGCAGCGCCGCCACCCGCATGAGCGCGCCCGGCCCGGTCGCGTGAATGGTGCGGGTGCGCAACAGGTGCCGGTGTTCGCCCGGGTCCTGCCGTCCGTGCCCGACCGCCGAGCGGAAGCGCGGCAGCATGAGCGTGGGCCGCCCCGGCGCGCCGACCTTGCGCACCAGTTCGGCGTCGGCGATCGGATCGGGCGCACCGACGGGTTCCTCACCGCGCAGCACCCGCAGCACATCGGTGGCCCACATGACCATGCCCATGCCGTCCATGACGCCGTGGAAGACCCGGAACACCAGGGTGGTGGGTGCGGCAGTGAGCAGCAGCACCTCCACGGTGGCGTCCGAGGTCGGCCCGATCGGGCTGGTGAGCACCGGATCCGCCTCCAGCGCCGGATATTCCAGGGCGTGGTCCACCACCCGCACGCTCGGCGCGACCCCGCTGTCCACCCATTGCTTGCCGTCGCGGACCAGCCGCGCACCCGGATTGGCGTCGGCGGCGGTGGCGACCGCGCGCAGCAGCGCCTCCGGATCGATGCTGCCCCGGCCCTCCACCACCAGCTGCATCAGGAACGGCGGCGCCAGATCCCGCATGGGGAAGTAGATGAGCTCGGTGGGGGAGATGGGACGGCGGAACATGTGTGTACCCCTGCCTAGATCTTCTCGGTCAATGCCACGATGCCGCCCTGGGTTTCGAGCCAGGCCAGGAACTCGGTCAGCCCGGTCTCGCGGTCCACGATCGGCTGGTAGCCGAAATCCCGGGTGGCGGCGGAGGTGTCGTAGGTGGCGGTGCGGGTCATCAGCGCCACCACGTACCGCGTCAGCGGCGGCGACCACCGGGTGGCGACGAACGGCAGGCGCCAGACGGTTTCGATGGCGGCCACCGCGGCGGTGAGCACCCGCGGATTCGGCTGCCGGGTCGGCTTCGGATAGCCGAGGCCGGTGGCCACCTCGCCGAGGAAGCCCCACACGTCGGTCCGCTCGGCGTCGGCGATGAAATACGCCCTGCCGCCGACCCGCTCGGAGCGCGCCGCCAGGACGGCCGCCTCCGCGATGTTCTCCACATGGCACAGCGAGGCCATCACCTGCTTGCCGTAGGACAGGTCCGGCAGCGTCCCCGCGGCCGCCCGCCCGAGCAGCCGCACGATCGGCCCGGACCGGTCGCCGGCGCCCCAGATGGCGCGCGGCCGCAGCGCGCAGGCCGTGAATTCGGCGGTGTTGGAAGCCAGCACGGCGCGTTCGGCCGCGGCCTTGGTCTCCGAGTACACGTTCAGGTAGCGGCTCGGGTACGGCACCGATTCGTCGATGTCCACCTGATCGCCGCCGTCGCGGTCCATGAGTGCGCTGGGGCTGGAGATGAACACGAACCGCGAGGCACCGTTGCGCTTGGCGGCGCGCAGCAGACTCTCGGTGGCCGTGACGTTCTCGGCCACGAACTGCGCCCGGGTGCCGCGGTCGTCGACCCGCGCCGCGCTGTGGAACACCACGTCCACGCCCTTGGTGGCGCGTTCGAGCGACACCTGATCGGTGAGATCGCCGGTGATGATCTCGATCTCGTCGATGACCTCGTACAGGTCACGCAGATTGCTGGTGGGCCGGGCCAGGATGGCCACCTCGAAGCCGCCGTCCCGGACGAGGCGGCGCACGATCGCCCCGCCCAGGAACCCGGATGCCCCCGTAACCAGTGCCTTCACGCTCTATCCTCTCCGCATGATCGGGGGCGCTGCGTGGTTACGCAGGCTGCCTCCTCCGCGCCTGACCCGCTCATACGGCCTCCTGGGTCTTCCACCACGTGATTCCGAAGATCTGTGTCATGGCCGCCGTCTTGACCGGCGAGTGCTCGGTGCCCGCCGTCGCCCTCAGCGCGGCCGGGATCTGGGCCGCGTGCACCACGATGCTGAGGAAGGCGTCGATCCAGAACACCGCCCGCAGCAGCCGGCCGGCGGGGGCGCGATCGCCCGCCGCCAGCAGTAGCCCCAGGGCCAGGTAGAGCCATCCCAGTACCGGAATCGCCCGCAGCACAGTCACCTTCATCGTCCGTCGTCCTTTCCGAGCTGCTCCGCCGCCCAGACCGCGAGTTGTTCGCGGCCGATCTTGGCATTGTGTCGGATATCGACCGGGAACTTCGGATGGAACAGGAACGTGGAAACCGGTGCGGTGACATCGAATTCGCCGGCCCGCTGCCGCAACTGCGCCGTCAGCGCCGCGGTGTCCGTGCCGGGCGCGGCCTCCACGCAGAGCACCGGCAGCTGCGCGCCGCGAGTGCCCACGCCGACCAGCGCGGTGCGGATCACCCCGGGCAGTATGTTGAAGACCTGTTCCACCTGCACGGAGAACATGGGTCCGGCGGCGGTGTGCACGCGCTGACTCTTGCGGCCGCAGAACCAGATCCGGCCCTCGCCGTCGATCCAGGCCAGGTCGCCGGTGCGATGCCACACCGTGTCGCCCTCGTGGATCTTGCCCGCCAGATTCGCCGCCTCGGGCCAGTAGTAGCGGGTGCTCACGTTCGGTCCCGACACCACCAGCTCGCCGATGCCGCGGGTGGCGACCAGCTCGGATTCGCGGGCCTCGGCCTGCGCCCAGGTCGGGATGGGATCGTCGGTGATGGCGACCAGCCGGGCCCGCACACCCTCGGCGGGCCGCCCGACACAGGTGCCGTCACCCAGGTGCGCGCGCTCCGCCAGACCGCCCAGCAGTTCCCGGGATTCGATGGTGGACATGGGCAGCGCCTCGGTGGAGCCGTACCCGGCATACACCTCGGCGTCCTCGGCCAGCACCTGCCGCAGCCCGGCGATGCACCAGTCCGGGACGGGTGCGCCGCCGGAATAGATGCTGTGCAGGGTCGGCACCGGCGTCTTGTGCGTCTCCAGGTGCCGCAGCAGCGGAATCAGCACGGCCGGGGAGGCGAACATGGTCTTCACGCCGAACCGGTTGAGGGCGTCGACCACGTGCGCCGGATCGGTGGAGCCGACCTTGCTCGGCACCAGCGGCGGTAGTACGCACCGTGAGCCGAGCAGCATGTCGAGAATGCCGACCAGCGGCAGCGTGATCAGCGAGGTGCCCGGTTCCACCCGGCCGCGCGCCGCGTGCACCTGCTCGACCATGGCGCTGAGATTGCCGTGCGTCATCTCCACGGCCTTGGCGGGCCCGGTGCTGCCGGTGGTGTAGGCGATGAGCAGCACCTCGTCCGCCGGCGCCGGCACCCGTTCGCGCAGGGTGAAGGCGTCGAACGGGGCCCGGTGCTCGCCGGCGGTCCGCCGCTCGGCGCGGGCGGCCAGCAGTTCTTGCAGTCGCGCCGCGACTTTCGCGCCGACCGGACCGGCCGCGCCGTCGGCGCGGAACCGGTTGCCGAGCCGGCCCGCGGTCACCGGCGCGCCCCAGCTGCGCAGGGTCGGTCCGCTCCAGAACCAGCGCGGGCCGACGGTGAGAGTCACCCGCACGTTCCGGAAGTACTTGCCGAACAGCACTCGCGCCGCGTGCGCTTGCGGAATGCCGACGAACGCCTCGGCATTCGCGGCGCGCAGGCAGTTGAGCATCTTGCGCAGGCCCATGCCCGGATCGATGACCACCGGGATGGCGCCGATCTTCAACAGCCCCAGCATGATCGCGTACAGCTCCGGGCTGGGCAGCACCAGCACGATGGTGCGGGTGCCACGGCCCACGCCCGCCGCGGCCAGGTGCAGGCCGATGGTGTCGGACCACTCGTCGAGCTCACGGTAGGTGAGGTGGCGGTAGTCCGGTAGTCCGGAGGCGGTCTTCCCCGCGGGGTAGATCACCGCCTCACGGTCCGGATCGGCGGCCACCACCGCTCGGAAGCGGTCGATGGCCTGCCAATAGGTCGCGGTGGTCACGCCGCGGCTCCGGCGAGGGCCGGGAGCCGGTAGACGACCGCGGCGGCCGAGGGGCCGGCACCGGCCGCCACGAACAGCACATCGCGGTAGCCGGCCAGCGAATCCGCCTGGGCGGCCGCGTGATACGCCAGGGTGAGCGCGGCCGTGTGCGGGTCACCGTCGGTCAGGTCCGGGGTGAACACCGCGTCCGCGGCGATGCCGAGTTCGGCGGCCAGCCGGGCCGGGAAGTCGGCGCTCGGGGTGGCGGCGATGAGGGCGGTGGTGGTCTTGTCGACCGCACTGTCCGACAGCGCGGCGCGCGCGGCCTCGGCGGCGGTGGCCAGCAGCCGGTCCAGATAGCCGGGTTCACGCTCGACCGTCATGATGCCGCGGCCGCGATCGCCCATGGTCTCGGTGTCCACGTAGGACTCCAGGCCCGGAGCGCCCGCGGCGGCGCGGGTGTGCACCCGGCCGAAGCCCTCGGGCTCGCCGGTCTGCTCCAGCAGCAGCGCCGCACCCGCGGTGGCGTAGGGGAATTCGTCGTCGGCGGCGGAGCGCGTCAGCGACGGGTGGGTGTCACCCGACACCACCAGCACGTGCTCGGCGCTCCCGGTGGCCAGTACCGCCTGCGCCACCTGCACGGCATTGAGCACGCCGGTGCCGGCGTTCATGAGGTCGAAGGAGAACGACCGCGGGTCCTCCTTCACGTAGTCGAGCCCGATGCCCGCGGCCTTCTGGATCAGGGCCGACACGGCCGGCTCGACGGTATTGCTGTCGCGGAAGATGCCCGCGTTGATCATGACCCCGACCTGCCCGGGCTCGATGCCGGCGCTCTCCATGGCCCGTCGCGCGGCCCGGCCGCTGAGCTCGACGATGCTGAAAGTGTCGGTGTCCCGGCTGATTCCGGTGGACTTGATGCGCACACCCATGGCAGTACCTCAGACCTTCAGCGACGAGATGGTGGTGGACAGGAAGCCGCCGACGACGCCGGAGGCCGCCGGAATCATCAGGATCTTCGACCCGGCCGCCAGGTTCTGCTGGCTGAGCTGATCGTGGAGCACGATGAAATGCGAAGTGCTGGAGGTATTTCCGTACTTCTCGATGACATTCAGGTCCGGCGGCATGGGGTGGCCGAACTCGCGCTCGGCGATCGCGTTCATGAACGGAATCGCGGCCGCGCCGAACTGGTGGTGGATGATGTAGTCGAAACCCTCGTCGGCGAAGGTGATCCCGTTCGCCTCCATGAAGTTGCGCTGGGTGTCGGTCCACAGCAGGAACCGCGCCTCGTTGTGCATCTTCCGGTTGTCGGTGTAGAGCGCCACGCCATTGGACTTGTCGCTGGGCATGCCCAGGCACAGGTGCGAGAACTCCGAGGCGGTGGTGAGCTCGATGTAGTGGATCTTGTCGTTGTCGTCCACGGCCTCGTCGAGCACCACGGCCGCACCGGAATCGCCGACGGTCAGCGACGCGAATTGCAGATCGTATTTACTGGAAATCTCGTTCACGGCCGTTTCGGCAATAGGCGTAATAGCCTCGCCGCTGACCACGATGCCGCGTTTCACCGCGCCACTGCGAATCATTCGGTCGAGAATGTAGACGCCACTCATCATGCCCGCGCAGGCATTCGAGAGATCGAAGGCGATGACATCCTCGCGAGCGCCGATGGCGCGGCCGATGGCGCCGGCGAAGGACGGCTCCATGTACATCTTGGTGCCCTCCTTACTGCGCGTGATGGAGGTCGAGATGATGATGTCGAGATCGCCTGCGGCATAAGATGACCTGGACAGACAGTCCTCGACGGCCTTCATGGCCAGGGCGAAGGAGTCCTCGAGCGTCTCCGGGCGGGTGTCGCGGAAACGGCGTTCCTTGACACCCGTGATTCGTTCGAGATCGAACTCCGGGACCTCCTTCAATTGTGAGAGCAGTTCGGCTGTGGTAACACGCTTCTCGGGCAGATAGGCGCCGATGGACTCGAATCGAGATTGCGGCACAGGGGACTCCTGGAACTGGGAGGCTGAAACCTCGTGGAAGAGAGTGAAATGTGTGTTCGTCAAGCTCGGATGAACTGAGGCTACCCGAGAGTAACTAGCTTGGGGAACTATCGCGTTCCGTGTGGCTGTCTGAGACGAAACGTGAACGCACGCTTAGTGTTACGCGCGGTGTCGCAAAATTTCCGCACCCGGCCTGGCCGCCCGCGGCCTGGCTGAGGTGGGGGTTCGCCGAAAGCCGGGCGCTGTGGTCACCGCCTGGCGATCGTCCGTTATGTGTCATCGGTATGGCCCGGGGATGACGAACCGAGCTTCTCGCTGTGAGTGAGTTCACCCGGCCACGTCACACCCGCGCGCTCCGGTGGCACCGACCCGAAAACTGTCTGGGCGACAGTGGATTTCGCGACGAGGCGTAGCGATTCAGGCCTGCGCGGGCAGGCCCAGCACCGCGATCACGAACTCCACGAACAGCGGCGCCAATTCGGGCACCCGATGCGCCCCCTCGGCCACGATGACCCGGCGGGTGCGTTCGCCGATGGCATCCGGAATCAGCGCGAACAGCTCGTCGGCGATGACCGGCAGGCTCGGATCGGTCGCGCGCGCCTGGGCGTAGAAGACCCGGTACAGATCCGCGAACCGATCCACCGACAGATCCCGCAGTGCCACCGACTCCTGATCCACCTTGAACGCCTCGACCAGCATCAGCCGTGCGAAATCCGGTTCGGAGGCCACGGTTTCGCAGAAGGTGACCACGATGGACTCGATGCGCTCGTACGCGCCGGCGTCGGTGGGCAGCTGGGCCAGCTCGTCGGCGATGCGGGTCGCGATGATGTCGGAGGCGGTGCGCACCGCCTCGATGAAGCAGTGCTCCTTATTGCTGAAGTGCTCGTAGAAGGTGCTGCGCGAGACCCGGGCGCGCGCCACGATATCGGTGAGTGTGGTGGCGTGGTAGCCCCTGGCCTCGACGCATTCCACCATGGCCTCGAGCAGCCGGCCGCGCTGCGAGGTGAGGACGGCGTCCCGGGCGGCGCGGTGCCGTTCGTCGAAGTTGGTGCGCTGCAACGTCCCCTGTGGTGCGCGAGCCGTCATGTGGACCTGCCTGTCGCGCATCCATTCCCTCTCTCACTGAACCGCGTTCGCTTCAGATGGTCATTATCGGTGGGCGCCCGGATCGGTGGCGTCCCGGGATTGCGGTCGGGTGACCTCAGTCGCCGCCGGCTACCGCGGACGCTACAGTCGCGGCAGCCGCAAAACCGCGAAGGTGAAGGCACGTAGATCCGGAATCCGTTGCGGCAGTGGGGAAATCTCCCCACGCCGGATCAGCCGCCGGGTGCGCTCGGCAATGCCGTCGACGATCAACGCCGGTTGTCCGTCGATCACCGCCGGGATATCCGCGGACCCGGCCCGCGCCGGCCGATGGAACTCCCCACGGATCGGAATGTCCGTTCCGGCGCGACGAACGACCATTCCTCGTGTCGTTGGACCGCATATGCACATCGTGGCAATGGTGGATCGGCCGTCGTCATCGGCGTGGACTTCTGTCCAGGTCCGGGGTCGCTGTCGGGTGCCGCGGTCCGTACGCTGGCTGGACCGGAAAACTGGATCCTCACTGGCTACTTCGGTAAATGTTTAGCTGAAGGATTGCTGGATGGATAGGCGGACAGATGCTCGACGCGCTCACACCGATTCCGGAGCAGCCGCTGCTCGGAATGTACCTGCGGCACCGCCGGGAGAATCAGGGCCTCACGCAGGAGGAGACCGCTCGGCGGATGTTCGTCAGCGTCTCGCTCTACCGGAAGCTGGAGAGCGGGGAGCGCACGGTCTCGGCGGACCGGCTCGAGGACTGGTGTGCCGCCATGGACGTACCGATGTGGATGCTCGAGAAGGTGGTCTCGCTGGCCCTGCCCAGGGTGTCCACCTTCGCGCGCGGCACCTGGCCACCCCAGCTGCGCCAAGAGGACCTCGACCATCTCGAGGCCCTGCCCTGTCCGGCGTACTTCCACCGCTTTCCCGAATACGAGGTGCTCGCGGCCAATCGGGCTGCCGGCGGGGCGTTTCCGTGGCTGGCCCCCGCGGCGCCCGGCGCCGAGCGCCCGGTCAATGTCATCGAGCAGTTCCTGACCATCCCGGAAGCTCGCGAGTTGCTGGTCAACTGGGACACCATCGTGCACCGCCTGGTTTTCGGCCTGCGCGTCCTCTCGCCCGGCGTGGTCGCCCCCGAGCGCCTGGCCCAGATCATCGAAACCTGCAGCGTCAACCCGGAATTCGCGCGCATGTGGAACACCCCGATGGACGAAGACCTGTTCAACGACTCGCTCGTGCAGGTCCGCAACCCGGCCACCGGCGAGATCATGAGCCTGACCATGCGTTCCTACAACGCCTTTCACCCGCAGAACTGCTCCTACCAGCTGTTCATGCTCACGCCGCGGTCGCCCGGCACCACCACCATCGACCCATGCGCGGCCCCCTGACCGGGCTCCGGCAGCTGTTCGGAGAAGGAGAGAGAACGGGGAACGGTCGATGTCGGCCGACACCGTTGACCCCTCGCCAACAGCTGATCCGGGCCCGTTGGTCGGCGCGGGTGCCCCAAATCGTGCTGCTGCCCCAGGTTGACCGGCGCGGTAAGCGGACCGGATGCTGGAGCGGACTCGATGCCCGCCCGCCGGAGGGCGGCGGGCGGGCACCGGTTCTTACTTCGGTTCGACGTACTTCGGGAAGACCACGGCCGGTTCCGGCAGGGCGGTGCCCGGGCGGAGCGGGGTGGCGAGGTCCGCGAAGTCGCGGTCGGTGA
This sequence comes from Nocardia sp. NPDC004860, assembly GCF_040609015.1. Lineage (NCBI taxonomy): Bacteria > Bacillati > Actinomycetota > Actinomycetes > Mycobacteriales > Nocardiaceae > Nocardia > Nocardia sp. NPDC004860. Next base: position 44,173 of record NZ_JBEXJI010000006.1, on the reverse strand, counting down.
CGCCGAGCAGGTCCAGGATCTTGCCGGCCGAGCCGGGGATCACCGGCTGGACCAGGATCGAGACGATGCGCAGCACCTCCATGGTCACGTAGAGGATGGTGCCCTCGCGGGCGGTGTCCTCCGGGGCGCCGGCCTTGGCCAGGGTCCAGGGCGCCTGGGCGGAGAAGTAGCGGTTGGTCTCACCGAGGGTGAGCCACAGCTGCTCCAGACCCAGATGGATCTGCTGCTGGTCGAACTCGGCCCGGACCTTCTCGAGCAGGTCGCCCGCGCGCTCCAGCAGGGCCTTGTCGTCCTCGGTGAACTCGCCCGGGGTGGGGACGACGCCGCCGAAGTCGCGGGCCACCATCTTCAGGCAGCGCTGGGCCAGGTTGCCGTACTCGTTGGCCAGATCGGCATTGATGCGGCCGACGATGGCCTCGTGGCTGTAGGAGCCGTCCTGGCCGTAGGAGATCTCACGCAGCAGGAAGAAGCGCACGGCGTCCAGGCCGAAGGTGTCGACCAGGTCCATGGGATCGACCACATTGCCGACCGACTTGGACATCTTCTCGCCCTTGTAGTTGACGAAGCCGTGCACGAAAACCCGCTTCGGGAGCTCGATTCCGGCGCTCATCAGGAAGGCGGGCCAGTACACGGTGTGGAACCGCGAGATGTCCTTGCCGATGATGTGCAGGTCCGCGGGCCAATACCGCTGGAACGACGCCGAATCGGTGTCGGGGAAGCCCGCGCCGGTCAGGTAGTTGGTGAGCGCGTCCACCCAGACGTACATGACGTGCTCGGGGTGACCCGGCACCGGCACACCCCAGTCGAAGGTGGTGCGGGAGATGGACAGATCCTTCAGGCCCGCCTTCACATACGAGACGATCTCGTTGCGCCGGGTCGCGGGCGCGATGAATTCCGGCTGGGTCTCGTACAGTTCGAGCAGCTTGTCCTGATAGTTGGACAGGCGGAAGAAGTAGTTCGACTCCTCGGTCCACTCCACCGGGGTCTTGGTGTCGGTGGAGATACGGGTGCCGTCCTCGAGGAGGGTGGTCTCCTCCTCGGTGTAGAACGCCTCGTCGCGCACCGAGTACCAGCCGGCGTAGGTGTCGAGGTAGATGTCCCCGGCCTCGACCATGCGCTCCCAGATCGCGACCGACGCGGCCAGGTGGTCCTCGTCGGTGGTGCGGATGAAGCGGTCGAAGGAGATGTCGAGCGCCTTGTCCATGTTCTCGAAGACGTCGGAGTTGCGCGAGGCGTACTCCTGCTCCGCGAGACCGGCGGCCTTGGCGGCCTGCTGCACCTTCTGGCCGTGCTCGTCGGTGCCGGTCATGTAGAACACATCGAAGCCGTCCAGCCGTTTGAAGCGGGCCAGGGCATCGGACGAGATGTACTCGTAGGCGTGCCCGATGTGCGGTGCGCCGTTCGGGTACGCGATGGCCGTGGTGACGTAAAAGGCGGGGCGATCGGATGCGCTCATGGTGTGTCTACTCTATCTGCGTGTCCTACGTCGCTCGCGTGAATATCCCCATGGCAGGTGCCGCACGTCTTTCTTTCGGGGGATGGGCATGACCAGTCGCCGACCTGCGCCCGAGCCGCCCGAGCCGCTGTCGCCGCTCATCGACGCGCACACCCACATCGATGCCTGCGGGGCCACCGATCCGGAAGCGGTTGCGGCCCTGGTGGAGCGGGCCCGCGCGGCGGGTGTGCGGGAGCTGGTGACGGTTGCCGACGACCTCGAGGCCGCGCGCTTCGCGGTCCGCGCAGCGCACTGGGACGACCGGGTCCATGCCGCGGTGGCGCTGCACCCGACCCGCGCCAACCACCTCGACGAGGCCGCCAAGGCCGAGCTCGAGCAGCTGGCCGCCGATCCGCGGGTGGTCGCGGTGGGGGAGACCGGGCTGGACTACTACTGGCCCGGCAAGCTGGACGGCTGCGCCGAGATCGAGGATCAGGTCGAGGGCTTCCGCTGGCACATCGACCTGGCCAAGCGGCTGGGCAAGCCGCTCATGATCCACAACCGGGAGGCCGATCACGACCTGCTGGCGGTGCTGCTGGACGAGGGCGCGCCGGAAACGGTGATCTTCCACTGCTTCTCCTCCGACGCGAACATGGCGATGGCCTGTGTCGAGGAGGGCTATGTGCTCAGTTTCTCGGGCACGGTCAGTTTCAAGAACGCGCACGAATTGCGCGAGGCCGCGAAACTCGTTCCGGACGAACTGATTCTGGTCGAAACGGACGCGCCCTTCCTGACTCCGCATCCGTTCCGGGGTGCGCAGAACGAGTCGTACATGCTGCCGTACACGCTGCGCGCACTGGCGGAACTGCGCGAACAGGATCCGGTGCAGCTGGCCAAGATCACCACCGCCAATGCCCGCCGCGTCTACGGAATCTGATCCACTGTTCCGCCTCTCCGGGACTTCAGCGCCCGGCTCGGGTGCCGTCGCGGGTACCGCACGCGTGCCCGCGGCCGGGTGGCGAACCTATTTCGGGCGTACCCGGCGAGTTACCCTCAGCGCTGCGAAATCAGTTGTCGCTGCCGGGGATCGGACACCGGGCTTTGGGTCGCCATCTGTGTCGCAGCTCACTACGATCTAGCGCGATCGTGATTTACCTGCGGTTCGATATCGGGTCGTAATTTTCGTCCCCGCAGTTCCGCCGGGAGTGGTTGTCAATCCCGGACCCTCTCGTTATCGTACTGTGACCATGCCGGGATTTCCGATGCACGCATTGACGAAGATCAACTCGTCGCGTTCCCCGATGCTGTACGGGGCTATCGCGGCGATGCTCGTCACGCTCATCTTCGGCGCCGGCGTTGCCATCATGAGCAAGAAGCAGATCACCTTCGTCATCGATGGCAAGCAGTTCGCCGAATCCACCATGCGCGGGGACGTCCGCGGCGCGCTCAAGGACGCCGGGTACGCGATCACCAACCGTGATGACGTATCCCCTTCCGCCGCAGCGCATATCAGCGACGGATCCACCATCACGCTGAACCGGGCCCGCGAGGTCTCGCTCATCGTCGACGGCACGCCCTCCAAGGCCTGGACCACCGCGCTCACCGTGGCCGAGGCGGTCACCAAGCTCAACCTGCCCGGCGACGTCTTCACCTCGCCCGCGCGCCCGACGCCGCTGCCGCTCGAGGGCGCGCAACTGCTCATCACCAACCCGCGCACGGTCGAGCTCAGTGACAACGGCGCGCCCGCGTCGCTGGTCCGCCTCGCCGCCCCGACCATCGGGGAGCTGCTCCAGGCGCAGGGCCGCCCACTGGTCAATCAGGACTCCGTGGAACCGGTCGCGAGCACCCCGCTCACCGACGGCATGAAGATCACCGTCACCCGCAAGATCGTGGAGAACCGCACCGAGCGGGTGCCGCTGGATCCGCCGGAGAACATCATCGAGGATCAGACGCTCAATATGAGCCGCACGATCGTCGAGAATCCGGGCGTACCCGGCACGCAGGACGTGACTTTCGCGGTCTCCATCGTGAACGGCCATGAGGCGGGCAAGGATCCGATCAAGTCCACCGTGATCGTGCCCGCGCAGCCCAAGACCGTGCGCAAGGGCGCCAAGCCCGGCACCGAGGTCCCGGACGTGCAGAACGGCACCACCTGGGATGCCCTGGCCAAATGCGAATCCGGCGGCAACTGGGCCATCAATACGGGCAACGGCTTCTTCGGCGGCATCCAGTTCGACCAGAACACCTGGGAACGCCAGGGCGGCACCCGCTACGCCCCGCGCGCCGATCTCGCGACCCGCGAGGAACAGATCGCCATCGCCGAAGTGACGCGCGCCCGCCAGGGCTGGGGCGCGTGGCCGGCCTGTACCTCGCGGCTCGGCATCGGTTAGAAGGGCTGTCCCGACAGCGTGGACAGCAGCTGGAACGGCATGCTGAGGAACATCAACCCGACATAGAGCGGGTAGCGGATCGGATCACCGTTGAGGTAGCCCTCGGCCAGCCAGCTCATCAGGTCTGCGGAACCCATGTCGCATCTCCCTTGCGTAGTGGTTACTGCCACCGGGCATGTCGGCAACGCGAATCCTGTTGTTACCGAACGGAAGTATCGGCAGCCCGGGCGATCGGCGCTCGACACGAACGCGCAGGGTCACCGGAAAGTGGATTCGAGGAAGTCGACGAGGTCGGCAGTGGTGGCCGGGCGGCAGGCGAAGCCCAGGTAGCCGTCGGGACGGATGACGAAGGCCGATCCGTGGCCCGCGCGGTAGGCCCGGGCGAATTCGCCTGCGGTGTCGCGGATCAGCGGGAGGCTGGTCGCGGCCGCGCCGGCCCGGGGTGCGGCGATCAGGTAGACGTCCAGGTGGCCGTGGGCCGTAGCGGTCGCGGTGACGGCCAGCTGTTCCAGGTCGCGCAGGTCGTGATCGGTGGTGGTGTCGTCCGCGTAGAGCAGCAGGGTGTGGGCGGTGCCATCGATGAGGGGCAGCAGCCGGAAGTCGAAGGCGACGGCGTCGCGGGTCAGGCCGCGGGCGTCGGGGGCGCGGGCGCCCGCCGGCGGGGCGGGCTCGCCGGGCGGAGACGGCGCGACGATCGGACTGCCGGCATAGTCGATGAGCAGCTGGGCCTCCCGGCGCAGGACGTAGCCGGGATCGGTGGAATCCGCCCCGATGCCCTCGCGGGCGCTGCGGACCGTGCGGCCGACGACCTCCTCGCCGACCGGACGGCGTTCGGCGTCGTAGGAGTCGAGCAGGGTTTCGGAGGCGTCACCGGTGAGCGCCAAGGCCAGTTTCCAGGCCAGATTGTGGGCGTCCTGGATGCCGGTGTTCATGCCCTGGGCGCCGGTGGGCGGGTGGATATGGGCGGCGTCACCCGCCACGAAAACCCTTCCGCGGCTGTAGGAATCGACAATGCGGTGGCTGATCCGGAAGACCGAGGACCAGCGCAGGTTCGACACCTGTGCCGGTTCGGGGGCGAGCCGGTCGACGACCGCTTGCAGATCGGGCAGATCGGGCGTCCACCCGGTGGTGAAGCCGTGCTCGACGCCGTCGTCGCCGGTCGCCCGGTCGGGTGTCCGGCCGTCGGGGAGGAGCATGGAGATGCGGTACCGGTGCCGGCCGGGGAGCGGGATGCAGACCAGCAGATCATCGGTGACGCCGTCGGTCTGGTGGCTCGCGCGGATGTTGTAGCCGCGCGGCATCGACCAGCTCAGTTCCACGTCCCCGAGCATGTAGTGCTCGGTGAAGGCCGCGCCCTCGAAGGAGAGACCCAGCGTCTTGCGGATCGTGCTGTGCGCGCCGTCGCAACCGACGAGATAGCTTGCCCGCGTGGTCTTCTCGCCCATGTCGCTCGCGAGCGTCACGGTGACCCCGTCGGCGTCCTGCTCGAAAGCCGCGACCCGCGTACCCCGTTCGACGGCGCCGCCCAGCTCGGCGAGCCGGTCCCGCAGAATTCGCTCGGTCTCGTACTGCGGCAGGCCGACGAATCCGAACGGCACGTCCGGAGGCAGCGTCAGCTCGATGCGCGGGCCCGGCTCGCCATTGACGAAGGCGAGCTGCCCGTGCAGTTGGATCGCCGCGTCCAGAATCCGGCGCAGCACCCCCATCTGCTCGAACACTTCCAGCGCACGCGGTTGGATGCCAACGGCTTTCGCGTACTGCGGCGGTTTCAGCAGCGGGTCGACGATCCGGCACGGCACGCCGCGGCGGCGCAGCTCGATCGCCGCGGTCAGGCCGACCGGTCCGGCGCCCGCGATGACTACCGCGGTGTCGTCCATGGGGTCGAACCTGTCGGGGATACAGACGCCGCGGGGTTGTTCGTAGCCGAATTACGTTGTGCCGGATCGTGTCCGGGCACAGCACCGGAGCCGTAGAAGGTGGGCAGCATGCCCTTCACCAGTACCAGCGCCGACCCTTCGCCGGAGGGGACGGCCGCCAGGTTGGTGGCGACCACGATGGTGAGGCCGGAGTCCGGGTCCGACGCCATGTAGGTCATGTAGCCCGGGATCTGACCGTCGTGCCCGAACTGATGCTCACCGAAACGCACGAGGCCCAGGCCGTACCCGGCCATGGCCGGATTGGCCGGATCGATCGGCTGGATACTGTCCATCCGCATCTTCTGGAACTCGGCGTCGAGCAGTTTGCCGTCGACGAGCGCCTTCGTATACGTGGTCATATCGTCGACCGTCGAGATCGCCGCACCCGCGGTCCAGGTCCACGACGGGCTCGAGGTCGTCTGGTTGCCCGGTTTCAGCGTGCCCGCCAGCGCGGCGGCCTGCTGATCCGGCGGCAGTGCGAAGGTGTCGATGGTGGAGACCATGGTGCCGAAGGCGTAGCCCTGCGGATGCGGATCCGGCATCGAGGAGTCCGCCGGCGCGGGGAACGACGTGTGCTTCAACCCGAGCGGTTCGAAGATGCGCTGCCGGAAGTTGTCGGCCACAGGCATATTCGTGACCTTCTCGATGACCAGTCCCAGCAGGATGGTGTTGGTGTTGCAGTACTCGAATCTCTCGCCCGGCGGGAAATCGACCGGGTGCGCGAACGCGATGGCCAGCAATTCCTCCGGGGTCCACACCTTCTGTGGATCCTTGTCGATCGCGGCGCTGAAGTCGTAGTCGAAGGTGTAGTTGTAGAGGCCGCTGCGCATTTCGGCGAGCTGGGCGAGGGTGATGCGGTCCCCGTTCGGCACGCCCGGCCAGTACTTGCCGATCGGATCGCCGAGCGAGAGCTTGCCCTCCTGGGCGAGCTGCATCAGGACCGTCACCGTCATGGTCTTGGTATTGCTGCCGATCCGGAAGTGGTCGTCCACCGTCATCGGATCGTCCTTGCCGATGGTCCCGGTCCCGAAGGTGGCGGTCCAGTCGCCGTCCTTGGGCGACTCGACCACCACCACCGCTCCCGGAATGGCGTTGTCCTTCATCAGTTCGGTGATGATGGGCCGCAATGTCGCGGCGTATCCGGGCTCCTTGGACCCCGTATCGTTCGACGATCCACACCCTGCGGCGACCGTCAACGCCACGGCTGCGATGAGCACGCCGAAACTCCGCCGGTATCCCATAACTCTCCGTCCGGTCCGCTGGAACGTGGTTATGAAGCTGCTGAAGCGTTTGTCAGCCTAACTCCGTACCAACCGGTCGCGAATGGAAATGGGCGGTGTCGCTACATCAGTGCGCCACCGTCGACGCGGAGCTCGGTGCCGGTCATGTAGCGGCCGTCATCGGAGGCCGCCATGGCCACGACACCCGCGATGTCCTCGGGCTTGCCGAGCGCGCCGCCCTCGATCCACCCGGGCAGCCGCGCCATGAGCGTCCAGTCGGCGTCGGCGGGCAGTTCCAGGCCGGAGGTGATGCCGGTGCTGATGCCGCCGGGCACGATATTGACCGCGCGCAGGCCCTTTTTCACGTATTCCAGCGCGATGGAGTGGGTGAGCGCGTTGACGCCCGCCTTCGACGCGGAGTACGCGGCCATATAGGGATTGGACCCGAACGCCGAGGTGGAGGAGAAGTTCACGATCACGCCGTGCCCGGATTCGATGAGCGCGGGCAGCGCGGCCTGGATCATGAGGAAGGTACCGGTCAGGTTGACCGAGATGACCCTGTTCCAGTCCTCGAGGGGCATGTCGTGGGTGTGCGCGGCGCGCAGGATGCCCGCGGCGTTCACCAGAACGTCCAGGCCGCCGAGGAATTCGAGGGCCTCGGCGGTGACGGCGCGGACCGCCACCGGGTCGGAGATGTCGAGGGTGATGGTGCGCAGGCGCTCGCGCTGATCGGCGGGGGCGGCGTCGACGGTGGCGGCCAGTCCGGCCTCGTTCACATCGGCGGCGACCAGGTGGGCTCCCTCTTCGAGCAGTCGCAGGGCCACGCCCTGTCCGATGCCCGATCCCGCTCCGGTGACAAGTACTCGGCGGCCTTCGTATCTGCGCGACATGGCGAGAAATTAGAACAAGTTTCAAGGCACGTCAATGGGCCGGCGCCCAATTGGGCGTAGCTGGTTGCCAGAGTCTTCTCATACTGGTCCTCCGTTCAAATCGATAAACTCGGGCCCCGAACAGGAATGGTCATCGGGTCGGGACTGATGGAGGATTCATGCGGTCGGTTGGTTGGCGTACACGGATTTTCACCGCGGCCGTAGCATCGGCGGGCACGCTGCTGGTCCTGCCGGGAACCGCGGCTCACGCCGAAACGGCCGGCACCGCCTTCGCCACCACCGCGCTACCGGACGGCTTCCGCGGCCTGCCGAACGGCACCATCATCGACTACTGGACCACCCGCTCCAATGGCGAACCGGTGAAAGCCAGTGGCGCGCTGTTCGTTCCGTCCGGTCCCGCGCCCGCGGGCGGCTGGCCGATCATGGCCTACGACCACGGCACCTCCGGCATGGGACCGGGCTGCGGCGGGCAGACCGACACCTCGAAGGTGAGCCGGGCCAAGGAAGACCAGGTGCTGCAGTACTTCGTGAACAAGGGCTTCGCCGTGGTCGCGCCGGACTATCTGGGCCTGGGCCGCTTCGACACCGGCCCGCACCCGTACCTGGAGATCAGTACCGAGGCCGGTGCCACTATCGACCTGGTCAAGGCGGCCCGCGCCACGAATCCGGAGCTCTCGCGCACCTGGGCGGTGACCGGCTTCTCGCAGGGCGGTCAGGCGGCGCTGGGCACCGCGCACCTGCAGGTGTCGCAGACCCCCGACCTCGACTTCCGCGGCGCCATCGCGGTCGACCCGGAATCGGATCTGGAGAAGATCGCCCCGTTCGTCGGTCCCTGGGCGCCGGAGATCCCCGGTCAGGCCGGGACCGCGGTCAACGGGTTCGTGGTCAGTATGCTGGCCGGGCTGCGCGCCACCCATCCCGAGGTCGATGTCGACAGCTACCTGACCCCGCGCGGCAAGCAGGCCGTGGACGCCTCGGAGAGCCTGTGCTTCGCGGACATCATGAAGGTGGTCGACGGCATGGGCATCGGCGACATGCTGTCGCGGCCGCTCGACACCCCCGAATTCCAGGCCGCCATGAGCGAGTACATGGCGGTGCCGGTCAACGGCTACAACGCGCCGATCCTGCTGCTGCTCAACACCAATGACACCACTGTGCCGTCCCCGTTGCACGCGGCGCTGGCCGCGCAGCTCGCCGCCGCCGGCGCGGACTTCCAGACGGTGGTCGGCACCGGCACCCATACCCAGTTGAACCCGCAGATGTGGAATGCCATCGGCGCGTTCAGCGATCGGATCCTGGCCGCGCCCACCGTGCCGTGACGATGGTCGCGTGATCTCTTACTTCGGGAACCAGCCGAAATCGGGTTCGCAGGTGACGTCCTGGTCCGGGCGGACACCGGTGGCGAAGTAGGTGTTCACGATAGTGTTCAGGCACGGGCTCAGGTCCGGCCGGAACGCGCCGTGAATCCTGGTGTCCGCCAGCGTCACCAGGCGTGACCCGGTCAGATCCGCGTGCAGCGCAAGCCCTTCCGAGTATGCGGTGCGAGTGTCGTGGACATTGGCCACGATCAGCACCGGGCTCGCATTGTGGATCTCGGTGGGCGGTTCCACCGGGTCCGGCCAGAAGGCGCAGGCGGTGATGTTGTTGGCGAACGCCCCGAACACCGGCTGCGTGGGCCGCGCGGCCTCGACATTGCCGTAGTACCAGGCGGGATCGCGCGGCGCGGCCTTGTCGCCGCACATGATGGCGGCCATGCCGGCGGCGTCGAGCGGCACCACGGAGACGATCTTGGCCTTCAGCGCGTCCATGTCGATGGGGCCGCCTGCCACGCCCGACGCCACCATGGTCAGCACTTCGGCGAGGTTGGGATTCAGCTGCGGGTTCGGCAGCAGCGCCAGCAGCATCATGGGAATGGTGTGCTCGTCGACCAGGTAGCCGCTGCCGTAGATCTCATGACCCGCGGACCGCCGGATGAGGTCCTCGACCCAGGCGCGCACCGCCTCCGGGGTGCTGCCGAAGTGGTACTGATCGTCGTGGCGGGCCGCCCATTTCGCCCAGTCGTCGAGGGCGTACTCGTTGATCGCGCCCATGTCCTGGTAGAGCCCGACGTAGTAGCGGTCCGGGTCGACGGCACTGTCGAAGACCATGCGGTCGGCGTGGTCGCCGAACATCTGCGTGTAGACCGCGCCCAGATAGGTGCCGTAGGACGCGCCGAAGTAGTTGAGCTTCTTCTCGCCGAGCAGGCTTCGGATGAGGTCCATGTCGCGCGCGGTATTGCGAGTCGTGATCTTGCGGGCCTTCTCCGGGTCGGTGCCCACGCACGCGGTGGCCAGCGCCGCGGCCACGGCGGTGTCGCGGGCATAGCCGAACACGTCGAATCCGGCGGAGAAGAGCATGGTGGGCACCGGAATCGTGCAATTGACGGCGTCGGAGCGGCCGACGCCACGCGGGTCCATGCCGATCAGGTCGTACTGCGCGCGGACGTCCGCGGTCATGGCCTTCTGGGTGTTGACCGTCATCGCCAGGCCGGCGCCGCCCGGACCGCCCGGATTGGTGACCAGGATGCCACGGCGGCGCGCCGGGTCGGTGGCGGCGATGCGGGAGATCGCGACGGTGAGCGTGCGACCGTCCGGATTGCTGTAGTCGAGCGGTACCAGGACGCCCGCGCACCGCGCGCCGGCGGCGTCGAGGGCTGCGTTGTCGCACGGCTTCCACTCCAGTGTCTGGTGGTAGAAGCGGTCCATTCCCGGGGCCGTGTCCGCATTCGCCGGTCCCGCGGGCAGCGTGACCGCCGCGGTCAGCAGCGTCGCGCCCAGGACGAGCCGTCGAATCCGCCGAGCGGGCATGCACTCTCCTTCACGGTTGTGTTCCCAAGGGGCGACGCTACTCGGATACCTGGTGAAAGACGGTGCGACATGGCGGATTTGGTCCGGCGCGCGGGGCCGCCACGCCCGCCGAGCGAGCTGGCAAATGCATGGCTAACTTCAGTGTTAGACTCCGCCCGCCATCGCCCTCGCGGTGTGACCGGGTGCCCGGGTGATTCACGCAGCTTGATAGGTTTTCCAGAATGTCCGAACCCGAAGTCGCCGGTCGTGGAAAAGCCGCCCTGCTGGGGCCCGCCGAAGTGCGTGAGCTGGCCGAGCGTTTCGGCGTCCGCCCGACCAAGCAGCTCGGGCAGAATTTCGTCCACGACGCCAACACCATGCGCCGCATCGTCGCCACCGCGGGTGTCCACCGCGACGACACCGTGCTCGAGGTCGGTCCCGGCCTGGGCTCGCTGACCCTGGCGCTGCTCGACGTGGTCGACCGGGTCATCGCCGTCGAGATCGACCCGACCCTCGCGGCCCACCTGCCGCAGACCGCCGCCGCGCGCGCCCCCGAGCTCGCCGATCGGCTGACCGTCGTCCCCATGGACGCCATGAAGGTCACCCACGCCGACCTGCCCGCCGCGCCGACCGCGCTGGTGGCCAACCTGCCCTACAACGTGGCCGTGCCGGTGCTGTTGCACCTGCTGGCCGAATTCCCCAGCATCCGAACCACTCTCGTCATGGTGCAGCTGGAAGTGGCCGACCGCCTCGCCGCCACTCCCGGCGGCCGCATCTACGGCGTGCCCAGCGTCAAGGCGGGCTTCTTCGGGACGGTTCGTCGCGCCGGAACCGTTGGCCGCCAGATCTTCTGGCCCGTACCCCAGGTCGAATCGGGGCTGGTGCGCATCGACCGATTCCCCGAATCCCCCTGGCCCCAGGACGAATCCTTCCGCCGGCGCGTCTACGCCGTCATCGACGCCGCCTTCGCCCAGCGCCGCAAGACCCTTCGCGCCGCCCTCGCGGGCTGGGCGGGTTCCGCTGCCGAGGCCGAAAAGCGCCTCACCGCAGCCGGAATCGCGCCCACCGCCCGCGGTGAAACCCTCGATACGGCCGCCTACGTCCGCCTCGCCCAGCAGGAATGAGCCGAAGACTCGTCCGTCGGCGCGGTTGAGCGCATTTCCGTCACTTGTGCATGTGCTGACCGCGCCGGCCGAAGCGGTCGACGCGGTCACGCGGACGATCGACGTGCGGGATTCTTCGCGGTTTGCCGGTAGTGCGCGGTTATGGCACCCGGTCTGTCCGGGTGTGCTGGGGCGTGATCAGCTCGGTGCGGGGACGTCGATGGTCAGCTGGGATGGGCTGGGGTTCGTGCTCACCTGGGCGGAAACCCGGCCGGAGCCTTCGATGGTGAAGACGGCGGCGTGCCAGCCGTAATGGCTGTCGTACTCGGTGGTTTTCGTCTCTGTCGTGCTCGTGCCGTTGTCCAGGTTCTGCATGGTGACAGTGGTGGAGATTTCGCAGCTTCCGGGCGATGCCAGCAACGAGTCGAGGGCATTGGTGTCGGGGATGAAGTTCACCGTCACCTTGGCCGAGCTGTCGACGAAGGTATCGCCCGTCTGACCCTGATCGGCCGACAGTTGGGCGTCGGCCGTGCCCGAGCACCCCGGCGTGGAACCGGTGACCTGAGCCGAATCGAAATTCAGGGGGTCCGCAGTTGCTGGACCGGCCGGTACCAAGAACGCCAACATCGGCAGGAGCGGTACTGCTGCGATCTTCAGTGCGCCTCGCTTCATGACTCTCGTCCTTCCTCACGTATACCGCGGGGATAAGGCAACTGGTCGGCAAACCGCCACTCCACGCTACTCGTCGATCGCGGCATCCGACTGCCCGGGGCTTCGTCGCTCACACTGGGGGCATGGAGATCACGTCGGCTGTAGGGGCGGTTCTCGGCGCCTTCGGGCTGTCGGGGGCGGCGGGTTTGAATGCTTGGCTGCCGCTGCTGGTGGTGGGGGTCGCGGATCGGGCCGGGTGGATCGATCTGGGGAGCTCGTACGGGTGGTTGTCGTCGACCCCGGCGTTGATCGGTATCGCGGTGCTGTTGGTGCTCGATCTCGTGGGGGACAAAATCCCGGCCTTGGATTCGGTGTTGCACGGCATCGGGACGCTCGTGGCTCCGGTGTCGGGGGCGATCCTGTTCGCGGCCGAGACCAGTCTGTCCTCGCATCTGCCGCCCGCGGTCGCCGCCGTCCTGGGCGCCGTCACCGCGGGCAGTGTGCACGCCGGTCGGACGGTGGCGCGACCGTTGGTCACGGGAACGACTGCGGGCGTGGGGAATCCAGTGGTTTCCACCGCCGAGGACGGAGTCTCACTGGCGCTCACGATGCTGGCGCTGGTGGTCCCGGTGGTCGCCTTCATCGTGCTGCTGATCGTGCTGATCGGGCTGGGCCGGTTGGCATTCCGGGCGGTTCGACGGCTGCGCGGCAGGCGCGGCTCGAACAAGCTCGAGCCGCGCTAGGCGGCGGGTCAGGCCGAGATGGACAGGCCCTGGAGCAAGGTGGTGGGGCCGGCGCCGTCGCTGTCGCTGCGAGTGGTGATGGTGAGCTGGACCAGGTACTGGCCGTTCTCGGACTCGACGATGATGTAGCGGTTGTAGGCCCAGAGGGTGAGCTGCTCGACGTTGTAGGTGCCGGTGATGCCGGCGGACGGCCAGCCCTCGAAGTCGGTGGTGTCGGTTTCGAGGTCCTCCCAGCCGGGAAGCCGGCGGGCATCGTCGAAGGCGTGGGTGAGCAGCTCGCGGGCATCGACGGGCGGGGTGAAGGTGGCGACCAGCACCACGGCGTTGTCGGCCCAGCCGTTCACGGGGGTCTGGGTCCAGACGCCGTAGGAGCCGGGGAACATGCTCGGCGGAACCTGCTGCCAGCCTTCGGGAATGCCGACGGCGACCTTGGGGGCGCCGGGAGCTGCGGGGTCGACCGGGGCGGCCTCGATCTGGGCGGCGGCCAGGTATTCGGCGATGGTGGTCAACGGGGCTCCTCGCGAGGGGACGGCGGTGGTCACCCGCCATTCAACACGATGCGACAGGGCCGCCCGGATCCGGTGATCGGGGCGGCCCTGCCGGTATCGCGGGACGAGTGACCGGTGTCCCTCATCCGCGAAAGCGGCGCAGTCGCAGGCTGTTGCTGACCACGAACACGCTGGACAGTGCCATGGCGGCACCGGCGAGCATCGGGTTCAGCAGGCCGGCGGCGGCCAGCGGGATGGCGGCCACGTTGTAACCGAAGGCCCAGAACAGATTTCCCTTGATCGTCCGCAGCGTGGCCCGCGACAGCTTGATCGAGGTCGGCACCGCGCGCAGGTCGTCACGCACCAGGGTGAGGTCGGCGGCCTGGATGGCGACGTCGGTCCCGGTGCCCATGGCCAGGCCCAGATCGGCCTGGGCCAGGGCGGCCGCGTCATTGACGCCGTCGCCGACCATGGCGACCACCTTGCCCTCGTCCTGCAGCTTCTTGACCACGTCCAGCTTGTCGCTGGGCAGCACCTCGGCGATGACCTGCTCGATGCCCACCTGATCCGCGACCGTGCGGGCGGTGGCCGCATTGTCCCCGGTCAGCAGCACCGGGGTGAGGCCGAGCGCCTTCATCTCCGAGATCGCCTGGGCGCTGGTGGGTTTCACCGCGTCGGCGATGACCAGCACGCCGCGCGCCTGCCCGTCCCAGGCCACCACGATGGCCGTCTTTCCCGCCCGCTCGGCCCGGATCTTGGCGTCCGCCAAGGACTCCGGCAGCGCGATGGACCAGTCCTCGAGCAACTCGACGCGTCCGATGACCACCGCCCGCTCGCCGACCAGACCCTGCACGCCCTTGCCGCCGTGGCTGACGAACTGCTCCACCTTCTCGGTGTCGAGTCCGCGCTCGGCCGCACCGGCGACCACGGCCTTGGCAATGGGGTGCTCGGAGCCGTGCTCGACGGCCGCGGCCACCGACAGCAGCTCGTCGGCATCCACGCCGGCGGCCGGAATCGCCTCGGCGAGCGTCATCTTGCCGGTGGTGACGGTGCCGGTCTTGTCCAGCACCACGGTGTCGATGCGCCGCGTCGACTCCAGCACCTGCGGGCCCTTGATCAGGATGCCCAGCTGCGCGCCGCGCCCGGTACCCACGAGCAGAGCCGTGGGCGTGGCCAAGCCGAGGGCGCACGGGCAGGCGATGATCAGCACCGCCACCGCCGCGCCGAACGCGGTCGCCACGGCCGCGCCGGTGCCGAGCCAGAAGCCCAGCGCCGCCACCGCGATCGCGATGACGATCGGCACGAACACGCCCGCCACCTGATCGGCCAGCCGCTGCACGGGAGCCTTGCCGTTCTGTGCCTCCTCCACCAGCGCGGCCATCTGCGCCAGCTGGGTGTCCGCGCCGACCCGGGTGGCGCGCACAGTCAGCAGGCCGCCCGCGTTCACGGTCGCGCCCACCACCTGATCGCCGGGACCCACCTCGACCGGCACCGATTCGCCGGTCAGCATGCTCATGTCGAGCGCCGAACTGCCGCCCACCACCACACCGTCGGTGGCGACCTTCTCACCGGGACGAACCAGGAACTCCTCACCGACTCGCAGATCGCCGATGGGGATGCGGGTTTCGACGCCGGCCCGCAGCACCGACACGTCCTTCGCGCCCAGCTCCAGCAGCGCCCGCAGCGCGGATCCCGCCTTCTCCTTGGACCGGGTCTCGAAGTAGCGGCCCGCCAGAATCGCGGTGATCAGCGTCGCCGCCACCTCGAAGTACAGCGCCGACGACGAGTCGCCGCGCTCGATGGCCAGGCTGAACGGGTGCTTCATGCCGGGCATGCCGGCCGTGCCCCAGAACAGTGCGTACACCGACCAGCCGAAGGCGGCCAGCGTGCCCAGCGAGATCAGCGTGTCCATGGTGGCCGCGCCGTGCTTGGCGTTCACCCACGCGGCCCGGTGGAACTGCGACCCGCCCCACACCACGATCGGCGCGGTCAGGGTCAGCGACAGCCACTGCCAGTTGGTGAACTGCAGCAGCGGGAACATGCCCATGGCGACCACGGGCACGGCCAGCGCCAGCGTCACCAACAGCCTGTGCCGCAGCTGATCCGCCGCCGAGGCGGCCGAATCGGATTCGGCCGCCTCGGTTTTCACCGGTTCGGTGTGGCGCACGGCGGCGGTGTAGCCGGTGTCGACGACTTTGGCGATCAGATCATCGGCCGTCACCGACTCCGGGAAGCTGACCTTCGCCTTCTCGGTCGCGTAGTTCACGGACGCGGTGACGCCGTCCATGCGGTTGAGCTTCTTCTCGATCCGGGCCGCGCAGGAGGCGCAGGTCATCCCACCGATATCGAGTTCGATCGAACGCTCGGGCGCCGGGGCGCTCATGACTGACCTCCTCCGTGGTGGGCGGGCGCATCCGAATCGGATGCGGCAGTGGATGCTTCGTCGGTGAATTCCGCGGTGTGCACCGCGCCGCCGTGCTGGAAGTCCAGGTACAGGCGGTAGTTGCCGTCGCTCGGCGCTTGCGCGTGGAAGACGACATCGGGGCCGGGTACGGTCCTGCCGACCTCACCCTCCGGGTGGACGTGCAGGTAGGCCAGGTCCGTGGCCCGTAGCGCCACCAGATGAGCGTACGCGCCCAGGTAGGGCTGCAGATCGGTCACCGGCTTGCCGTCGCGGGTAACGGTGAAGGTGAGTTCGCTGCCCGCCGTGGTCAGGTCGCCGTCGAGGGTGACGCGGTAGCCGTCCACCTCGGCGGTCTTCGCGACCGGCGGCAGTGGCTTGCCCGTCACATTCCCCGCGACCGCGATGGTGCGGCTGAGCACCAGTTCGCCGGGTCCGCCGGCGGGGGAGAAGTCGGCGAACACGCGGTAGCTGCCGGGTTCGGCCCACTTCCAGTTGATGGACCAGGTGCCGTCGGCCGCCCGGGTCGGATGCACGTGCCGGAACTGGCTGGCGTCCGAGCGGACCACGATCAGGTGCAGGTCCTTCTCATGTAGATCGTTGTAGCTTGTGACGGCGCCCTGCGGTCCGGTGATTCGGAATTGCAGTGCGCCTTGCTGATCAGGGGCGGCGGGGGCGCTGATATCGCCGAGGGTGTAGCCGGAGAGGCTGTCCTGCAGGCCCGTCGCCGCGGCGGCCTCGTGCCGACTGTGGTCGGGGGCGGCCTCGGCCGGGGCCGCGCCGGACCGGTCGCCCACCAGGGCGCCGATACCGAGCGCGGCTCCGAACAAGACGACCAGTCCGCCGCCGAAGGCAGCGAACTTCAGCCGATCGTTCACACCGTCACCTCGTAACCCGCTTCGTCGACGGCGGCGACCACATCGGCGTCGGCGAGCGCGGCGCCGGACTCGACGGTGACCAGGCCGGTGGCGAGATCCACATCCACGCTGGTGACACCGTCGATCTTGGCGATCTCCTTCTGCACCGAACCGACGCAGTGGCCGCAGGTCATGCCGGTGACGGTGTAGGTGCTGGTGGCCATGGTGGTCTCCTTCGCTCGCTGTTCATACGGTGAGGGGGTATCCCCGACACCCAGAAACATACCCCCCATGGGTACCGGGCGCAAGTATTCGAACGGGAAATCTGTCGACTAGGCTGTGCGCGTGCTCTCAGTTGTGCCCAGCCCCCTCGTCGTGCGCGCGCCCGCGAAGGTGAATCTGCACCTCGGGGTGGGCGACCTGCGCGAGGACGGCTACCACGACCTCACCACGGTGTTCCAGGCGTTATCGCTCAGCGACGACGTGCAGATCTCGCCGTCCTCGGCGCTACGCGTGAAGGTTGTCGGCGAGGGGGCCGACGAGGTTCCCACCGATCGCGGCAATCTGGTCTGGCAGGCCGCCGTCAAGCTGGCCGATATGGCCGGACGCGCCCCGCTGGTGGAATTCGCCATCACCAAGGGCATTCCGGTGGCGGGCGGCATGGCCGGCGGGAGCGCCGACGCCGCCGCGGCCCTGGTCGGCCTGAACGACCTGTGGGAACTCGGCCTCGGGCGCACCGAATTGTCCGATATCGCGGCCGAACTCGGCAGCGACGTCCCCTTCTCCCTGCACGGCGGCACCGCCCTCGGCCGCGGCCGCGGCGAGGAACTGCTGCCGGTGTTGTCCCGCAACACCTTTCACTGGGTGCTGGCCCTGGCCAAGGACGGCCTGTCCACCCCGGCCGTCTTCCGCGAACTCGACCGCCTGCGCGAAGCCGGCGACCCGCCGCGACTCGGCAGCCCGGAGGAGCTGTTGCAGGCGCTGGCCTCCGGCGAGGCCAAACAGCTCGCCCCGCTGCTCGGCAACGACCTCCAGGCCGCGGCACTCTCGCTGAAACCCGAACTGCGCCGCACCCTGCGCGCGGGCGTCACCGCCGGAGCCCTCGCGGGCATCGTCTCCGGCTCCGGCCCGACCTGCGCCTTCCTGTGCGAGAGCGAGGAGGCCGCGGTCACCGTCGCCGCCGAACTCGCGGGCGCCGGAGTCAGCCGCAGCGTGCGCACCGCCCACGGCCCGGTCCCGGGCGCACGCCGAATCGCAGGCGACAACTGATTTCGTAAGGTTCCGGGTAACTCGTCGGGTACGGGCCAAGTCTCCCCGTACGTGACCGCCGGTCCGCAACGTGAGGTGAGTAGGCTCTTTCGGTTCGGCGAAAGGCGCGGAGAGGCGGAATTGTTCATGGCCAACCTGATCAACCTGGAAGCGGTCAGCAAGAGCTTCGGCATCAAGCCGCTGCTCGACAGCATCTCCCTCGGGGTTCAGGAGGGGGAGCGGATCGGTGTCGTCGGTCTCAACGGTGGCGGCAAGACCACGCTGCTGGAAGTGCTGACCGGAATCGAAGACCCGGACTCGGGGCGCGTCAGCCGTCGCGGTGATCTGCGCATGGCCGTCGTCACCCAGCGCGGCATGCTGCCCGAAGGTGCGACCGTCGGCGAGGTCGTGCTCGCGGGCCTGGCCGAGGATCAGCGCACCGACGGTGTCGCCGAACACGAATGGGCCGCCAATCCGCGCATCCGATCCGTGGTCGAGGGCATCGGCATCGCCGACCTCGGCATGGACACCCCCGTGGCCAACCTCTCCGGCGGCGAGCGCCGCCGCACCGCCCTGGCCGCCGCCCTGGTCCGCGATCTCGACCTGCTGGTCCTCGACGAGCCCACCAACCACCTCGACGTCGAGGGCGTGCAGTGGCTGGCCGAGCACCTGCTGAACCGCCGCAGCGCGCTGGTGGTCGTCACCCACGACCGCTGGTTCCTCGACACCGTCGCCACCCGCACCTGGGAGGTGCAGGGCGGCCGGGTCGAGACCTACGAGGGCGGCTACAACGACTGGATCTTCGCCCGCGCCGAACGCGTCCGCCAGGCCGACGCCAGCGAGGCCCGCCGCCAGAACCTGGCCCGCAAGGAACTCGCGTGGCTGCGCCGCGGCGCGCCCGCCCGGACCTCCAAGCCGCGCTACCGCATCGAGGCCGCCGAGGCCCTGATCGCCAATGTGCCGCCGCCGCGCGACACCGTCGAGCTGGCCTCCTTCGCGCGAAAGCGCCTGGGCCGCGTGGTGATCGAGCTCGAGGACGCCACCCTCGCCACCCCGGACGGCCGGGAACTGGTGACCGACCTGACCTGGCGGCTCGCCCCGGGCGAGCGCGTCGGCCTGGTCGGCGTGAACGGGTCGGGCAAGACCACGCTGCTGCGCGCGCTCGCCGGCGACGCGGACCCGAAGTCCGGCAAGCGGATCCAGGGCCAGACCGTCAAGATCGGCTGGCTGCGTCAGGAACTCGACGACCTGCCGCTGAACATGCGGGTGCTGGAGGCGGTTCAGGACGTGGCGCAGCGCATGATGCTGGGCGACAAGGAGATCAGCGCCGGCCAGCTGGCCGAGCGGCTCGGCTTCACCCCGGCCAAGCAGCGCACCCCGGTCGGCGACCTGTCCGGTGGCGAACGCCGCCGCCTGCAGCTGACCCGCATCCTCATGGCCGAGCCCAATGTGCTGCTGCTCGACGAGCCCACCAACGACCTCGACATCGACACCCTCCAGCAGCTCGAGGACATGCTCGACGGCTGGGCGGGCACCCTGGTGGTGATCTCCCACGACCGCTACCTGATCGAGCGCATCTGCGATTCCACCTGGGCGCTGTTCGGCGACGGCAAGCTCACCAACCTGCCCGGCGGCATCGAGGAGTACCTGCGCAAGCGCGCCGGCCTCACCGCGGGCAAGGCGGCCGTTCCGGTCAAGGCAGCCCCGGCCGGCGCGAATTCCACCGCCCCGGCGACGGATTCGGCCGCCTACCGCGCGATCCGCAAGGAGCTGGCCAAGCTGGAACGCGCCCTGGAGAAACTCACCGACCGCGAGGACAAGCTGCACGCGGCCCTGGCCGAGGCGGCCACCGAGCCGGACAAGCTGGTCACGCTCGGCGCGGAACTCAAGCAGGTGCAAGCGGAAAAGGAAGCCACAGAAGAGCGCTGGCTCGAACTCGCCGACAGCTAGCCCGCCCCCGACAGCAGGCGGCCGGGAGCCGTTATCCGCTACGCATCCGTGCCGGCGGTTGGGGGCGAACCGATTTCGGACGTACCCGGCGAGGTACCCCAACCGGTCACGAAATGAGTTGTCGCCCTGGCATACGCGTTGCGCGGGGCGCAACCGGAGCTCTACCCGTGCTGTTCGAGCACCTGCGGGTCCAGCGACGGGACCGGCAAGCAGGTGCGGGTGAATCCCGCTCCGAACGAGGTCAATTCGATGGTCCGGTACATCACCTTGGTGCCGAAGCTGGCTCGCTTGAGCAGCCGGCGCACCTCCGGCATGGCCTCGAGCAACTGGTAGCGGTTCGGATTGCCCAGTGCCTCGCGGGTGATGTCGATCAGGCCCAGCCGGTCCAGATTCGTCAGATATTCGTCGATCCGGTTCGGATACCGCAGCGCGGCATCCTCGCCCAGCAGGTTGAAAACGCCCCGGTAGGCCGTCCGCCCGGTCTTCACCTCCACCGCGGGCTGCGGCCCGTCCAGGTACAGGTGCCGCACCACGCGCGCCTCGTCGGGCGCGAGCTCGCCCAGGATGCGGGCGTACGCGGTGTGATGGTGGTTGTCGTCCTCGGTGTGGAAATCGGCGGAGCGGCGCAGCAATTCGGCGCCGCGGGCGCGCAGCACGCTGGCGGGACTCGACTCGGGGGCGATCTCGGCGGCCTCGGGCGCGGTCACGCCCAGCGCCTGCCGGACCGAATGCCGCACCTGCGCACCGGCATCGGAGAGGATCTCGCGCGGCGGCTGCCCGGCCATGCTGCCGCGCAGCACCACCGAGGTCACGCCCAGCGCGGTCTGCACGCTCCAGAAGCTCGCCTCGACCGCGGCCGACATCGCCACTCGCACCACCCCGGTAGCGGTGCGCACCGGCCCGGCCGCGCCCCGGCGCTCGGCCGTGTCGACCGGCACCGGCAGCGGCGCGGCCTGCCGAACAGCGATGTCGGTGCCGGTATCGGCGGGATCGTCCTCGCCCGAACCTGATTCGGCGCGCCCACCGGTGGACGGGTCGGTCATATCCATGAGGTGGCCACTCCTGTTCCGAAGATCAGGAGGTGAGCGTAACCGGCGAACAGGCCCAGCGCGCCGCCATGGACGAACAAAAGCCATTCGTCCTGTTTGATGGCCGAACGCAGCATGTCCACGAACTCCGGCGGGGGCAGCGCCGACATTTGTTTGGCGATGTACTCCTGCACCTGCTTGCCCTGCTGCACATTGAAGGCCGGGTCGGCGAAGGCGATCGGCGCGATGGTCATCGCCTCGGAGGTGAAGGTGTCCTGCAGCGAGTCGTACTCGCGGCTGCCCAGCGCGAACTTGACCACCGACCGGGCCGGTCCGAGCGCCCGGTCGGCCGCGGGCTTGAGGGTGTCCTGGAGCATCTGCATGGTGCGGTCGGCGCGCGGCCCGTTGAGCAGCTCGTCACCGATATTGGCGACCGTCATGATCTCGCTGGCCACCAGGGCCGCGTACCCCTCGGTGATCTCCGGCTGCCGTTTGATGAGCAGGCCCTGCCGCCACGGGCACCACCACTTCGGGTAGGCGGGCTCGAAGATCAGGTTGATGCCGATCCAGTTCACCACCCAGCCGATGATCACCCCGCCGACCGGCAGCACCACCAGCGACGACCAGCCGGTGAAGTGCAGGATGGCGACCAGCACCAGACCCATGGGCGCACCGAAGTAGAAGCCGAAGTTCTGCATGAATCGCAGTTCCTTGGCGCCCAGCACCTGGAACACCGAGTTCAGCATCTGCGGCCGCGCCTGGAAGTAGCGAATGGTCATCGACTTGACGTCCAGCAGCTGATCGATGTTCTTGCCGAGTTCATCGGTGAGTTCCCGGAGAATATCGGGCAACTGTTCCCGTACGCGGCTGTGCACCATCTCACGCAGACCGGTCGGCAGGTTGTACCAGAGCTGCGGATGTTCGCGCTTCAGGATGTCCTCGACAATGTCGCGAATCTGAAGGTCCGCAATTTCAACAAAATGTTCAGCGAGCTTGTCGGGTTCCAGTTCCCGATAGAAATCCGCGACGCTGCCGAGTTTCGCCAGCCCTTTGTCCACCGCGATGCTGGCCATCTTGTCCGCCCGCGACGGCACGATGCCCTGCCAGCCGATCCGGCCGTCGTACTGCAGCAATGGCAGCACCTGAATGCGCTTGGGCAGCAATGGAAACAACGCAGCCAGGCCCGGCAGCCGAAACCCGTGGAACCGGATCGGCTTGAACAGCATGAGCACACCGGTCCAGTTGGTGATATAGCCGATCACGCCCGTGAACAACGGGATGGTGATCAATTCCAAGAGGATGGTCGGACGCACCCCAAAGACACTTTCCAGCACGACACCCTCCTGCCGACCCGCAACGCACCGCCGTTGGCGTTGACAACCCCTCGGCGGTTCGGACCTTACTGGTTCTTTAGGAATCGAGTCCAGCGGGGAGTGTCTGAGTCGGAGATCTCGGTCACACTGGCCGGGCTCGATGTTCCTCTCTCTCGATAGGAACACGAGAATGGCACGGACCACATCCATATCGCGCCCTGTGCGGTCGTGTTGGGGGTCATGTGCGTCGTTCTGCGGCGGACGTGGACTGGGGTAACCTTCGTCTGGCTCGCGGGTTCAACGTGCCCGAAGGTCCGTCGGGGGCAATAATCTGTGGACGATTGTGTTCACCTGGCGATATTCGGAGATGGACGTGGCGGAAGACAGGATCCCGGGGCAGGACGTGGCCCGTCCGGGACCCCGTGCCGTAGAACGCAGTTCGGATGTGGAGAAGCGGCAGATCAGCAATGAGGCCCGGCTGATCCGCGGCGCCTTCCGGGCCGCCGGCCTGGCGGTCGGCACCGCGGTGCGGGGGACCGAGTGGGCCGTCGGCACCAGCTTCGAGATCACCAAACAGCTGACGCAGGCCGCGCTGGACGGCGAGTCGTCGGCCGATATCGCCGAGCGCACGGGGGCGGCGCTGCGGTCCATCGCGCGCAGCGCCCTCGGTGTCACCGAGGGTTCGGTGCGCGAGATCGTCAGTTACGTACCGACTCCCATGGGCGCGCCGCAGGCGGCCATCACCAACGGCCTGGTGCGCTCGGTCACCAACGAGGACCTGCGCCGGCGCGGCGACGCGCTGCTGGCCCGGTCTGCCGACGTCTATTTCACCGAGGACGTGCACCCGGCCTACGACCGGATCCTCGATCAACTCGCCCCCGACGAGGCTCGGATTCTGCGCTTCATGGCGCTGCAGGGTCCGCAGCCGTCGGTGGACGTCCGTACCAACCGGCCGCTGGGCATCGGTTCCGAGCTGGTCGCCGGGGACCTGACCTCGGTTCCGGAGCAGTCCGGCGTCCGCTACCCGGATCGGGCCCGGCACTACCTGATCAATCTGAACCGCCTCGGTCTCACCATGACCTCGGAAGATCCGGTCGTTTTGTCGCGATACATGGTGCTCGAGGTGCAGCCCGTCGTGGAGCAGGCGCTGAAAAAGGCCGGTCGCGTGCCCAAGATCGTGCGAAAGAGTCTGCGTCTGACCGAGTTCGGCGAGGATTTCTGCAACACCTGCTTCAGCATCAACGGCTGAGTCGGTATCCGGCTGATAGCGATCCGGTACAAATCCGTGCCGATCCCTGAAGGTTTCCTACACCTGATGGGATGGTTGAAGGTATGGATTCCGATGCCGTCGCGGCGATCAGCCGGCTGAAGTTCCGTTACCTGCGCGCGCTCGACACGAAGGCGTGGGACGAGTTCGCCGACACGATGATTCCGGAGGCCACCGCCACCTACAGCGAGTACCTCCAGTTCGAATCGCGCGACGCCTTCCTGGCCTTCATGCGCAACACCCTGGGCCCGCACGTCATCACCGAACATCGCTGCGACCACCCGGAAATCGACGTTCACGGCGACGAGGCCACCGGCACCTGGTACCTGGCCGACACCGTCCTCATCCCGGGACACAACATGCTGCTCCGCGGCGCGGCGTTCTATTCGGACCGCTACGTCCGCTGCGACGACGGGCAGTGGCGCATCGCGCACACCGGATACGAGCGCACCTATGAGGTGGTGCTGTCCCTGTCGGATCTGCCCAGCCTGCGCCTGACCTCGAGCCGCTGGGGGCTGATCGCCCGCGAACCCGCGGAATCGCCGCGCACCGAACCCAGCTCGGACGGGACGAGCACGATCGGCTGACGGCATCGGGCCGCTGCTCACTGCAGCGAACGTGTCACTGTCGCCTGCGCCGAATGCGTTGCGCGTCAGTGCAGCTGGTTCTGCGCGGTTTCCAAGCCCACACGCAGCAGCAGTTCGACCGCGTCGGCGGTCTGCTCGACGATCACCGGAACCTCTTTGCGTTCCGGCGCGGAGAAGGGCTTGAGGACGTAGTCCGCGGGATCCTGGCGCCCCGGCGGGCGGCCGATGCCGAAGCGGACGCGCAGATAATCCTTGGTGGTGAGGGCCTGCGAGATGGAGCGCAGCCCATTGTGCCCGCCCTCGCCGCCGCCGCGCTTGAGGCGGATGGCGCCGAAGGGGAGGTCGAGCTCGTCGTGGACGACGATCACCTCGGTGGCGGGCACGGAGAAGAATTTGGCCAGCGCCGCGACGGGCCGCCCGGACAGGTTCATGTAGGTGCGCGGCTTGGCCAGCAACACCTTGCGCCCGTCCAGGCGGGCCTCGAGCAGATCCGCGCCGGACTTCTTGTGCACGGTGAATCGGCCGCCGACGCGCTCCGCGAGCACATCGGCGACCAGGAAACCGACATTGTGCCGGGTGCGCTCGTATTCGGATCCGGGATTACCCAGACCGACCACCAGCGCGGGCCCGGCCGTTGCCTCGGTCATCGAGAACCGTTGTGGGAGTAGGGAGTTACTCCGCGGCTTCCTCGGAAGCGGCGGCCTCTTCCTCGGCGGCGGCCGGGGCGGCGATGATGTTGACGATCAGGGCCTCGGCGTCACCGGCCAGGGCGACACCCTTCGGCAGCTCGATCTGGCCGGCGGTGATCTGGGTGCCGGCCTCGGCGCCCTCGATCGAGACCTCGATGGACTCGGGGATGTTCAGAGCCTCGGCCTCGATGGACAGGGTGGTGGCGTCCTGGGTGACCAGGGTGCCGGGGGCGGCGTCGCCGACCAGGGCGACGAGCACGTCGGCGGTGACCTTCTCGCCGCGGCGCACGATCAGCAGGTCGGCGTGCTCGATGTAGCGGCGGATCGGGTGGACGACGACCGACTTGGTCAGCGCCAGCTGCTTCTTGCCGTTGATGTCGAGGTTCAGGACGGCGTTGGTGCCGTGCTCACGCAGGATGGCAGCGAACGCCTGGGCGTTCACCGACAGGTGCTGCGGCTCCTCGTTGTGGCCGTAGAGCACGGCCGGGACATTGCCGTCGCGGCGGGTACGGCGGGCAGCGCCCTTGCCGAACTCGGTGCGTACGGTGGCTTCGAGAAGGTTGGCGTCGGACATGACTGTCTACTCCCTACGGCTCGTCCGGCTGTAATGTCAGCGTGTCGCCAGGCGACGGGGCCGCCCTGGCTGAGGTTGGTCTGCTCGTCGGCGAAGACCAACATGGACGGCCGTATAGGCCGAGCCGCGTCGATCACGGTGGGCAGTTGGGTGCCACACCCTCGCCGAGACAACCTGAAGACTCTAACATGCGGCCGGAACGTCTCTGCGGCACCCCCTCGACGACCGGGTGCGGGGCGGGCGTTCCCAGGAATTGCACAGGAATATTTCCACTCTTGTTTCCCGCAATCTGACACACTACCATTTCGCATCACTCCGCCTCGCGGGGAATGCTTTGCGCCATAGGGAAATGCGTCCCCCATTTCCGGTGCCGGGCAATTCGAACGACAGGCTGAGTAGCTTGTCTTCCGAGTAAGGATCAGTTTGATGAAGAACATCCGCCGGTTCGGTCTGAGTGCCGTGGGCATCGCCGCTGTCTCCGCTACCGTCGCTCTCACCGCCCCGGTCGCCGCGGCCGATTCGAATGCCAACTGCCCCCCGTCCAACTCGGGCGGAACCGGAGGAACCGGCAGCGCCAGCAGCCTGGGTCCGCTCATCAACAACATCCTGAGCAGTCTGGGCAACCTGGGTGGCCATGGCACTTCGACGTCGACCGGCAGTTCGTCCGCCGTCGGCTGACCAAAATCAGCACGGCAACCGGCGGCCGGCTGTCTGTTTGCCTCGTTGTCGCAACCGGTGCGGATCACCGCCACCGTTACTGCGGGTAATCCCGCTTCCGTGGCGGAGATTCCTTTCCGGTGCTAGGCAATTTGATCGGCACGCTGAGTAGCTTGTCTTCGAAGTAAGGAAACAGATTCATGAAGAACATCCGCCGGTTCGGTCTGAGCGCCGCGGGCATCGCAGCCATCTCCGCCACCGTCGCCCTCACCGCCCCGTTCGCCGCCGCGGACACCTCCAACAACGGTATGACCGTGGTCGGCAGCAACTTCCAGACCGGCACGGCGTACACCATCAACATCATCACCGGCGTTCCCGGCGTTACCGCCAACGTGTACGACACCAACGCCTCCAACACCACGGTGTCGGTCGGCTCGGCGACCTCCTCGGGCTCCACCCAGGCGTCCGTGCAGTGGACCCCGGCCACCTCGGGCTCGCATCACCTGTGGGTGGTGCTGAGCGGCGGCTCCCAGTCGGTGCCGACCTCCGGCCCGGTGGATGTCACCGTCTCCGACCCTTCGACGACCACCACCACGACCGGAACCGGTAGCGCGGGCTCGCTGATCCCGCTGATCAGCAACCTGCTGAGCAGCCTCGGCGCTTCCTCTCAGGTGAGCTGACGTTCCGGCCGACGGCCGGTTGCCCGGACCCGCGCGGGGGTCCGGGCAACCGGCTGTTCTGTATACCGGGCCGTCTCGATATACCCGGCCCTGTCCATTACGCGGCGTCTGCGGCCTTGAATGTGGCCGCGTAGCAATCGACGTACGGGCGGCCGGAGCGGCGCACGATATCCGCCATCAGCTCGTCGGTGGCCCGGCGCACGGCCGGCGGATCGGCGGGCGGGATATAGCGCGGGTGGCCGAAGGAGATGCCCACCTTGGCCGGGCGCAGGAAGCGCCGATTGCGCGGATTGACCCGATCGGTGCCGGACAGCACGACGGGGATGACGGGAGCGCCGGTCTCCATGGCCACCCGGACAGCGCCGGTGCGTCCGCGGTAGACGCGGCCGTCGGGTGAGCGGGTCCCCTCGGGGTGAATGCCCCAGATACCGCCCGACCTGAGAATACGGACCGCGGCGGCCAGTGAATCCGATCCCGCGGTGCCGCCGCTGCGATCCACCGGCACCTGGCCGGTGGCATTCATGACGAACCGATTGATGCGGCCGCGCAAGCCGCCCCCGGTGAAGTATTCCTGCTTGGCGATGAAGGTGACCCTGCGGCGCAGCACCAGGCACAGGTAGAACGAGTCCACCACGGCCAGATGGTTCGCCGCGATGATCACCGGGCCGTCCTTCGGAACATGGTGCAGCCCTTCGATCTTCGGTCGCCCGAGGAGTCGCAGCACCGGCCCCACCAATACCTGCTTCAGTAGCCAGTACCACATGGAATGCCTCCCGAATCGTGCCCGTAGACAATGTCTACTCACTGTCCTACCGGACCCGAGTAGACACTGTCTACCCCTATTGGGAGAATGTGACGCATGACTTCGCTCGAGCCGCTGCGGGAACGCCTGGTGACCGCGGGGGTCGCCCTGCTCGAGGAGGTCGGCTCCGGCGAGCTCGGCCTCCGCGCCATCGCCCGTGAGGCGGGGGTCTCGCACGGCGCCCCCCGGCGATACTTCCCCACCCACAGCGCCCTGCTGGCCGCCATCGCCGCGCGTGGCTACGCCGACCTGCGGACCGAAATCGATGCGGTGCAGGGTGATACGGCCCCGGCGCGGGTGCGACTCACCTGCCTGGCCTACATCGGCTTCGCGGCCGCGCGGCCGGAGATGTTCACCCTCATGTTCCGCCACGACCTGCTGGAGGGCGCCGGCGAGAACCTGCGGGTGAACACGACACTGCCCATGTTCGCAAGCTGGCGGGCACTGGTCGCCGAGTGCGTGCGCGACGGCGCGGACGAGCGAGCCCTGAGCCTGTGGACCCAGCTGCACGGCATCGCGGTGGTGGTCGCGAATCGCAGTATCGAGGCGATCGCGCCGGGGACCGATATCGAAGCGCTGGTCGCGCAGGCTGTCGCCCGGCACCTCGCAGGGCAAACCGGCGAATAGCGTGCCGGACCCGGACGGCGCTGGACCGGCCGGTCGGGCAGAGGGGCCGGTCACGTACCCTGGGGCGGTTGCCTCGTCTGCACAAAAAGGAGTCCCCCGTGAGTTCCCCGACTGCCCCCTCAGCTACCGCCGGTCGGCTGGCCGACGAGGCGGCGCGGCGGCGCACCTTCGCGGTGATCTCCCACCCGGACGCGGGTAAATCGACGCTCACCGAGGCGCTGGCGCTACACGCCAAGATGATCTCCGAGGCGGGCGCGATCCACGGCAAGGCCGGCCGCCGGTCCACCGTCTCCGACTGGATGGAGATGGAGAAGGCGCGCGGTATCTCCGTCAGCTCCACGGCCCTGCAGTTCGAGTACGGCGACTGCGTCATCAACCTGGTGGACACCCCCGGCCACTCCGACTTCTCGGAGGACACCTACCGCGTGCTCACCGCGGTGGACGCGGCGGTCATGCTCATCGATGCCGCAAAGGGCCTGGAACCGCAGACGCTCAAGCTCTTTCAGGTCGCGCGTGATCGCGGCATCCCGGTCATCACCGTCATCAACAAGTGGGACCGCCCGGGCCAGGCGCCGCTGGAACTGCTGGACGAGATCGTCGAGCGCATCGGCCTGACCCCCACCCCGCTGTTCCTCCCGGTCGGCATCGCCGGCGATTTCCGCGGCCTGCTGCGCCGCGGCGAGGAGGGCACGCCCACCGAGTACATCCACTTCACCCGCACCGCGGGCGGCGCGACCATCGCCCCCGAGGAGCACTTCACGCCCGAACAGGCCGCCGAGCGCGAGGGCGATGTGTGGGCCACCGCCGCCGAGGAGAGCGAACTGCTCTCGGCCGCGGGGCAGGACCACGATCAGGAACTGTTCCTGGGCGGGCACACCTCGCCGGTCATCTATGCCTCCGCCATGCTGAACTTCGGTGTGCGCCAGCTGCTCGACACCCTGGTCGAGCTCGCGCCGCCGCCGCGCGGCCGCAAGGACATCAAGGGCAATCCGCGCGATACCACCGCGCCGTTCAGCGCTGTCATCTTCAAGGTGCAGGCGGGCATGGACACCGCGCACCGCGACCGGCTGGCGTTCATGCGCATCGTCTCCGGTGAGTTCGAGCGCGGCATGGTGGTGACCCATGCGCAGACCGGGCGGCCCTTCGCCACCAAGTACGCGCTGACGGTGTTCGGCCGCGAGCGCACCACCGTCGACACCGCCTACCCGGGTGACGTGGTCGGTCTGGTCAACGCCACCGCGCTGGCTCCCGGGCACACCCTGTTCGTGGACAAGAAGGTCGAGTTCCCGCCGATCCCGTCCTTCGCGCCGGAGCACTTCGCGACGCTGCGGGCCCAGACCGCGGGCAAGTACAAGCAGTTCCGCAAGGCCATCGATCAGCTCGACTCCGAGGGCGTGGTGCAGGTGCTGCGCAATGACGCCCGCGGTGACCAGTCGCCGGTGCTGGCCGCGGTCGGTCCCATGCAGTTCGAAGTCGTCACGGCCCGAATGCAATCCGAGTTCAATGTCGAGACCCAGCTCGATCACCTGCCGTACCAGCTGGCCCGGCGCACCGATGCGGAATCGGCGGAGGAGCTGAATCGCCAGCGCGGTGTCGAGGTCTTCACCCGCACCGACGGTGCGCTGCTCGCGCTGTTCAGCGACAAGTGGCGGTTGCAGTACATCACCAAGGAGATGCCGAAGCTGACCCTCGAACTCCTGGTCGCCGGAACGGAATAGCCCGGTGCCGCGACCCACCCCCGGGCCGGCTCAGCCGAGGTGGGTGGCGGTGGCCGAGCGCCGGAGCTTGCCGGAGGAGGTCTTGGGCAACGCGCCGGGGCCGAGAACGGTCACGCTGCGGGGCCGGACCCCGACCTCGGAGAAGACCGCGTGCACGATGTCGTGCTCGATGCGGTGGACCTCCTCGCGATTCTGGTGATCGTTGGATTCGACCACGACGGCGAAGCTTTCGCGTTTCTGCCCGGCGTCGAGGCGCACGGCCACCGCATTGCCGGGGCGAACTCCCTTGACGCGCAGGGCCGCTCGCTCGACATCGGTGGGGAAGATATTGCGGCCCGCCATGATGATGACGTCCTTGATGCGGCCGCACACCACCACCAGCCCGTCGTCGGTGAAGTAGCCGAGGTCGCCGGTGTCGAGCCAGCCCTCCGGGTCCTGCGCGGCGCGGAAGCCGTCCACCGTGAGGTAGCCGGATGTGACTGCGGGGCCGCGTAATTCGATGACGCCGACGCTGCGCACCGGGAGGGGCCGGCGCTCGGCGTCCACGATCCGGCCCTCGAGGTTGTCGACCAGGTAGCCGAGTGTCGGCAGCCGGCGCACGCCGCCGTGATGGTGTTCCGGATCGCGGATGGGGACGGCCTTGCCGAGGGCCTCCAGCAGGTCGGCGTCGACGACGTCGAGGACCTGGCCGAGGCCCGGATCGGGGATGGAGACCGCGAGCGTGGTCTCGGCCATGCCGTAGACGGGGGTGAGGGCCATGGGGTTGAGGCCGAAGCGTTTTCCAGCCTCGGCGAGGGCGTCCATGGTGTCGGCCTCGACGGGTTCCGCACCGTTCCACATGTAGCGGACACAGCTCAGATCGACCGCACCGTCGGCCGCGTTGCGCAATCGGCGGGCCAGCAGCGAATACGCGAAATTCGGTGCGGCGGTGACAGTTCCGCGATACTTCGAGATCAACTCGGCCCACAGGATGGGGCGGGTCAGGAAGTCCAGCGGGGTCACGCACACCACTTCGGCGCCGAATTGCATGGGCACGCTGAGGAATCCGACCATGCCCATGTCGTGGAACAGCGGCAGCCAGCTGATCATCACGTCGTCGTCGAGCTGGAATTTCACCCGATCGAACATGGCGTGGGCGTTGACGAAGAAGTTGCCGTGCGTGATCTGCACCGCCTTGGGCGACCCGGTGGATCCGGATGTCAACTGCTGCAGGGCGATATCGTCCTCGCCGGTCGGCACCGGCTCGATCGGCTCGCCCGTGCGCATGGCCGCGATGGTCACCACCGCGATACCGCGTTCGCGCAGCAGCGGTTCCGCGATCTCGAACGGCGCGCCCAGGATGACGGCCCGCGCCTGGATCATGCTCAGCACGGTCTCGGTGTCGTGCGCCCACACCTGCAGATCGGTGCGCGGGGTCGGCTGGTGCAGCATGGTGATCGAGGCGCCGCGCATCCACACCGCCTGGCAGGCGGGCGCGATGTCCACCGGCATGCCGGCCAGCACTCCCACCGCGTCGCCCGCGCCGATCCCGGCGGCGGCCAGGCCGCCGGCCATCCGGCGGGCGATGTCATGGATCCGGCCCCAGTCGTGCCGCACCGGCGCATCCGGTTCACCGGTCACCAGCCCTCTCCGGGAAACGCGGGCGGTGGCATACATTTCGTCGGTGAATCGGCTCACAATCGACTCCTCAAACGCCGAACCAGCACCTCAAATGATCCCGCGCCCGGTCCGGGCTGTTAACCGTTTCGGAGTTTTGGGCGGCGGTCAGGCGAAGGTCCTGACCGCCCCGACGAACCGATCCAGGTCCTGGTAGTCGACGAAGCAGTGCGGGGAGGCACGGACCACCGAGTTCAGTTCTCTGGCGGTCATATCGAGCAGCGTGGAGCCGCGGTGGCTGACCGTCACGGTGATGGCCTCGGCGGCCAGCCGATCGCGCACCTGGACCGGTTCCAGGCCGTCGACGGTGAAGGACACGATGCCCGCGTGCTGGATGCCCCGGTCGCGTACCTCGACGCCGGGAATCTCCTGCAGGGCCTTGCGCAGGTACTCGGCGCGTGCGGCGATCGCCGCGTACACCTGCGCCGGACCCAGGTCGAGCAGGTAGCGCACGGCCGCGCCCAGCGCGAGGCGGCTCGCGACCGAGCATTCCCAGAATTCGAAGCGGCCGGCGTCCGGGGAGAGCACGTAGTCGTCGGGGGCGATCCACTCGGCGCTGTGCAGGTCGAGCCGGCCGGGCTCGAGACTCAGCGCCAGGTCGGGCCGCACATACAGAAATCCGGTGCCACGCGGGCCCCGCAGCCACTTGCGGCCGGTGGCGGACAGCGCGTCCACATCGAGTTCGGCGACATCGAGCGGCAGCTGACCGGCCGACTGGCACGCGTCCAGCAGCGCCAGCGCACCGACCCGGTGTGCGATGCGGGCGGCCTCGGCGACCGGGTTCACCAGGCCGCCATTGGTCGGAACATGCACCAGCGACACCAGTTTCACGCGCTCGTCGATCATGGCGTCCAGGGCGTCGAGGTCGAGCTGCCCGCTGCCGTCGCTGGGAATGGCCTCCACGACCGCGCCGGTCTGCCGGGCGCGCTGCAGGGCGGCGATGGCATTGCTGCCGTAGTCCACGCCGGAGATCAGGATGCGATCGCCGGGGCTCAGCGGGACCGAGTAGAAGAAGTCGCTCCAGGAGCGGCTGGCGCTGTCGCTGAGGGCCAGCGCGGCCGGGTCGGCATTGATCAGTTCGGCAATGGCCGTCTTGACGCCGTGCAGGTCGTCGATGCGCTCGTTGGCGGCGCGGTAGCCACCGATCTCGGCCTCGCGCCGCAGGTGGTCGATGGCGGTGTCGACGACGATCCGCGGGGGGAGCGAGGACCCGGCGCTGTCGAGAAAGACCTGATCCCGGCACCCCGGCGTGTCGGCGCGCAGACGGGCGATGTCCAGTGTGGCGTTGTCTCTCACATGTTCGACCCTATCCACCGCGCCGAGCGCCCACCGGGGAGCCGCGCTACCCCGTTGCGCCGCCTGCGCTTTCGCGCCATCCCACGATGGGATGGCATGAACATCGCCGACACGGCGGCCGGTGCCAGGGCGTCACCGCCCTGCCCGGGCAGATGCTCGCTGACCACGACCGCCGGCGCCGCGCCCGTGCGGTCGGCGAACCGGGGCCGGCGCGACGGCCCAGCTTCCGCATCCGACGCCGAGTAGCGGCGGCGATGCCGAGTAGCGGCGGCGATGCCGAATGGGCATCGGCCGTGGTGAGCCGAGGCCCCGGATCCATGCCCGCCATCCGCTGGAACAGGCCGCGGATGCCCACCGTGAGCTGGAGGAATGCCGCAATGCCGGGGCCATCGTGCTCTCGGTGCGGCCCTGATAGCAGGATCGGGAATCGGCTGTTCCTCTGCAGGCGTTCTCCCTTTCGTCAGATTTCTTGTCACCGTCGCTCGCTACTCTTGTTTGGGTCGCCGTGCGATCCCCAGCGGCGACCGCATCAGACGGAGGTTGGCAATGGCTGTCACGGCGTCACCGACCGATGTGCTGCACAGTGGCCTGGCCGAATCGGAGCCGGGCGGCGAATTCACGTCACGTGCCGCCGCCGAGGCTTACGTCGGAAAAGTCTGTTTCAAACAGGGCCCACCGCTGCTCATCGGCGCCGAACTGGAGTGGCTCACCGCGCAAGGTGAACTTTCGGCGACCAACTCGCGTCCGGACCCGAGGGTCCTCGCGGATGCTCTCGGACCGTATGCGCCACGGTCCATTTCCCCCGATTCCCCGGCCGTTCCGTTGCCGGGAGGCAGCCGGGTCACCCTCGAACCCGGCGGTCAGATCGAACTGTCCAGTGCCCCGTTCGGCACCGCCGCCGAACTGTGCGAGCGCTTGCGGGCAGACTCGATACGCCTGCGGGAGCTGCTCGAATCCCGCGAAATCCGAACTGTTTCCGCCGCCGCCGATGCCACTCGGCGGCCGCTTCGTGTGCTGCAGTTGCCGCGCTACCGGGCCATGGAGCGGTCCTTCGCCGGCATCGGCCCGTTCGGCGCGCTCATGATGTGCAATACCGCCGCCACCCAGGTGAGCGTCGACGCGGGCGCGAATCCCGCCGAGATCGCCGCCCGCTGGCAGGTCCTGTACGCCGTGGGTCCGGCCCTGCTGGCCGCTTTCGCCTGCTCACCGGCTCTGCACACCGCCCCGCCCGGCGACTGGGCCTCGCAGCGCATGCGGGCCTGGCAGCGGCTCGATCAGCTCCGCACCCGGCCGCCCGTGCACGACTGGACCGACCCGATCACCGGGTACGCGCGCTGGGCGCTGGACGTGCCGCTGCTGTGCGTGCGGTCGCTGGACCCGCAGGCCGGTGACTGGTCGGCCCCGCCGGGGGCCACCTTCGCCGACTGGCTGTGCGGGGCGCTGGACGAGGAGATCGGTCGCCGCCCGGACCGGGCGGATCTGGACTATCACCTCACCACCCTGTTCCCGCCGGTCCGCGCGGCCGGTCACCTCGAGGTCCGCTACCTCGACACGCAGCCGGGCGACGGGTGGTCGGTGCCGGTGCATGCCATCGACGCGCTGCTGTCCGATCCCGGAACCATTACGGAGGCAACGGCTCTGGCCGCCTCCACCGCGGATCTCTGGTCCGAATCCGCCCGGCGCGGGCTGGCCGACGCGGAGCTGCGGGCAGCCGCGGTCGCCCTGCTCGACCTGGCCACCGCGCATGCCGCCACTCCCGAGGCGGCCAAGGAATTGGCTGCCGCCGCCGACCGATGTCGCAGCGGCCGCACCCCGACAGAATCGGAAGTTCTCTCATGACTGTTCAGCATCTGCCGGGTTCGGATCGGGCGGAGACCGAGGCGTTGCGCGGACGAATCGCGGACGCGCTCGAGCGGGCGCGCCGGCGGACCATCGGACTGACCGAGTGCGTCGACGAGGCCGAACTGGTCGCGCAGCACTCGCGGCTGATGAGCCCGCTGGTCTGGGATCTCGCACACATCGGCAACCAGGAGGAACTCTGGCTGGTGCGCGATGTGGGCGGGCGGGAACCCGTGCGGCAGGACATCGATCACCTCTACGACGCCTTCCGGCACGCGCGGGCGGACCGGCCCGCGCTGCCGCTGCTGGATCCGGCGCAGGCCCGCGACTATGTCGGCACCGTGCGGGACAAGGTGTGGGATGTGCTGGACCGCAGCCCCTTACACGGCAATGACCTGGTCCACGACGGTTTCGCCTTCGGCATGATCGCCCAGCACGAGCAGCAGCACGACGAGACCATGCTCGCCACTCACCAGCTGCGGACCGGCGAAGCGGTGCTGTCCGCGCCGCCCACGCCCGCCGCGCGGGTGGCGGTCACCGGTGAAGTCGTCGTTCCCGCAGGCGAATTCATCATGGGCACCGATTCCGATCCCTGGGCCCTGGACAACGAGCGGCCCGCGCACCCGGTGCACGTCGGCGCCTTCGCCATCGACGCCGCGCCCATCACCAACGAGCAGTATCTGGCCTTCGTCGACGACGGCGGCTACGAGCGGCCCGAGCTGTGGTCCGAGCGCGGCTGGGCGCACCGCGTGGAGGCGGGGCTGACCGCGCCCCAGTTCTGGGAGCAGGACGCCGGGGGTCGTTGGTGGCGTAGGGTTTTCGGCACCATGCAGCCGCTGCGCGCCCACCAGCCGGTGGTGCACGTCTGCTGGTTCGAGGCCGAGGCCTACGCGAACTGGGCGGGCAAGCGCCTGCCCACCGAGGCGGAATGGGAGAAGGCCGCCCGCTTCGATCCGGCCACCGGCCGCTCCCGCCGATATCCCTGGGGCGATATCGATCCCACCGAGGCCCTGGCGAATCTCGGCCAGCGCCACCTGGAACCGGCCGATGTCGGGGCCTACCCCGCGGGGGCGTCCCCGGTCGGTGTCCATCAGCTGATCGGCGATGTCTGGGAGTGGACCGCTTCAGGTTTCGAGGCCTACCCCGGCTTCCGTGCCTTCCCCTACCGGGAATACTCCGAGGTCTTCTTCGGCGGCGACTACCGCGTCCTGCGCGGTGGTTCCTTCGGTGCCGACCAGGTCGCCTCCCGCGGCACCTTCCGGAACTGGGATCACCCGATCCGCCGCCAGATCTTCGCCGGGTTCCGCCTCGCCCGGGACCTGAGATCGGACGAGCGCTGATGTGCCGTCACCTCGCCTACCTGGGCCCACCCACCCCGGTAGGGGTGCTCCTGACCCGGGGCCCGAATTCCCTGCGCACCCAATCCTGGGCCCCGCGCGACATGCGCGGCGGCGGCACCATCAACGCCGACGGTTTCGGCGTCGCCTGGTGGCACCACCCCGATGCCGCCGCTCCCGACCACGGGCCCGGCGTCATCTGGCACGGCGGCACGGCGGCGGATATCCGGGCTGCGGCGGAAACCGCCGGCGTTCCGGCGGATCAGGCCGGAGCCGGTGCCCCGGGCACGGGTCCGGTGGTCAGCCGGTATCGCAATGCGGCACCGATCTGGACGGATCCGGCGGTCGACGAGGTGTTGCCGCAGATCCGGTCCGGAGCAGTACTGGCCGCAATCCGTTCCGCCACAGTGGGAATGCCGGTGGAGCGAGCAGCCTGCGCCCCGTTCACCCACGGCCGCTGGGCCTTCAGCCACAACGGCGCGATCCCCGACTGGCGGCGGGCCCTGAGTGCGGTTGCCGCCGAATTCGATTCGCCACCGCTCCTGGAGGCAGAATCCCTGACCGACTCCGCCGCCCTGTGGGTGATCCTGCGTGGGCTGCTCGGCGGTGGCGGCGACACCACTGCGGGCGTCGCGCATTCGGGCATCGGCGAATCGCGGAGTTTCGGCGCGACGGTGACGTCCCGGTCGTCGATCAGTGTCACCTCGGCTTCCGGTGCGGCGCCCGAGGTTCGGACCTGGGGGTCGGCCACGAACGGCTCGGCCGGCGCGGCGTTCCACGGTGCGGGGGCGAGAGATCCGGGGGAGGTACTGCGGCTGGTGATGGCGGCGGTGCTGGCGCGGTCGCCCCGCGCGCGGTTGAACTTGCTGATGGGGGATGGGGCGGGGATTTGGGGGACGACGTGGCATCACTCTTTGTCGGTGTTGGAGACCGACGGGTTCGTGTTGGTGGCCTCGGAACCGTTCGATGACGATCCGCGGTGGCGGCCGATTGCCGATCGGCAGCTGCTGAGCGTGCGGGACGGGCGGGTGTCGGTGGAACCACTGGATATCGAGATCGGAAAGGCTGGCTCATGACTGCGGCTACGCTGGAAATTCATCTGACCGACGAGGATTTGACGACCGCCCTGCGCGCGGACGTGCGACAGGGGCTGACCGCGGAACCGAAGTGGTTGCCGCCCAAGTGGTTCTACGACGCGCGTGGCAGCGAGCTGTTCGAGAAGATCACCGAGCTGCCCGAGTACTACCCGACCCGCACCGAGCGGGCCCTGCTGGAACGGGTGGTCGGCGAGATCGCGCGGACCGCGCAGGCCGAGGTGCTGGTCGAGCTCGGCGCGGGCTCGGCGGCCAAGACCCGGCTGCTGCTCAACGCACTGAAGGCCGAGGGTCCGCTGAAGAGCTATGTGCCGCAGGATGTCTCGGTCTCGGCGCTGCGGATGGCGGCGGACGAGGTGGCCGCGGAGTTCCCCGGCCTGGGCGTGCACGGCGTGGTCAGTGATTTCACCGCCACCCTCGACAATCTGCCCGGCGGCGGCCGCCGGATGGTCGCCTTCCTGGGCGGCACCATCGGCAACCTGATCCCCGCCGAGCGCGCCGAATTCCTCGGCGGCATCCGGGATGTCCTGGAACCGGGCGAGCAGCTGCTGCTCGGCGCGGGCCTGGTCATCGACCCGGCGGTCCTGGTTCCCGCCTATGACGACGCCGCGGGTGTCACCGCGGAATTCAATCGCAATGTGCTGCATGTCCTGAACGCCCGGCTGGGCGCGAACTTCGAACCGGAGAAGTTCCGGCACGTCGCGATCTGGGACGCCGAGCGGGAGTGGATCGAAATGCGCCTCGAGGCCACCGAGGCCATGGCCGTCCACATCCCGGCGCTCGACCTGACCGTCGATTTCGCGGCGGGCGAGCAGCTGCGCACCGAGATCTCCGCCAAGTTCCGCCGCGAGGTTCTCGAAAGCGAACTGGACGCAGCCGGTTTCACCACCGAGCGGGTGTGGACCGATCCCGCCGAGCGGTTCGCCCTGGTGCTTGCCGAGCGCAGGTAGGCAGGGTGCTCACCGAGCGCAGGTAGGAGTGCGGGCGGTGGCGGCTACTTTTGCGCCGTCACCGCCGCCAGCCACTCGATGAGCGGCCGCATCTCCTCCCACGCCGCCCGGACCTCCCGGCCGGCGCGCGGGGTACTCAGCCACTTGGGTGCGCCGAAATCTCTTCCGGCGGTGAGGGATTTGTGCCGCAGCAGCTCGATGCGCGGGTGATCGATGTCGTAGCCCTTGGGTTTGGTCGCCAGTCTGTCCCCGCCGATCTGGTATCCGGCCGAGACGAGCTGTGCGATCAGCCCTTCCAGCTCCCTCCCGCGCACCTCGTCGTCGATGGCGGCCCGCAACGCGGCCAGCTGGGCGCTCTCGGCGGCGTACATGCCGCCCCCCACTCGCAGTCCGGCCGCGCTGATCTGGACGTACCAGCCGGAGTACTGCGCGCTGTACACCACCGCGCCCTGATGGTTCTTGTAGGGCGACTTGTCCTTGGCGAAGCGCACATCCCGGTACGGCCGGAAGATCTTGGCCTCGCCGAAGTCCGGTTCCAGCTCGGCGACAAGCGCTTTCATCGGATCCCGGACGGACTCCTCCCATACCTGCTTGTGGGCGTTCCAGAAGGTCTTGCTGTTGTCGGCTTCCAGATCCTCGTAGAAGTCGAGTCCGGCGAGCGGGAATCCGGTGAATGCGGTCATGTCAATCAGTGTTCGGCATGACCCCGGAGCCGTAGATCGCGACCCCGATGATGATGCCCAGCACCAGCGCCACCCCGGAGGCGACCGCGGCCCACTTGCCCAGCGGCTCGCCCTTGCTGTGCCCGATCACGCCGAGCACGATGCCTGCGATGCCGAACAGCGGTGGGCAGAAGATGAGCGCGATGACCGCACAGACGAATCCGATGATCGAGAAGGTCTGCGGCCCGCTGCGCGGTGGCGGCGCACCGAAATTCGCGCCACCGGGATACGGCTGATACGGCTGCCCATAGGGCTGCTGACCGTACGGCTGCTGCCGACCGTAGGACTCCTGACCGGGTCCGAACTGCTGCGGGTACGGCGGCTGCGCACCCTGGGGGTGAGAAGGCTGCGAACCCTGAGGGTAGGGAGCGTTCGGGTAGGGCGGAAACCCGCCGCCCGGGTAGGCGCCCGGTGGCTGATCGCCGTGTGGCGGGTATCCGTACATCCCGCCCGCCGGGTACTGCGGCTGGGCCGGTGGAGGCTCGGACTGCGCGGCCGGATTGAACTGCGTGGGGTCGGGCTGACCGGGAGGCGGGGGAGTGCCCGGGATGTACCGGAAGGTGATGTCGTCCGCGGGCGGTTCCTCGGTGGGCCGTGCCTTCGAGACGTTTTCCGGCGTGTCCGCCGCTGGCGTGTCGGGTTCCTTCTTGAACATGTCGGCCGGTCCGGTGCCGGATTCGTCCGACGGCTTGCCGGGCTCGTGCGGCGGCGTGCTCATCGCGCCCTCCTCGATCGTGGTGTGCGTCTTCAGGGATATCCCTCTGCGGGGCGTGCTACGCAACAGTCCTAATCGCCGAGTTCCTCCACGATGTCCATGGCGGCGACCTCCGCGGGCCGGTCGTCCTCGGCCACGAACTCCTCGCGCTGCCGCCGGCGGCTCCACTCCTGGTCGAGTTCGGCTCCGATGCCGAGCCTGCCGGTGTCGTCGCTCTCGCGATCGCGGATGACGAGGTCCTCGGGCGGATCGGTGATGAACCGCGTGTACTCGCGGATCTCGTCCTCCTGATCGTCGTCGCCCAGGTCGTAGTCGAGGTTGTCGACATCGCTGTCGAAGACCTGATCGGTGTCGAAGATCTCGTCCATCAGACGGGCATCGTCCTCGTCGGGCCGGCCGGCCATTCGGCACCACCTCTCCGCGCAGTCAGCGCACCAGTAGCAACCCTGAGTTCGATCCAACGCTACCGCTTACCTGCAGAAACGGACATCCATTGTCGCCCCCATTTCACGCAAAAGCGCCCCTCCCGGAAGTGGGAGGGGCGCTCGTTGAAGCGATGGTGATGGCCGCCCCGGTGGGTTCGGGGCAGAGCCCCGGTTGCCGTTGGGTTCAGGGGCGGAGCCCCTGAGAGCCTACGAGAGTTCCGGTTATGCGTTCCCGTTGAAAAGGCCGGTGACGGAACCGTTTTCGAAGACCTCGCGGATGGTCTGCGCCAGCAGCGGGGCGATCGACAGCACGGTCAGCGTCGGGAACTTCTTGGCCTCGTCGATCGGCAGGGTGTTGGTCACCACGACCTCCTTGGCCCCGCAGCTGGCCAGACGCTCGGCGGCCGGGTCGGACAGGATGCCGTGGGTGGCGGCGATGACCACGTCGCCCGCGCCGGTCTGCTTGAGCACCTTGACCGCGCCGGCGATGGTGCCACCGGTGTCGATCATGTCGTCGATCAGGATGCAGGTGCGGCCCTCGACCTCACCGACCACGCGGTTGGAGACGGTCTGGTTGGGGACCAGCGGGTCGCGGGTCTTGTGGATGAACGCCATCGGCGCGTCCGCCAGCGAGTTGGCCCACTTCTCGGCGACCTTCACGCGGCCGGCGTCGGGGGAGACGACCGTGATGTTGGACAGGTCGTAGTTGTTGCGGATGTGCTCGGCCAGCTGCACCTGCGCGTGCATGTGATCGACCGGGCCGTCGAAGAAGCCCTGGATCTGATCGGTGTGCAGGTCGATGGTGATGATGCGGTCCGCGCCCGCGGTCTTGAGCAGGTCCGCGATCAGGCGGGCCGAGATCGGCTCGCGGCCGCGGTGCTTCTTGTCCTGACGGGCGTAGGGGTAGAAGGGCAGCACCGAGGTGATGCGCTTGGCCGAACCGCGCTTGAGCGCGTCGATCATGATCAGGTGCTCCATGACCCACTGGTTCAGCGGGGCGGGGAAGCTCTGCAGCACGAAAGCGTCGGAGCCGCGCACCGATTCCTCGAACCGGACGAAGGTCTCACCGTTTGCGAAGTCGCGCGCGGTCTGGGGAGTGACGTGAACGTTGAGTTCCTTGGCCACCGCCTCGGCGAGCTCAGGATGAGCGCGCCCCGAGAACAGCATCAGATTCTTCTGGTTATCGGTAGAGAACGCGGTCACTGACGTTCGCCATCCTTTTGCTCGTTGGATATCTCGGTGGTTCCCGGCGGATCCGGGAGAGCCGCGAGCGCCGCTTCGGCCGCGCGGGCTGCATCGGTGCCGGGGCGATTGCGCTGCACCCAGCCTTCAATGTTGCGTTGTGCTCCACCCGACACCGCGAGCGCTCCCGGGGGAACGCTTCTGCGCAGTACAGTACCCGCCGCCGAATACGCGCCGTCACCCACGGTGACCGGCGCGACGAACATGGTGTCGCTGCCCGTGCGCACGTGCGAGCCGACGGTGGTGTGGTGCTTCTTGACCCCGTCGTAATTGACGAAAACGCTGGACGCGCCGATATTGCTGTACTCGCCGATGGTGGCGTCGCCGACATAGGTGAGGTGCGGGACCTTGGAGTGCGCACCGATGGTGGCGTTCTTGGTCTCGACGAAGCCGCCGATCTTGCCCTCAGCGCCGAGCGAGGTGCCGGGCCGCAGATAGGCGAAGGGGCCGACGCTCGCGCCCGGGCCGATGCTCGACTTCTCGCCGTGCGTGCGCACCACCCTGGCGCCGTCGCCGACGGTCACGTCGGTGAGCGTGCAGTCCGGTCCGATCTCGGCGTCCTCGCCGATCACGGTGTCGCCCAACAGTTGTACGCCCGGCCGGATGACGGCGTCGCGGCCGATCATCACATTGCTGTCGATCCAGGTGCTGCCCGGATCGATGATGGTGACCCCGGCGCGCATGTGCCGTTCGAGGATGTAGCGGTTGAGGGTGCGGGCCGCGCCGGCCAGCTGCACCCGGTCGTTCACGCCGGTGACCTTGGCGGAATCGATCAGCCGCGCGCCGTGCACCGGATGTCCGGCCTCGCGGGCCAGCTTGAGCACGTCGGTGAGGTACAGCTCGTGGCGGGCGTTGGCGGTATCGATGCGCGAGATCATGATTCGCAGCACGGCCGCGTCGAAGACGTAGACGCCGGAGTTGACCTCGGTGATGGCCGCCTGGGCCGGGCTGGCGTCGGCGTGCTCGACGATCTCCAGCACGTGCCCCTGGGCGTCGCGCACGATGCGGCCGTAGCCGTTCGGGTCCTCGGGCTCGAAAGTCAGTACGGTGACTGCGGATCCGTCGGAGTAGCTGCGGTGCTCGTCGAGCAGCGCGTGCAGGGTGTGACCGTCCAGCAGTGGCACGTCGGCGTAGGTGACGAGGACGTCGCCGTCGAAGTTCTCCGGCAGCGAGGTGAGCGCGCACTGCACGGCGTGCCCGGTACCGCGCTGTTCCTCCTGCACCGCGAGGGTGATCTGGCGGCCCAGTTCGGCTCCCACCTTGCCGACCGCGTCGCCGACCTGTTCGCGATCGTGACCGATCACGGTGATGAGCGCCGTCGGGTCGATCTCGTGCGCGGCATGCAGTGCGTGGGCGAGCATGCTCCGACCGGCAAGCGGGTGCAACACCTTGGGTGTCTTGGACCGCATTCGGGTTCCGGCTCCGGCGGCGAGAACGACGACGGCGGTCTGCTGTGGCATGGATCTCCCTCGGCTGCCGGTCATCGTGTGCTGAGTCAGGTTGTGCTGGGCCACAGTGGGTCAGCACCCACAGCGTGGTCAGCGATTCTGTGCGGGGCCCACCATATCGACCCTGCTCGTGAGCTCCGCCGCCAGGACTCGAACCTGGACAAACTGAACCAAAATCAGTTGTGCTGCCATTACACCACGGCGGATTGGCGCTTCATGCGGGTCTGATCCTCGCATGAAGTACGCCCCTACGTCGAACCGTGCTCCCCCGCCTCTCCGTGTTTCTTGCCGACGAGTCACGTGCGGGGCCGGTTCGCGTCGCGGACCGGCGGTTACGACGCAACGGACTGACCCCGTACCCCAGGAGTTACCTCGATCGAGACAAATCAGTTGTTACGTTGGCGAATACGGACGGCGAGTGCCCCCTGGCCGCATTCTCCTGGAGAGTCTGGAACAGTTATGAGCGGTCTGACGGCGGAGTAGGGAGGCGGTAGCGATGACGGGCGGTGAGGGCAGTCGGCCCGCGCGGGCGCGCATGACCGGCACTCAGCGCCGCCAGCAGCTCATCGAGATCGGCCGGGCGCTGTTCGCGGAGCGGGGGTACGACGCCACCTCGATCGAGGAGATCGCGGCGCGGGCCCAGGTGTCGAAACCGGTGGTGTACGAGCACTTCGGCGGCAAGGAGGGGCTCTACGCCGTGGTGGTCGACCGGGAGATGTCGACGCTGCTGGAGATGATCACCTCCTCGCTCACCCAGAACCGTTCGCGGGTGCGGCTCGAGCAGGTGGCGCTGGCGTTGCTCACCTATATGGAGGAGCGCACCGACGGCTTCCGGATCCTCATGCGGGATCAGCCGGTGTCGGCCGCGGAGGGCACCTACTCGAGTCTGCTGAACGAGGCCGTGAATCAGGTGGCCCACATTCTGGCCGGGGATTTCGAGCGCCGCGGGCTGGATCCGACGCTGGCGACGCTGTACGGGCAGGCGCTGGTGGGAATGGTTGCGACGGCGGCGACCTGGTGGCTGGACGAGCGCCAGCCATCCAAGGAAGTGGTGGCCGCGCATCTGGTGAACCTGTGCTGGAACGGCCTCACTCATTTGGAGGCCGAACCCCAGCTGGCGTCGGAATGGCCGAGCGGCAAGGGGTTATAGAACCCGG
Source organism: Nocardia sp. NPDC004860 (assembly GCF_040609015.1). Taxonomy (NCBI): domain Bacteria; kingdom Bacillati; phylum Actinomycetota; class Actinomycetes; order Mycobacteriales; family Nocardiaceae; genus Nocardia; species Nocardia sp. NPDC004860. Next base: position 233 of record NZ_JBEXJI010000006.1, on the reverse strand, counting down.
CGGTTTGAATTCAGGTCTGATATGTCTGTCCTAGCGGGGCAGAACTGGACAGTTAACCAGCGAATTGCGAAGGAGGACGGGTCGAATGCTCGAATCGACTGGCAGCACGCAGCCGGGTGGTACGGTTCACCCATCCTTCGAGTGCTGTTCGAACTGTGATGTCGGTCAACTTCGGGATATCGGTCTACTTCAGGATGGCTGGTTTGATGACAGGCGGCTCTGATGGCTAGTGC